>NZ_JBMOUF010000074.1:0-201 GCF_049319705.1 Janthinobacterium sp. Mn2066 | reverse complement strand
CTTGACCACCAGGTCATGCGCCATCACGGCTTTCAGATAAACGCTGAGCGCGTCGCCCGGCTCGCGTTGTGAAAACCTGTCCATGCTTGCGCTGGCCTTGGGCATTTCCCTGCTTGAATACTCCTACTTGACCACCAGGTCATGCGCCATCACGGCTTTCAGATAAACGCTGAGCGCGTCGCCCGGCTCGCGTTGTGAAAA
>NZ_JBMOUF010000073.1:0-201 GCF_049319705.1 Janthinobacterium sp. Mn2066 | reverse complement strand
GTCCCCATCGTCTAGAGGCCTAGGACATCACCCTTTCACGGTGAGTACAGGGGTTCGAATCCCCTTGGGGACGCCAGTTCAATCTGGTGTAGTGGTAAAAGAAGTAGCAGTGTTTCTGCGCCCGGGGGGTATAGCTCAGCTGGGAGAGCGCTTGCATGGCATGCAAGAGGTCAGCGGTTCGATCCCGCTTACCTCCACCAA
>NZ_JBMOUF010000072.1:0-201 GCF_049319705.1 Janthinobacterium sp. Mn2066 | reverse complement strand
GGGGGTATAGCTCAGCTGGGAGAGCGCTTGCATGGCATGCAAGAGGTCAGCGGTTCGATCCCGCTTACCTCCACCAAGAACTTTTGGTCGTTGAAGTGGTGCAGTAGCTGTATGGTAGTTCCGCGGTCCCCATCGTCTAGAGGCCTAGGACATCACCCTTTCACGGTGAGTACAGGGGTTCGAATCCCCTTGGGGACGCCA
>NZ_JBMOUF010000071.1:0-201 GCF_049319705.1 Janthinobacterium sp. Mn2066 | reverse complement strand
TTTCGCCCGGGAGACAGACATCAGTCATCAAGCCGTCAACTTGCGCGCCGGTATCCGCGTGCGCGGCGCGGTCCACGTGCAGAACGTCAACGCTTATCGCAGCCGCTTGCGCGGATGGCTCAGGATTTTTCATGGCGTGGCGACACGTTATCTACCCAATTACCTGGGCTGGCGCTGGATACTCGACGCCAGGCGCATCCT
>NZ_JBMOUF010000070.1:0-202 GCF_049319705.1 Janthinobacterium sp. Mn2066 | reverse complement strand
GGGGGTATAGCTCAGCTGGGAGAGCGCTTGCATGGCATGCAAGAGGTCAGCGGTTCGATCCCGCTTACCTCCACCAACAGCGCAGAGGTAAAGTAGCAAGTGGTAGAGGTAAAACTGTAGTGCCAAGGTCCCCATCGTCTAGAGGCCTAGGACATCACCCTTTCACGGTGAGTACAGGGGTTCGAATCCCCTTGGGGACGCC
>NZ_JBMOUF010000069.1:0-202 GCF_049319705.1 Janthinobacterium sp. Mn2066 | reverse complement strand
TAAAATATCAAATGTTCACAAGAAATAATGAAATAGGACGCTATGAAAATAGTGGCCTGTCAGTTTTTTGAGTGAGCAAACACCTCGCAATGCGAGGGGTTTGAACTAGTTAAATAGTTCGGCCATGCCGGTAAAACGGCAAAGTAACAGAGATTAAACTGAAGAGTTTGATCCTGGCTCAGATTGAACGCTGGCGGCATGC
>NZ_JBMOUF010000068.1:0-209 GCF_049319705.1 Janthinobacterium sp. Mn2066 | reverse complement strand
GCGGGAGTAGCTCAGTTGGTAGAGCGCAACCTTGCCAAGGTTGAGGTCGAGAGTTCGAGACTCTTCTCCCGCTCCAGCGTTTGCTGGAGGTAGCGTAAAGTAGTGGCGTAGTCGGTAGTACAAGCAGTAAAAACTCCATGCGGGAGTAGCTCAGTTGGTAGAGCGCAACCTTGCCAAGGTTGAGGTCGAGAGTTCGAGACTCTTCTCCC
>NZ_JBMOUF010000067.1:0-215 GCF_049319705.1 Janthinobacterium sp. Mn2066 | reverse complement strand
TCAACACCTATGTTTATTTGGGAGAAAATCCAATAAATCGCGTTGATCCTACTGGATTAATCTGTCTACGCCAGCCATAACGACAAACTGGGTCGCCCGGAAGTGTTGACCAACGCCAACGTCACCGTCGCCTGGCGCGCCGCCAACGCCGCATTTGACCGTACCGTTATCGTTGACAATATCGGCGGCATGCATGTTGGTTTTCCAGGGCAGTA
>NZ_JBMOUF010000066.1:0-218 GCF_049319705.1 Janthinobacterium sp. Mn2066 | reverse complement strand
GGCTGGCAGGAATTGAACCCACGACCCCTTGGTTCGTAGCCAAGTACTCTATCCAGCTGAGCTACAGCCGCAAAACTCTTACAACACTTCACCGGACTGCATGAAGCCTGAAACTTGCATCAATCCCGGTCCAATCCGGTCTTGATGATCATACTGGTGCGGCTGGCAGGAATTGAACCCACGACCCCTTGGTTCGTAGCCAAGTACTCTATCCAGCT
>NZ_JBMOUF010000065.1:0-218 GCF_049319705.1 Janthinobacterium sp. Mn2066 | reverse complement strand
AAACTGGAGCGGGAGAAGAGTCTCGAACTCTCGACCTCAACCTTGGCAAGGTTGCGCTCTACCAACTGAGCTACTCCCGCATGGAGCTTTTGCTGCTAACACTATTACAGCAACAAGTCATTCAACTTGCTGCTTGAATTTTTGGAGCGGGAGAAGAGTCTCGAACTCTCGACCTCAACCTTGGCAAGGTTGCGCTCTACCAACTGAGCTACTCCCGC
>NZ_JBMOUF010000064.1:0-218 GCF_049319705.1 Janthinobacterium sp. Mn2066 | reverse complement strand
ACACGCGTACGTTTCACGTCCGAGCCGAACAAGGTGCTGCCCGACGCGCCCATCTGGCCGTTGCCGGCGCCGCCGACACCAGGACCGACGCCGTATTGCACGCCGAAGGTGTTGCCGCCGCCGAAGACCTTGGCTTGGCGATGGAAGGCCGACAATTGCCAGCCATTGTGGCGCTCGCCCAGGTTATCGTTATTCTTGCCCTGGCCGACGATGTAGGT
>NZ_JBMOUF010000063.1:0-228 GCF_049319705.1 Janthinobacterium sp. Mn2066 | reverse complement strand
GCCGACGCCATTCACGCTGACGGTTTTGCCCGTGCCAGCATTCTTGTCGGCAAAGCTGGCATTGCCGGCCACCGTCAAAGCGTCCCCGGCGATGCGGTCATCGCCGATCGTCACGCCAGCGGAGGTAGTGCCGTCATAAGTCTTGTTGATACCCGTAAAGTTCAGGTTCAGCGTACGGGCCGCGATATCGGCCGTAGTGCTGCCGCTGTGGCTGCCGAGCACATAGTT
>NZ_JBMOUF010000062.1:0-229 GCF_049319705.1 Janthinobacterium sp. Mn2066 | reverse complement strand
GGTTAGTTCAGCTGGTTAGAATACTTGGTCGACATCCAAGGGGTCGGGGATTCGAATTCCTCACCGCCCACCAGAATTTGCAGTAAATAGTTTTTTAAGCTGGCGCAAGCCGCAAGCGGTCATTTAAAATAAAATGATCAATAGAGTTTTACGGGCGGTTAGTTCAGCTGGTTAGAATACTTGGTCGACATCCAAGGGGTCGGGGATTCGAATTCCTCACCGCCCACCA
>NZ_JBMOUF010000061.1:0-230 GCF_049319705.1 Janthinobacterium sp. Mn2066 | reverse complement strand
ACCGCTGCCCCGGGTAAACAATGTCAGCGATCCGAGGCGCTCCGTGGACGTTGGAGCCGACGAACGACAGACACTTGCGCGTTCCATCAGCGACCTTGAAGCACGCAAGCACACCGGGGCTTGGTGCATCCTGGACCGTCAATTCACTTACGTTTGGGTCCTGCGAGTCAAAGAGGATGTCGAAGTCCAAAGTGCAAATCTCTCCTCGCTTCTCGGCGCATTGCGCATCG
>NZ_JBMOUF010000060.1:0-233 GCF_049319705.1 Janthinobacterium sp. Mn2066 | reverse complement strand
TCCCCATCGTCTAGAGGCCTAGGACATCACCCTTTCACGGTGAGTACAGGGGTTCGAATCCCCTTGGGGACGCCAGATTCGAGTGCGGCTTTACAATCGGCCGCAAGTAGTGAGCAGTAACAAGGTCGGGATGCAGGGTAGCGCATCCAGGACAGATTTTCTGTCCCCATCGTCTAGAGGCCTAGGACATCACCCTTTCACGGTGAGTACAGGGGTTCGAATCCCCTTGGGGA
>NZ_JBMOUF010000059.1:0-233 GCF_049319705.1 Janthinobacterium sp. Mn2066 | reverse complement strand
TGATATAGCTCAGTTGGTTAGAGCACAGCATTCATAATGCTGGGGTCGGTGGTTCAAGTCCACCTATCACCACCAAGGAACAATCTGCAATGGCCCAGCGGCAGTCAAACTGGGCCATTGCTGTTTTAACCAGCATCCGTTTATAACGGTCTGTCTGGTGATATAGCTCAGTTGGTTAGAGCACAGCATTCATAATGCTGGGGTCGGTGGTTCAAGTCCACCTATCACCACCA
>NZ_JBMOUF010000058.1:0-236 GCF_049319705.1 Janthinobacterium sp. Mn2066 | reverse complement strand
TCTGTCCCCATCGTCTAGAGGCCTAGGACATCACCCTTTCACGGTGAGTACAGGGGTTCGAATCCCCTTGGGGACGCTAGATTCGAGTGCGGCGTACAGTCAGCCGCAAGTAGTGAGCAGTAACAAGGTCGGGATGCAAAGCAGCGCATCCAGGGCAGGTTTTCTGTCCCCATCGTCTAGAGGCCTAGGACATCACCCTTTCACGGTGAGTACAGGGGTTCGAATCCCCTTGGGGA
>NZ_JBMOUF010000057.1:0-236 GCF_049319705.1 Janthinobacterium sp. Mn2066 | reverse complement strand
GTATCTGGCGTACATCCCAGAAACTAGTTTCGACAGTCCCGTCGTACCCGCATTGGGGGCTGCAGACGCTGTCGTGTGAAGAAAAGCGGCCGCTACCGATGCCAGCACCAACACCCAGATGCGGCGGGCAAGAGTTATTTGCATGAGCAACCTCCACCGGCGGTGCTTCCCGTGTCTATCGGGCGATAAACCTGGAAGGAGTTGGCGCTTTCGTAGGCACGGCTTGCCCAAAAGCG
>NZ_JBMOUF010000056.1:0-239 GCF_049319705.1 Janthinobacterium sp. Mn2066 | reverse complement strand
ATCAATGGGCACTTGGCCGAGAAAGGTTTGATGATGCGCGAAGGCACCATCGTTGACGCCACGCTGATCGCCGCGCCACCATCGACCAAGAACAAGGACGGCAAGCGTGATCCAGAGATGCTCCAGTCGAAGAAAGGCAATGACTGGCACTTCGGCATGAAGGCCCACATCGGCGTCGATGCCGCGTCGGGCCTGGTGCATACGGTCGTCGGCACGGCCGGGAACGTTGCCGATGTGAC
>NZ_JBMOUF010000055.1:0-243 GCF_049319705.1 Janthinobacterium sp. Mn2066 | reverse complement strand
GGAGTAGCTCAGTTGGTAGAGCGCAACCTTGCCAAGGTTGAGGTCGAGAGTTCGAGACTCTTCTCCCGCTCCAGTTTTTCGGAACTGCATCAAGGATAGCAAGTTAGCAAGGGTAGTAAAGTAGTACTGGAAGTGCAGCAAGCTTTCTGGTAAAATGTTGTTCCGCTGCGGGAGTAGCTCAGTTGGTAGAGCGCAACCTTGCCAAGGTTGAGGTCGAGAGTTCGAGACTCTTCTCCCGCTCCA
>NZ_JBMOUF010000054.1:0-246 GCF_049319705.1 Janthinobacterium sp. Mn2066 | reverse complement strand
CTGTAGCTCAGCTGGATAGAGTACTTGGCTACGAACCAAGGGGTCGTGGGTTCAATTCCTGCCAGCCGCACCAGAATTCTAGAAATCAGATATTTTCTGGTTTTGTTGTAAAAAGTTTTAATGCGTAGTTTTAGTAGTTGGCTACACGTACTAGTGTGTAGCGATGTGAAAGTTTTGCGGCTGTAGCTCAGCTGGATAGAGTACTTGGCTACGAACCAAGGGGTCGTGGGTTCAATTCCTGCCAGC
>NZ_JBMOUF010000053.1:0-252 GCF_049319705.1 Janthinobacterium sp. Mn2066 | reverse complement strand
ATCAATGGGCACTTGGCCGAGAAAGGTTTGATGATGCGCGAAGGCACCATCGTTGACGCCACGCTGATCGCCGCGCCGCCATCGACGAAGAACAAGGACGGCAAGCGCGATCCTGAAATGCACCAGTCGAAGAAGAGCAACGACTGGCACTTTGGCATGAAAGCCCACATCGGCGTCGATGCCGCGTCGGGCCTGGTGCATACGGTCGTCGGCACGGCCGGGAACGTTGCCGATGTGACACAGGCGCACGCG
>NZ_JBMOUF010000052.1:0-258 GCF_049319705.1 Janthinobacterium sp. Mn2066 | reverse complement strand
ATGCGCCTGGCGTCGAGTATCCAGCGCCAGCCCAGGTAATTGGGCAGATAACGTGTCGCCACGCCATGAAAAATGCTCAGCCATCCACGCAAGCGGCTGCGATAAGCGTTGACGTTCTGCACGTGAGCCGCGCCGCGCACGCGGATACCGGCGCGCAAGTTGACGGCTTGATGACTGATGCCTGTCTCCCGGGCGAAAGCAGCATAGGCCGCATGGGCATCTGTCACCAGCAGGATGTCGCGGTCGATCACGGGTAGC
>NZ_JBMOUF010000051.1:0-275 GCF_049319705.1 Janthinobacterium sp. Mn2066 | reverse complement strand
TTGATTATCTTGTGGTTTCTGCGCTATTGGTGGAGGTAAGCGGGAGCTAACCGCTGACCTCTTGCATGCCATGCAAGTGCACTAACAGCTAAGCCACACTCCCCCGAGGGGTATGGCGAAACACTCTACGGAAATAAAAAAGCCGCTCAAGGCGACTTTGATTTACTACAGATTTTTCACCACTTGGTTCCTGCGCTATTGGTGGAGGTAAGCGGGATCGAACCGCTGACCTCTTGCATGCCATGCAAGCGCTCTCCCAGCTGAGCTATACCCCC
>NZ_JBMOUF010000050.1:0-283 GCF_049319705.1 Janthinobacterium sp. Mn2066 | reverse complement strand
GTCCCCAAGGGGATTCGAACCCCTGTACTCACCGTGAAAGGGTGATGTCCTAGGCCTCTAGACGATGGGGACAGAAATCTGTCCTGAATGCCCTGTTGCGCATCCTGACCTGGTACTGCAGCAATATTGCAGAAACAAAAAAAGCCTGACTTATCAGGCCCATTCAGCACTGCATCATTACATTCCAACTCAATACAACTAAAAATCCTGGCGTCCCCAAGGGGATTCGAACCCCTGTACTCACCGTGAAAGGGTGATGTCCTAGGCCTCTAGACGATGGGGA
>NZ_JBMOUF010000049.1:0-286 GCF_049319705.1 Janthinobacterium sp. Mn2066 | reverse complement strand
TTGGTGGAGGTAAGCGGGATCGAACCGCTGACCTCTTGCATGCCATGCAAGCGCTCTCCCAGCTGAGCTATACCCCCTGGGCGCAGAAATAATAAAAGCCGCACTTGGCGACTTTGTTCCACTACTTGCTTTCCATCCAGAGCCCGCTTTTTACGAACCTGAACTTACAACAATCAGTACAAACAACTGCCACTACTATACCACAACTACCTGGCGTCCCCAAGGGGATTCGAACCCCTGTACTCACCGTGAAAGGGTGATGTCCTAGGCCTCTAGACGATGGGGA
>NZ_JBMOUF010000048.1:0-288 GCF_049319705.1 Janthinobacterium sp. Mn2066 | reverse complement strand
TATCGCGGCCCGTACGCTGAACCTGAACTTTACGGGCATCAACAAGACTTATGACGGCACTACCTCGGCTGGCGTGACGATCGGTGATGACCGCATCGCCGGGGACGCCCTGACGGTGGCCGGCAGTGCCAGCTTTGCCGACAAGAATGCTGGCACCGCTAAAACCGTCAGCGTGAATGGCGTCGGTGTGACGGGCGCCGATGCAGGCAATTATGTGCTCGGCAGCCACAGCGGCAGCACCACGGCCGATATCGCGGCCCGTACGCTGAACCTGAACTTTACGGGCAT
>NZ_JBMOUF010000047.1:0-324 GCF_049319705.1 Janthinobacterium sp. Mn2066 | reverse complement strand
TCCGAACGCGTCATCCGCTCCCTCGACAGGATCATCGAATGGCGTGGCAAACCCCAGGTCATTCGCTGCGATAACGGTCCCGAATACATCAGCGCCGTGACGCTGGCCTGGGCCGCCAAGCGTGACATACGCATTGACTTCATTCAGCCTGGGCAGCCACAGCAGAATGCCTATGTCGAGCGCTATAACCGCACCGTGCGTTACGACTGGCTGGCTCATCACCTGTTTGAAACACTCGAGGATATCCAGGATTTTGCAACCCGCTGGTTGTGGACTTACAATCACGACCGGCCCAACATGGCACTTGGCGGCATTACACCAAAA
>NZ_JBMOUF010000046.1:0-344 GCF_049319705.1 Janthinobacterium sp. Mn2066 | reverse complement strand
GGCGGGATCAAGGCCAGGATTGCTGTTTGATAGATATCAGTGGCGGCTGGCGCCTGAACTTTGGCGCCGTCTGCCAGTACGGCATCGCCCATAGCCGGTGACGCAGGCATGGAAAATTCCAGCATTTGAGCCAGCTCAGCCTGCTGGACTGGATTGAATTGCTTGGAAAAATCAGCCAGATGGCGGCGCTTGGTATCCAGCGGCAATTGCTGCCATACCAGAACGAATTGCGCGTGCTGGCTAGTCACAATCTCTGGCCACAGTCGCTGCAGCCCGGCAACATCGCCCTGTTGAATTGCCAGCGCCAGCGCTTCGCTTGGCGGGATCAAGGCCAGGATTGCTGT
>NZ_JBMOUF010000045.1:0-380 GCF_049319705.1 Janthinobacterium sp. Mn2066 | reverse complement strand
ATGCTGAGCCATCCGCGCAAGCGGCTGTGATACGCGTTGACGTTCTGCACGTGGACCGCGCCGCGCACGCGGATGCCAGCGCGCAAGTTGACTGCCTGATGACTGATGCCCGTTTCCCGGGCAAAGGCGGCATACGCCGCATGGCCATCGGTCACCAGCAAAATATCCTTGTCGATCACGGGCGGCAAGCACTGCAGCAACTGCTTCTTGCTCAGTTGCCCCTTGCCAGTGACGAAATCGATGGTTTGCCCCGTCCGGTCGCGCGCTACCAGGATGCAAACCTGTTCGCTGGAAATCCCGCGCTGGCGGGCATGGCCACCACGCCGGCGTGCCGGACGCCGCAAATGCCGCGCCCCTTTCTCCGATTCCAGCAGATACAG
>NZ_JBMOUF010000044.1:0-432 GCF_049319705.1 Janthinobacterium sp. Mn2066 | reverse complement strand
CGACCTCGAATACGCCGCCAAGAAAAAACTGACGCGGCGCGACCGCTTCCTGGCCGAAATCGATAGCGTGACACCGTGGGGCAAACTGCACAAGCTGATCGAGCCGTTCTATCCGAAGGTCGAAGGCGCTGGGCGCCGGCCGATCGGGCTGGCACGCATGCTGCGCATGTATGTTGCCCAGCAGTGCTTTGGTCTGTCGGACGAAGGCATTGAGGACGCGGTCTACGACAGCCAGTCCATTCGCGCTTTCGTTGGCATTGACCTGGACCGCGAGTCGGCGCCGGACGCGACGACCTTGCTAAAGTTTCGCCACCTACTGGAAGCGAACGGACTGACGCGCCAGATCTTCGACACCATCAATGGGCACTTGGCCGAGAAAGGTTTGATGATGCGCGAAGGCACCATCGTTGACGCCACGCTGATCGCCGCGCC
>NZ_JBMOUF010000043.1:0-449 GCF_049319705.1 Janthinobacterium sp. Mn2066 | reverse complement strand
TCGCTGACATTGTTTACCCGGGGCAGCGGTCTCTTCGTCAACTGCTTGGGCTTACTGCGAAATCAATTTCGAAGCTGCGCGAAACTGCGACTGGCCGATAGGCAGTACGTCCAAACTGACCCCATCGGGCTTGCGGGTGGCATCAACACCTATGTTTATTTGGGAGAAAATCCAATAAATCGCGTTGATCCTACTGGATTAATCTGTCTACGCCAGCCACAACGACAAACGGGGCCGTCCGGAAGTGCTGACTGACGCCAACGGCACCGTCGCCTGGCGCGCCGCCAACGCTGCATTCGACCGCACCATTATCGTCGACAATATCGGCGGCATGCATGTCGGCTTTCCAGGGCAGTATTACGATAACGAATCGGGGCTGTGGTACAACTGGCACCGTTATTATGATGCGTCGTTGGGACGGTATTTGCAGAGTGATCCGATTGGGTTGG
>NZ_JBMOUF010000042.1:0-456 GCF_049319705.1 Janthinobacterium sp. Mn2066 | reverse complement strand
CCTCGATGATGCCATGCAGGCAGCGCGGACGGTCGGTTTTCGCCAACGCCAGAAAGCGGTGGCGCCAGCGAAAACTGGTATTGCGGTGGATGCTCAACTGTTGCGCGGCCTTGCGTACCGAGTCCGAGTTCAGCAGGCAATTGGCATAGTCCAGCCACAGGGCTTTGTGGCGCAGATGCGCCAGGGGCGTGCCCGTCAGCGCATTGAATGTTTTGCCGCAGGGCACGCAACGATAGCGCTGCAAATCGTTGGCATGGCCGTGCCGATGTACATGCCGCGAGCGACATGCCGGGCAGCATAGACGTGCTTGGGCCGTGCGTTCGATCAACGCAGTGGTCGTCTGCTCGGGCGGCGCGCCGCGTAACAGTTTCATGCCCTGCAGACGTTGATGCCGAGAAAGCTCAGCGAACTGTGCGAGCCATGCCTGCCATTGCGCTTGTTGCATGCTGATCTCCC
>NZ_JBMOUF010000041.1:0-458 GCF_049319705.1 Janthinobacterium sp. Mn2066 | reverse complement strand
CCGTACGACGTGCCGCTGGTATTGTTGTTATACACCGGGCCCGAATTGTTGGCGGCGTTGACCGAGGCGGTCGCCGCATCGTTCCATTTGCCGTAGGTGACAAAGGCGCGCAATTCAGGACGCGACCACAGGCCAGGACCGGCCGAAATGGTCGGCGCAAAGGTGATCTTGGTCAGGCGCTTGGCAGGGCCATTCTCCTGTGTCACGCGGTCCGTGCCCAGTTCGGCGACCAGCTTGAAGTTGTTGGTCAGCGCATATACCGGGCGCACGCCGATCGTGGTCCAGACCGAGGAACCGGTGGCGTTCGACTGGTCTTTTTGCCACAGGGCCACGAATTCCATGCCGAAATGGTCGAGCGGCTGGATCGCCATGTCATTGAACACACGCGTACGTTTCACGTCCGAGCCGAACAAGGTGCTGCCCGACGCGCCCATCTGGCCGTTGCCGGCGCCGCCGAC
>NZ_JBMOUF010000040.1:0-470 GCF_049319705.1 Janthinobacterium sp. Mn2066 | reverse complement strand
CAGCTTCGAAATTGATTTCGCAGTAAGCCCAAGCAGTTGACGAAGAGACCGCTGCCCCGGGTAAACAATGTCAGCGACCCGAGGCGCTCCGTGGACGTTGGAACCGACGAACGACAGACACTTGCGCGTTCCATCAGCGACCTTGAAGCACGCAAGCACCCCGGGGCTTGGTGCATCCTGGACCGTCAATTCACTTGCGCTTGGGTCCTGCGAGTCAAAGAGGATGTCGAAGTCCAAAGTGCAAATCTCTCCTCGCTTCTCGGCGCATTGCGCATCGTCCCAGATTGCCTTCGCCAAGTCAGGTACAAAAGTTGCCCGCAGTTCCGCATGACTTGCAAGTGCTAATGGAACAGCGTTAGGGGGAGGAGTAGTCGAATAGGCCGCAACCCAGGCGTATCTGGCGTACATCCCAGAAACTAGTTTCGACAGTCCCGTCGTACCCGCATTGGGGGCTGCAGACGCTGTCGTGT
>NZ_JBMOUF010000039.1:0-472 GCF_049319705.1 Janthinobacterium sp. Mn2066 | reverse complement strand
GGCAAAGTAACAGAGATTAAACTGAAGAGTTTGATCCTGGCTCAGATTGAACGCTGGCGGCATGCCTTACACATGCAAGTCGAACGGCAGCACGGAGCTTGCTCTGGTGGCGAGTGGCGAACGGGTGAGTAATATATCGGAACGTACCCTGGAGTGGGGGATAACGTAGCGAAAGTTACGCTAATACCGCATACGATCTAAGGATGAAAGTGGGGGATCGCAAGACCTCATGCTCGTGGAGCGGCCGATATCTGATTAGCTAGTTGGTGGGGTAAAGGCTCACCAAGGCATCGATCAGTAGCTGGTCTGAGAGGACGACCAGCCACACTGGAACTGAGACACGGTCCAGACTCCTACGGGAGGCAGCAGTGGGGAATTTTGGACAATGGGCGCAAGCCTGATCCAGCAATGCCGCGTGAGTGAAGAAGGCCTTCGGGTTGTAAAGCTCTTTTGTCAGGGAAGAAACGGTGAG
>NZ_JBMOUF010000038.1:0-484 GCF_049319705.1 Janthinobacterium sp. Mn2066 | reverse complement strand
CTGGATCACCTCCTTTCTAGAGTTTGCACGAACCGGTAACGGTTCACTCATCAAATGTTCACACTTATCGGCTGTTAATAAAGAAGAACAGCATTTGGGGCTGTAGCTCAGCTGGTTAGAGCACCGTGTTGATAACGCGGGGGTCGTCGGTTCGATCCCGTCATCCTCCACCAAGTTTTACTGGAAAGTGCAAACGTAAGCTATGCCATATTGGTGACAAGTTTAGGTTTGATCTTTTAGAGATTAATGCTGTTTCGTTCTTTAACAATCTGGAAGAAGTAAAGATTATTTATTGATCGGTTTATCGTAAAAAGTAAATCGATGGGTAATGATTGTATGTATCAACAAACAAGCAACAACGTTGTACTTTCTTATCCCTGTAGCGCTCTTTGATTATTTCGGTAATCAGAGGCTAACGTTATAGGGACAAGCGAATAAGTGCACATGGTGGATGCCTTGGCGATTACAGGCGATGAAGGACGTA
>NZ_JBMOUF010000037.1:0-504 GCF_049319705.1 Janthinobacterium sp. Mn2066 | reverse complement strand
TCGACCGGCGAGCCGTTCAGGCCCGTTTTTCGTTCAATTTGACGCGATGTTTCGCGTCTTTGGGTAATCAAGACGGAATGCGGGATTCGGTAACCGTAAAACGCCTGCCGGCCAGCAGCAGATTGGCAAAGGCGAGCAGCGTGAACAACTGTGCTGTGTTCTTGGCCAGTCCGCGATAGCGCGTCTTACGATGACGGAACAGGTTCTTGATGACATGAAACGGATGCTCGACTTTTGCCCGCACGCTGGCCTTCAGATGCTCCAGCTTTTCCGTCAGGCGCCCCAGTTTGTTATTGGGCAGCGCCTTGCGTTTGGAGCGTTTCATGGCTACGTGCCACGTCACCGATTTGCCGGTGTTTTCAGGCCGCTTTTCTACGCCCTGGTAGCCGGCGTCGCCGAGTGCGGCTGTCTCGTCACCATGCAGCAGCGCGTGCGCCTGTGTCACATCGGCAACGTTCCCGGCCGTGCCGACGACCGTATGCACCAGGCCCGACGCGGCATCGA
>NZ_JBMOUF010000036.1:0-550 GCF_049319705.1 Janthinobacterium sp. Mn2066 | reverse complement strand
GGGCAGTAGGGTCAGTTCTGCCATTCAGACACAAGCTCTTCCTTAGCTTTATCGTTCGCATACTTACGCTGACAGTTGACAGTTATTCGACTTAACAGGTGGAGGCTAATTTGAGGCTGTGTCTGAATGGCAGAACTGACCCTCATTCCGTAGACCCCGATGGGCTCCTTTGTGTTTGCGCTTACACGCAGGCCCTTGATGCCAATGCGAAAGACAAGTCCCTGGGGCAGTGCGCCAAATATGTGAGAACTACGCTCGAAGCCGGTGGCGCGGACACCCGCAACCGACCTGTTTCAGCGAAGGACTATGGCGCGTTGCTGGAGCGGAACGGCTTTGAGAAGGTCTCGACGACTGACTACCAGCCCGGAGATACCGCTGTTTTTGATTCCTATAAGGGGGGCAGTGTCCATGGACACGTGCAGGGCTACACCGGTACCGGTAGCAGCGGATGGGTCTCTGACTTCAAGCAGCCGCGCTTTTGGGCAAGCCGTGCCTACGAAAGCGCCAACTCCTTCCAGGTTTATCGCCCGATAGACACGGGAAGCACCGC
>NZ_JBMOUF010000035.1:0-566 GCF_049319705.1 Janthinobacterium sp. Mn2066 | reverse complement strand
TCGATGCCGCGTCGGGCCTGGTGCATACGGTCGTCGGCACGGCCGGGAACGTTGCCGATGTGACACAGGCGCACGCGTTGCTGCACGGCGACGAAACTGCTGAGTTTGGCGACGCTGGTTACCAAGGCGTGGAAAAAAGCGGCCTGAAAACACCGGCAAACCGGTGACGTGGCACGTGGCACGTGGCTATGAAACGCTCCAAACGCAAGGCGCTACCGAACAACAAACTGGGGCGCCTGACGGAAAAGCTGGAACATTTGAAAGCCAGTGTGCGGGCGAAAGTCGCCCTCCCCGTTTTATGTCATCAAGAAGAACCTGTTCCGTCATCGCAAAACGCGCTATCGCGGACTGGCCAAGAACACAGCACAGTTGTTCATGCTGTTCGCCCTTGCCAATCTGCCGCTGGTCGGCAGGCGTTTTACGGTTACCGAATCCCGTAGTCCGTCTTGATTACCCAAAGACGCGAAACATCGCGTCAAATTGAACGAAAAACGGGCCTGAACGGCTCGCCGGTCGACCATTTGGCGCGTCAAGCTCGTCAGAAAACCGAATTGATCAGCGCTTCC
>NZ_JBMOUF010000034.1:0-643 GCF_049319705.1 Janthinobacterium sp. Mn2066 | reverse complement strand
CTGGAGGACGAAAACCGGCGCCTGAAGAAGATGTATGCCGAGGAGCGCTTGAAAGCCGAGATCGTCGCGGAGGCCCTGACAAAAAAGTGGTAACGCCATCTCAGCGGCGGGAGATGGCGCAATGGGCCGTGGCCCAGCGTTCAGCCACAATAGGACTGGCCTGCGAGGCGTTCGGCATCAGCCGGACCTGCTATCGCTATCGCGCCAAGCTCGATGCGGAAAACGCTGTCGTGGCTGACTGGCTGGTACGCCTGACCAATAACCAGCGCAACTGGGGCTTCGGTCTGTGCTTCCTGTATTTGCGTAACGTGAAGGGTTTTAAATGGAACCACAAGCGCGTCTACCGAATCTACCGCGAGCTGGAACTGCACTTACGGATCAAGCCGCGCCATCGGCTGGTACGCGAAAAACCGCTGCCGCTGGCCGTGCCGACACAGATCAACGACACTTGGTCGATGGATTTCATGCACGACCAACTGGCCGACGGCAGAAGCATCCGCTTGTTCAACGTGATTGACGATTACAACCGTGAGGGACTCGGCATCGAGGTTGACTTCTCATTGCCATCCGAACGCGTCATCCGCTCCCTCGACAGGATCATCGAATGGCGTGGCAAACCCCAGGTCATTCGCTGCGATAACGG
>NZ_JBMOUF010000033.1:0-694 GCF_049319705.1 Janthinobacterium sp. Mn2066 | reverse complement strand
TACTGCATCGCCGTTTCCGGTGATCCCTCCGTGCCGCAAACTAGTGCGTCTCATTGGGGAGGCGAACTATAGCAAAGTGCTTTCACAGAAGCAAGGGAAAACAGGCATTTCCATATATTTTATGATCCAGTTAAAACCAGGACATTCTTCCGGCACCCTTCAATCCATCAGGATGGTGCAAGTGTGGCAAGAATGTACGCAGCCGGCCAAGCATAACAAAACCATGGGATCGATATCCCCAGTAGCTAATCTTCTTACCTGGTAGCCAATCGATATCAGCCAGATGCCCGATGCCATAAGCGGCCCTAAAAATCATCATGCCATTCAGTGCACCCAGGAAAACTAAGCCATTCATTTTATTTTCAACAATGAAAACCCCTTCAGGCCCGATATACCGTCATATAGTGGTGGGAATAGCGTATGGGAAAACGTATCGGTGCTGGCGTGGCCGGCAAGCTCCAAGGAGCATCCAACTAACCAGCGCCAGCAGCCTCGATATTGTGATCGCAGCAACAGGCATCGGCTGGCCAAACAACGCCACCAACAATGATTCGACACTGACGACATAAGAAGGCAGCGCGCAGCGCTGCTTTCTTATGGCTTTTGCCTTGTAACTTGCAAAACCGCCAGACGTAAAAAAACCCCAACCGGATCACCGGAAGGGGTTTTTTCGAATAACAAGCCTGACAATAAC
>NZ_JBMOUF010000032.1:0-946 GCF_049319705.1 Janthinobacterium sp. Mn2066 | reverse complement strand
CTGGCGTCCCCAAGGGGATTCGAACCCCTGTACTCACCGTGAAAGGGTGATGTCCTAGGCCTCTAGACGATGGGGACCTGTGCTGATTTTACTCTCAGCGGACTCTTCGTTGAAGGCTTTATTTAGCCCCTCAAAAAAGCGTGCGCGAAGTTTAACACGAAGCGATTCACGAAATCAACTACCGCCCCTCTTATTTTCCATCTTTCTCGAGCACTTTCCCCTATGAGGATGGGGTGATGGCAGGATGACATGCAATGCGGCAACTAATTACAACATCGCAAGCTGTCGGGAGACATGGGTGACACTTTTTTGTCGGGACACATGGGTGACACTTTGTCGGGAGACATAGGTGACACTGTCACCTCACAAATAAAAAATTACGCAGGGCAGTAATGCTGTTCAGTTACCCCCCCCAAAAAAAGCAAGGACTGGGGTCTGACCCGGCGGGTCAGACCCCGGCATTTTCGATGTTGGGGTAAGTAAAAAATGTGTAGGACTGCTTAAGCCCCACCCTTGAGATATGGCGAAACACTTAACAGAAATAAAAAAAGCCGCTCAAGGCGACTTTGATTATCTTGTGGTTTCTGCGCTATTGGTGAAGGTAAGCGCGAGCTAACCGCTGACCTCTTGCATGCCATGCAAGCGCTCTCACAACTAAGCCACACTCCCCCGAGGGGTATGCCGGAAATAAAAAAAGCCGCTAAGGCGACTTTGATTATCTTGTGGTTTCTGCGCTATTGGTGGAGGTAAGCGGGAGCTAACCGCTGACCTCTTGCATGCCATGCAAGCGCACTAACAGCTAAGCCACACTCCCCCGAGGGGTATGGCGAAACACTTAACAGAAATAAAAAAAGCCGCTCAAGGCGACTTTGATTATCTTGTGGTTTCTGCGCTATTGGTGGAGGTAAGCGGGAGCTAACCGCTGACCTCTTGCATGCCATGCAAG
>NZ_JBMOUF010000031.1:0-1060 GCF_049319705.1 Janthinobacterium sp. Mn2066 | reverse complement strand
GGGCTGTGGTACAACTGGCACCGTTATTATGATGCGTCGTTGGGACGGTATTTGCAGAGTGATCCGATTGGGTTGGCTGGTGGGACGAATACGTATACTTATGTTTTCGGAAACCCAATCTCACTCGTTGATCCAACAGGTTTAGAGCCACCTACCGGTGCCTCTGCATTTCAGGATTACGTACGCGGTGCCTGGCCTTCTCCAGGTGTTATCAATCAAATTCGTGGTGCTGTTGGTGACTTTCTCCGGAACTATAACGACATGCGTACAGCAAACACGATCGGTGCCGACAAGTACTTCCATTGCAAGGCAAATTGTGAAGCAACACAACGTGGATCGATTGGAAAGAGTGCTGCTTGTGTGATTTCTGACGGTCGAGAGGCAGTGGACCAGTATATTAAAATGGATCCAGCAAGCGCTTCTGCTGCTGATCAAGTAGCGAATCAAGCTGGCAGATCAGGAGCTTCATCGGGGGCCTGTGAAACGGTATGCGGCGCATTCCGTCCTGCAGGTCTTTCCAACGGCTATTGAGAGTTATCACTATCATTATGGGAAAGCTGAAAATATTGCTCTTGCTTATTATCGTGGCCTTGGCTATAGCTGCTGGGTGTTGGCTAAAGCGCGAATTTGCCATTGATAGTTGTCTTGATCTGGGCGGACGTTGGGATTACAAAGCCGCTATATGTGAATATTCTAAGGATTGAGGATCTGGTAACGAGTTCTTATAGAGCAAGGATCAGATATCGTCTTGAAAGAACCGTTTAGCAGGGGAGGGGGAGCTAATCTGAGTCATTCACGTATGGTCTCGGAAAAAACTTGTTTATCCCCCAATCAATCTCACCGCCTGCTGCAAACCCTCCACCATCACCGCATACGCCTGCCGTCGACTCATTTCATCGGGCGCGCGCAAGACATACGACGGGTGATAGACGGCGATCACCCAGCGGCCCTGATGCTGGAACGGTGTGCCCAGCATGGCTTGTAGGGTGACTGTGCTGTTTTGCAGCAGGGCAGTAGGGTCAGTTCTGCCATTCAGACACAAGCTCTTCCTTAGCTTTAT
>NZ_JBMOUF010000029.1:0-2907 GCF_049319705.1 Janthinobacterium sp. Mn2066 | reverse complement strand
ACCTGCTAAGGTTATAGGGACAAGCCGTACGGGCAATTAGTACTGGTTAGCTTAATGCATTACTGCACTTCCACACCCAGCCTATCAACGTCCTGGTCTCGAACGACCCTTCAAAGAGCTCAAGGCTCTGGGAAATCTCATCTCAAGGCAAGTTTCCCGCTTAGATGCTTTCAGCGGTTATCTCTTCCGAACTTAGCTACCCGGCAATGCCACTGGCGTGACAACCGGTACACCAGAGGTTCGTCCACTCCGGTCCTCTCGTACTAGGAGCAGCCCCCTTCAAATTTCCAACGCCCACGGCAGATAGGGACCAAACTGTCTCACGACGTTTTAAACCCAGCTCACGTACCACTTTAAATGGCGAACAGCCATACCCTTGGGACCGGCTACAGCCCCAGGATGTGATGAGCCGACATCGAGGTGCCAAACTCCCCCGTCGATATGAACTCTTGGGAGGAATCAGCCTGTTATCCCCAGAGTACCTTTTATCCGTTGAGCGATGGCCCTTCCATACAGAACCACCGGATCACTATGTCCTACTTTCGTACCTGCTCGACTTGTCAGTCTCGCAGTTAAGCACGCTTATGCCATTGCACTATCAACACGATGTCCGACCGTATCTAGCGTACCTTCGAACTCCTCCGTTACACTTTAGGAGGAGACCGCCCCAGTCAAACTGCCTACCATGCACTGTCCCCGATCCGGATAACGGACCAAGGTTAGAACCTCAAACAAACCAGGGTGGTATTTCAAGGTTGGCTCCACGAGAACTAGCGTCCCCGCTTCAAAGCCTCCCACCTATCCTACACAGATTGGTTCAAAGTCCAATGCAAAGCTACAGTAAAGGTTCATGGGGTCTTTCCGTCTAGCCGCGGGTAGATTGCATCATCACAAACATTTCAACTTCGCTGAGTCTCGGGAGGAGACAGTGTGGCCATCGTTACGCCATTCGTGCAGGTCGGAACTTACCCGACAAGGAATTTCGCTACCTTAGGACCGTTATAGTTACGGCCGCCGTTTACTGGGACTTCAATCAAGAGCTTGCACCCCATCATTTAATCTTCCAGCACCGGGCAGGCGTCACACCCTATACGTCCACTTTCGTGTTTGCAGAGTGCTGTGTTTTTATTAAACAGTCGCAGCCACCAGTTTATTGCAACCCTTTCGCCCTATCACAGTAAAGTGACCAAGCTACCGGGGCGTACCTTTTCCCGAAGTTACGGTACCAATTTGCCGAGTTCCTTCTCCCGAGTTCTCTCAAGCGCCTTAGAATACTCATCTCGCCCACCTGTGTCGGTTTGCGGTACGGTCTCGTATGACTGAAGCTTAGAGGCTTTTCTTGGAACCACTTCCGATTGCTACGTGAACAAGTTCACTCGTCCCATCCCCTTGAATCCTGTGCCCGGATTTGCCTAAGCACCTTCTATGAGACAGAAACTGACTATTCCAACAGTCAGACAACCTTCCGCGATCCGTCCCCCCATCGCATCATACGACGGTGCAGGAATATTAACCTGCTTCCCATCAGCTACGCATCTCTGCCTCGCCTTAGGGGCCGACTCACCCTGCTCCGATGAACGTTGAACAGGAAACCTTGGGCTTACGGCGTGGAGGCTTTTCACCCCCATTATCGCTACTCATGTCAGCATTCGCACTTCTGATACCTCCAGCATCCTTTACAAGACACCTTCGCAGGCTTACAGAACGCTCTCCTACCATATGTCAAAGACATATCCGCAGCTTCGGTGACTGGCTTAGCCCCGTTACATCTTCCGCGCAGGACGACTCGATCAGTGAGCTATTACGCTTTCTTTAAATGATGGCTGCTTCTAAGCCAACATCCTGACTGTTTTAGCCTTCCCACTTCGTTTTCCACTTAGCCAATCTTTGGGACCTTAGCTGGCGGTCTGGGTTGTTTCCCTCTTGACGCCGGACGTTAGCACCCGACGTCTGTCTCCCAAGCTCGCACTCATCGGTATTCGGAGTTTGCAATGGTTTGGTAAGTCGCAATGACCCCCTAGCCATAACAGTGCTCTACCCCCGATGGTGATACTTGAGGCACTACCTAAATAGTTTTCGGAGAGAACCAGCTATTTCCAAGTTTGTTTAGCCTTTCACCCCTACCCACAGCTCATCCCCTAATTTTTCAACATTAGTGGGTTCGGACCTCCAGGGCGTGTTACCGCACCTTCATCCTGGCCATGAGTAGATCACTTGGTTTCGGGTCTACACCCAGCGACTGTTCGCCCTATTCGGACTCGATTTCTCTACGGCTTCCCTATCTGGTTAACCTTGCCACTGAATGTAAGTCGCTGACCCATTATACAAAAGGTACGCAGTCACGGAACAAGTCCGCTCCTACTGTTTGTATGCACACGGTTTCAGGATCTATTTCACTCCCCTTCCGGGGTTCTTTTCGCCTTTCCCTCACGGTACTGGTTCACTATCGGTCGATTACGAGTATTTAGCCTTGGAGGATGGTCCCCCCATATTCAGACAGGATTTCTCGTGTCCCGCCCTACTTGTCGTACGCTTAGTACCACCGGTCCGATTTCACATACGGGGCTATCACCCACTATGGCTCCCATTTCCAGGGGATTCTGTTATCGGTCCGACTATCACGTACAGGCTCTTCCCATTTCGCTCGCCACTACTTTGGGAATCTCGGTTGATTTCTTTTCCTGCAGCTACTTAGATGTTTCAGTTCGCCGCGTTCGCCTTGCATGCCTATGTATTCAGCATGCAATACCCTAAAAGGGTGGGTTGCCCCATTCGGAAATCTGCGGATCAAAGTGTGTTTGCTCACTCCCCGCAGCTTATCGCAAGCTACTACGTCCTTCATCGCCTGTAATCGCCAAGGCATCCACCATGTGCACTTATTCGCTTGTCCCTATAACGTTAGCCTCT
>NZ_JBMOUF010000028.1:0-4501 GCF_049319705.1 Janthinobacterium sp. Mn2066 | reverse complement strand
TGGTGCGGCTGGCAGGAATTGAACCCACGACCCCTTGGTTCGTAGCCAAGTACTCTATCCAGCTGAGCTACAGCCGCGCAGGCAAACATTATAACGTATTCATTTCGCTTTGAAAAGTTCGATTTTTCAATCGCTTAGCTGGTTTTGACAGGGCATCGTCCTATACCATCCCGCTACTTTTCAAGCCGAAAAAGCCGACGTCATTCTGCACACGATACCCTGCTTGCGCAGAGTGTTTCCAGTGCATCGAGTAGTTGCTGTCTCGAAAGAAGCGGGATTATAGGCACTGCTTTCCACTGTGTCCAGTGCTATCTCTCATAGAGTGAAAACAAGCGCAAAAAGCGCTGCCCTGCCCGGCGGCAATTTTCCCCGCAAACATGGCGGCAAGCGTGTGGTGGCCGCCAGGCGCTTGGGGCTACAATGACCGCATCGTCCAGGCCAGGCATGGCCTGGCAAAAAACATGGCGGACTTCCATCATGACCAGACACACCATCAACATCAGCGGTCACAGGAGGCCAGATGGCCCAACATGAGCGCGCAACAAGTCTGCCGCCCGCCTCCCCCGCACCCGGCCTGCCGGATGAGCGTCTGGGCCATCTGCTTGAAGGCATCGCCGATGGCGTCTGCCTGCTGGAGCGCGACTGGACCATCCGCTATATCAATACGCACGGCGCCGACATGCTGGCGCCGCGGCGCCCCGCCGGCCGCGCGCTGGCTGGCCAGAGCCTGTGGCTGGCCTGCCCCGACATGCCGGGCACCGACATGGAAGCGCAATACCGGCGCGCCATGGCGCAGCGGGAAAGCGGCAGCTTCGAATTGTTTTACCTGCCACTGGGACGCTGGCTGGAAGTGCGGCTGTTTCCCTCCTCGGAAGGTTTGAGCACCTACATCCAGGATATCAGCCAGCGCAAGGCCTCCGAAGATAGCTTGCGCCAGAGCGAGGAAGACTTGCGCGCACTGGCCAATTCGATCCCGCAACTGGCCTGGATCGCCAGTTTCGATGGCACCATGGCCTGGTATAACCAGCGCTGGCACGATTACACGGGCACCACGCCCGAGCAGATGGCCGGCGAAGGCTGGAGCACGGCTTACGAACCGCAGCGCCTGCCAGAAATGATGCAAGCCTGGAAGAATGCCTTAAACAAAGGCACGCCGTTCGAGATGGAGTTCCCCATCCGTGGCAGCGACGGCCAGTACCGCTGGTTTCTCACGCGCGCCAATCCCGTGCGCGACCGGGGCGGCCAGCTGTTGCGCTGGTTTGGTACCAGCACCGACGTGGACCAGGTCAAGCGGGCGCAGGAAGCGCTGCGCGATGAGACGCGGGTACTGGAATTGCTCAACAACACGGGCGCCGCGCTGGCCGGCACGCTGGAGCTGCCCGCCCTGCTGCAGGAAACGGTCGATGCGGCCACCCGCATCAGCGGCGCGCGCTTTGGCGCCTTCTATTATGGCACCGACCATGACGAACACCATCTGCACGAAAGCGGCGACGGCCCGGAACCGCTACTGCCTACCGCGCGCGCCGTGAGCGGCATCAGCGCCGGCCAGGCCGAAGCCATCGCGGCCGACCTGCGCCAGGGGCCCGGCATGCGCCACAACGATTTGCTGGCCGCGCCCGAAGAACAGGCCGATGGCGCCCCCACCTTGCGCAGCTGCCTGAGCCTGCCCGTGCGTTCGCGTTCGGGCCAGCTGCTGGGCCGCTTGCTGCTCGGCCATCCGCAAGCGGGCATGTTCAGCGCGCGCAGCGAACGCATCGTTGCCGCCATCGCGGCCCAGGCCGCCGTCGCGCTCGACAACACGCGCTTGTACGCGGCAGCCCGCCGCGCCGCCGAAGAGCGCAAGGTGCTGCTCGACAGCGAGCGCGAGGCACGCGCCGAAGCGGAACGCACCAACCAGCTGAAAGACGAATTCCTGACCACCTTGTCGCATGAACTGCGCACGCCGCTGTCGGCCATCCTGGGCTGGGCGCAAGTCTTGCGGCGCGGCACGCGCGACCAGGCCGACCTGCACCGCGGCCTGCACAGCATCGAGCGCAATGCGCGGGCACAGGCGCAACTGATCGAAGACCTGCTCGACATGAGCCGCATCACCTCCGACAAGGTGATGCTCGACCTGCAAACCATCGTACCGGCCAGCGTGATCGCCTCGGCCATCGAAACCCTGCGTCCGGCCGCCGACGCCAAGCACATCACGCTCAATACCCTCATCGCAGCCGATGCGGGCACCATCGTCGGCGACCCTGGCCGGATGCAGCAAGTCATCTGGAATCTGCTGTCGAATGCGCTGAAATTCACGCCCCAGGGGGGCCAGGTAACGATCGCCGTGCGGCGCGACAGCAGCTACCTGACCATCAGCGTGGCCGACAATGGCATGGGCATCGAGGCCGATTTCCTGCCCTATGTGTTCGACCGCTTCCGCCAGGCCGATGCCTCGACCACGCGCAAGCATGGCGGACTGGGGCTGGGACTGGCGATCGTCAAGCACCTGGTCGAACAGCACGGCGGCACGGTCACGGCCAGCAGCGCCGGGCATATGCAGGGCGCCACCTTTACCGTGCGCCTGCCACTGAGCAGGCAGGCCGGTAGCGAGACCGCCCACAAGGATGGGCCGGCAGGCAGCGACCGCGGCCAGTGTGATTTATCCGGCGTGAAAGTGCTGCTGGTCGACGATGAGCCCGATGCGCGCGAACTGGCCGAACGCATCCTGCGCGGCAGCCATGCCGAAGTCTGCAGCGCGGCCAATGCGGCGCAGGCGCTGCAACTGATGAGCAGCGAACGGCCCGATGTGCTGGTCAGCGACATCGGCATGCCCGACATCGACGGCCTCGAGTTGCTGGCCCTGATACGCGCACTGGGGCCAGCCCAGGGCGGCGCCCTGCCCGCGCTGGCGTTGACGGCCTTTGCCCGGCCACAAGACCGCCAGCGCGCACTCGAAGGCAGCTTCCAGGCCTATGCCTCGAAGCCGCTCGATCCTTCTGCCCTGCTGGCGACGGTGGCGCAACTGGTAAAAACAGTGAAACAAAGCAAATAAAATTGATACAAAGAAACAAATAATGCGAGTCAAAATAGTCACAAAAGCGGGTCGCCACTCCTACTTTCAGACGCGGCCCTGTCCTACAAGCAACTTCCACGAAGTTTGCTACACTAAAAAAAATCACTGTTATAGCCATATGGCAATGATACGGCCCAGCACCTCGGCAACAGTGCGGCAGCGGCCGGCCCATCGGCTGCAGTGCGCCCTGTTTTGTTGCATAAAGATACTATCATCCTGATATGCTGCCAGCCGATGATGTTGCCAGCCGTGATGTTGCAGCCGCGATATATCAGCCGGATTTGCCAGCCGATAGATAAGCTGCATCGCCAGCGCTAATTTGAAGCATTGACCTGAGACCACACATGCCCAGCCAAGATGAGATTTTGAAAGCCAAAATTTTGGTCGTCGACGACTCCCCCGATAATGTCGACCTGATGCTGGAAATCCTGCGCGATGCAGGTTATAGCAATGTGACCGCCACCAT
Source organism: Janthinobacterium sp. Mn2066 (assembly GCF_049319705.1). Classification (NCBI taxonomy): domain Bacteria; kingdom Pseudomonadati; phylum Pseudomonadota; class Betaproteobacteria; order Burkholderiales; family Oxalobacteraceae; genus Janthinobacterium; species Janthinobacterium sp. Mn2066. Next base: position 983 of record NZ_JBMOUF010000028.1, on the reverse strand, counting down.
GCGGCCGGCCCAGGTTTGTCCCTTGCACCAGGAACATTGCTACGACTTGATCCTGCTCGACTTGCAGATGCCGGAACTGAATGGCTTTGAAGTCATGAAAGGCTTGAAAGAGATCGAACATGGCGGCTACCTGCCGGTGCTGGCCCTGACGGCGCAACCGAGTTTCAAGATTGCCGCGCTGGAAGCGGGTGCGCGCGATTTCATCAGCAAGCCATTCGACCTGATGGAAGTCCATAAACGCATCCACAACATGCTGGAAGTGCGGCTGCTGTACAAGGAACTGGCCCAGTACAGCAAGCAGCAGCAGGAACTGGCCCTGCACGATCCGCTCACCGGCCTGCCCAACCGCCGCCTGCTGGAAGACCGCATCGAACATACGGTGCAGCAATCGGCCCGCAACCGCGGCAAATCGGCCGTGCTGTACCTCGATCTCGATGGCTTCAAGGCGATCAATGACCGCTATGGCCATGGTTATGGCGATGAAATATTGAAAATGGTGGCCACGCGCCTGGTCGGCGCCTCGCGCAAGGAAGATACCGTGGCCCGCATCGGCGGCGACGAATTCGTCATTGTGCTGGGCAACCTGGCCGGCAAGGGCGATGCGCGCGAGCCGGCCGCCAAGCTGATCGAAGTCATTTCCGACCCGTATTTCATCAACGACCTGACCTTGCGCCTGTCGACCAGCATCGGCATCAGCATCTATCCCGACGACGCCACTTCCGTCGAAGCCTTGCTCAGTTCGGCTGACACGGCCCTGTACGAAGCCAAGCGCGCCGGCAAGAACCGCTATTGCTGCTCGCCGCACGACATGCCCGCCCCGCAGGTCAAGCAGCAAGGCCTCGCATCCATCCTGTAAGCCGCCGCGCAGGGCGCAAAAAAACGGGATGCTATCGACTGACATCCCGGTTTTTTTAGGCTATGTCACCGTCAGATGTGGGAAGTCCCCTAGTGTTGCCTTCAACAAAGTTTCAGCCGACAGGATG
>NZ_JBMOUF010000027.1:0-4531 GCF_049319705.1 Janthinobacterium sp. Mn2066 | reverse complement strand
CGCTGCTTGCGCAGCGCTGCACTTCCATCAAATGCCCACACTTATCGACTGTTAATTGTTAAAGAACTGTATTCGGTACTGCTTATTTACTACATTCGCGCTATCGACAAAGCGTTGTGTTTGTCAGCTGCGAAGAAGAAAGAGTATGAAGCATTTTACTAAATCCGTCAATCTTCTTTTTACTGCATCGCCGTTTCCGGTGATCCCTCCGTGCCGCAAACTAGTGCGTCTCATTGGGGAGGCGAACTATAGCAAAGCCGCCCGCAGGCGGCAAGGATTATTACGCGTATTCGAGAATTTACTTTAACAAGACCGCGATCGCCATGCCAACCTCGGTGGTGCTGGCAGTGCCGCCCATATCCGGCGTGCGCGGGCCATGTTCCAGCACTTGCTCGATCGCCCGCAAGATGGCGTCATGTGCGGCCCTGTAATTGGCATCGCCATTGCCGAGGAAGTCCAGCATCATGGCACCCGACCAGATCATGCCAATCGGGTTGGCAATATTCTGGCCATAGATATCCGGTGCGGAACCATGAACCGGTTCGAAGACGGAAGGAAAGGTACGCTCGGGATTGATGTTGGCTGACGGTGCGATGGCGATCGTCCCCGTGCAAGCGGGCCCCAGGTCGGACAGGATATCGCCAAACAGGTTCGACGCGACCACCACATCGAAACGTTCGGGGCTCAGCACAAAGCGGGCCGCCAATATATCAATATGGTATTTGTCCCAGCGTACCTCGGGATAAGCCGGCGCCATCGCTTCCATCCGCTCATCCCAGTACGGCATGCTCAGTGCGATACCGTTCGACTTGGTGGCGGACGTCAGGTGTTTCTTGGGCCGGCTTTGCGCCAGCTCAAACGCATACTTCAGGATGCGATCGACCCCCTTGCGCGTGAACACTGATTCCTGCAAGACGATCTCACGCTCGGTGCCTTCGAACATGCGGCCGCCTACGGACGAGTACTCGCCTTCCGTATTTTCACGCACCACATAAAAGTCGATATCACCGGGCTTTTTATTTGCCAGCGGACAGGGCACACCCGGCATCAAACGCACTGGACGCAAATTGACGTATTCATCAAATTCACGGCGGAACTTCAGCAGCGAACCCCACAGCGAGATATGGTCGGGCACTTTATCTGGCCAGCCCACAGCGCCAAAGTAAATGGCATCGAAATCCTTGAGCTGCTCGAACCAGTCGTCGGGCATCATCTGCCCATGTTCCAGGTAGTAATCACAGTTCGCCCATTCCATGGTGGTGAACTGCAATGCGATGTTGTAGCGCTGCGCACAAGCCTGCAGCACGCGCAAGCCTTCCGGCATGACTTCATTACCGATGCCGTCACCGGCGATGACAGCGATTTTATGATGGGCCATGCTCTGCTCCTGACAATGCGATGAAGTACTAGTGTGCACCATCCGGGTACAGGCGCGCCAGTGTGTCGGAGGTAATGCTTGCGATGACAGGCTGGGCCCGTTCGACTGCTTGCGCGACAGACTTTTCCCGGCGCAACTCTTTCCACAATTCAGCCAGGACGTCATCATGCCGTGCGACTTCCTGCTCGACAATTTCCTGCCAGAATGCCGGCGCTTCGCCTTCGATGAAATTGCCGCGGCCCCGGCCAAAGTGCGCCACCGCCAGATAACGCAATACACCGGCCACCACCAGGGTACGCAAGAAAGCGTCCGTAAATTGCATGGTCGGCTCGTTGCGCTCCGTGCCCGAATTAAAACCCCATGCGGCGCCGGCAAACGTCAGCGCCCCCACCACGCCACCGAGCAAGGCGCCCGTGCCCAGGGTCAAGCCGCCGGAAATCAGATCGGCCGACAGCCCGGTTGCGGCACCGGAAATCATGGCGCCCAGCAAACCCGCCTGGGCCTTGTCGATCGGCGCGCGCACAGAAAAGTTTTCACGTACGCGGGTATTGATCTTGTGTGCATCGGTGGGGTCGAGCTTGTGCAAGATCAGTAATTCACGCGTGGCCTCGCCACTACGTGTATTGAGCCGGGCAATCAGCGTGCCCATTGCCCCCTCTTGCCGTTGCTGCTCTTCGTTCTTGCCGATGCCCACTACTTTCAAGGCCGACTTGAGCAAACTCTTCGAGGCAGCCTCAAGCGCGGCGCTGTCTTGTGTCGCCACCACCAGCTGCTGCGCCAGCACATGCATCGCTTGCTGAAAGCGTTGTGCATTTTGTGCTTGCCACGCGGCAAACAGGCGCGCATATCCAGCCTGCTGCGACTGTGGCAATAACTTGCCAACCGCTTCGTAAAACACGCGTTCATGTACCCAGCAACGGGCAAAGGCATCGAGCGCCAAAACGTCGCGCACGACAGGATATTGCGCCAGGTGCGTGCGCCAGCGTTCCTGCTCTGCCTGTTCCGCATTACCAGACCGCGGCGGCCCCATCTGGTTCAGCAAGACCACCACCGGTTTGCCCAGCCATTCCAGGATTTTCATTTCCGCCGGCAAGTAGCCTGCATCTTTCGGGTTTTCCGATGAATTGACCAGATACAGCACCACATCGGCGGCATCCTTTGCCGTGCGCAGCGCCTGCTGGCTGAGCCAGAACGGACGGTCACGATAACGGTCAAGCACTTCGCGCAAAAACCAGCCGATGGGATTACCCGATTGCCCCAGGCGTTTGAGCAGGCGCACCGAATCGCCAAAGCCGGGCGTATCCCACAATTGCAAGGCATCGCCCTGCGGCGTGGCCAGCAAGGTATGCGATTCAGCAAACACCGTCACGTGGGCCGCGTCGCGCACTTCGCCCACGTCCACGCCGACCAGGGTACGGGCCAGTGTCGTCTTGCCATTATTCGTATGCGAAATCAGCGCAAACTGAATCTGCGCGGCATCATCCTGCACATCTTTACTGATCATGGTGCTACCGATAATTTCAAGCCGACACCAGTGTCGAGAGGGTGGAGGGCAGGATCCAGCAAATTCACCAGGGTGGCCGTGGTTTTGTGGAATTGGCAGAATTGCTGCCACAAGGCGATACGTTCCGCCAGGCGGGCGCCCTGATCAGCCTGCTCACCAGCACGCTCGAGGTAAGACGATTCATCGAGCAAGACGGCAATACCGCGCGTCGACGATTTCACCAGGTAATCGAGGAAGGCGCCGTGATTTTCTTTTTCAGGCGTCGCCGTCAGGTTGAACAGGACCGCCGTGATATTGACTTGCGGGTCGTTCAAGTCCGTGCCCCGCAAGACATCCTGCGGCTCCTCGCCATACGAGGTCGATGGGCGCAGCATCACGCGGCCCTGCTCGCCAAACAACATGATGGCGATCTGGCCCAGTCCCTTATGGCGCGCCTCATCAACCGTAAAACTGTACGGCAGCACGCGCAGCATGCCTTCCGTTGCCACGCCGATACTGTCATTGAGCTTGCGGAAATACGGTTGATCCAGATCCAGCGGGAAATGCTGCGTCAGGCGCGACGCACGCCAGTTGCTGACCAGGGCGAGCACGACGCGCGGCAAGACCACCAGCAGGAAAATGGTCGCAGCATATAAATGCACCCATCGCGCGCCACCTTCGGCCGCCGTGGTTTGCGGGAAGCGCAACGCCTCGATTTCAGCCAGCGAAAAACCTTGCAGGTGAAACAGCGAAATGGCCGGCGCAAACAAGAACGACAACAGGCCGTGCACCTGGCTGGCGCCAAGGAAAGTACTTTCCCAGCCAGCTTCATACTGCGACAGGAAACCGCGTGCATAGAGCGAAATGAGGGCGCCGATGGCAAACAGGGCAGCACTCAAATGAATGGTGCGGCTCAGGCGGGCGGAAGTGAGCTTCGCGCTCAAATGGGCCCACTCGCCCATGAAACTGAGCAAGCCGGTAGACAGGGCATGCGGTAATTTGCGCGGCAAGGACAATTTTCCGACACTCAGATAGCGCACCATCGGCGCCCTGGGCCAGCCCAGCGGATGCGAGGGGATGAACAGCCAGATCAACAAACCCAGATAAACCAGCAGATTCCAGGCAATGATCAGCAGGAGCGGCGCCGATAGCAAATCGACGCGATGCGGATCCGTGATGCGGTCAAGACCGGCGCCCAGCAGCAATGCAAGAATGGGTAAAGTGCGGGCCAGCGTCTTCAGACCGTTGCGCCGCCTGGCAAATACGCCAAAGGCCGGTGTACGCTCGGTAATGCGTTTGATAATCTGTTCGGAGCGCTGCTGCAGGAAATCATCGCTGGTCGCCTCGGCCTGCTTGCCGGATGCTTGCCACTGGGCCAGTTCCCTGGCGCTGCGGCTGGCATACATGCGGTCATCCTCGCTGAGGACTTCTCTTTTCTCGTCGGCCGTCTCGATCGCACGGACCAGCACCACATCTCTCGCAATTTGCTCGTTCATATTGCTCCTGTTTTGTATGAAACGACAACTGGACAGGCAGATTGTGACGTACTTTTCCATTTCAGGCCAACGCAGGCGGCGCGAAGCAGCAAAACCGCCAGACGTAAAAAAACCCCAACCGGATCACCGGAAGGGGTTTTTTCGAATAACAAGCCTGACAATAACCTACTTTCA
>NZ_JBMOUF010000026.1:0-5112 GCF_049319705.1 Janthinobacterium sp. Mn2066 | reverse complement strand
GGGAGAAGAGTCTCGAACTCTCGACCTCAACCTTGGCAAGGTTGCGCTCTACCAACTGAGCTACTCCCGCTTGGAGTGTAAAACTGGAGGCGAGGACGGGAATCGAACCCGTCTAAACGGCTTTGCAGGCCGCTGCATAACCTCTTTGCTACCTCGCCCAAGTTATGCCTTTTGCTCTGATTTACTTCTAAGCTATTGATTAGCAAAGAGTTTTTTGCTTTCGCAATATCAGATCAGGGCGCTATTATCGCCTCGTTCCCCCTACTTGGCAAGTGCCTCGCGAACTTATTTTCCCGCAATGCTTGTGAAATGGATAATTTGTGCATAAGAGACAGTTTCTTTCTTTACGGTAATCACTTACTTGATAATGAGGGTGATTATCATTTACACTTTCAATGACATATACATCATGCCTGCAAAACATCGTTGTTTGCAGGCATTTCTTTTTCAGTCGCCATGGGCATGATTGCCTGCTCGGCCCCATGCCATGCCTGACTGGACAACGTTGGCGCCCCTAGGGCGAGAAAGAAATTTTGCAGATGGCACGTTTCAATAGTCGCAAGCCCGTCACCGCTTTGTATTTAAGCACATGTGCCGCCGCCGTCGCGGTCGCCATGCTGACCCTGTCCGGCGCGGCGCAGGCGCAGCAAGCCGACGACAGCAGCGCAGCGGCGCAAAGCACCGACACGCCAGCAGATGCAACAGCACCACATACGGTCAAAGTGACGGGCAACTGGCTCAGTACGCCGAGCAATGCCAAGGTGTTGGAGCATCCGGGTGCGCGCAGCATCGTGGTGCGCCAGCGCATCGAGGAAAGCGGTTCGACCAACGTGCGCGACGTGCTGCGCCAGATTCCTGGCGTGCAAGTGCAGGAAAGCAATGGCACGGGCGGCAGCGATGTCTCGCTGAACGTGGGCGTGCGTGGCTTGACGGCGCGCCTGTCGCCCCGCTCCACCGTGCTGATGGATGGCGTACCGATGTCGTATGCCCCGTATGGCCAGCCACAGCTGTCGCTGGCGCCCCTGGCGCTGGACAACCTGGAATCGGTCGACGTGGTGCGCGGCGCAGGTTCCGTGCGTTATGGCCCGCAAAACGTGGGCGGCATCATCAACTTCGTCACGCGCGCGATTCCCAAGGATTTCAAGGCCGGCATCAGCCTCGGTTCGGAATTGTATAGCCATGGCAGCGACGTCAAGGGCACGCCAAGCTTCTATCTGGGCGGCACCAATGAGCAGGGCCTGGGTGGCATGATTTTGTATTCGGGCGTGCACGGCGACGGCTACCGCGCCGCTAACGACAAGATCAGCATCGACGACCTGATGCTGAAAGCGTCTTACCGCATCTCGCCCAACGACACGCTGTACGGTGCCGTGCACCACTTCGAAGGCCAGGGCGACATGCCTGGCGGCCTGACGACGGCGCAATACGCAAAAGACCCATTCCAGTCGAATCGCCCTTACGATCAATTCACGGGACGCCGCACGGATACCTCGCTCAAGTATGCCCACAATGACGGCGTCAACAATGCCGAAGTGCTGGCCTACTACGTCGATTCCTTCCGTGGCAGCTTCATCGAACAGGAAGGCAGCGGGACCAGCAACGGCCAGCGCCGTTTGACGACCGCACCGCGCAGCTACCATTATTTCGGCATCGAGCCGCGCTACTCGCGCCTGTTTGAAACGGGCCCGGTCAGCCAGGAAATCAGCATCGGCTACCGTTACTTGAAGGAAAGCAGCTCGGAAGTGGCAGGCCGCACCGGCTACTACAAGCCAGCGGCCGGTTTCGACGCCTTCGGCATCCCGATGGTGACGTACCAGACCAGCCAGGGTGGCACCACTGCGCATGCGGTCTACATCGATAACCGCATCAGCATCGGTAACTGGACCATCACCCCAGGCGTGCGCGTGGAAGATATCAGCACCTTCAACAATGTGACGAACTTCGCGAGCGGCAAAGTGACCAGCGCCCTGTATCCAAGCATCGATTCGCGCGAAACCCTGCCGACCCTGTCGGTGCTGTACCGCCTCAGCGACCGCTGGACGGTATTTGCCAATGCGGGCAAGTCGTTCGGTCCGCAGCAATACGCGCAACTGGCATCGACCACCGATGGCTTGCACCCGGAAATGGCGACCACCTATGAAATCGGCACGCACATCAATGGCACGGCCTGGGGCGGCGAAGTCACGCTGTTCAATATCGACTTCGACAAGGAGTTGCAACTGGCCCGCTCCATCGTCGGCGAGGGCATGTGGACCGACCTGGGCGCCACCCGCCACCGTGGCCTGGAATCGGCCGTCCGCTACGACCTGAGCGACTTGACTCCGGCGCTGAAGGGCTTGTCGGTATCGGCCAACTTCACCTACACCCAGGCCTTGTCGCAGGCAGGCGCCTTCCAGGGCATGGACTTGCCGTTTTACTCGCGCCAGGTGGGCTCCCTGGGTGCCCGCTACGTGATCGACCGCTGGACTTTCAACGCCGACGTGTTTGCCAACTCGAAACAGCGCTCGCCTGATTCGCCAGTTGCCGGCGCGACGTACGTGACCAAGGAAGACGCCACGGGCCGCCTGGGCAACATTCCTGGCTACGGCACCCTGGCCGTGCGCGGTGGCTATGACTTCGGCAAGCAGTTCAGCAACCTGAAACTGGCCGTCGGCATCAAGAACGTGCTGGACCGCCGCTACTTCACGCGCTCGACCGATAACAACGGCGGCAAATACGTGGGCCAGCCACGCACCCTGTACTTCCAGAGCTCGCTGGCGTTCTAAGAGCCTACCCCAGTAGGGAGCGTCTTCTGCGGGCAGCTCATCGGGAGCGCGGGCAAGGCGTGAGGAGGACGCATGGCTAGCCATGCGACGACGAACAACACAGCCCTCGCTTCTGAGGGGCGCCTGCGGGGGGGGGGGGTGTATTCATCTACTGGGATAGGCTCTCAGCCGGTTTCCAAGTAAGGACAGCCTGTGGGCTGGTGTGCGGCGCAAGCCCACGCCAGCCCATTTTTTAGGCTATGTCACCGTCAGATGTGGGAACTCTCCCAAGGTTGCCTTCAATAATGTTTCAGCAGACAGGATGCGCCTGGCATCGAGTATCCAGCGCCAGCCCAGGTAGTTGGGTAGGTAACGTGTCGCCACGCCGTGGAAAATGGACAACCATCCGCGCAAGCGGCTGTGATACGCATTGACGTTTTGCACGTGGGCCGCGCCGCGCACGCGGACGCCAGCACGCAAGTTGACGGCTTGATGGCTGATGCCCGTTTCCCGGGCAAAGGCGGCATACGCCGCATGACCATCGGTCACCAGTAGAATGTCGCGGTCGATCACGGGCGGCAAGCAATGCAAGAGTTGCTTCTTCGTCAGTTGCCCCTTGCCGGTGACGAAATCGATGGTTTGCCCGGTGCGGTCGCGAGCTACCAGGATGCAAACCTGTTCGCTGGAAATGCCGCGTTGGCGGGCGTGACCACCACGCCGGCGTGCCGGACGCCGCAAATGCCGGGCCCCTTTTTCTGATTCCAGCAGATACAGCTCGTCGGCCTCGGTGATGCCATGCAGGCAGCGCGGGCGGTCGGTTTTTGCCAGCGATAAAAAACGGTGGCGCCAGCGAAAGCTGGTATTGCGGTGGATGCCCAGCTGTTGTGCGGCCTTGCGTACCGAATCGGAATTCAGCAAGCAATTCGCGTAGTCCAGCCACAGAGATTTATGGCGTAGATGGGCCAGGGGCATGCCCGTCAGCGCATTGAATGTTTTGCCGCAAGGCACGCAGCGATAACGCTGCAGATCGTTGGCGCGGCCATGCCGGTGCACATGCCGTGCGTGGCAAGCCGGGCAACATAGCCGCGCCTGAGCCGTGCGTTCGATCAGCGCGACAGCCGCTCGCTCGGGCGGCATACCGCTCAACATTACTACGCTGTCCAGGCGTTGGCGCCGGGACAGCATGGCGAACTGCATGATGAACGCCTGCCATTGAACCTGTTGCATGGCCATCTCCCTGTTTGGCTGGTCTGATCAGTCAGACCTCAGCTTTGCAGGCAGGTTCCCCTATTTAATGAGGACAGAGCCATTTTTTATGGCTGCATCTGTTTAATCCCCCCATTTCTTGACGCGCTAACGACCGACGTAGCACAATCGTGACATTAGTCACACACCTACAGAAAGACGCAGTCATGAAGCAACAGGAACACGCCATCCCCTCCGTCTCCGAACTGAGCTTGCTGAAAGCGCTGTGGCGCCAGCAGCCGCTGAGCGCGCGCGAAATTCACGAGCAGGCCGTCGAGGAACTGGGCTGGTCGTATTCATCGACGCGCAAGACGCTGGAACGCATGCTGGACAAGGGTTCGGTACGCATGTCGGTACTGCATGGCGTGCAAGTGTATGAGGCCGTGCTGGACAAGGTCGACACCCTGGCCGCGTTTGCCCGTGATTTTGGCCAGCGCGTAATGGAAATGGATACACCGCTGCCAGTGAATATGTTTACTGGCAGCAAGCTGGTCGACAAGGCGGAACTGGCGCAGCTGGAACAATTGCTGCATGACTGGCCGCAAGACAGCAACACGCCGTGAGTGACTGCGAGCGGCCAGCCTTGCGCCTGGGATTGGCCAGTGCTGGCTGTGCCTGGCGGCGCCACCGATAGTGAACCGGAGCTTGCCCGTGACGCAGCATGCCCATGACATGACGATGCGCATCTTGGCATCGGAAAGCCTGGCAAATGGCTGGCTCATCCATGGCAAGGCCGGCGCCGCCAGCGCCGCCCTGGCCGATGGCAGCCGCGATGCGCAACATCAATAGGCTGGTATGTGGGCTGGGCGCAAAAACGACAACAAAAACGACAACGCTCCATCGTGTTTAGCCGCATGGCGCAGCTGGACAGGGAAAACGGCAATGCCGGGGCACGGCTCAGCAAGCGATGCTGCGCGAGCTGGGGGGCGCGGCTCGAGACGCTGTAGTTAGACGATGCAGGTCCGGCAGGTATCTGCCGGGCCTTAGGCGTGATGAGATCAAAGCTACAGGCGTAAAAAAAGGACCCGAAGGTCCTTTTTTACTATCTGGAGCGGGAGAAGAGTCTCGAACTCTCGACCTCAACCTTGGCAAGGTTGCGCTCTACCAACTGAGCTACTCCCGC
>NZ_JBMOUF010000025.1:0-6289 GCF_049319705.1 Janthinobacterium sp. Mn2066 | reverse complement strand
CTAGGGGCACCTTTTATCCAGATATCGGACTGGTATACTGCTATCAAGCGAGCTTGAGCACGCCTGTACGCATGCTGGTAGAGCTGATGGTAGAACATATCAAAACGATCACCGTCAGCGGCTTTTCTCGCACAAAACGATGACGCAGCATGATCCGCAAGTTAAAGTCGAACTCGCGATATATCCGATGGACGCACCTGTGTTCCGATATGATCAGCGCTTGTCTAAGCTTAATTAATTCTGCAGTAAAGATCGATGATTTAATTTTCAAGACTTTTTGTCTCAATTAGATTAATTACCTTATCTATTCGACGTCTAAGTTCATAGCATTCGTATGCGTTGAATAAAGTGAGAGCAGTTAGCCCTCCTAATATCGTAACAGTGCCACGTGGCATATCAATCAACATACATATCAATGTTGCTCCGACTATGGCAATGATCGCTGCACGTACACGGCTCTGACTTCCAAGCATATTTTCTCTTACGTCATCTATTTTTGTCACTATTGACACACCTGAGGCAATATCTTGATATTTAGTTTTTTTCAAAATTATACTCCTATCAACTTATAATTAAATTTAATTTTCCGAAAGATTGAGAAAATTTTCCAATTGATGATTAATTTTTTAATATTATTTAATGAGTTGGAGTTGTCGTTTAAATTACTTAACCATTAATTTTCAAGATATTAAAATAAAACAATTCTTATTGATGGTGCAGTGAATCGCATTAAATATTCGATTGACTAATTCCAACAAATTTAAGAGATATATTCGCATGGTAAATTATAGCTGATTACGCAGCTACCTCTATCGATGGCGAACCATGTGATTCTAACTCTACAATTTTCCCGTGTGATAACTCAACTACTCGTTGTGCCGTGCGAATGGTTTCCTCTCGATGTGCAATGATGATACGAGTTAAGCTGAGATTTGATAGTGAATTACTAACTATTGATTCGTTGTGTGCATCGAGATGGCTTGTCGCCTCATCTAGCGCAAGCACCTTTGGCTGTTTATAAAGTGCTCTCGCCAGCAGGACTCGCTGTTTCTGTCCCCCGGATAAACTGCTACCCATATCGCCCACCAAAGACTGATATCCCATAGGCATCTTGATAATTTCATCGTGGATTGCTGATATTTTGGCACTTTGTTCAACTCTGTGAATGTTGTTAAAAGAATCAAAAAAGCTGATATTATCGAAGAGCGAACCCGAGATTAGTACATCGTCTTGCATCACGGTTCCGATCATTTCACGATAGCGACGTAGACCAAGCTTATTGATGGGGATGTCATCAATGTAGACCTCCCCCTCTGTCGGACTAAGCAGTCCTAATATAATCTTACAAAGCGTTGTTTTCCCACAACCACTGGGTCCCACTAGGGCGATGCTCTGTCCAGCTGGAATATGTAGATTAACGTCGTTTAGCACCCATGATTCGCCTTCGGCATAACGAAATTTTATATTCTTGAGGGTGATGTTAGGCTGAACCCGGTCTATATCCGTCTCAGCATAAATCTCTTTTTCGGGTGATTCGAGAACGATATCAGATAGTCTTTCCATGTGGAGGCCTAGCATCCTGACGCTTACGAAAAGATCTATCAAGCTAAATATGCGCCCAGAGAACGTACCTGCATAGCTGGTGAAAGCCATCAGCATGCCAACTGACAGGGATCGGTTCATAACTAGACCTGCACCGATGTAGAACATCGTGAGGCTCTGTACTCCAGAAATTGCGATATTGCTGATTTTAAAAACAATACCTAATTTTTGAGTCTTCACATCGCGATTAATAACATCCTGCTTTAGATTTTGCCAGCGCGATATACGCTCTACTTCTCGACCGAAAAGCTTGAGGGGAGTAATAGCACGTATTGTTTCCAAAAAATAACTATTTTCTTTCGATGAAAGTATCAGCCGCTCTCTAGATGCCTCGCGCATTGGTTGATAGAATATCCATCGCAACATAGCATATAAAGTTACTGCCACCAGTACGAACCAACTAAGCTTAGAGCTATAAACAAACATCATTGCTAGCGCAAGTAGCGCCATTAAACCATCCAGTACACTCTCGACGAATAAGCTCGTCAACGTACTTTGAATCGTTGAAATACTACCAAAACGCGAAACGATATCACCTAAATGTCGCTTCTCAAAAAATGAAACCGGAAGGCGGATCAAATGCGAAAAAACCCGCGTTGACCACTGAAAACCAATATCTATGCTCCACCGCATCAGGAACCAACTTCGTGCCAGTCCGATTGCCGTCTGGGTTACCAGCAGGAGTCCAAATCCAAACACAAGAACATTAAGCAAATCAGTGTCGCCACTGACGATTACTTCATCCACGACAAACTGATTGAATAGCGGTGAGACTATCGCAAAGACCTCCAGCGTCAGTGCCAACAAAAATATCTGAACAAGTGCCCGGCGCAATCCTATGATATTGCCAGTAAGATCTTGAATGGCGATACGTTTGCTTTCTTGTTTTCTTATGAAGTCCGTATTGGGTGCCAATTCCAGGGCTACTCCAGTGAAATATTTCGATACCTCCTCAAGCGTCAAATTGCGCTCACCGACTGCTGGGTCGAATAAGCGTACTATGGTCTTGCCATTGAGCCGGGTCTTGATATCCCTCAGTACGACAAAGTGATTAAGATTCCAATGTAGGATACAAGGTAGTTGCAACTTATGCATCTCTTCAATTTCCAGTCGCAATGGTCGTGCAGTCATATTTATCGAAGCAGCATGACGCATGATCTGGGACAGCGTGGCTCCCTTGAGGCTAATCGAAAATCGACTCCTAAGTTCCGAGAGTTCTATGAAATGACCGAAATGGTTGGCGATCATAGCTAGGCACGCCAACCCGCATTCGCTCGACTCGCTTTGTAGAACCAATTTCATGTGTTATTTGCCTAAACTTTATTTAGATAATTTTTTAAAAATCAAAATTGATGAAACATCGGCACTGTAGATAGTAAACAACAGCAATCGCCTATCATTTTTGGAAGAACAGTGATACAGAATTTCAGAGCAATATTCTATTTTTTAATTATTAAACGCACTCAAATTTACGATTTTTATCTAACAATAGCGAGAATAGGATCAAAAATCCACTCCCATATCTTCCGGTTCTCTTGAATAATATCCGCATCCAATGTCATGCCAGGTTTTAATAATTGCTCGTGACCATAGGCGGTAATACTCTGTTTATCAATTTTCACCTTGACTCGATAAAGCGCCTCACTGGTATTCGTTCCTATGGCGCTTTGTTGCACATTGCTAAGGATTGTGCTTGCTAGATTGTTCGGAAGTTCGCTTGGTGCGAATGGCGTCTTACTTACTGCGGTCACCATGCCGCGCTGCAACCCAAACTTTTGATAAGGATAGGACTGGTAACGCAACAACACAATCTGACCTGGGGCAACAAAACCAGCTGTTCGACTCGGTGTATAAAGATGTACTTCCAAATCGTCGCCGAGGTTTCTTTTGTTGGGATTGCGTATGAGGGTTGCCAACGCTTGCCCGGTATTAACTGCCTGTCCTTGTTCATAAACCAACGTTGTGACTGTGCCTGCGTAGGAGGCTACGATCAGATTTTGTTTCCGATTTTGGTTCTCCGCAATCTCTTGTTTCAGGTTCGCCGCCGAAGATTCAAACTGTGCTAAATCCGCGCTCAAAGAATTAGACAAAGCTTTCCGATCGGCCTCCATACTCAAACGGGAGGCTTCCAGCTGCACCCTAGTTCTCACCAGTGTGGAAAGGTGGGAGTCGATGTCTATCAGTTCCTCTTGTCGCTGCTGTATTTGTGCCGAGGAAACAAAGCCGTTGTTTTGCAAAGTTTGATAATTGTCGACGGTTTTTTGTGCCAAGCTTTTTCGTCGATTTGCCAAACCGATTTCTTGTTCAAGTTGGATGGTCTCGGCACGAAGATTTTGAATTCGTTCATCAATAGCGTGACGTTTTTCCTCAGTTTGAGAAATCCGAACACGCCGCTCCGATTCTATAGTCTGTTGACGAATCGCGAGTTGTTGTGATACCAACTCAGTGATTTCTCCTCCATCGCCTTGACGTTCTGTTGATAGCTCAAATAGAGGTTGCCCCGCCTTGACCCGATCGCCTTCCTTGACAAAACTACGCGTTAGAACGCCCGCATTCGGGGCGAGAATACTTAAACTTCCACTACTTGGCACAGTAAGGCCTGCGACGCGGGCCTTTTTTGTCACACTACCTAACGTCACGAATGAAAGGAGTATTGCTGTCAAAACTAACGCAATGCAAGCGATGAACCATCCTGATATTGGTTGTGCCACCCGTATCGCTCCAAGTCCTCGGCTGCCCTGTGCCGCGATGATTTCGCTTCGAAATAAGGACTTCTCGGGCTCCAGGTTGGAGTTCTTATACGCTGATTTCATTATACTTTAGGAAATTATCCGTATTTTATTTTTGATGATATATATGATTTTTTAAAATTGAAAAAATAAAACTATTTTTTTCCAGCATATTGCGTAACCAATATTTATTATTTTTTTAAATAATTTAACGAAATGAGGGTTGCGGTTAATTATCAAAATACTGTGATGATACCTTTACCCCCATTTTTTTTAGTAGCGCTACGATACCGTGCGGTCCGCCAAGATGGGTAGCGCCTACAGCAACAACATCGCATTCGCCGAGATTTAGTGCCCGGGTGTAAATATTTTGAGCAAAGCCAACATTCCGAGAACGTATGTTGATCTCGTCATAATAGTTAAAGAGCGATTCATTTGATCCGAATGCTGCATGTACTTCTTTATATGCGTCCTCATAGTTTGTGGAAGGAACATACTGCTGAGCCATGTGTTTTGCTAATTCACGTTGGCATTCTTTGCATTTTGATAGCTCTAAACTTTTTTTTAAATAATCTGACCATTTTTCTTGCGTCATATTTAAAGAGGATTTTTCTATTGCGTCCAGATCTTCGATGGATCCCAATTTTAGATTGTGTTGCATGGCAAAATTAAGAAGGCTCGCATCGATAGAATAATCTGGGCGCATGGTTGCTGGAGGATGATCCTGATCAACCGTGGGGACTATCCAAAGAAGGGTACCCAAAGCCTGATCCGAAAGATTGTTTAGTCTGTTAGTGAGCAGGGAGTTCCATGATAAAGCAACAGTTACTTCATCTGCGACTGACTGGCCGTGCCGTTGAACTAGAGTTCGACCAGTGTTATTCAGCATGGTGGCGCGCATAGTTTTTATAGCAGCTTCGCGTTCACTTGGTAATACTTCTACACACAATGAATTTGCAGCTGCTAGGGTCTGCGCGGCTGAATGATCGTATATGTTCAATGGGGCTGTATGATTACTTCCGACCAATAGGATACTTCTATTTTCATTGCTAATTTTCAATATAGGGAAATTTGGAACGGGTTGTGCCTGACTTAGATTGGATAAAGTTAGTAATGCTAGAACAATGCAAAAATTGGCGATTTTTTTCAAAACAACTACCCAGAGAATGTTTTTAATTAAATTGATTCTAATGGTGATGCATATTTTCATAAGGCAATATGATATTTTTTAAGTATCACCATACTTATTATTCAATATAATTCAATAAATTACGGATCAAATATGTAGCAACTTCGAAAAAATAGAAGCCGAGCGGCCATGTGAATAAACCGCGCGGCTGAGAAATATTTTCTTAGCGCGTGTTAGATGTAAACGTTGCTTTCGCACCATCTGAGACCGTGCTCGCCACATAGGTTCCGGCTGCGCCTGCCGCAAGGACGCAACCTGGCGTCCCAACACCAGCAGTTGCAGCCTCGCAACCAGCGAGAACAATCATACCAGCAGCGGTTCCGACGATAGCTCCGATTGCGTTCCCCAAGTTATTTCCGGCTGCGTATTCGTCTCGCGCAGCTTGAACATCCGCCTGAGTTGCTGTAATTGTTACCACTTGCATGTCACCGCTGCCGCCGGAACTTTCACCACCGTTCCAGAACTCCTCATCCATTTCGAGAGTACCACCTGATACAGCAAACATTTCAGACGAATTAAGTACGCGCATCTTTAACTCCGTTTTTAAAAATTAAATTAACTTACCATTATTTAGATGGCATTATTATTTTGCGAAAATTTATATTGCCTGTCAAATATTTAATTTGCATTACAAATTGTCCATGTTTATTAAATGAAACCACTATCAACGTAATGTCTGTTAAAGGAAAATATGCTAGTGCATTGAGTTTTTCCACGTCATCCTATTTATTATGGCGACTTCACGGGTGCCTCGAAAAACCTCGACTAA
>NZ_JBMOUF010000024.1:0-7713 GCF_049319705.1 Janthinobacterium sp. Mn2066 | reverse complement strand
GGGGCTGTGGTACAACTGGCACCGTTATTATGATGCGTCGTTGGGACGGTATTTGCAGAGTGATCCGATTGGGTTGGTGGGAGGGATGAATACTTATGCATATTTTGGTGGGAATCCGCCTACCAAAACTGATGCACTTGGTCTTTGCCCCATATGTATCGTAGCAGTTCCTTACATTATTGAAGGCGCAGAAATAGGTTGGACGGCATATCGTGCATATAACACTGCGAGTGCAGTGGTAAACCTATCAAGATCAATTATTGAATCTAGACGTTAGGATGGGGACGAGGATGCATGTGGTGGCAAGAGACGGATGAAGAATCAAAAGATGGGCGACGGCGAGAACATGCCTGGTGATCCTCAGAAGCAAAATAAGCAGGCTAGGGACGCAGCAAATAGCGCAAAGCTTACATCCTCGAAAAGGGATATACTTCATGATGCGATATCCGGACAGAATTACAGTAATCAACAGATTAATGAAATCGCTCGCCAAATTGCAAATGGGACATGGTGAACATGATGACGCTTCCAGATTTATGGGTAAATTTTTTAAGGCTTCTGCCTTTGAAGGTCGTAGAGGCATCGCCATACTTCGGAACCTTCGTGCTAATTAAGGTTGTGACGTCGGATGGGCAGGATATAAAAATTCGTGCATTAATGTGTGATTGGTGCTTGAAAAATAAAAATAAAATACTAGTCTCTTCCGGTGGCGAGATGGAGAAATGCAAACAGGATTTTCATTCACTTGTTGGAAGTCAGTTAATTGATATTGCTAAAAATGAAGGTGAATGCTTAGAATTGATTTTTGATACAGGAAAATCATTCGTCCTGATTGCAAATCTGGAGCAATATGAAAATGACGATGAGCTCATAACAATTTATGTGCCCGGTCAGTATGAAATTCGCTACACTCCGAGTAAAGGATTTCAGAAAGAGTTTGACCAACCGACGCTTCATTAGCAGAGGCACGCGGTGCAGCCAAAAAAGTCGGAATTTAAAGTTGATTTGCCAACCGCGTCCTTGAACTTGGCGAGGTAGTATTTAGGATTCTGGCTCGGTAGCGAACTGCTGGGCGTGCTGCGTAACGGCCAGTTCTACGCCAGCCACAACGACAAACGGGGCCGTCCGGAAGTGCTGACTGACGCTAACGGCGCCGTCGCCTGGCGTGCCGCCAACGCCGCATTTGACCGTACCGTTATCGTTGACAATATCGGCGGCATGCATGTTGGTTTTCCAGGGCAGTATTACGATACCGAGTCGGGGCTGTGGTACAACTGGCACCGTTATTATGATGCGTCGCTGGGACGGTATTTGCAGAGTGATCCGATTGGGTTGGCGGGAGGCGGCAATACATATGCGTATGTGGAAGGAAATCCGATTTCAAGGATAGATCCAAATGGCTTAGACTGGTTTAGGTCTTGGGACGATCAATCTTCTACCTATTCGGTTGGACGGGATGGAAATTTCTTTGTACCACCAGGTGGCATCATTAGTAAGGCTATTGAGCACTGTGTACCGGCTGGGCAAACTTTCGGAAAAATACATGATGCAAAAGTCGATGAACTCCTTTCCAAGAATGTACCCGATTGGAAAGCTAACATTCCGACAATGCCAGAAGCTTACTGGGAGGCTGTTAAAAAGGAAGGAGGGAATTCAGTGCAAAAATTGCAGAATAATCTAATGAATTATTTTGATTGGACGGTTCCTTCTAGGAGGTAACCAAATGAAAAAATCTTTTATGCTACTAATGTGTACCATGCTTGGCGCGTTGGTTGCTTGTCAAGTACGGTTCGAAGACGTGAGTAAAGATCCAGAATTTAGGCATGTTATAGGCTCACGATACGAGGTCGTTGGTGTAGTTGATGCATATGGAATTAGAACTCACTCTAATGCGGAGGTTGAATATATTACTTTTATTCCTCCTCCTGGGTTTGATGGATCTGAAATTGGCTTTCGAGTTCCAATAAATTATGGCTCAAAAATAACGGTTCTAAAGGTTCTGAAAAGTAATCGATGGCCAGATCCAAATCTTACTTTTGTTATACAAATTGAAGGAATGAAAATGCCGATTGATAAAGAAATTAGAATTGATCTCTTCAGAGGTAATGAAGGAAAAGGTCGTTTGCAATTAAATCCAAAGATCTATCGAAATATTTATTCTGAAAAGTAGTAAGGATCAAATGCCATCTTGAATGGAAAACCCTTTCTTATATATAACAAGCTAGGGTTAGGGAAGTGCTGATTAATTCAATCTCTAAAATTTTTCGCCTTAAAAATCAAAAACTTACATGCTTCATTTGGGCGAAAAGTCGAATTAATCAGTGGTTCCCTAGCCCTGAACTAGTCCTGCTTTCCTGGACACTCCAATAAGGTACAAGCTGGGGCCATATTAGTCATTCACATATATGGTCCCGGCAAAAAAAATTGTTTAGCCCCCAATAAGCTCACCGCCTCTCTCAACCCCTCCACCATCACCACATAAGCCTGCCTCCGGCTCGCTTCATCGGGCGCTCGCAAGACATACGACGGGTGATACACGGCGATCACCCAGCGGCCCTGATGCTGGAACGGTGTGCCCAGCATGGCTTGTAGGGGGGCTGTGCTGTCTTGCAGCAGGGACTTCAAGGCGGTGCTGCCCAGCGAGACGATCACTTCGGGTTTGACGCGTGCCAGTTCCTCTCAATTCTCAAGGTCTTTATCATGATGCAGTTACCTATCCTGGGGATAATGCATGGTCTGTACCTTGGGCATACACTGTGGCTGGTCACGGTAATCCAGGAAATATGGAGGATCGCCGAGATGGTATAAAGCTAATTTCCCCAGCCGATCTTGCAAAAATGATTAATAACGATCCTAACTGGAAAGGTCAGCCTATCATGCTGGGTGCTTGTAACACGGGATTATCGCGTAATGGACAGCCGTCATTTGCACAATAACTGGCTAATAAACTTGGTGTTGATGTGACCGCACCAATGGATTTCACCTGGTATGTTCAGTCAGGCATGCGGGGAGCTGGCCCTTTTCCAAGTGGTCCCCCTGACGGCGTACCTGGGCCTTGGAAGTCCTTCTCTCCTATACGTCAATGAAAAAAATCATTGTGATTATTTTCCTATTTTTGGGTCTGTCCATCTGTTACTGGTTTTTTAAAAAAGACCAGCAGAGGATAGGTGTAAGCCCGGCCTCGGAATTCAATTTAGCTACGCAAGACCTGGCCGGCTTAGAAACCAGTGCTCATGCTGGGAATTGCCAGGCTGCATATCAGTTGGCCAGATACCATAGCAATTTTACGCTTAAATATGAGGATGCAGTCTACTGGTTCCGTCTGGCGGTCAAATGTCCTGAAACAAATCCCAAGCTGGAGTTGATTGCTTTGCTAATGGGCGATAACAACCTGGAGCATAGAGAGGAAATTAGGCAGTTGATTGAAGATATACGTAAGACAGATCCCACTGCCGCCAAGCGAGCTGAAGAGGCCATGCAGACTTCCAGCAGTGAGCATTGATTTGCAACCAATCTTCGGTGTCGAAGCTAGGGAAGCGCTGATCAATTCGAAAATCTGGTTGTCAATCAATTGCCTGGAAAAATAAAAGAGGATATCAGCAATAATCCATTTTTAGCTAATAAATTAACCCCAGGAGACTGGCCAGGAATTAACGTTCAACCAGGGGTTCCTGATTTTGAAGAGGTTTGTGATGTTTATGTTGTTCCAATTCAGCAGAACGAATTAAGTTGTCCAGTAAATGAAAATAAATATCGGATAGATGACATGTCAAAGCCGGCAATGAGAGGTTTCGATAAGCCAAACGGTGTTTGTTTCAAGTTCCATTTGAGAATGAAAAATTGAAATAAAAATAAGGACTTTATGAATATTGAGATAGTTAGAAGTAGAGTTGTTATTGATAGATTGTCGCGTGATGAAATATCGTTGGAGAAGATATCAGCATACATGTTGGTAAATATTTTGATTGGATATATTTTTGGATATTCCACGTTAGTTTTCTCTACGGCTGGAACTGGATGGTTGGGATGGTTGGAGTTGATTTGTATTTTATCAATTACTACGATAGGTTTTATTGCTTGTAGCTCTAGGGATGAAATTGAAAATAAATATTTTATTTATGACTTTATTTGTCTTTCTGTGCCAATAGGATTTACTACAGTTTTCTTATCTTGGAGTCTTTACTGGCTTGTTTGGTGGGTTTTTGAAAAAACAGTCTTAAAAATTAATATCCATGATAATTTTCATGCGGATATGTTAATTTGGATTGCAAAGGATGGCCCAACATATAGCGTATTTTTGACAAATGTATTGTCAAATATTTTTTATTTTAAGAGAATGAAAAATGCTTTGTGTAAGGTAAGATATATTAGAAAAAATTTATGAAGCCATCATTGCGTTTTGGGGGAACTTGTAAGCTTCAGTTCCCTGCCGCGCCAGCAACGCAATCATGTTTATTTCGATAAGATTCATGGTCCGGTATCCGGTCGCCCCTACTCCCTGCGTGCCCCGTGATCGCGCAATGCTATGCGCGCAGGGATGGGGCGTACGAAGTTCTCGTGACCACGCCGCAAGAGATAATTGCATTTAAAAAATATCAAATTTATAATTTCATGAATTTATTTATTTAATAATATTTTCTTGAAAGCTAACGATGCTATTTGCCTTGCCATTCCGTCTGGCCTCCGTTTTTGCGGTCGCCATCGCCATGTCTGCCTGCCAGAAAACTGACACTTCCACTGCGCTCAGCAACCACATCTGCGAGGTATCGGATGTGGGAGCGAGTGCGCTCACCGCCTGTAAGGATGGCGACCTGTTTGCTTTCCTGCCCAAGAGCTGGGGTAACGAACAATTGCCTATTATTGCCGCAGCGCAGTCCTGCGATTTCAACAAGGCCGTGGTGTACAACAACGGTGGCGTGACCTGCGTGTTTAACGGTGCGCGCTTGCGCGCCATCGTGGAAAACGAGCGCAAGGCAGCCTCGGCCCCTTCGCAAGCGCAGGAAAAGCCGGCCGAGGCCAAGTAGGCGTTTGACTGTACTTGGCCGCGATGGGCGGTCTGCTTGGACCATCGCGCGTTACTATGATGCTGCACCGTACAATGAACCGCATTGCATCGGCCAGTAATAGCGTGGTGATCGATGCGTATTACTAAAATGCATTTAACCAACGTATGTATAAAAATACGCAATCAGGTAGCGTACTGAGCATTTATGGCCCCGATGGCCAGTTGCTGATGGAAGAAGGCATGCTCAATACCAGCTATGTGTGGCTCGGTAGTGAACTGCTGGGCGTGCTGCGCAACGGCCAATTTTACGCCAGCCATAACGACAAGCTGGGTCGTCCGGAAGTGCTGACCAACGCCGACGGCGCCGTCGCCTGGCGCGCCGCCAACGCGGCCTTTGACCGCACCGTTATCGTCGACAATATCGGCGGCATGCATGTCGGTTTTCCAGGCCAGTATTACGATACCGAGTCGGGGCTGTGGTACAACTGGAACCGTTATTATGATGCGTCGCTGGGGCGGTATTTGCAGAGTGATCCGATCGGGCTTGCAGGAGGGATCAATACCTATGCATATGTTGGTGGGAATCCGCTGAGCGGCATCGACCCTACCGGCTTGGAAACGGCAATTATTCTGTCTGGCGCCATTTCCTCCAATCCGTTCGGTCACATTGCGGTGGCCACGACGGGGACCGGAGTCTTCAGTTACGGTACCGGTCATCCATATGGATCCAGTGCGACGGCATATATCAATGAACAGTTGACCAAGCGCGACGTATCGGTGATTCGCCTGAATACAACGCAAGCGCAGGAGCAAAAAATCGTGGACTCCATGAAGAAATTCAAAGGATCAAAATACAGTCCGACGAGCAATAACTGCGCGAACGCCGTGACCAACGCACTGGGCGCAGCCGGTATCGGGGAGGGCAGCGTCAGCTGGAGCCCGATCCTTCCGAAGATATCGGCAGGGGCGGCCATGAGCTTTCCTGGTGCAACGATCCAGACCTACGGTCAGGGAGGGATCAGTCCGGGCTCGTTGAACTCGTTCAACCCTTAAGCGCAAGGATATTATGTCTTCAAGCAGCCGAGCCAGTCCTGTGAAGTGGGGTATCGTCGTCATCATTGTCAGCCTTGCTGCATATTATGCCGTCTACGTATTACCGCGCGGCGAATTGGGTCAGGCTGAACAGTGGCGTGTTCTGCAGGCGGTGGAATACGACCATCGGGCAAGCTCAGTTACTGCGGAACCAAAGCTGCTGCAGAATGCTGCTGGCTCGGATTTGTCTGCACTGGGGCTTCCGACCGGACAAAAGACGTCGCCATTTACCTGGATATTATTAAATTCCGACAGCGGCGACGATTACGGGCCGATCAAGATGCTTCCGCAAGGGCAGTCGTTTACGATTAGCTGCCGCGAGATCGACGATGTGTCGGCCAAGGTAGTCATCGAGCCGGCGGTATCGGCGTATCTGAAGTCACACTGCGTGAGGTGATCGGCTGCTTGCCTAAAAGCACAGGCACGCGGGCCGGGGTCAAACCCGGCAAATGGACACGGCCTCAGCTGGGCGCACGGGGTCGGGGCCGAAAAACGGACACGGACTGAGCAGTCCCGTATCCTGTTCGTATCCTGTTTGTATGCTATCCGTAGGCTGTTCGTATCCCCGTTCGGACCGGGAAAATTCGCCCTGGTACGAAAACCCCCGCAAGACACTATGGCGGCGGGGTGTGCGGGGAGTCCCCGCAGCCCCTTCCAATTCCTCACACATCACGCAACCCTCCGGTTTGCCATAAAGCCCGCCGTTGCAGGCTTCCCGTGTAATATGCTATCGACCTCTCTGTTAAACGCTTACCGTCGAAATCGCGGATAGCGCCCGCCGTTGCGGGCTGTCCGTGTAATACGGCCCCGGTCGAATCGCCAGGCCTGCCGCATGCGCTCAGCGCCGACGATTGCACCGGTCGGTGGCAAATTGGCCCGCCGTTTCTGGTGACCTCACATGCACTCGGCCCCTGAGCGGCTAATTGCAGCTGTCGATAATAAGGAGTAAATATTGAACATTGCTGATACTGGTTTAGCTCTTATCTACGTATTCGTTTGGTGCGTAAGCGGTTTTAATTTCGGAAGAATTGCTCGTCGATATTATCGTGAGAAAAAGCTAGGTTGGCCCAACGGAAAATATTCCTATGCCATGGACTGGATACTTTCTATGGTATGGTTTATCGGTTCGGCGTTTATATTGGGGGAGCTAGATCGTGTCGGTAATTTCCATCCTTTTGATTTGTTGGGTCCAGTTGCGCTTGTTGTGATGGCAGCCTTAGGCATGTATCGTTATAGACCGCGATAGGTAGCCGGGGGCAGTTTGAGCTAGTCTGGCTTTAATGGATACTGTAGTAAGGTACAAGCTGGGACGATATGATTCATTCACATATGGTTTCAGCAAAAAGTCTGCTTAGTCCCCAATCAAACTCACCGCCTGCCGCAACCTCTCCACCGTCACCGCATACGCCTGCCGTCGACTCATTTCATCGGGCGCGCGCAAGACATACGAGGGGTGATAGACGGCGATCACCCAGCGGCCCTGATGCTGGAACGGTGTGCCCAGCATGGCTTGCAGGGTGACTGTGCTGTTTTGCAGCAGGGCAGTAGGGTCAGTTCTGCCATTCAGACACAAGCTCTTCCTTAGCTTTATCGTTCGCATACTTACGCTGACAGTT
>NZ_JBMOUF010000023.1:0-12769 GCF_049319705.1 Janthinobacterium sp. Mn2066 | reverse complement strand
GAAGAAGGAAGAGTATGAAGCGTTTCGCACATTTCGTCAACCTTCTTTTTTCTCTGCTTCACTCTGCATTTACATGCGTCGTTCAGCGAGGGAAAGAATTATAGCCAAGGCCTGCCAGTGCCGCAAGACTTATTTACGCATATCACAGTAAATTGCTCAGTCTGCTAACGCGTGCGCGCATCCGCCACAGGTGCTACATTATGGAACACTCTCGCATACACAAGAGCGCTGCGCCATAGCAGCCCAACGGAGGCAACGAGATCATGCATCGCCTATCAACGCATCATCGTAGCGACTCTTTTTCGCCTGTCGCCACGACCATTATCGAGACATCGCACCAGCGCTCACAGGCGTTTGGACTGTCCCCTGCTGCCACGCCAGACTCTACGCCCATAGCCAAATCAGATCTGTCGCTGTTAATCGAGCAAAACCGTATGCTGCATACGCATGCGGTGCCCGCCATGGAAGCGCTCTACCAGCAAATCGTCAACACCCACAGCATGGTGATATTGACCGATGCCCGCGGCGTGATCGTGCATTCCCTGGGCGACGATGATTTCCTGGAGAAAGCCAATCGCGTAGCGCTGAAGCCCGGCGTGGCTTGGTCGGAACAAGTACGTGGCACCAATGCGATCGGCACGGCCATCACGGAAAAGCTGGCAACGCTGGTGCACGCGGATCAGCATTATCTGGCGGCCAATCATTTCCTGACCTGTTCGGCGGCACCGATCACCGATCACCGCGGCAATGTCATCGGCGTGCTGGACGTATCCAGCGATCAACGCAGTTTTCACAAACATACGATGGCCCTGGTGCGCATGTCGGCACTGATGATAGAAAACCAGTTGTTTTCGGCTACTTTTGAGGATGCCATCACCCTGCACTTTCATGCACGGCCTGAATTTGTCGGCACCTTGATGGAAGGGCTGGCGTCGTTCACGCCTGGCGGACGTTTTTTGTCCGCCAACAAGAATGGCTTGTTTCAGTTGGGCCTATCTTTTGCTGAACTGCAATCACATAGCTTCAGTTCCTTGTTTGGCCTGCCCGTGTCGGCACTGTACGATCATTACCGTAATGCAGCACCCGGCTTGCTGGACTTGTGCCTGCCAAGCGGCGTGCGCGTGCTGGGCCGCGCAGAGTTGAGGCTGGCCAACCATGCCTTTCAATATGCCCTCAGCGCCAGCAGCGAGCCCGCCGAAAAAAATCCGGCAACCACGGTCACGCCGGCCAGTACGGCGCGGCGCTTGTCCGGCCTGCGCTATCTGCGCACAGGGGACCCGCAACTGGAACTGGTCATCGAGAAGGTCGGCAAGGTGCTGGGCCGCGACATTCCCATTTTGATCATGGGAGAAACCGGCACAGGCAAGGAGTTGCTGGCCCAGGCCATCCATAACGATACGCCGCGCGCAACCGGCCCCTTTATTGCCGTCAATTGCGCGTCGATCCCGGAAACGCTGATCGAATCCGAGCTGTTCGGTTATGAAGATGGCGCCTTTACCGGTGCGCGCAAGAAAGGGGCGGCCGGCAAGCTGCTGCAAGCGAATGGCGGCACCCTGTTTCTGGATGAAATAGGCGACATGCCGCTTGGCTTGCAGGCGCGGCTGTTGCGCGTGTTGCAGGAACGCATGGTTACGCCGCTGGGCAGCAGCAAATCCATTCCTGTTCATATCGACCTGATCTGCGCAACGAACCACAATTTGCGCGAGCGCATGGCCAAGGGCCTGTTCCGCGAAGACTTGTATTACCGCCTGAACGGCCTGGTCGTGAAATTACCGCCGCTACGCGAGCGTACGGATCTGGAGACCGTCGTGAAAAAAATCCTGGCGACAGAAGCCCCCGGCATACGCTACACCCTGGCGCCAGAACTGCTGCGCCTATTCCATCGGCATCAGTGGCCAGGTAACTTGCGCCAGCTCACCAACCTCTTGCGCACGGCCATCGTGATGGCAGATGAGGAGCAGGAAATCAACTTGCGTCATATGCCTGATGATTTCCTTGACGATATAGCCTCGGCGCCGATGCAGGACACCACCACCCCAGGCAGCGCAAGCAGGCTGGAAGCGCTGGAACACAGCGCCATCGTGGAAGCACTGGCCGCGCACGGCGGCAACGTCTCGGCCGCAGCGCGGACCCTGGGTATTTCACGCAATACGATTTACCGCAAGTTACCGCACACGAAATAGAATTTCCGCTTAGCTGGCATGCAGCACAGTATTCTCTTCATCACTGAACAGGCGCGAGCGCGTTAAAAAGCGCTTGCCGGTGCCGTTGTCGAGTGAAAACATGCCGCCATTGCCATCGACCACATCGATAATCAATTGCGTATGCTCCCAGTAAGCGAATTGCTCCAAACCCATATAAAACGGTGCGCCGTTCAAATCGCCAAGATACACATCGGTATCACTGACATCGAACTCGCCTTTCGCATAACACATGGGCGTACTGCCGTCGCAACACCCACCCGACTGGAAAAACATCAGCGGGCCATAGCGTTTGCGCAACTTGTCCATCAGCTCCAGTGCCGCCTCGGTGGCGACCACCCTGGCAATTGCTGCGCTCATCAGTGTCCTTTCGTCGCACCGCATCACCCGGCCTGCGGCGATGCGGTGTCATGACTCTATTAATTAGAAGAAGCCCAGCGCTTTCGGACTGTAGCTGACCAGCAAGTTCTTCGTTTGCTGGTAATGGTCGAGCATCATCTTGTGATTTTCACGGCCTATGCCCGATTGCTTGTAGCCACCGAAAGCGGCATGGGCTGGGTACAGGTGATAGCAATTGGTCCACACGCGGCCAGCCTGGATCGCGCGGCCCACACGGAAGGCGCGCGAACCGTCGCGCGTCCACAAGCCGGCGCCCAGGCCATATAAAGTGTCATTGGCAATCGCCAGTGCTTCGGCTTCATCCTTGAAAGTGGTCACGGAAACCACCGGTCCAAAGATTTCTTCCTGAAAGATGCGCATCTTGTTATTGCCTTTGAACACAGTCGGGCGCACGTAATAGCCTTTTTCCAGATCGCCCGTCTGCAGGTTGCGCTCGCCACCGGCCAGCACTTCGGCGCCTTCCTGACGGCCAATGTCGAGGTAGGACAGGATTTTTTCCAGCTGCTCCTGCGATGCCTGGGCGCCGATCATGGTGGAAGCGTCGAGTGGATTGCCCTGCTTGATGGCCGCCACGCGTTTCAGGGCGCGCTCGATGAATTTCTCGTAGATCGATTCCTGGATCAGCACGCGCGACGGGCAGGTACACACCTCGCCCTGGTTCAGCGCAAACATGGTGAAGCCTTCCAGGCACTTGTCGAAATACTCGTCGTCCGCATCCATCACGTCTTCGAAGAAGATGTTCGGCGACTTGCCGCCCAACTCCAGGGTGACGGGGATCAGGTTTTGCGCGGCATAGCCCATGATCAAGCGGCCCGTGCCTGTCTCGCCTGTAAAAGCGATCTTGGCGATGCGCTTGCTCGACGCCAGCGGCTTGCCCGCTTCCAGGCCAAAACCATTGATGATGTTCAACACGCCGGGCGGCAGCAAGTCACCGATCAGTTCGACCAGCACCATGATCGACGCCGGCGTCTGCTCGGCCGGTTTCAATACCACGCAATTGCCGGCAGCCAGCGCGGGCGCCAGTTTCCACACCGCCATCAAAATAGGGAAATTCCATGGAATGATCTGCCCCACTACACCGAGCGGCTCATGGAAGTGGTAGGCGTAAGTTTCCGCATCGATTTGCGCCACGGATCCTTCCTGCGCGCGGATGCAGCCGGCAAAGTAGCGGAAATGATCGATTGCCAGCGGAATGTCGGCATGCGTCGTTTCACGGATAGGCTTGCCGTTATCGATGGTTTCCGCGGTGGCGATCAGGCTCAGGTTTTGCTCGATACGATCGGCGATACGGTTCAGGATATTGGCACGCTCGGCTGGAGAAGTCTTGCCCCAGGCTTCCTTGGCGGCATGCGCGGCGTCCAGCGCCAGCTCCACATCTTCCGCCGTGGAGCGGGCAACCTCGCAAAAAGGCAAGCCCGTGATCGGGGTGACGTTCGGGAAGTATTCACCGTTGACTGGTGCAACAAATTTTCCGCCTATGTAATTGTCATAGCGTTGCTTGAAGGGATTGGCCACGCCCAGTTTGCTGATGTCTGCAAGATTCATGTCGTCCTCTATCTCATTGTTGGTGGTGATGCGTAATGTGACTGCCTGGTACTACCGCGTTGGGGAGTACCACCTCTCATTTGCAAATGCCGTGCCAACACTGGCCACACTACAAAATTAGCGGGTCCCGGCGTACTTGCAAGGCTTTATTGGCATGCCAGGTGGCCTGCAGGGCGCTACAGAATGGAACAAGGGGATGGAACAGGTGTTGCATTTTGGTACAGCACTTGTGACAATTCCGCCCTGCTCTCACCGGCGCCATCCTGCGTGGCGCACCGGGGGAGGCAGAGTCGGCATAATCAGTCTGACAAGCAGCAAGCTTCGTTAGCTCGTATCCCATTGGAGTATCTTTATATGCAACAACACTTCCGCCTGAACGCCATCGCCAGCCTGTTTTTTGCAGGCACCGCCACCGCCTTTGCCGCCGATGCCCCGGACGCCCAGGTACTGGACGTCGTGGTCGTCAGTGGCAGCCGTATCGAACACCCGAGCCGGGAAGTGCCCGCATCGATCGACGTGGTCGACAGCGCCCGCATCCAGGATGGCCAAATCCGCGTCAACGCCTCGGAAGCGCTGGCCGCCGTGCCCGGGCTGGTCGTGCAAAACCGCCAGAACTATGCGCAAGACCTGCAAATCTCCTCGCGTGGCTTCGGCGCCCGTTCCGCGTTTGGCGTACGGGGCGTGCGCCTGATCAGCGACGGCATCCCCGCCACCATGCCCGATGGCCAGGGCCAGGCCGCCACCTTTAATCTCGATACCGCCGAACGCATCGAAGTACTGCGCGGGCCATTTTCCGCCATCTACGGCAACCATTCGGGCGGCGTGATCCAGCTGTTTTCCAAGGATGGACAAAATCCACCATCCGTCGAACTGAATCTGACGGGCGGCAGCTACGGCACCAGCAAGGTGGATATCGGCGCGCAAGGCCAGGCAGGCGGCATCGGCTATGTGCTCGATGGCTCGCGCTTTCGCACGGATGGCTACCGCGAGCATAGCGCCGCCACGCGCGAACAGGCTTTCGGCAAGATTACCGTCAAGCCCAATACGGACAGCAAACTGACCATCGTCGCCAACTCCCTGCATCAGGGCAATACGCAAGATCCGCTGGGCGTTACCTGGGCCACGTTTGCCCGCGACCCGCGCGCCGGCGAAATCGACACGACGGATACACAAAACCCGAAACGCACCCTGGCCGACCGCTACAACACACGTAAAAGCATCGACCACCAGCAAATCGGCGCTACCTATGAACAACGCTTCGGCGATGACCGCCTGCACGTGACGGCGTACGGCGGCAACCGCGACGTGATCCAGTACCAGGCATTCAGCAAGGCTGTCCAGCTGCCTGCCAGCCAGTCGGGCGGCGTGGTCGATTTCAAGCGCAATTTTTATGGCATCGACAGCAATTGGCTGCATGTGATTCAGTTGGCTGGCGGCAAGCTGAGCACCACCATCGGCATCGATTACGGCCGCTCCAGCGATGACCGCACGGGCTATGAAAATTACATCGGCAATACCTTTGGCCTGAAAGGCAGGCTGCGCCGCGATGAACAGGATGTCGTTTCCAGCCTCGATCCGTATATCCAGGCGGAATGGCAAAGCGGCCCCTGGCTGCTCAGCGCGGGACTGCGCCACAGCAAGATGAAAGTGGAAGTCACCGACCATTACCTCAGCAATGGCGACGATAGCGGCAGCTTGCAATACAGCCACACGACACCGGTGCTGGGCTTGCTGTATAAAATCAATCCCGACATCAATGTCTACGCCAGCGCCGCGCGCGGTTTCGAGGCCCCCACCTTGAATGAATTGTTTTACTCAGGCAAAGGCGATGGTTTCAATTTCAATTTAAAACCATCGACCAGCACCAACCTGGAAGCGGGCGTGAAAGCCAGGGTGAATAACAACACGCGTATCAACGCAGCCATTTTCCAGATCAAGACCAGCGATGAACTGGTGGTCGATATGTCCAGCGGTGGGCGGACCAGCTACAAGAATGCCAGCAAGACCTTGCGCCAGGGCATGGAAGTATCGCTCGATTCCAGCCTGCCTTACGGTTTCAGCAGCAAACTCGCACTGACCAGCCTGCACGCCGTGTATGAGCAGGGATTCGGCAATGTGGCGGCAGGCAGCCGCTTGCCTGGCGTGCCCAGCGCCAACCTGTTTGCCGAACTGGCCTGGAAAGACACTCAGGACCGCTACGGTGCGGCGCTGGAAAGCGTGGCCAGCAAGCAAATCTACGCGGAAGATAGCAATAGCGAAAAACCGGCGCCCGGCTACACGGTATTCAATCTCCGGCTCAACGCCAAACAAAGCCTGGGCAACTGGCGCTTCAAGCAATTTGTTCGCCTGAACAACTTGTTAGACCGTAACTACGTCGGCTCCGTCATCGTCGGCGATAGCAACAAGCGCTACTATGAGGCAGCGCCGGGACGCAACTGGCTGCTGGGCCTCAGCGCACAGTACGTTTTCTAGCGTTACCACGGGCGCACGGCGCACAGCACGCTGTGCGCCTGCTGCTCAAAGCTGAAGCTTACAGGCAAGAAACGGGCGATGACATCGGCATTCGTCAGCGCATGCTGGCTTAGCCCGCTGGTGGTAAAAGCACCACCACCGGCCAGCGCCATCGGCAGCAGCAACTGGTCCGCCAGATACTCGCCCACGGCCGCATCGGATTTCAGGTAAGAACGCACTTCGTTCAGCAGCCGCTTGGCCACTGTCTCGGCCAGCACGGACTTTTCGCCAAACGAGGTAAACACTTCGGTCACGTGTTCATGCTCCAGGGTCAGCAGCAAGACATTACCTGGCCCCTGATCGTTGGGCAAACCACCGATACGCAACTGCTTGCCACTCCAGCCCATGCCGCTGCCGATGCGCTCCAGTTCGCGCTGCGCCACGCCAACCGGCACGCCGGCGACAAAGCTTTCCGCAAAACCACCTGTCCGTTCACCGCGCTGCAACAACTCGATGGGCTTCAGCCGCGAACCAGGCTGCACCCTGGCCAGCACCTCGCCGCCACCGGCCGGAAAAAAGCCAAAACGCAGCAATTCAATCTCAACATCGGCCCCCATCTGCGCCATGAGCCTTCCATACGCGCGCTGCAGGAAATGCACGGGCGGCGCCATGGCGTTGTGCGTACCGCCGGTGATACGCACGCTCGACGGCCCATCCGCATACAGCAGCGCGGGCAATAGCGTTTGCAGCACCAGCGTACAACTGCCCGCACTGCCGATGGCAAAGCGGAAGTCTCCGCTGCGGATTTTTCCCGGCACGAACTCCAGCGTCGCCGCACCCAGCGCTACCGGCGTCGTGCGCGCATTGCACACTTGCGCAGCCGCCTGCACCGCCACCAGATGCTGACGCAGCAAACCCGGCTTGGCCCGTCCCGCGCGTATATTTGTCAGGCGAAATGCCTGCCCCGTGATCATGGATAAACTCAGCGCCGAGCGCAAAATCTGTCCACCGCCTTCACCAACGGCACCATCCAGTTCTATCATGCTTGTTCTCTTAACCCTTGACGCAAACGACCTGCTTCAGAATATGCACCACGTCGACCAGTTCCCGCTGGGCCAGCATCACGGCGTCGATATCCTTGTAGGCCATCGGAATTTCATCGATCACATCGGCGTCCTTGCGGCATTCCACGCCTTTGGTGGCGCGGACCTGGTCATCCAGGCTGAAACGCCTTTTCGCTTCCGTGCGGCTCATCGTGCGGCCCGCGCCATGACTGCAGCTATGGAAGCTCTCGGCATTGCCCTTGCCGCGCACGATAAAACTCTTGGCGCCCATCGAACCCGGAATGATGCCCAGTTCCCCTGCGCGTGCCGAGACGGCCCCCTTGCGCGTGACCAGCACATCCTTGCCGAAGTGCTGCTCCTTCTGCACATAGTTGTGGTGGCAATTGACGGCTTCCACGTGCGTCTGGAACGGTAGACGGATCACCGTCCGCACGGCGGCGATCAGGTTCTGCATCATCACTTCGCGGTTATTGCGCGCAAAGCGCTGCGCCCAGCCCACCGCTTCTACATAATCGTCGTAATGCTGCGTGCCTTCGCACAAATAAGCCAGGTCCTGGTCAGGCAAATTGATAAAGTGAGTACGCATGTCCTGCTTGGCCAGTTCGATGAAATGGGTGCCGATGGCATTGCCTACGCCACGCGAACCCGAATGCAGCATGAACCAGACGGCGCCCTGTTCATCGAGGCAGACTTCGACGAAATGGTTGCCACTTCCCAGGGTCCCCAGGTGACGGTGGTTATTCGTGTTTTTCAGCTTCGGCGTTTTCAGGCAGATCGTTTCGAATTCATCTTTCAACTGCAGCCAGGCAGCATCGACGGCGGCCGGTGGCGTATGCCACGAACCTTCATCGCGGCCACGGTGACCACGCGTCTTTGGCGACATCCCGTGCGGAATCGCGCGCTCGATGGCACTGCGCAGCGGTCCCAGGTTGTCGGGTAAATCATTGGCCGTCAGCGTGGTCTTCGCGGCCATCATGCCGCAGCCGATATCGACGCCCACCGCCGCCGGAATCACGGCACCCAGGGTAGGAATCACGCTGCCGATGGTCGAGCCTTTACCCAGGTGCACATCCGGCATGACGGCAATGTGCTTGTAAATGAAAGGCAGGGTCGCCGTATTGCGCAGTTGCTTTTTGGCCGCGTCCTCGACCGGCACGCCGCGCGTCCACATCTTCACGGGACGGCTGCCTTCGGTATGCAGGACTTCGTATTCTTCGTTTTTCATAAGCTCTCTTTTTTTCTCATTTTATCGGAGGGTGATGACAAGGATTGGTGAAACAGTTGCCGACGCATCGGCCCGGGATGTAGTTCCACCGGCATTCATCAGTACAACAACCCGACCAGGGGTGACAAGATTTTCTGGCTGCGCATTGCGCGCCAGGCCGGTTTGAAGCGGCTAGTCGATGTAATCCTGTCTGCATTCGGGGTACCACAGCGCGATGACCAGGATTGGACAAGACCTTCCTTGATGTAGTCTTGCCCGCATTCATGCGCTTTACTGCAACAACTTGCCGTGCTCAGCTCACCGCAATATCGATGGCGGCAATTTCTCCCACCCAGTGGGCAGGGCTCAACTGGCCGGCGGCAAAGGCGGCGATGATCTTGAATACGTCGTCAGAAAAACCACCCACATTCAAAATATCCGCACACTCCATCGCCTGTGTCGTGGCATGCGGCGAAATATCAATGCACACCAGTTTCGCCTGCGCATTGCGCTGCTTGAAACTCAACCACTGCGTCATCGTCGCCGTCGCGCCGCTGCGCTTCGTATCGATCCACGATTCGTTATCGGACACAAAAATCACCAGATCGGCCTGCGTCTTCTTGCTGTTCATGTGCGCCAGCGGCGCGCTGCAATTGGTGCCGCCACCACCGATGGCCGCCAGCTTCGCTGCATTGGTCATCACGCTGTCTTGCGCATTCAGCCGGCAATCGACCACGCTGTGCTCGAACGGCAGCACCATCGCGTCCGGATTCTTGCGCAGCATGGCCGCCGCCACCAGCGCCGCCACATCGATGCAACGCGCATTCGATGTGGCGCTGCCGCGAAAACCGCTGACGGGCGACGACATGGAGCCGGAAACGTCGGGGCACACCACCACCCTGCCTGCGATGCGCGGTACATTCGCCAGCGATATTTCAAGCGCCTGCTCCAGTGCATCGCGTATCACAGCGGGTACGTTATCGCCGGCCGCCATATATGCCGACATCAGCTGGTAGGGAAATACGCGCGCCTTGGCGATCGCCTCGGGATTGCCCAGTTTGGCGGCGATCAGTTCCGGCATGCCCTTGATCCCATACACCCCGTGACGTCCAAACGTATTCAAATTCATGCGCAGCATCTGCCAGTTGCCCTGACGCGCGATCTGCGCCCAGTCAGCCGCACTTAATGTCAGCGCCGTCAGCATCTGGAACGGCACCTCCGGCATCGCCTGCGATGGATCAGCCTTGTAAGCTTCGAAGGCGGCCAGCGCCGGCGGCAGCGCCTTGGCGTCATATTGCTTGCCTATCAGCCAGGCAAAGAACGCTGCGCGCCAGGCTTGCTGCGGTTTCGGATGCACCATTTTGACCACGTCAGCCAGCGACGGCGCATTGCCGACGGCGGCAGCGAGCAAGGCCTGTTCCGACGCATTGTTCAGCCACGTTTGCACCAGTTTTTTCGGACGCGAGCCCAGCGACTTGCGGCCGACCACGCCCGAACGCAGTATCTGCACGAAGTTACGCAGCATCTTGCCGTTGTTGATCACACGCTGGAAGACGGGCGCCAGTTCCGCCGCGCCCTGCCCCGCCAGCACGGCCAGCAGCAAGGCTGGCATATCCTTCATATAGCCCCGCTCACGGCAGTACACGGCCGTTTGCGCAATAAAAGCCGGCTCAACCTTCTTGCACAAAGCCAGTACCGTATCGAGCTGCGCTTCGGCGCTCGCATAAAACGTCGTATTCAAGCAACCCGTCGCTGCGTACTGGGCCAGCTGATGCTGCGGTGTCAACACATAGGCAGGCGCACCTGCGGCATTGACGGCCAGGGCGGGTGGCAGTTGTGCCGCTTGCTTTGCGCTTTTGAATAACTGGAGATTGACCATGTTGCTTCCTTTTCTACTGTGTGCTTATCCGGTTTCTATCTCCTGTATTGCAAGCGCTGTGCCAGCTCGAAAAATTTCTCACATGAAACTCATAAGTCACTGATTCTATTCAATAAAATTTTTAATTCTGTTTTTCAGCCAGAATTAGGCGCAACTTCGTTTTCATGATAAATTATCTATTCAGATAAACTCTTATCCCATTATATGCAAGCAAAACGCACCGTCGTGATCGGTTTTCTCGGCACACAGCTCGACAATGGCAAAGGCGCCGCCCGCTGGGAAAAGTGGCGGCCCAGCGTGGCCCTGACCCAGCACGAGGACAAGGTGATCGACCGCTTCGAGCTGCTGTATGCGGGGAGCCAGTTCGACAACCTGGTGCGCCAGGTATCACAGGATATCGCCAGCGTCTCGCCCGAAACCCGGCTGACCGCACACCAGCTCCCCATCAGCGATGCCTGGGATTTTGAAGACGTCTATGGCGCCCTCTACGATTTCGCCAACAACTATCCCTTTGATCCGGAGCGCGAGCAATACTGGATCCACATCACCACCGGTAGCCATGTGGCGCAAATTTGCATGTTCCTGATGACGGAAGCGCGCTACTTCCCCGGCAGCCTGGTGCAAACCTCGCCGCCGAAGCGCCAAAGCATGGGCAATCCTGGCAGCTATGCACTGATCGACCTCGATCTGTCGCGCTATGACCAGATCGCCCAGCGTTTTACGCGCGAGCAGGCCGCCGGCGTGGCCTTTTTAAAGTCCGGTATCGCCACGCGCAATGCGCGCTTTAACGGCATGATCGAGGAAATCGAGCGGGTCGCCATCAAATCGAAAGCGCCCATGCTGCTGATGGGCCCCACCGGTGCAGGCAAATCCTTTTTGGCGCGCCGCATCTATGAACTGAAAAAATCGCGCCACCAGATCGACGGCAAATTCATCGATCTCAATTGCGCCACTTTGCATGGCGATGGCGCCGCATCGACCCTGTTTGGCCACATCAAGGGATCATTCACGGGCGCAGGTTCTGACCGGCCAGGCTTGCTGCGCAGCGCGCACAAGGGCTTGCTATTTCTCGATGAAATCGGCGAACTGGGTCTCGATGAACAGGCGATGCTGCTGAAAGCCATCGAAGAAAAGCGCTTCTTCCCCGTCGGCGCCGACACGGAAGTACAAAGCGACTTCCAGCTGATCGCCGGCACCAACCGCGACCTAGGCAAGGAAGTGGCTGCCGGCCGTTTCCGCGAAGACCTGTATGCGCGCATTAATCTGTGGAGCTATGCATTGCCGGGCCTGGCCCAGCGCCCCGAAGATATCGAACCCAACCTGGAATATCTGCTGGCGCAATACGGCGCCGAAACGGGCGAGCGCGTACGCTTCAACAAGGAAGCGCGCGAACATTTCATGCGCTTTGCCAACTCGCCAGCGGCAGCATGGAGCGGCAACTTCCGCGACCTGTCCGCCGCCGTCACCCGCCTGGCCACCTTGTCGGAAGCCGGCCGCATCACCGATACGGTCGTCACAGATGAAATCACCCGGCTCAAGCGCTTATGGCAGCACCAGGATAGCCAGGCTGACGGCGACGAAGTGGAGCTGGCAGACATCATGGGGGCGGAGGAAGCCAGCCGACTGGACCTGTTCGATGCCTTGCAACTGCAGAACGTGATCAGGATATGCCGGCAATCGCACACCATGTCCGATGCTGGCCGCAAGCTGTATGCCGTATCGCGCGAGGCGAAAGCCAAGCCGAATGACGCCGACCGGCTCAAAAAATACCTGGCCCGTTTTGCCCTCGACTGGGATAAAGTATGTTCAGGTAACTAAGAGAATAGAAAGATGATTCCTGAAGATTTCAACGTACCAGCCAACATCATAAAAGAGCAGCGCGCAGCGCTGCTCTTTTATGATGTTTTGCCTTGTAACTTGCAAAACCAGCAGACGTAAAAAAAACCCCGACCGGATCACCGGAAGGGGTTTTTTCGAATAACAAGCCTGACAATAACCTACTTTCACACTGGTTGCAGCACTATCA
>NZ_JBMOUF010000022.1:0-18014 GCF_049319705.1 Janthinobacterium sp. Mn2066 | reverse complement strand
CGATGATAGTGCTGCAACCAGTGTGAAAGTAGGTTATTGTCAGGCTTGTTATTCGTAGTAGAAAAAAACCCGATCAGCAATGGTCGGGTTTTTTTTCGTCTGGCGGTTTTTTATTGAAATCACCCCAACGGCAAGAGCCGGGGTCAGACCCGGCGGGTCTGACCCCGGGTTTTAGCTGCCT
The DNA here is from genome assembly GCF_049319705.1 of Janthinobacterium sp. Mn2066. Lineage (NCBI taxonomy): Bacteria > Pseudomonadati > Pseudomonadota > Betaproteobacteria > Burkholderiales > Oxalobacteraceae > Janthinobacterium > Janthinobacterium sp. Mn2066. The sequence goes on along the minus strand of NZ_JBMOUF010000022.1, from coordinate 17,833 downwards.
CTATAAGTCGAATACGACCACGGGGATACGACCAGCGGTACGTGGTAATTTTCATCGGTATGGGCGATGCCGAAGGACAGGGTAACCAGGTCGATGAAGCGGGGAGAGGGGAGTTCGACGCCTTGGGCGGCGAAGTAGTCGCCGGCGTTGAAGACCAGTTCATACTGGCCGGCTTTCATGCTGTCTCCTTCCAGCAATGGCGTGCTACAACGGCCGTCGCTGTTCGTCATATCCATCTTCAGCAAGACTTTTCCTTCCGGGGCGACCGAAAACAGGGCCACCTTGACGCCGGCTCCGGGCCTGCCGTGGGCGATATCGAGTACGTGCGTGCTGAGTTTTCCCATTTGCTATCCTATATGTGCAAGGTGAATGTGCTTATCGTACAAATCATATACCGCTGCCGGTGCCCGGCGATATGATTGGGCATATATTTCATATAGTTCCCACCAAGGCGAGTACCCCATGAGCAGCTATGACGATTATCCGCGTGACCTGATTGGCTATGGCCGCACGCCGGTTCATCCGCAATGGCCCGGCAAGGCCCGGATTGCGCTGCAATTTGTCCTTAATTATGAAGAGGGGGCAGAAAACAGCGTACTGCATGGCGATCCGGCATCGGAGACGTTTTTATCGGAGATGATAGGCGCCGCCGCTTTCCCTGCCCGCCACCTGAGCATGGAATCTATTTATGAATACGGCTCGCGTGCCGGATTATGGCGTTTGCTGCGCATGTTTGAAGAGCGCCGCTTGCCGCTGACGGTATTCGGTGTCTCGATGGCGCTGAAACGCAATCCCGAAGCAGTCGCGGCGTTTCAGGAGTTGGGCCATGAAATCGCCTGCCACGGCTTGCGCTGGATTTCCTATCAAAATATGGATGAAGCCACGGAACGCGAACATATGCGCGAAGCCGTGCAAATCATCCGTGAATTGACGGGTTCTGCCCCACAAGGCTGGTACACCGGGCGCGATTCGCCAAATACGCGCAAACTGGTGGTCGAGCATGGCGGTTTTCGCTATGACGCCGATTATTACGGCGACGACCTGCCTTTCTGGGAAAAGGTCGCCTATACCGATGCCTCTGGCGCAGCGGCGGTGCAGCCACAGTTGATCGTGCCCTATACCCTGGACACGAACGATATGCGCTTTGCCGCCATGCAGGGTTTTAATTCGGGCACGCAGTTTTTTGATTATCTGAAGGATGCATTCGATGTGTTGTATGCGGAAGGCGATCCGAACGGCTTGAACCAGCCCAAGATGCTGTCGGTGGGCTTGCATTGCCGCCTGGTCGGCCGGCCTGGGCGGGCAGCAGCGCTGGCGCGCTTTCTTGATTACGTGCAAGGGCACGAACAGGTGTGGATCACGCGCCGTATCGATATCGCCGAACACTGGCATAGAACACATCCATATAAATGATCTTTATTGATTAGGCATGATAAGTAACATCAGTATTTGCATATAGTTGTCCCGTATGCCGGTGTTAATCTCCAAGACTGGGACCATACCGAGGCCAGCATGTCAGAAGCTATTCGTTTTTATTACCGCGGCGGCGTACAGGAAGTGCGCGGCGCTACCCCCACGCAGACTGTCTTGCAGCACCTGCGCGAGGATCTGCATTGCACCGGCACCAAGGAGGGGTGCGCCGAAGGCGATTGCGGCGCCTGCATGGTTGTCGTCGGCAGCCTGGTCGATGGCCAGGTGGAAATGAAAGCCGTCAATGCCTGCATCCAGCTGACGCCCACCCTTGATGGCAAGGCCTTGTTTTCTGTCGAAGATTTGCAGCAAGCCGATGGTGCGCTACATCCGGTGCAGCAGGCCATGGTGGAGTGTCACGGTTCCCAGTGCGGTTTTTGCACCCCCGGTTTTGTGATGTCGCTGTGGGGCATGTATTTAAACAAAAATGGCGATACGCCCAGCCGCTGCGAAATCGACGATAGCTTGTCGGGCAATCTGTGCCGCTGCACCGGTTATCGTCCCATTATCGATGCGGCAAAACGCATGGTCGAATTGCCGCCAGTAACGTTTGACCGCGCTGCACTGGCGACGCAATTGCAAACGCTGCAACGCGACAGCTTGTATACCTATATGGCAGATGGACAGCAATTCCATGCGCCCCGCACACTGGAAGAGCTGGTGCAATTGCGTGCGGACAAGCCGCAAGCGTGCTTGCTGGCAGGATCTACCGACGTGGGACTGTGGGTGACCAAGCAACTACGCGACCTGGGCGACATCATCTATATCGGCAATGTCGCTAGCTTGAAAACCATTGCGATTGACGGCGATCAGTTGCAGATCGGCGCTGGCGCCAGTCTGAATGATGCTTATGCGGCCCTGTGTCAGCAGTATCCCGAGCAATTATCGGAACTGTGGCAACGCTTTGCCTCGTTGCCGATTCGCAATGCGGGTACTTTGGGCGGCAATGTGGCGAACGGTTCGCCGATCGGCGACTCGATGCCATGGCTGATCGTGCTGGGAACGCAGATCGTGTTGCGCGGGGTCGATGGCCAGCGCAGCATGCCGCTGGAAGATTTTTATCTGGGCTATCAAAAGAAAGACTTGCGGCCGGGCGAATTCGTCGAAGCGCTGCGCGTGCCCTTGCCGCGTGCCGACGTGCATTTCCGCACGTATAAACTGGCGAAACGCTTTGACCAGGATATCTCGGCCGTTTGCGCCGCGTTTGCCTTGCGTCTTGATGGCCAGCAGATTCTCGATGCGCGTATCGCCTTTGGCGGCATGGCGGCCACGCCACAACGTGCGGCGCAAACGGAGGCGTTTTTGCGCGGGCAAGTCTGGTCGGAAGAAAACCTGGTGATCGCCATGCGGCTGCTGGCCGACGACTATGCGCCGCTGTCGGACATGCGTGCATCGAATACGTATCGCATGATGACGGCGCAAAACCTGTTGCGCCGTTTCTGGCTGGAAACGCGACCCGAGGCGCCGTTGTCGTCCGCCGCCGTCAATGCCTACGCTTGCCGTGCCTGAGGGGAAGAAAGATGAACCATCCTGCCTCGCCTGAACTACAAGCGGCCACCTGGGCCGCCGTGGGCAAGTCCCGCCCGCATGAGTCGGCCGAACTGCATGTGCTGGGCCAGGCCACCTATACAGATGATATTGCCGAATTGCAGGGTACCTTGCACGCGGCGCTGGGACTGTCGCAAAAGCCCCATGCGCATATTACGGCCATGGACTTGTCGGCCGTGCGTAGCTCGCGTGGGGTAGTGGCTGTCTACACGGCGCAGGACATTCCCGGCACCAATGATTGCGGCCCCATCATTCATGATGATCCCATCCTCGCGCCTGGCCTGGTGCAATACGTGGGCCAGCCCATCTTTATCGTGGTGGCCGATACGCATGACCATGCACGCCGCGCAGCGCGGCTGGCGCAGGTGACGTATGAAGAGTTGCCGGCCATCATGACGCCGCAGGCGGCGAAAACGGCGCTATCGTACGTATTGCCACCGATGCGCCTGACGCGTGGCGATGCCCAGGCGGCGTTTGAGAAGGCGCCGCATGTGGTCAAGGGCCAGCTATATGTCGGTGGCCAGGAACAGTTTTATCTGGAAGGACAGATTTCCTACGCGATTCCGAAAGAAGCACAGGGCATGCTGGTGCTGTGTTCCACCCAGCATCCCAGCGAAATGCAGCACGTGGTGGCGCATGCGCTGGGCGTGCACTCGCATAACATCACGGTCGAATGCCGGCGCATGGGGGGCGGTTTTGGCGGCAAGGAGTCACAGTCGGCCTTGTGGGCGGCGGCATCGGCGATTGCGGCGGCGAAACTGAAACGCCCTGTCAAGCTGCGCGCCGACCGCGACGACGATATGCTGGTAACGGGCAAGCGCCACTGTTTTTATTATGAGTACGAAGTGGGCTACGACGACGAAGGCAGGATTGTGGCCGCCAGGGTCGACATGACCACGCGCGCCGGTTACTCGGCCGACTTGTCCGGTCCTGTCGCCACGCGCGCCGTCTGCCACTTCGATAACACTTATTATTTGTCCGACGTGGACATCCGCGCCGCCTGCGGCAAGACGAATACGCAGTCGAACACGGCTTTCCGTGGTTTCGGTGGGCCACAGGGCGCGATTGCCATCGAGTATGTGATCGATGAAATCGCCCGCCATCTGCAGCGCGATGCACTCGATATCCGCCTGCTCAATTTTTATGGCCGCAGTGATGCGGAGGGGCGCAACGTGACGCCGTACGGCCAAAAGATCGTCGATAACGTGATTCACGAGATTGTGGCCGAACTGGAAGAGAGCAGCGATTACCGCGCGCGCCGCCTCGCCATCGATGCGTACAACGAAGCGAGTCCCGTCCTGAAGAAGGGCCTGGCGTTCACGCCCTTGAAATTCGGTATCGCCTTCAATGTGACCCATCTGAACCAGGCCGGTGCACTGGTGCACGTGTACGTGGATGGCTCCGTGCTGGTCAATCATGGCGGCACGGAAATGGGGCAGGGCATCAATACCAAGGTCATGCAGGTGGTGGCGCATGAACTGGGCCTGGACTTGCACCACGTGCGGGCCACGGCCACGGATACGAGCAAGGTGGCCAATACCTCGGCTACGGCGGCCTCGACCGGTGCTGACCTGAACGGCAAGGCGGCGCAAGATGCGGCGCGCCAGATCCGTGAACGCCTGGGCGATTACGCGGTCAAACTGTATGGCGGCGATGCCGCGTCGGTGCGCTTCTTCGATAACCATGTGCACGTGAATGAGCACGTGGTGCCGTTTGCCGAGCTGGTGCAAAAAGCCTACCTGGCTCGCGTGCAGCTATGGTCGGATGGCTTTTATGCTACGCCCGGCTTGCACTGGGATGCGAAGACGATGACGGGCCATCCGTTTTCGTATTACGCCTATGGCGCGGCCGTGGCGGAAGTGGTGGTCGACACCCTGACCGGTGAATGGAAGCTGCTGCGCGCCGATGCTTTATATGATGCGGGGCAGTCGCTCAATCCTGCGATTGATATTGGTCAAGTGGAAGGCGCGTTTATCCAGGGCATGGGCTGGCTGACCACGGAGCAATTATGGTGGAATGCGGCGGGCAAGCTGATGACGCATGCGCCATCGACCTATAAAATTCCCGGCGTGTCCGATTGCCCGGAAGATTTCCGCGTGAAACTCTTCCAGAACCGCAATGTGGAAGACAGTATTCACCGCTCCAAGGCCGTGGGGGAACCTCCCTTGCTATTGCCGTTCTCCGTTTTCTTTGCCATCCGTGATGCCATTTCCAGCGTGGCTGGCCATCGCGTGCAACCGCCGTTGAATGCGCCGGCCACCAGCGAGGAAATCCTCAAGGCGATCATGATCGTGCAAGCGGCCAGTGCCGCAGTGCAGGAGCAGTGATGAGCGATTGGCTGACAGCGTCAAAGGACGAGGACGGCGCGCAAGCATCGGTGCTGGTGACGGTCGCGCTGGTGGAAGGTTCGGGGCCGCGTGAGGCGGGTGCCAAGATGCGCGTCAGCCTCGATGGCCAGGTCGACACTATCGGCGGTGGCCACCTGGAGTTGCGCGCCGTGGAAATCGCCAAGACGATGTTGATGACGGGCGTCAATACTGCACGCCTGGAACGTTTTGCCTTGGGCCCCAGCCTGGGCCAGTGCTGTGGCGGCGTGGTCTACCTGGTCTTCGAACCGGTGGATGCTGGTTTGAGACAAGTGCTGCAAGCCTTGCGCGAGCGCCGCCAGCAAGATAGCTGGAGGGTCACGGCGCTCGATGGCGAGGCAGTGTCGGCCCTGTTCGATGCGCAGGCCAACTTGCTGGCCGGCAGCCCTATGCAGGCGCCCGCTCATGTACCCACAACCTTTTCACGCGAGCGGGGCACGCATGTGGCGCAAGATGGCAGCGGGCGGCGCTGGCTGATCGATCCTTGCCTGGCGCCACGCGCGCATCTGACCTTGTTTGGCGCTGGCCATGTGGGCGCCGCCATCGTGCGTGCGCTGGCCGATTTGCCGTGTAATATCACCTGGGTCGATGAACGCGAAGACATGTTTCCCGACCGTCTGCCCGATAATGTGCGCATCGCCGCCACCGATATCCCCGAGGAATTCGTCGCCATGGCGCCGGTGGGCGGCAGTTTTCTCGTCATGACGCATAGTCATGCGCTTGATCAGCGCTTGACGGAAGCCATCATGACACGCGAGGATGGCGGCTGGTTTGGTTTGATCGGTTCGCACACCAAGCGCAAGCAGTTTGAGCACCGCTTGCAAACATGTGGTGTACCCGCCGAACGTATCGCTGCCATGGTGTGTCCGATAGGCATGCCGGGTATCCGCAACAAGGCGCCGGCCGTGATTGCCGCCTCGGTTGCCTGCCAATTATTAATGGTGTGGGAGGAAGCTGCACAAGCAGCCCTGGCCACACCGCTGCGGCTGGTCTCTGCCAGCCCGCCAGCGCGCCGCAAAAAGCGCGCAGTTCACCAGTTATAGAAAGAGTTCATGTTGACAGTACCCGTATCATCGCAAGCTTATCGTGCCAGCTTGCTGCACTTTCACGCCGATCCTGCCTTCAGCGAGCAGGCCCATGCCTGGCATGAAGATGGCTTGCTGATCGTGGCCGACGGCAAGGTCGTCGCGGCCGGTGATTTTGCACAGTTGCACACCAGCCTGCCGCCCGGCACCCAGATTATCGATTATCGGGGCAAGCTGATCGTACCGGGATTTATTGATACCCATCTGCATTTCCCGCAAACGGAAATGATCGCCTCGCCCGCGCCTGGCCTGTTGCCGTGGCTGGAAACGTATACTTTCCCTGCCGAGCGCACATTTGCCGATCCTGAACATGCGCGCGATGTGGCCGAGTTTTTCCTCGATGAGCTGTTGCGTTGCGGCACCACCACGGCCATGGTGTATGGCAGCGTGCATCCGCAATCGGTCGATGCCTTCTTTGCGGCCAGCGAAGCGCGCGGCTTGCGCATGGTGGCGGGCAAGGTCATGATGGACCGCAACTGCCCGGAATTTCTGCGCGATACGGCCGAGTCGGGTGCGCGTGAAACGGAAGCGTTGATACAGCGCTGGCACAAGCACGGCCGCTCGCTGTATGCGATCACGCCCCGTTTCGTGCCTACCTCTACAAATGAGCAGATGCACCTGGCCGGTGAACTGGCGCGCGCTTACCCCGATACGTATTTGCAGACCCACGTGTCGGAAAACGAAGATGAATGCCGCTGGGTGCGTCAATTGCACCCGCAGGCGCGCAGCTACCTCGATGTGTATGACAGCTACGGCATGCTGCGCCCGCGCGCCATGTTCGGTCATTGCATCTGGCTCGATGCGCGCGACCGTGAGCGCATGGCCGAAACGGCGTCGGCGGCAGCCGTTTGCCCCACATCCAATTTGTTCCTGGGTAGTGGCTTGTTTGATTTCGAACAGGCCGATGCAGCGCGCATGCTGATCTCGCTGGCGACCGACGTGGGGGCCGGCACGAGTTTCTCGATGTTGCAAACCATGAACGAAGCCTATAAAGTAGCACGCTTGAAAGGCAGTTATCTGCCCGCCATGCGCATGTTTTACCTGGCGACCCTGGGCGCGGCGCGCAGCATGCAGCTCGAAGGCACGCTCGGTAATTTCAAGCCGGGCACGGAAGCGGACTTTATCGTGCTCGACAAGAAAGCCACGCCTTTGCTGGAACGGCGCACAGCTGCCTGCCAGAGTCTGGAAGAGCTGCTGTTTGCTTTTGCCCTGTTGGGCGACGACCGCGCCGTATCCGCTACTTATTCGGGAGGCCACTGCGTGCATGTGCGTGGAGCGGGCTGAACCTTCCCCTGAACACCCACTTATCGAGAATGCTGATGCAAAAGAAAATCCCTGGACTGACCCTGGCCGCCATGCTGGCGCTATCCGGCGTCGCTCATGCTGCCACCCCGGCTGCCAATGAAGCAGCGACCGCGCGCCATTTTGCCGCGCTGGTGTCCGGCGCCCAGCCGAAGACGGCTGAGCTGAACCTGTTCTTTTCCATGATGCCCAAGGGTGGCGACTTACACCATCATTACTCGGGTGCGATTTATGCCGAGCAATTCCTCGACTGGGTCGACAAGGAAAACTATTGCGTCAACAAGACCACTTACCGTATCGAAAGCCAGAAAGACGTGATCGCCGCCGAGCGCGCCAAGCCGGCTGGCCAGCGCAACTGCCTGTCGTCGTCCGAAGTGTTTGCCGATCCTGGCCTGTATGCGGAATTGCTGCAGCGCTGGTCGACCAAGGATTTCTACAACCATGGCGGCATCCAGACGCCGCCTGATCGTACCTTCTTTGATACGTTCGGCTATTTCGGCCCGGTCGCCTCGACCAATACGGCCGATGGCTTGAAAACCCTGAAGCAGCGTGCAATCGCTGAAAACCTGAGCTACATCGAAACGATTTTCGAGCTGTCGCCTTTCGTGTCGAATCCGCAATTCGATCAGCAGGCGCTGGCGCCTGGCTTGACGCCGGCCGCGCTGCAAACCCTGTTGGCCAGCTGGACGCAAAGCCTGGATCAGGATGCTGCCTTCCAGAAAAGCATCACCGCCTACAACGATAACGTGAACACCAGCAGCGCCGGCATCGACGACGCCAACTTCACCATGCGCTACCAGGCTTATGTGTTGCGCTTCCTGTCGCCGTCGCAAGTGTTTTCGTCGATGGTTGCCGCCTTCAAGGCCGCCAGCCTGAACCCGCTGGTGGTGGGCGTCAATATCGTGGGCCAGGAAAGCGTGAATGTGTCGATGCGCGATTACAGCTTGCACATGGAAATGTTCAAGTTCCTCAAGGCCAAGTATCCGCACGTGAAGATCGCCCTGCATGCCGGTGAACTGGCGCTGGGCATGGTACCGCCCGAAGGCCTGGCCTTCCATATCGCCGAAGCGGTCGATGTGGCTGGCGCTGACCGTATCGGCCACGGCATGGATATCGCCTATGAGCACAATGCTTTGGCGACCATGCAGAAAATGCGCGAGCGCGGCATTCCCGTGGAAGTGAACCTGACCAGCAACGATTACATCCTGGGCATCAAGGGCCAGGCCCATCCCGTAACCTTGTACCGGAAGTATGGCGTGCCGTTCGTTATCTCTACCGATGATGCTGGCGTATCGCGCAACACCTTGTCGAACGAGTATGTGTTGTTTGCCAGCCAGTACAAGACCGATTACGCGGAAATCAAGAAGCTGTCGTACAACAGCCTGCGTTACTCCTTCCTGGCTGATGCGGATAAACAACGTTTGCTGAAAGCACTCGATGCCCGCTTCGCCAAATTTGAGGCGCAAGTGGCTGCGTCTGATCAGCCTGTCAAAGGCAGCAAGCCGTAAGTTGCTTAATAGTCAAAATTTGCGTGATTCTGCGGCCGGATTTTCCGGCCGTTTTTCTTTCTTCCTTTTACCTTAATTGATGATTGATTGGCAACTCTGTGGCGGCCAAACGACACAATTAACGGCAGATGCATAACTTTATATGATTTCCTAATTGAATCAATTTCAAGCACATATTGCTCATTTATAATTTCGCGCCATAGGCCCTGACCATGCGAAGACGATATCAAATTGCCGTTTTCTGACCTGGTATTTATACTTTTTGTATATAAATATCTAAAGTAAAACGTATTTGTCATCCATTTTTTGATGATGCATAGTGAGATCAGACTGATATTAAAAAGTCACATTTCACCTCTTCGAGGTGGTCTTTATCGGGCATTTGCAGTAGATCCAGATGACAAGTCCAGTGAAATCATTCGTCGCACAACGATGTGTCGAAATTCACAACGAGTCATAGCCGTGTCACAGTCCTGACATATTTAACAATTACACTGCCGCCTGGCCTGTACGTCCGGTCAAGTATGTTGAGTGAATGACAAAGGAGCTAGCGCCCTGCGTTATTGCGAATGAAGCAAGTGTGACATTCGTTTTTTGCTTGAATAAGGATGGTTTGTGTCAGGAAGCGCAGGCATTGCAGGGTCCAGCAGAGACCCGCAGCCAGGCCGGACCCCGTCAAGGTCCGTTGCCCGTCCAGCCGGCGTAACAGTTGCAGCATCGTAAAGAGGGAGTCTTGTGTTTGTGATGGTGCGTGGCGTAGCCAGGCAGCAAAGCAAGCCAGGATTCTCAAAAAATAATAGTCTTTTCTGGGGTTAAAGATGATCAATCACAAACGACTTAGGCTAACGCAAATCGCGTTAAGCCTGTCTATTGCACTGGCGGCGGCACCATCGTTCGCACAGAACACCACGTCCGCTATCGGCGGCCGTATTTCCGCAAGTGATGGCAAGCCTGCTGCTGGCGCCACCGTTACCATCGTGCACGCCGAATCGGGTTCCGTGAATAACGTGACCACCGATGCGGAAGGCCGTTACGTTGCCCGCGGCTTGCGCGCAGGCGGTCCTTACACCATCACCATCACCAAAAACGGTGAAGTGGAAAAACGCGAAGGCGTGTATCTGGAATTGGCTGAAACGGCCAATGTGGACGCCACCCTGGGCGCCCAGATGCAAGTCGTGAACGTGACGGGCACCGGTGCTCGCGCGCAGATCTTTAACCGTAGCAACATGGGTGCCGGCACCAGCATCGGCGCCAACGAACTGGCCTCGCAAGCATCGATCCAGCGCAATCTGCAAGATTACGCCCGTGCTGACCCACGCGTTTCGCAAACCGACAAAGAGCGCGGTGAAATGTCCGTCGCCGGTCAAAACTCGCGCTACAACTCGATGACCATCGACGGCGTTGCCGTGAACGATACCTTCGGCCTGGAAGCAAACGGCAGCCCGACTGCCAAGCAGCCTATTTCGATCGACGCCATCCAGTCGGTCCAGGTGAACGTCGCCAACTATGACGTCACGCAAAAAGGCTACACGGGCGCCAACATCAACGCCGTGACCAAGTCCGGTACCAATGACGTCAAAGGTAGCGTTTATTACGTTTTCCGTAATGACAAGATGGCTGGCGACCGTTACGACAACGTGAAGGATAGCTACTACGCTCCTGCACCGTTCCGTGAAACGACCAAGGGCGCGACCGTCGGTGGCCCGCTGATCAAGGACAAACTGTTCTTCTTCGCTAACAAAGAACGTCTGGAAAGCACCCGCACCGCGCCAAACTTTGGCCCTATCGGCAGCTCGATGACCAACGTCGGTATTGATCCTGCAGCGATCGCCGCAGCGCAAGCGATTGCCAAGAATCAATATAACGGTCTCGATATCGGTACGCTCGCAGTTCCTGGTGGCACCAAGCTGGTGGTCAATGACACCTTGCTGAAACTGGACTGGAACATCAACGAAAACCATCGCGCGATGGTCCGTTATTCGAAAACCGATCAGTCCGAGCCGATGTTTACCGGCGTATCGGCAAGCGGTATCGCCTTGAATTCGGCTTGGCGTTCACAGAACAAGACGATTGAAACCATTGTTGGCCAATGGTTTGCCGACTGGACCCCGAATTTCTCGACGGAGTTCAAGGTTTCTTCGCGCGACTATGAAAGTCTGCCGAACAACAACTCCAACCTGCCGACCATGGCCCTGCAGTTCTCGGGTGCATTGCCTGCTGGCGCGCCCGCTGGCTTGTCGACCGGCAGCCGTTACCTGAACTTCGGTACCGATCAGTCGTATCAATTCAACGTCTTGCGCACCAAGACCAAGGATGCTTACCTGGGCGCCAACTGGGCTTTGGGTGATCACGAAGTCAAGTTTGGCGGCGACTTCAGCAAGAACGATGTTTACAATGCGTTCCTGCAAAACGTCAACGGTAACTACACCTTTGGCTGTATCAATAACGTGGCCTACTCGTTCGTCAAGCCGAACGCGAATGGCACCACGACGTTTGACTGCAGCAAAGCATCGTCTGCTTTGATGCAACAAGCTGTGCTGGAGAACTTCAGCATTGGTCGTCCGAGCCAGTATCAAGTGCAAATTCCGGTGCCGGGCGGTTCGCTCGATAACGCCATCGCTGACTTCAGCATGAAGAATTATGGTCTGTTTGCACAAGACGTCTGGACCGTCAACAAGCAGTTGACCGTGCAATATGGCGTACGTGTAGACAAGGCTGGCATTGCTGACCGCCCTGTATTTAACGCAGCAGCTGCGGCGCCGGTGATTCCTGGCGTCGTCAACCTGAGCACGCCACGTGGTGGCGTTGCGCAAACCGGTGGTTTTGGCTTGAATAATCAACAAACCGTTGATGGTCAAACCCTGTGGCAGCCACGCGTCGGCTTCAACTACAAGTTTGACACCGCTCGTCCTACCCAGGTGCGTGGTGGCTTCGGTCTGTTCCAGGGCGCGGCAGCGACTGTCTGGATGTCGAATCCATTCGCCAATCCAGGCGTGGCAACCACCGTCGTCGGTTGCGGCGGCAGCTTCAAGGCTTGCCCAACCGTAGGCGGCTTGTTCAATCCTGATCCGACCAAGCAGTCGTCGAACTTCCCTGACGCTGTACCAGCAACCAACGTCGACTTCCTGTCGCCTGACCTGCGTCAGCCGTCGATCTGGAAGGGCAACCTGGCGCTGGAACATGAGTTGCCATGGATGGGTCTGGTTTTCGGCGCGGAATACCTGCGTACCAAAAACAAAGATGCGATTTACTATGAGCACCTGAACCTGGGCGCGCCTACCCGTCTCGGCACCGACGGCCGTAATCTGTACTACACCCAGAATGCTTATAACGTGCAATGCTGGACCTCTTCCGGTGGTCTGAGCACGACGGCTGACCCATCGTGCTCCGGCGCGGGTAACCGTGCCTTGCGCAACGTGAAGTACAACAACGTTCTGGTTGCCAAGAACACCGACAAGGGTGACGGCAATCTGGTGACCCTGTCGCTGACCCAGCCGATGACCAAAGGCTTCGGCTGGTCGGTAGCTTACACCTACACCGATGCAACCGAAGTGTCGCCACTGAGCTCGTCGGTGTCGAACTCGAACTGGCAAGGCCGTTCGGCTTTCAACCCGAACGAAAACGTTGCAGCTAACTCCGCCTATCTGGTGAAAAACCGCGTCAATGCCATGTTGAACTGGCAGAAGCGCTTCTTCGATAACTACAAGACCAGCTTCGGTCTGTTCTACGAAGGCCGCAAGGGCAAGCCTTACAGCTGGACCTACAACAATGACTTGAACGGCGACGGTGTTGGTGGCAATGACTTGATGTACATTCCATCGAAACCAGGTTCGGGTGAAGTTGTCTTCCGTGGCGATACGGCGACCAGCCACGCTAACGAAGACCGTTTCTGGTCTGTCGTGAATGCCAATGCTGACCTGCGCAATGCCGCTGGCCACGTGACGCAGCGTAACAGCAGCTTCTCGCCATGGACCAACAGCTTTGATATGCGTATCAGCCAGGAAGTACCAGGCTTCTTCAAAGACAACAAAGGTGTACTGAGCCTGGACTTCTTCAACGTGGGTAACATGCTTAACCGCCGCTGGGGCCGTATCAATGAAATGGCTTTCCGCTCGGCTGGTGGTCAAACCCGCAGCTTTGTTGACTTCGTCGGTCTTGATGACAAAGGTCGTTACATCTACCAAGTGCGTGACAAGGTCGATGACTACACCGTGCGTCAACAAAAGGGTGAGTCCCAATGGGCCATCCAGGCAACCGTTAAGTACCAGTTCTAATCTCGGCGCTTAATTGCAGTCTCAAACGGCTGGTGGAAACACCGGCCGTTTTTTCGTTTGATGTTAATGAAATAACTTTTGATAACAATAATGATGTGGGGACCATGAAACCTTATTTGACACCACTGTTGACACCACTCGCCGCAGCGGCGGCCATGGCCTTGCTGATGGCCGGTTGTACCACGCTAGTCGCCACGCCTGCCGCAACGCCCCTTGCCGCGCCCGTCGATATCAATCTGGTTGCCCTCAACGATTTCCACGGCAATCTCGACCGCAGCAAATTCACTTACACCGGCGTGAGCGACCCCGTCAGCAAGACGGTGGACGCGGGCGGCATCGATACCCTGTCCGGCGCCCTGGCCGCGTGGCGTAAGGAAGATGCGCAACTGATTTTTGTCGGCAATGGCGACCTGATCGGCGCCAGTCCCGCCATGTCGTCGCTGTGGGCCGATGAACCGAGCATCGTGGCCATGAATATGCTGGGCATGAAAGCCAGTTCCGTCGGCAACCATGAATTTGACCAGGGCAAGGCGGAATTGCTGCGCCAGCAGCGCGGCGGCTGCGAGTCGGCCCGTGCGGACAAGGCCTGCAAGTTTGCGCCTGGCTTTGCCGGCGCCCGCTATCGCTACCTGGCAGCGAATGTGATCGACACGCAAACGGGCAAGCCGCTGGTGCCGGCCTACCAGATTGAAGAGGCGCATGGCGTCAAGGTGGGCTTGATCGGCGCCGTGCTGCAAGATACGCCGTCCGTGGTGACGGCAGCCGGTATTGTCGGTTTGAAATTTGGCGATGAAGCAGACGCCATCAATGCTACCCTGCCCGCCTTGCGCGCGCAGGGCGTGGGCGTGTTCGTGGTCTTGCTGCATCAAGGCGGCGAGACGGAGGAGGCGGTTGACCAGGCCGATTGCAGCAAGCTCAAGGGGCCGGTAGTCGACATCGCCAAACGCCTCGATCCGGCGATTCAAGTGGTCATCAGCGGTCACTCGCACAAGGGATACTTGTGCCGCGTCGATGGCCGACTGGTGACGCAAGCAGAGATGGGTGGACACATGCTGACACGCATCAAGCTCAAGGTCGATCCCGTCAAGAATACCGTGCTGGGCACCGATGCCCAAAACATCGTCATGCTGCCAGGCGCTTATACGCCTGATCCGGCCGTGGCCGCTTACCTGGCTTCCGTCAAAGAGCGCAGTGTGCAAGCACTGTCGCGTCCGGTGGCCGCGATTGCCGTGCCCAATGTGGGTCGTGAAACCAAGGGTAGCGGCGAGTCGGCGCTGGGCGACGTGGTGGCTGACAGCACCCTGTTCGGCGCGCGCGCGGCCGGGGCACAAATTGGCTTGATGAATAATGGCGGCATCCGCAAAGACCTGGAAGCCGGTGCGGATCTGATGACCAATGTGGGCCAGAATCAGGCCGTGGTACCGTTCGGTAATACCCTGATCATCGTCAGCCTGTCCGGCGCACAAATTCGCGCCTTGCTGGAGCAGCAATGGCCGGATGCGGAAGCGGAAGATGGCAATCTGCTGCAAGTATCGGAAGGCTTCAGCTATCGCTGGGACAGCACGCGCCCGCAAGGCCAGCGTGTGCTGCCGGGCAGCATCATGCTCAATGGCATCCCTCTTGATGACAAGCAGCAATATCGTGTCGCCGCCAACAGTTTCCTGGCCGGCGGTGGCGACCGTTTCAGCGTGCTGGCGGACGGCACGCGCCGGCTCGATACGGGCGTGCGTGACATCGACGCCTTCAGCGACTATCTGGTCGACCGTGCCCGCAGCGGCAAACCGGCTGGCAGTGCCACTGCCGCCGGCCGTATTGTGCGCGTCAAATAATTCAACCCAAGGAAAAAACCATGCGTCGTCTCTTATTCTCCGTTCTTCTGTCCAGCCTGTTCGCGGGCATCGCCCAGGCCGATTTCACGATACCCGGCTTTGAGCTGGTCCATACTTCGCCTGTGGAAACGAGCTTGACCAATCCCGACCTGCGCGAGCCGGCCGTGGTGTGGAGCGAGCTGTTCGATTCCGCCAAGAAAGAGATCGTCATCGCCCAGTTTTATGCCGTCAGCAAACCCGGTACGGCCTTTGAAAAAGTGTTGGCCAGCCTGACGGCCGCGGGCCAGCGCGGCGTGAAAATCCGCTTCCTGCTTGATCAAAAAGGCGTGGGCCTGTCGGAAGCGCCGACGATAGAGCGCATCAAGGCAATCCCTAACCTGGAATTGCGCATCATCGATTACAACAAGGTGACGGGCAATGGCATCGTGCACGCCAAATACCTGGCCGTCGATGGCCAGGTAGCGTATATCGGCAGCCAGAATTTCGATTGGCGCTCGTTCGAGCACATCCATGAAACAGGCTTGAAGATCACCGAACCGGCGATTGTGAAACAGGTGCAAGCCATCTTTGAACAGGATTGGCAGGCGCAGGCGTTGATCTCGCAAGGCGGCCGCGCCACAGTGCTCAACAGCAAGAAAGTGCCCGCCAACTACGCACAGAATGCTTTCCTGCTGGCCAGCCCGAATGCGTATAACCCGGCTGGTGTGGGCGATTCGGAAACGGGCTTGCCCGCCTTGCTGGCGGAAGCGAAAAGCGAAGTGCGCATCCAACTGCTCGATTACGCGCCGCTGTCGTATGGCCCGAACCGCACGCGTCCGTATTACGCCGTGATCGACAATGCCGTGCGCGCCGCTGCCACCCGTGGCGTGAAAATCAAGCTGATGGTGTCCGCCTGGAATACGGAAGAGCCGGCCATCGCTTACCTGAAAAGCCTGGCGCTGGTGCCGAACGTGGAAATCCGCATCGTCACGATCCCCACCGCCTCGACCGGTTTTATCCCGTTTGCCCGCGTGATCCACAGCAAGACCATGGTCATCGATGGCAAGCTGGCCTGGGTAGGCACCAGCAACTGGGCCGGCGGCTATCTGGATTTGTCGCGCAACCTGGAAGTGGTGCTGCGCAATGAAGCCATGGCGCAACGCCTGGCCGCCCTGCATGAACAGACGTGGAGCTCGGCTTATGCCCAGCCTATCGATATCAATAAACACTATCCCAAGCCTGCCAAAGGCACGCCACAGGTAGCCGGAAAGGAATGAGCATGAAGAAAATAGCATGTGTGCTGGCGCTGGGCGCCGCTTTCGCGACAGGCAATGTATTGGCCTGGGGTAACGACGGACACCGCGCCGTGGGCGCCATCGCCGACCAGTTGCTCAAGGGCAGTGTGGCGCAGGCGGAATTGAGCAAATTGCTGCTGCCAGGCGAAAGCCTGGAAAAGATCGCCAACTGGCCAGATTGCGTGAAGGGCACGTATTGCGGTCCGCAAACGCCGGAAATGCTGGCGTATGTGGCGGCCAATCCCAAGCATAGCGAATACCATTACACGGACATTCCGTTTCAGAATGCGCATTACCATGACCACGACGTGGGCAGCGCCGACGACGATATCGTGCAAACCCTGAAGCAGGCGATTCTGGTGCTGCAAGGTAAAGATGATCCGGCGAGCAATCCGCACCAGTTCACCAAGCGCCAGGCCTTGATCCTGATCACGCACATGGTGGGCGATATCCACCAGCCACTGCACGTGGGCGCTGCGTTTGTGGCCAAGGATGGCCGTTTTGTGGTGCCAGCCACGCAGGCGCAGGTCGATGAAGTGGCCATTTTTGATGCGCGCGGCGGCAACAACCTGTTGCTGGACGACGCAAAAATCACCGCTCTGTCGGACGCCACCATTCCCGCGCCGCTGCCGGCGGAAGAGGGCGCCGCCAAGCCCGCCAGCACGTATCCCAAGTCAGCGACCAAGCCGCTGCATTCCTACTGGGACAGCACGGTGGTCGATTACGCCATGCGTCGCCTGAGCACCCGCACGCCAGAGCAATTTGCACGTACCGTGATCGCCAGCCAGCCGCAAGTGAGCGTGAATACGGGCGACCCGGTCACCTGGCCATATCAATGGGCCGACCAGTCGCTGGCGGCATCGAAAATCGCCTACACCGATGTGGTGGCTGGTCCTGCCACGCAGCAAACCAGCCGCAAGGGCGATGTCTACAATGTGTGGGCCTTGACGGTGCCGGACAACTACCCCGTACCCAGCTCGGCGCTGGCGAAGCAGCAGCTGATCGAAGGTGGTTATCACCTGGCGTCGCTGCTGCAAGCGATCTGGCCGCAGTAAGGTATTGTCAGTCATAAAAAAGCGGCTTGCGGGCCGCTTTTTTTAGGCTATGTCACCGTCAGATGTGGGAAGTCCCCTAGTGTTGCCTTCAACAAAGTTTCAGCCGACAGGATGCGCCTGGC
>NZ_JBMOUF010000021.1:0-66018 GCF_049319705.1 Janthinobacterium sp. Mn2066 | reverse complement strand
TCTTGCCGCAAGGCACACAGCGATAACGCTGCAGATCGTTGGCGCGGCCGTGCCGGTGCAGATGCCGCGAGTGGCACACCGGGCAACATAGGCGTGCCTGGGCCGTGCGTTCGATCAGCGCGACAGCCGCTTGCTCGGGCAGCGTGCCGCTCAGCATTTCTACGCTGCCCAGGCGTTGGCGCCGAGACAATGCCACGAACTGCGCGATGAATGCCTGCCACTGCGCTTGCAACATGATGGCCTCCCTGTTTCGCTGGTCTGATCAGTCAGACCTCAGCTTTGCAGGCAGGTTCCCCTATTTAATGAGGACAGAGCCAAAAAAAAGGCCGGCATATGCCGGCCTTGAAGGGGTTAATACTGAAAAGTTTAACGCCGGAGAACTGGTAAAACTGTCCTACAAGCCCGCATGGCCTGTGCAATTGCAGCATGCGGGCAGAATCTGGTGCCGATCCTTGAGGCGACCGGCTGACCTGCTGGAAGATCGAACATGCCGCCCACTTCACGGCAGTGCGTCTCGACCACGCAAAAACATCATACCTGTATTCCTCAAAAAGCACCGTTCGCTAGCGCACACAAGAAACAAGTCCACCGCGGCCCGATACCGGTAAAGTTTTTCTTTCAGTGCCTGATAGCTAATCTGATTTGTGAGCAAGGGGAAATCGGAGAAAAATACAGCCATTGATGTAGCGAAACACGATCCGCTCATCTCCCTTTTCATCACTTATCAGGAAAAATCATGCATACATTTTCTTCCAAGGTTGCCATCGTCACCGGCGGCGGCTCCGGTATCGGCAAAGAAGTCGCCACACGCCTGGTGCAGATGGGCGCCCAGGTCGTCATCGGTGGACGTGACGCAGCCAAGCTGCAAGGCGCGGCGGCAGAAATCGACCCCAGCGGCAATAAGGTGCGCTACCACGCAGGCGACATCGCCCAGCCAGCCACGGCGGCGGCATTAGTCGCGCTGGCCACGCAAGCATTTGGCGGTGTCGATATCCTCGTCAACAACGCAGGCGTATTCCGTCCCAAGGCCTTCCTTGAAGTCGATGAAGCCGAATACGACTGGTTCCTCGATACCATCCTCAAGGGCAAGTTCTTCATGGCGCAAGCGGCCGCCAGGGCCATGCAGCAACGGGGCGGCGGCGCCATCGTGCAAACCGGTTCGCTGTGGGCCTTGCAAGCCATCGGCGCGACGCCTTCGGCCGCCTATTCGGCCGCCAATGCCGGCGTGCATGCCTTGACGCGCAACCTGGCCATCGAACTGGCGGCATCCAATGTCCGCATCAACACGGTTGCGCCTGGCGTGGTGGAAACACCGGTCTACAACACCTTCATGACCGATGAGCAGGTGAAAAACACCTTGCCGTCGTTCAATGCCTTCCACCCGCTGGGCCGCAATGGCCAGCCAGGCGACATCGCCGACGCCATCCTGTTCCTCGCTTCGCCCAACGCGTCGTGGATCACGGGCACCGTATTGCCGGTCGACGGCGGCGTGATGGCCGGCCGCCAGGCTTGACACTATTAACAGAAGGAGTTTCATCATGATGCAAGACTGGAATACTTACCGCGACAGCCTGCTGCAACGCGTGGGCGACGTGGCCAGACTGACGCCCGACGTGATGCGCGGCCTGATGGCCGTCGAAGGCGCGGCTGTGAAAAGCGGCAAGCTGGAACCGAAGATGCATGAACTGATCGCACTGGCCGTGGCCGTCACCACGCGCTGCGACGGCTGCATTGCCGTGCACACGAAAAAAGCCGTCGAACACGGCGCCAGCCTGGAGGAAATTGCCGAAGCACTCAGCGTGGCGATCGCGCTCAACGCGGGCGCCGCGCTGACCTATTCGGCCCGCGTGCTGGAAGCGCACGCCGCGCTGGCAGACAAGTAATGGATACCGGGAACATCTTGCTGATCCACGCAGACTATACGCGCCGCGCCACGGTCGTTCCCGGCCAGCATCGCTGGTCGGCCTCGCCGCAGGGCGGGGTCGAACGCATGATGCTGGACCGCTTCGGTGGCGAACAGGCGCGCGCCACCAGCCTCGTGCGCTATGCGCGCGGCGCTCACTTTCCAGCACACCAGCATCCGGGCGGCGAGGAAATCCTGGTGTTGTCCGGTACCTTCTCGGCCGATGGCCAGCACTATCGGGCTGGCAGTTATTTGCGCAATCCACCCGGCTCACGGCACCAGCCTTCGAGTAGCGATGGCGCCTTGATCTTCGTCAAGCTATGGCAAATGACGGCCGATGAACATACGGCGCTGCGCATCGATACGGGCGATCCAGCCTGCTGGCAACATCACGGCGATACCGATGTTTGCCGCCTGTTCAGGAACAAAAATGAACAGGTCAGCCTGCAGCGCCTGGCCGCAGGCGCGACGCTGGCACTGGACAACGCAGAACTGCTGGTACTCGATGGCGGCTTGCTGGAAGGTACGCAACACTATCCGCGCCATAGCTGGCTGCGCCTGCCACCTGGCAACACGTTCCTCCTGCGAGCCGGCGAGCACGGCGCCACCGTGTATCTGAAAACCGGCCACCTTGCTTACCTTGCCAACCTGGCGGCGCCATGCTGACGCCCCGCATCGTGATTATCGGCGGCGGCCTGGCCGGCTTGTATGCCGCATATCTGCTGGAGCAGCGCGGCGTGACTGACTATGTGCTGCTGGAAGCGCGTGAGCGCTTTGGCGGACGCATCGCCACCACACCGGAAGGCCATGACCTGGGCGCCACCTGGTTCTGGCCCGGATGGCAGACGCAATTGGGCCAGCTGATCGAGGAACTGGGCTTGCAGCATTTCGAACAATACACCAGCGGCGACATGCTGATCGAGCGCTCGCGCCACGCCGGGCCCGAGCGCCTGCGCAGTTATGCTTCAGCCCCTGCTTCCATGCGCCTGGCGCACGGCATGACAGCACTGAGCGATGCGCTGCAAGCGCACATTGCGCCGGAACGCAGGATCACCAGGCAGCATGTGCGGCAGGTTCGGCGCCTGGCCGGACATCTCGACATCGACACTGACGATGGACAAGGCAAACGGGCCTGTTACCACGCCAGCCATGTCTTGCTGGCCTTGCCGCCCCGGCTGGCCGCCGCCATCGCATACACCCCGGCGCTCCCCGTTTCCCTGGCAGACGCCTGGTCCGGCACGCCAACCTGGATGGCGCCGCACGCCAAATACGTGGCCGTCTATGAACGTGCTTTCTGGCGATCGCCAGGGCTATCGGGCCATGCACGCAGCGCCGCTGGTCCGCTGACGGAAATACACGACGCCAGCGGCGAGCATGACTCGCCTGCCCTGTTCGGCTTTCTCGGCATGCCAGCCGCGCAGCGGCAAAGTCTAG
Source organism: Janthinobacterium sp. Mn2066 (assembly GCF_049319705.1). NCBI lineage: Bacteria > Pseudomonadati > Pseudomonadota > Betaproteobacteria > Burkholderiales > Oxalobacteraceae > Janthinobacterium > Janthinobacterium sp. Mn2066. Next base: position 62,681 of record NZ_JBMOUF010000021.1, on the reverse strand, counting down.
ACCCGGAAGTATTACTGGCGCATTGCCGCGCTCAACTGATTCGTCTGTACGGCCCGCAAGCCGCTTACCCCGTATCCGAAACCATCAAGGATTGGGCCACCGACGAATACACAACAACCCCGGCAGACTTGCACGGAGGCGGCGAACACACCCATGCGCCCCCGGCACAGGCCAATCATGGCCCCTGGCAAGCTTGTATCACAGGAGTAGCTAGCGAATGGTCGCCCCAGTTTCCCGGCTACCTCGCTGGCGCCGTCGACGCCGCCCGGCGCGGCGTCGAGGCCTTATTTCAAACAAGGAAAATCACATCATGAACAACACTTACCGGGCCATGCAGATCAGCCAGCCAGGCGTTCTGGAACTGGTGCAGCGCGTCACTCCGACACCAGGCGCGGGCGAAGTCCTGATTGCGGTGGAAGCCTGTGGCATCTGCGGCGCGGATGCGGGCGCCATTGAAGGGGATGAAAAAGGCACGCAATTGCCCCGCGTGCCCGGCCATGAAGTGGTCGGGCGGATCGCCGCCATCGGCGCCGGCACGCCTGCCTGCTGGAAGGTGGGCCAGCGCGTGGGCGTCGGGCGGCTGGGCGGCCACTGCAATACATGCCTGCAATGCCAGCGGGGTCAGTTCCAGCTTTGCACGGACCAGCCGGCCATGGGCAGCACCTGCGATGGCGGGTATGCGGAAATGATGCTGGCCCGCAGCACGGGCCTGGTGAGCATTCCCGATGAACTCGATGCGGAACACGCGGCGCCCCTGCTATGCGCCGGCATCGCCACCTTTAATGCATTGAAGAAATCAGGCGCGCAGGCGGGTGACCTGGTGGCCATCCTCGGTATCGGCGGGCTGGGGCATCTGGCCGTGCAATATGCACGCAAGATGGGCTACCGGGTGGTCTCCGTGGGGAGGCGTGCAGAACTTGCCAGCGATGCGCCCGCACTGGGCGCGCACCGCCATATCGACAGCAGCCATGAAGACCCCGCCGCCGTGTTGCAAGCCATGGGCGGCGCGCAAGTGATTGTTTCTACCATCACCGACAGCGCCGCTACCTCGATGCTGCTGGCAGGACTGGCGCCGCAAGGCAGGCTGCTCGTGGTTGGAGTGGGCAAGCAAGCCTTGAGCATTGCGCCGGGCGCACTGGTGGGCGGCGAGCGCCTGGTACAGGGAACGATCACGGGCACGCCTTACGAGGCGGTCAGGACGCTGGACTTCAGCGTCCTGGCCGACATCCGCCCCCTGGTCGAAACCATGCCTTTGGCGCAGGCGAACGAGGCGTACCGGAAAATGCGCGCGGGCGACGTCCGTTACCGCATGGTACTGACGATGCAGTCTTAATGAGGTGGGTTCAGCATATCCTTGCTGATCCATTCGAGCACCGATGGCCCTGTCGGCTGCCAGCCCAGCAGCTTGCATGCGCGTTCGCCACGCACGCGGCTGTTGGAACCGAGGCCATACGAGGCCATTTCATAACCCCATTCGGCGATGGCTTCCGGCAGCGGCCAGTCCTGCGCCGGGCCCAGGTCCAGCGCCGTGGCAATCGCCGCCGTCATGTCGCGGAAAGCTGCTTCGCCCGATTCCACGAAATAAAAGGTGCCGGCCGGCGACTTTTCCAGCGCCAGCAGATACAGGCTGACCACGTCGTCGATATGCACGTTCGACCAGATATTGCGGCCTGGACCCACGTGGCGCACGATGCCGCTCTTGCGCGCCTGCTTGAGCAGACGCGGCAATTGCACGCTGTCGCGCGGCAAGGCGCCATGGCCGTAGATCAGGGTATTGCACAGCACGCTGGCGCGCACGCCCTGGGCAGCACTGGCCAAAATCAGGTCGTCGATGGCGACGCGGGCGGCCTTGTCGGCCGTCGGTGCGGGCAGCTTGTCCTCATAATAAATCTGTTCGGTGCCCTCGCCGCCCGAGGCGTCGCCCACGATGGAAGAGCCGCTGGTGTGCAGGTATACCTTGTTGCTGCCGGCCAGTGCTTCCAGGATAGCTTCGACACCGCCCCGGTGGTCGCTGCTGGCCGCATTGATGACGGCGTCGGCCGCGCGCGCCTGTTCGATGATCAGGTCGCGGTCATTCAAGGTGCCGAGCACGCCCTGCACGCCGATGGTGGCCAGTTCCGCCACTTGTTCCGGTTTGCGCACCAGGCCCGTCACCTGATGGCCGGCGCGCACCAGGCCCGCCGCGATGGAACTGCCGATAAAACCTGCCGCGCCTGTCAAAAATACTTTCATGCCTTGCTCCTCAGTTGGTTGCGATGATCAATCTCAGCAACCGAGTATGCGCTGTTTCCGCTTTCGCAAAAAGCGGTCGTGCGGCAAATGATTTATGATTTCGCAGCAACAATCTTCGCTTTGAGCTGCAAGGCGGCAATATAACGGCTCTGATGGGCCGGGTCTTGCGGCGTCAGCAGGCTCAAGCGGTCGCGGGCGCGCGTGGCGGCCACATAAAAACGGTTTTCTTCTTCCAGCGGATCGGTCTTGCTACGCGGGAATTCATCGATGGCCAGGTAGGGCAAGATCACATGGCTGTATTCCAGGCCCTTGATCTGGTCGATGCAGGCGATCACGATCTTCGCCTTGCCGCTGGTCACGGCGACGGCCTCTTCCATTTCCCCCAGCCAGGCGGCGAAGTCGCCCAGGGACGTCTGCGCTTCCGTGCAGACGGCGATAAAACCGTGCAGCGAGCGCGCCACCACCCGCGCCTGCGCCGGGTCGACATAGATGCGGCGGGCCGTCTGCTCCAGTTGCATCAAGCCAAAGATATGCTGCAAGGCAGCGCCCGCTGGCGCCTCGGCGGGCAATGCGCGCAAATAGTCGACAGCAGCCAGGGTCAGTGCAGCCTTATCCTGGTTGACGGACCTGGCCAGTTGATTGGTGAGAAAACCTTCCAGCAAGTCCGGGTAATTGGCTACGTCGGCCTTGGCTTGCTGCAACTGGCTGCGCGTAAACGGGATTTCCGCAAACGCCACCAGCGCTTCGAGGATTTCGCCACGGCGCGGGCCGCTCTTGATCGCGTGCAAATCCTTGCGGGCAATCGCCACCATGCCGCGCAGCATCAATACTTCCTGGCTGAGCAGATAGCTGTGCATGTCGAGCAAGTCATAGGCGATGCCGCTCTGGAACAGCGCCGTTTCCACGCGGATGGCCTGGTCGCGGTCGCGCAGCAGAATCGCCGTGGCGCCCGCATGTGCATGTTCCAGCGCGGCAATCAGTTGCGCACTGCACGCTTGCGGCTGACTATGTTCGTAATGCAGCACTTCGATTACGGTATTGCGCGTCAAGGCCGACACGCTGGCCTTGTTCTTCAGCGCGCCGACGGCCAACGCCAGTTGCGTGCCGTAGCGGTAGGATGCCGTCAGCGGCAGGCGCTGCAAGGTGGGGAATTCCTGCTCGAAACGCTGGCGCAAAAAGCGGTGGTCGGCGCCCGACCAGGTGTAGATTACTTGATCCTTGTCACCCGCACCGCAAAAGAAGGCGTTGCCACGGCGGATCAGCATGGTCAGCAGACGAAACGAGGCTTCATTCAAATCGTGCAATTCATCGGCCACGATGATCTGGAAGGCTGGCAATTGCTGGCGCAGCGGTTCATCGTCGGTCAGCAGGCGCACCAGGTCATAGGTCGCATCGAACGGGCCACGGAACTGGATATCACCCGTATCGGCGCCGCGCAAGCCTTCATATTCGCGGCTCCACAGATAATGCGTGCGCGACATGCCCAGCATTTCCAGGTTGTCATCGATGGAATTGCTTTCAAAGTCGGCGCCGTGCAAATCGAACCGCGCCTTGCTGCGCAGCTGCAACTTCAAAAATTCGGCGATGGCGGCATTGGTGGTATTGATTTCCAGCGGGTAACGGTCGGCATATTTTTCCGCCACCACTTCCAGTGCTTCCCAGGCCACCGGACGCAATTCCTCATCGCTGCGCATGGCGGCCACCTGCATGCCTTCCATCTGCAGCAGCACCTTGGCGGCAAACGCATCGAAGGTGTCGATGGCGAGCCGCTTGACGACGCCCAGCGGCACGCCCACTTCCAGCAGGCGCTGGCGCAAGGCCACGCGGGCTGCCTCCGTAAATACCAGCGCCAGCATGCGCTCGGGTGCGCGGCCCCGGTGCAGCGCTTCGGCCAGGCGCAGGGCCAGGGTCGTCGTCTTGGCGGCGCCGGCATTGGCGTCGATCAGCACGATTTTTTTCTGCGCCGTCTGGATGGCGACCTGTTCCGGCGTCGGCGTGATACGTTTGGGAATGAATTGCGGAGCGTTGTCCGCGGTGTTATTTATGCTCAAAAGAAATCCTGAAATGGGTGCCTGCTTGCTCTATTTACCAGGCGCAGGTGCGCAGGCCGGCAAACACGTCGCCGCGCTCGGGGCCGTGAAAAACGCGCATGCGCGGCGAGACCAGGCGTGGCGGCGTGACAAACGCCGCGCCGCGCAAGACCTGGCATTGCATGAAATACGGCGCCGAATAATCGCGCCAGGGGCCGGCAACAAAGCCAGGATACGGCTCGAACGGCGTCGCCGTCCATTCCCACACCTGGCCCCACTGGAACCGCGGGTGGCCTGACAGCGCAGCATACTCCCATTCGGCCTCGGTCGCCAGGCGGCGCCCGGCCCACGCGCAATACGCTTGCGCTTCGTACAGATTGATATGGCGCACGGCTTCCTGCAAGGGCAAGGTGACGGGCTGGCCAAAGCGCACTGTGCGCCATTGCATGCCGTCGCGCAACCAGTACAAGGGCGACGAACGCTCCTGCTGCATCAGCCAGGCGCTGCCGGCCGCGCTCCAGAACTGGCGGTTCTGGTAGCCGCCATCGAGCACGAATTCGGCGAACTGGGCATTCGACACGGGCACGGCGTCGATGGTAAATGGCGGTACATAACAGCTGTAGGGCGGAGATTCATTATCAAACGCGAAACCGGCATCGCGGCTGGATCCCAGCGCGATGCTGCCGCCAGGAAAGGCGATCTCGTTCGCCGATACGGGCAACGATGGACTGGCAGGCAGGGTGTGCGGGGCCGGCAATTCCAGCCGCTGCAAGCCGGCCAGCATGGCCTCGCCGCACAGGTCTTCATGGGCCAGCGCCAGCCGGTACGGATACAGGGCGCTGTCGAGATTGGCTTCGCGCGACAGTTTGTCGAGCACCCGGTCCAGCACTTCATGGCAATAGGTTTTGACGGCGCCCGGACTGGGCAAGTCCAGGCTCCAGCGCGCGCGGTGGGTCACCAGATTGGCGTCGAACAAGTCGTCGCCGCGCGTCAGCAAGGAATTATAGAGGGCGTCTGCCGGATGGCTCGATGCAGCTTCACGCAAGATGAACCACTCGGCAAACCAGGCGATATTGCCTAGCTGCCACAATGGCGGATTCAGATGCGGGAGTTGCGGTACGCGGCTGGCCAGCTCGTAGCCGGCCGCCGCGTAGCAGTCGAACAGCGCCATGGTTTTCTGGCGCGCCGCCAGCAGCGATTGCGCCAGTTGCTGCGCACCCGCGTGGCGGAAATTGGTATTGATCAGGGTCATGGTCCGATTGTAACGACTTTTGCAAGCATTGCACCAGCCAGCCGCAAAAGCGATCACCGGACCGGGTGATCTATTTCACCAGCAATTCAGCATGGTGCACCGGTGAAATCACCGACTTCGGCATGCTGACGATAAAGCTGCTGCCCTTGTCCGCCACGGACTGGATCGCCAGGGTGCCGCCATGGCGCAGCAATACGTGCTTGACGATCGCCAGGCCCAGGCCCGTGCCTTGCGTTTCACGCGAACGGCTCTTGTCGACGCGGTAAAAACGTTCCGTCAGGCGCGAAATATGCTCGGGGCTGATGCCGATGCCCGTATCCTGGGCAATGAATTGCGGGCCGGCCGGGCCATCTTGCCAGCGCAGGCTGATGCTGCCGCCAGCCGGCGTGTAGCGCACGGCGTTCGAGGCCAGGTTGCCGAACGCGCTGTAGAGCTCGTCGTAACTGCCCAGCACGTCAGGGCCATTGCACTCCATCTTGACGTCGTGCTTGCCGGCCGACAACGCCTTGGCGTCGCGCAAGACCTGCGCCATCAGCTTGCGCACATCGACCGGCTCGGGGCGCAGCGGATAATCGACCGATTCCAGGCGCGACAGGGTCAGCATGTCTTCGATCAGGTGCTGCATGCGGTGGCCCTGCTCCGTCATCAGCTTGATGTGGGCGGCGCGCGTGGCGGCGTCCAGGTCCAGCTCGGTGGACGCGATTTCCAGGAAACCGACAATCACCGTCAGCGGCGTGCGCAATTCGTGCGAAGCGTTGGCGATGAAGTCGCGCCGCATCATTTCGATGCGCTCCGTTTCCGTCACGTCGTGCGTCACCAAAATCTGGCGGCGGTTCTCGAATGGAATGATTTGCACGATCAGCTTGCGGTTGCGGAAAGTGATCGTCAGCGGCTGGTCGTAGCGGCCCAGGATGATGTAATCCATGAACTCGGGGCTGCGGATCAGGTTGGTCACGCGCATGCCCTTGTCGCGTTCATGCGTGAGGCCCAGGTGCTTTTCAGCGGCCGGGTTGCACCATTCCAGGAACAGCACGTCATCCATGATGACGACGCCATCGGGCAGCAGATGCATGGCCTGGCGGAAACGTGCCAGCCATTCGGTCAGTTCGGCCTGGTTTTTTTCATCGTCGCGGCGCATGCGGTACAGGCGCGCAAAAATGCTGGTCCAGGCGCCCCAGCCGTCGGGCAGCTTGGCGCTGTGCGGATTGTCGAGCCAGTTACTGAGCTGGAACAGGTAAGACAGCTGCACGAACACCATCATGGCCATCAGCACGAAGGCGATGCCCAGTGCATACGTGGCGCCAAACAGATACCACACCACGGCCACGCCCAGCAGGGACAATACCATGCGCAAGGCGGCCGGCACCCAGAACAGCAATTTCGGATTCATAAGGAACAGGCTTTATAAACAGGCTTTATTTTTCAGACAACATGTAGCCAACGCTGCGCACCGTCTTGATCAGGCTTTCAGCCTCCTTCAAGGCTTTGCGCAAGCGCAACACGTGGACATCGACCGTGCGTTCCTCGATCACCACATGGTCGCCCCACACCTTGTCGAGCAGCTGGCTGCGCGAAAACACGCGCTCGGGATGGGCCAGCAAGAACTTCAACAGTTTATACTCGGCATGACCAATATCGATTTTCTGTTCATCCATCGTCACCGTGCAGCTGACCGGATCGAGCGCCACATTGCCGGCGCGCATGGGCGCCTGCGCATGCTCCGGACTCTTGCGGCGCAACAGCGCCTTGGCGCGCGCCAGCAGTTCGCGCGGCGAGAATGGCTTGGTGACGTAGTCGTCGGCCCCGCTGTTCAGGCCGGCGAGCTTGTCTTCTTCCATGCTCTTGGCGGTGAGCATGATGACGGGAATCGCCGCAAAGTTGCGGTCGGCGCGGATGCGCGACAGCAAACGCAGGCCCGTCTGATCCGGCAGCATCCAGTCCAGCAGGATCAGATGCGGCGTGCGATGCTGGATGAAATCCCAGGCGTCGGCAACGTTTTGTACAGAACAGCAATTCCAGCCAGATTCGCGCAATGAATACGTCACCAGTTCAACGATGGCCGGTTCATCTTCAACAATCAATACCGTGGTTTTATCAGATGCCATAAAGCTTACTCAGGGAGCTCCTCGGAAACATCAGGACCAGCCACCTTGGTATGGCGGATATCCTTGCCCTCGACCACATAAATCACGTATTCGGCGATGTTTTTCGCGTGGTCGCCGATCCGTTCGATGGCCTTGGCCACCCACAGGGTATCGAGCGCGGCCGAAATCGTGCGCGGGTCTTCCATCATGAAGGTAATCAGGTTGCGCATGATGGTCTTGAATTCATGGTCGATCACGGCGTCTTGCGCGATCAATTGCAGTGCTTGCTTGCCATCGTTGCGCGCGAAGCAGTCGAGCGCATCGTGCAGCATGTCGCTGGCCGTGTTGGCGATGCCGCGCACCATTTCATAATGGTTGACGACGCCGTTGCCGCGCTTGTGCAGGTTCTTCGCCACGCGGGCGATCTTGGTGGCCTCGTCGCCTACGCGCTCGAGGTCGGTAATCACCTTGATGGTGGCCATGATGGTGCGCAAGTCGTTGGCGGCCGGCTGGCGGCGCACGATCAAATGGCTGCAAGCGTCGTCGAGCGACACTTCGAGCTGGTTGACCACATCGTCCTCGCGCATCACGCGGTCGGCGCGCTCGGAATTGCCGATGCGGAAGCACGTCATCGCATCGAGGAACTGGGTTTCAACGATGCCGCCCATGAGCAGGACCTTCGAGCGGATCGCTTCGAGTTCGTTGTCGTATTGCTTGGATGAATGTTCGCCTATCATGCTGTCTCTCCGTATTCAGTTGTCTGGTGGTGCTGCAGGGCTGGATCAGCCGAAACGGCCGGTAATGTAGTCCTGGGTTTCCTTGCGGGCCGGATTCATGAAAATCTGGTCCGTTTCGCCGAATTCCACCAGTTCGCCCAAATACATGTATGCCGTGTAGTCCGAGCAACGGGCCGCCTGCTGCATGTTATGCGTCACGATGGCGATCGTGTAATCCTGTTTCAGTTCGCTGATCAGCTCTTCCACTTTCGAGGTCGAGATCGGGTCCAGCGCCGAGGTCGGCTCGTCGAGCAGCAGCACGTCCGGTTTCACGGCCACGCCGCGCGCGATGCACAAGCGCTGTTGCTGGCCGCCCGACAGCGACAGGCCGCTCTTGCTCAGCTTATCCTTGACTTCGCCCCACAGCGCCGCCTTTTTCAAGGCCCATTCCACGCGCTCGTCCATCTCGCCCTTCGACAGGTCTTCATACAGGCGCACGCCGAACGCGATATTGTCGTAGACCGACATCGGGAACGGGGTCGGCTTCTGGAACACCATGCCGACCTTGGCGCGCAGCATGTTGACGTCCTGGTCGGCGTCGAGCACGTTGCGGCCGCGATACATGATCGAGCCTTCCGCGCGCTGGCCCGGATACAGGTCATACATGCGGTTCAGGGTGCGCAGCAGGGTTGACTTGCCGCAACCGGATGGGCCGATGAACGCCGTGACTTTTTTCTCGTGGATATCGAGGTTGACGTTGTGCAGGCTCTGGGTCTTGCCATAAAAAAAGTTCAAGCCCGAGATCTCGATGGTTTTTTTCTTTGGTGCCAAGTCGGGGCTGGTATGGATTTGGGTATTCATAGGTTCGCTTCGCTTTAGTGAGCTGGTATGAGCTGGTTTGCGCTTATTTGAATTAGTTAGGGACTTTTTGGCTGAACATGGTACGCGACAGGATGTTCAGGGCCAGCACGCTGAAAGTGATCAGCAGAGCGCCACCCCAGGCCAGCGAACGCCAGTTGTCGTACGGGCTCAGCGCGAACGAAGAAATGACGGACGGCAAGTTGGCCAATGGCGCGTTCATGTTAAAGCTTTGGAACTGGTTATTCAATGCGGTGAACAGCAGCGGCGCCGTTTCGCCGGCGATACGGGCCAGGGCCAGCAGCACGCCCGTGATCACGCCGGCCTTGACGGCGCGCAAACGCACCAGGGTCGCCACCTTCCAGCGCGGCGCGCCGAGGGCAAACGCGGCTTCCAGCAGACTGTTCGGCACCAGGCGCAGCATATTGTCCGTGGTGCGCACCACCACCGGCACGGCGATCAGCGACAGCGCGATCGAACCGGCATAACCGGAGAAATGCTTGACGTGCGCCACGTACAGGGCGTAGACGAACAGGCCGATCACGATCGATGGCGCCGACAGCATGATGTCGGTCACAAAACGCGTGACTTGCGCCAGCTTGTTCTCTTCGCCGTATTCGGCCAGGTAGACACCAGCCAGCACGCCGATCGGGGTGCTGACCAGGGTCGCCAGGCCCACCATCATGGTGCTGCCGACGATCGCATTGATCAGACCGCCACCGTCGCTACCCGGCGCCGGCGTGGTTTGCGTGAACATGTCGACCGAGACGGCGCCGAAACCCTTGACGATCAGGGTGAACAGGATCCAGGCCAGCACGGCCAGCCCCAGGGTCATGGCGGCCACCGACAGCGCAATACCGATGCGGTGCATCAGCAAACGCTTGCGGTAGACAGGATTCATGGCCGGCGTGGCCGGTGCGTTCATGGCGGAGACTTGGCTCATTTCGTGCCTTCCTTGCGAGACATGCCAGCCAGCATCAGCTTGGCGGCGGATAAAACGATGAGGGTGATGACAAACAGGATCAGCGCCAGCGAGAACAGCGACGACACGTGCAGCGCCGATTGCGCTTCGCCGAATTCATTGGCCAGCAAGGAGGTGATGCTGTTACCTGGCGCAAACAACGACCACGACAGCTTGTTGGTGTTACCGATCACGAAGGTCACGGCCATGGTTTCGCCCAGCGCGCGGCCCAGGCCCAGCATGACGCCGCCGACCACGCCGGTCTTGGTGTAAGGCAATACGATCTTGCGCACCACTTCCCAGCGCGTGCAGCCCAGGCCGTAAGCGGATTCTTTCAGTACGGCCGGGACGATTTCAAACACGTCGCGCATCACCGAAGCGATGAAAGGGATGATCATGATGGCCAGCACCAGGCCGGCCGTCAGGATGCCGATGCCCATCATCGGGCCGCTGAACAGCTGGCCGATGACAGGCAGCTTGCCCAGGGTGCTTTTCAGCACAGGCTGGACGTAATCGGCAAACAGGGGCGCGAACACGAACAGGCCCCAGATACCGTAGATGATGCTAGGCACGCCGGCCAGCAGCTCGACAGCCGTACCCAGCGGGCGGCGCAGCCAGGCCGGGCAGATTTCGGTCAGGAACAGGGCGATGCCGAAGCTGACCGGAAACGCGATCAGCAGGGCAATCACGGAGGTGATCAGGGTGCCGACGATGGGAATCAGTGCACCGAACTGGTCATTGACGGGATCCCACTCGGCCGAAAAGATAAACCCCATGCCAAAGGTCTTGAAGGTCGGCACCGATTCCATGATCAGCGAAATGATGATGCCCACCAGCACCAGCAGCACCGACATGGCGAACAGCATCGTCACCTTGTGGAACAGGAAATCCTGGATACGCTGCTTGCGCATGGTGGAAAGCATCTGCGCGTGACTGATGGAGTCGGTCATGGTGCCGCCGGGCATGGGGATCGTGGAGGAAGTGGATTGTGCGCTCATATTCTGCCATGTGTGGTGATACTGCCGGTATTGCGATTTTTACTACTGTTTTTCATTGCTGCTTTTTCATGTTGCTCTTGTTCGTTTAGCCGGGAGCGCCTGCAAGTTGTTGCGGGCGGTCCTGGCTAACTCCCTGCCCTGCTGCCGGGTTGCTGGCGCAGGGCAAGGATGATCACTCTACTCAGCGTATCGGATTAGTAGATTGCCTTACCGGAAGCATCTTTCAGGTTGGCTTTCCACGAGTCTTGCACCAGTTTCACAACCGATGCTGGCAGTGGAACGTAGTCCAGGTCAGCAGCAGCAGCGCCACCGTTTTTGAAGGCCCAGTCGAAGAACTTCAGGACTTCTTTGCCTTTGGCGGCGTCAGCTTGCGCTTTGTGCATCAAGATGAACGATGCGCCAGTGATAGGCCAGCTACCTTTACCAGCCTGGTCGGTCAGCACCACGCCGAAACCTGGCGTTTTGCTCCATTCAGCGCTGGCAGCAGCGGCTTTGAAAGCGTCGTCGCTAGGCTGCAGGAAGGTGCCTTCCTTGTTTTGCAGCTGGGTGTGGGTCATCTTGTTTTTCTTGGCGTAAGCCCACTCAACATAACCGATCGAACCCTTGATGCGCTGTACGTTGGCAGCAACGCCTTCGTTGCCTTTACCGCCGACGCCGACGATCCATTTCACCGCCGTGCCAGCGCCGATTTTCGATTTGAATTCAGCGTCGGTTTTCGACAGGAAGTCGGTGAACAGGAACGAGGTACCCGAACCGTCAGCGCGGTGCACCACGGTGATGTCTGCGTCTGGCAGCTTCACGCCGGCGTTCAGGGCAACGATTTCAGGCGCATTCCACTTGGTGATCTTGCCCAGGTAGATGTCGCCGACGACTTTGCCGGTCATTTTCAGTTGACCAGGAGCGACACCGTCCAGGTTGACAATGGTCACCACGCCGCCCATGATGGCCGGGAATTGGGTCAGGCCCGATTCATCGAGTTCTTCTGCCTTCAAAGGCATGTCCGACGCGCCGAATTCAACGGTCTTTGCCTTGATTTGCTTGATGCCAGCGCCGGAACCGACGGATTGGTAGTTCAGGCCGTTGCCGGTAGCGGCTTTGTAGGATTCAGCCCATTTGGCGTAGATTGGGTACGGGAAGGTTGCACCAGCACCTGTCATATCTGCCGCCATGACGGAAGCGGAAGAAAATGCCATCGCTGCCGAAGCACCCACGACGATAAATTTGAACATTTGCTTCATTTGCATATCAAGTCCTCAGGGTTGTTAGGGCGGAAAGCCCCGGTTGAATGCTGCGCAGTCTAGCAAGCGAATATGACAGCTTTATGACATGGCTGAAATTTCTTGAAATATTTGCCTACGCCCCGGAAACAGCCCTTTTTCAGGGCCATCATGACAAGAAATCTCACCAATTATTACAAGCAATGTCATGTAGGTGTCACATTACATCATTACACTTATTGCGCGTCACACAAGTGGAAATATCGCTAGAATTAACTATCTGCAAAGACAAAAGAATATGAAACCTGACCTGCACACGGAAGTGACCAAATCGGGCATCCTGCTTGACCGCGAGTTGTCGCAATTGACTTTTAATAAACGCGTGATGGCGCAGGCGGAAGATTCCAGCATCCCCCTGCTTGAACGGCTGCGCTACCTGTGCATCGTCAGCAGTAACATGGATGAGTTCTTTGAAGTGCGCGTGGCCAGCCTGCTGGCGGCCGGCAGCATCGGTGGCTCGCTGGCCGGCCACCCTGCCCTGATCGCCAACCTGGAACGCATCGGCAAGGAATGCCATGCGCTGGTCGAACGCCAATACGAGATATTAAATAGCGACGTCCTGCCGGCGCTGCGCGAAGCGGGCGTGCACTTGCTGCGCGATAATGACCGCAACGATGCGCAGCGCGCCTGGGTCAAGGAATATTTCGACCGCGAGGTGCGCCCGCTGCTGACGCCGATCGGCCTCGACCCGGCCCACCCATTTCCACAGGTCGTCAACAAGAGTCTCAATTTCATCGTCTCGCTGAGCGGCAAGGATGCGTTTGGCCGCGGCACGGCGATCGCCATCGTCAAGGCGCCGCGCGTGCTGCCAAGGGTAATTAAACTGCCGGACGACATCTCCGGCGACGGCGTCTCGTTCTGCCTGCTGTCGTCCATCATCCACGCGCATATTTCCGATTTGTTCGCCGGCCGCGAAGTAATTGCCTATTCGCAGTTCCGCGTCACGCGCGACAGCGACCTGTGGGTCGATGAAGATGAGGTCAAGAACTTGCGCCAGGCCCTGAAAGGCGAGCTGGTCGGCCGCCAGTTCGGTACTTCGGTGCGCCTGGAAGTGGCGCGCAACTGTCCGCCAGAACTGTCGCAATTCCTGCTCGACCAGTTCAGCCTGGACCAGAGCCGCCTGTACCGCGTGAACGGACCCGTCAACCTGGTGCGCCTGGCGGAAATGATCGACCACGTGAAGCAGCCTTCGCTGCGCTTTCCGCCCTTCTTCCCGGGCCTGGCGCACAAGGCCGTCGGCAACGATATCTTTGCCACGCTCAACAAGCACGACATCCTGCTGCACCATCCTTACCAGTCGTTCCAGACGGTCATCGATTTCATCCGCAGCGCCGCCTACGATCCGGCCGTGGTGGCCATCAAGCAAACCATCTACCGTACCGGCATGAACTCGGACTTGATGGAGTCCCTGATCACGGCCGCCAAGCTGGGCAAGGAAGTCACCGTCATCGTGGAATTGATGGCGCGCTTCGACGAAGAAGCCAATATCAACTGGGCCGACAAGCTGGAGCAGGCTGGCGCGCAAGTGGTGTACGGCGTGGTCGGCTTGAAAACCCATGCCAAGGTAGCGCTCGTCATCCGCCGCGAAGAAGGCGCACTGCGCTTTTATGCGCACTTGGGTACCGGCAACTATCACCCGACCACCACCAAGCTGTACACGGACTTTGGCCTGTTGACGGCCAAGCAGGACCTGGCGGTGGAAGTGAACGAAGTCTTCATCCACCTGACCAGCCTGACCAAGCCGCATAACCTGAGCTTGCTGTGGCTGGCGCCGTTCGGCCTGCAAAGCGAGATCATCAAGGCTATCCGCAACGAAGCCAAGATCGCCCGTTCGGGCCGGCGCGGCCGCATCATCGTCAAGATCAATGCGCTGGTCGACGAATCGGTGATCCGTGCCCTGTATGCGGCGTCCAGCGATGGCGTGAAGATCGACCTGATCGTGCGCGGCGCCTGCACCCTGAAGCCGGGCGTGCCGGGCTTGTCGGAAAACATCAAGGTGCGCTCCGTGATCGGCCGTTTCCTGGAACACAGCCGCATCTATTACTTCCGCAACGACCTGGCGCACGATGTGTACCTGGCCAGCGCCGACTGGATGAGCCGCAACCTGTTCCGCCGCGTGGAAGTGGCCTTCCCGGTGCAGGACCGCGCCTTGAAACGGCGCGTGATCGCCGAAGGCCTAAACCCGTATTTGAAGGATAATACGAATGCGTGGGAACTGGAACCGAGTGGCCAGTACGTGCGCCGCAAGCCACGCGCCAAGCAAACCCTGTTCAGCGCCCAGCAATACCTGATGCAAACACTGGGCACGCCGGGCGCGGAGGTGGGAGAATAGAGCGCGACTTTTAACACAGAGGAGTACAGCATGGATCTGATCTTGTGGCGACATGCAGAAGCCGAACCGGGCATGCCCGACCTGGAGCGCGCCTTGACGGCCAAGGGGCAAAAGCAGGCGCGCCGCATGGCCGACTGGCTCAATTCGCAGCTGCCCGACAATTGCCGTATCCTCGTCAGCCCGGCCCTGCGCACACTGCAGACGGCCGAGCCGCTGGGCCGCAAGTTCAAGCTGGTGCCCGAACTGGCGCCCGGCGCAGAAGCGGAAGACATCCTCAAGGCCGCCAACTGGCCGGGCAACAAGGAAACCGTGCTCATCGTCGGCCACCAGCCCACCCTGGGCCAGGCCGCCGCCCTGCTCTTGACGGGCGAAGTGCAGGACTGGGAAATGCGCAAGGCCAGCGCGTGGTGGTTTTCACAACGCGAGCCGGGCGACGCGCTCAGCGTTTATCTGAAAGCCGTGATGGCGCATGACCTGGTGGTCAAGTAAGGCATATTCAAACAGGGAAATGCCCAAGGCCAGCGCAAGCATGGACAGGTTTTTACAACGCGAGCCGGGCGACGCGCTCAGCGTTTATCTGAAAGCCGTGATGGCACATGACCTGGTGGTCAAGTAATGCATATTCAAACAGGGAAATGCCCAAGGCCAGCGCAAGCATGGACAGGTTTTCACAACGCGAGCCGGGCGACGCTCTCAGTGTCTACCTGAAAGCGGTGATGGCGCATGACCTGGTGGTCAAGTAAGGCATATTCAAACAGGGAAATGCGCAAAAATGCGCTGGGACAAATACTGGCGGGATTTACAACAAGCTGGGCTTGTAAAGTACTAACGATCTGCTAGAGTTTAATTGCGTCAACTACGTGTTGGAGCGCTGCTCTGACACCTTGAGCAACCCAGCGGGCGGCCGCCCAACAGCGGCTGAAACATCATGTCCATGTCCATCTTGCTAGTGTTTCTGTTTATCGCCATCTTCGCCGCCATCATCGGCTTCATCGCCTTTGAACTGATCGAGGAAATGCGCGGCAGTCGTCACAAACTGGTCGACCGCTACCACGAGTAGCGCACACATCGGCAATATCGAATGGCGCCAGCGACGGCATCACCGTCTCTCGCGCCATCCTTGTATTTAGAGCCTATCCCATTAGATGAATACACCCCCTGCAGGCGCCCCTCAGAAGCGGGGGCGGTGTTGCTCGTCGTCGCATGGCCAGCCATCCATCCCCCTCACGCCTTGTCCGCGCTCCCGATGCGCTGCCCGCAGAAGACGCTCACTACTGGGAAAGGCTCTTACACCCCGGTTTTGAACTTCGTATAGATCCGCGTCATCAGGCGGCGGATATCGGCCGTGGTCGCTTCCGGTGCCGCCATGCGCTGCTTGTCGGCATCGGGCAGGAAGATGGCCTTGTTCTCGCCAATATCCTTGCGCACATACTTGATGCTCGATGGATTCGGATTGGCGTAAAACACCTTGTTGCTCAGGCTGGCATGCACTTGCGGACGCAGGATGTAGTTGATGAACAGGTGCGCATTGTTCGGATGCGGCGCATCGGCAGGAATGGCCATGGTGTCGAACATCAGCGCGGCCGTCTTCGGCACCAGCACCTGGATCACATTGCCATTCTTGGCATCGATGGCGCGCTGGCGGGCGATATTGATGTCGCCGGACCAGCCCAGCGCCACGCACACGGCGCCATTGGCCATGTCATTGATGTATCCAGACGAGCTGAACAGGGTCACGTAAGGACGGATGGCCTGCAGCACCTTGCCCGCTTCCTGGTAGTCGGCAGCCGACTTTGAATAGGCTGGCTTGTTCAGGTATTGCAACGCGGCCGGCAACACTTCGGACGGCGAATCGAGGAAAGACACGCCGCAGGACTTCAGCTTCGAGGCATATTTCGGATCGAAGACCAGGTCCCAGGCATTGTCGGGCATGGGTAAATTGCCCAGCGCTGCCTTGACCTTGTTGACGTTGATGCCGACCGTGGTGTATCCCCACAGCCAGTCGACCAGGTAGTCATTGTTCGGGTCGATCTTCGACAGCTTGGCTTGCAGCGCAGGGTCGAGGTTGCCCAGGTTGCTCAGCTTGCTCTTGTCGAGCTTGCGCAACAGGCCGGCATCGATCTGCAAACGCGCCCACTGGGCCGTCGGCACGACGATGTCATAACCGGACTTGCCCGCCACCAATTTTGCATTGAGGATTTCATTGTTATCGAAAACATCATAGCGCACCTTGATGCCGGTTTCCTTCTCGAAATTCTTGATCGTATCGTCGCCGAT
Organism: Janthinobacterium sp. Mn2066; assembly: GCF_049319705.1. Classification (NCBI taxonomy): domain Bacteria; kingdom Pseudomonadati; phylum Pseudomonadota; class Betaproteobacteria; order Burkholderiales; family Oxalobacteraceae; genus Janthinobacterium; species Janthinobacterium sp. Mn2066. The sequence goes on along the minus strand of NZ_JBMOUF010000021.1, from coordinate 45,664 downwards.
ATAGTCCGACCAGTTATAGATGTTCAAGACTTTTTCTTCCTGGGCGTGGGCAGGCAAGGCCAGCACGGCCGCCGCCAAGGCCAGGGCCGTGCTCATTCCCAGTGCTACGCGCCGTCCAACTTGCCATGTGCTTGCCATATCCCAACCTCCAGGTAAATTCAGAAAATACTGCGCATGATAGCAACAAGGGCGCAATCAGGTCCAGCCTGATTGCGCCCTTGCTTTACATTATCACGACGTTAGCTTACGCCAACACAAGACAGCGTAAAACTGGGGTCAGACCCGACGGGTCTGACCCCGGCATTGGCCGCTGGGGTAAAAATTACACCTTCTCCAACCCCACCGTCGCCGAACCAAACGTCAGCGCGCCGTTCTGCGCATCGATGCGGATCTCGTCTTTCGGACCAAACTTGCCTTCCAATATCAGCCGCGACAGCGGATTTTCGATCTGCTGCTGGATCGCCCGTTTCAACGGCCGTGCACCGTACACGGGGTCGTAGCCGGCTTCGGCGATCTTTTGCAGCGCGGCGTCCGTGATGCTCAACTGCATGTCCATGCGGGCCAGGCGCTCTTCGAGGATTTTCAGCTGGATCTTGGCGATCGCGCCGATATTTTTCTCGTCCAGGCCATGGAACACCACGATTTCATCGATGCGGTTGATGAATTCGGGACGGAAGTGCGAGCGCACCTCGGCCATCACGGCCAGCTTGACGACACCGGGATCATCGCTTTCCATCGCCTGGATTTTATGCGAACCCAGGTTCGAGGTCATGATGATGACGGTATTCTTGAAATCGACCGTGCGGCCCTGCCCGTCCGTCATGCGGCCATCGTCGAGCACTTGCAGCAGCACGTTGAAGACGTCGGCGTGGGCTTTTTCCACTTCGTCCAGCAGGATCACGCTGTATGGCTTGCGGCGCACCGCTTCCGTCAGGTAACCGCCTTCGTCATAGCCCACGTAGCCGGGCGGCGCGCCGATCAGACGGGCCACGGAATGTTTCTCCATGAACTCGCTCATGTCGATGCGTATCATCGATTCTTCCGTATCGAACAGGAAAGTCGCCAGCGCCTTGCTCAGCTCGGTTTTACCGACACCGGTCGGCCCCAGGAACATGAAGGAGCCATACGGGCGGTTCGGATCGGACAGGCCCGCGCGCGAACGGCGGATGGCGTCGGCCACCGCATTGATCGCCTCGTCCTGGCCGACCACGCGCTCATGCAGCTTCTCTTCGATATGCAAGAGCTTGTCGCGTTCGCCCTGCATCATGCGCGAGACGGGAATGCCCGTGGCGCGCGACACCACTTCGGCGATTTCCTCGGCGCCCACCTGCGTGCGCAGCAGCTTCGGGTGGCCGGCATCGACCTTGGGCAGGCCGCTGTCGGCTTGCTTGAGCTGTGCTTCCAGCTGCGGCAGCTTGCCGTACTGTAACTCAGACACCCTCTGCCAGTTGCTTTCGCGCGTGGCCTGCTCCATCTGCAGCTTGATCTGCTCGATTTCTTCCTTGATGTGCGTGCTGCCCTGCACCACGGCTTTTTCGGCCTTGAGGATTTCCTCGTAATCGTTGTACTCGCGCTGCAGCTTGACGATTTCCTCGTCGATCAGCCCCAGGCGGCGCAGGGACGCCTCGTCCTTTTCCTTCTTGACGGCCTCTTTCTCGATCTTCAGCTGGATCAGACGGCGTTCCAGCTTGTCCATCACTTCCGGCTTGGAATCGATCTCGATCTTGATCTTGGCCGCCGCTTCGTCGATCAGATCGATCGCCTTGTCCGGCAGGAAACGGTCGGTGATGTAGCGGTGCGACAATTCGGCCGCCGCGATAATCGCCGCATCCGTGATTTCCACCTTGTGGTGCAGCGCATATTTGTCTTGCAAGCCGCGCAGGATGGCAATCGTCGCCTCGACGGTGGGCTCGTCAACCAGTACTTTCTGGAAACGGCGTTCGAGCGCCGGATCTTTCTCGATATATTTGCGGTATTCGTCCAGGGTGGTGGCGCCCACGCAATGCAGCTCGCCACGCGCCAGCGCGGGTTTGAGCATATTGCCGGCGTCCATCGCGCCTTCGGACTTGCCCGCGCCCACCATGGTGTGCATTTCATCGATGAAGACGATGGTTTGCCCTTCATCCATGGCCAGTTCCTTCAGCACGGCTTTCAGGCGCTCTTCGAATTCGCCGCGGTACTTGGCGCCGGCCAGCAAGGCCGCCATGTCCAGCGACAGTACGCGCTTGCCTTTCAATGACTCTGGCACTTCGCCATTGACGATGCGCTGCGCCAGGCCTTCGACGATGGCCGTCTTGCCGACGCCCGGTTCGCCGATCAGCACGGGATTGTTCTTGGTGCGGCGCTGCAGGATCTGGATGGTGCGGCGGATTTCATCGTCGCGGCCGATCACCGGATCCAGCTTGCCCTTGCGCGCCCGTTCCGTCAGGTCCAGCGTGTATTTTTTCAGCGATTCGCGCTGGCCTTCGGCCTCTTGCGAATCCACTTTATTGCCGCCGCGCACGGCCTCGATGGCCGAGGCCAGCGCCTTGCGGGTCAAGCCGTTTTCGCGCGCCAGCTTGCCGCCGTCAGACTTGTCTTCCGTCATGGCCAGCAAGACCATTTCGCTGGAAACGAACTGGTCGCCCGCTTTTTGCGCTTCCTTGTCGGCCAGGTTCAGCAGGGCCACGAATTCGCGGCTGACCTGCACGTCGCCGCCCGTGCCCGACACCTTGGGCAAGCGCTCCATCGATGCCGTCAGCGCCTTGGACAGGCCGCCCACGTTGACGCCGGCGCGCTGCAGCAGCGAACGGGCGCCGCCGTCGTCCTGGTTCAACAGGGCCGTCAGCAGGTGCACGGGTTCGATATAGGGATTGTCGTTACCCACGGCCAAGCTTTGCGCGTCGGCCAGGGCTTCTTGCAGTTTGGTGGTTAGTTTATCTTGTCGCATGTAAAGCGCTCCCGAATTAATTAGTTATGTAACAAATTGGGGTAAGGCGGCACTTTTCAAGCATACACAAACAAACTCATTACTGCGCTGACACAACTTTCAGTTGTGCGGCAGTGATTTGATACGATTCAGTTTGCCTTTTTCGACCATTTGGACAAGGCGTTCTCATCGCTAACACGGGCGTCAACCCAGCGCGCACCGGCCGGCGTGTCTTCCTTCTTCCAGAACGGCGCTTCCGTCTTCAGGTAGTCGATGATGAATTCGCAGGCGGCGAAGGCCTCGCCCCGATGCGCGGCCGAAACCGCTACCAGCACGATCTGCTCCTGCGGCTTGAGCGGACCGACCCGGTGGATCACCAGCCCACCAGCCAGCGGCCAGCGGACGCTGGCCTGGGCCAGGATGGCTTCGATGGCCTTTTCCGTCATGCCCGGATAATGCTCCAGCTCCATGGCGGCCACGTCCAGGCCATCGTTCAAGTCGCGCACGGTGCCGACAAAACCGACCACCGCGCCCACCTTCGGATTGCCCGCACGCAAGTTTGCGATTTCTTGACTCAAGTCAAAATCGGCTTGCTGTATGCGGACACTGAAGGGAGCGCTGGCACTCATTTTGCGCCACCACCGATGCGGCGCAGCAAGGCTTCGATGCGGCTGGCCGTGCGCACGTCGCTCAATGCAGGAATCGCGCACAGTTGCATCAGCTGCGATACTTGCGTGAGTGGCTTCTGGCCCGATTTCAGCGACGATTGCAGTACTTCCACCTGCATTTTCAGACGGTCACGCGCATATTCGGCGCCGCTATCGACACCGGCCACGATTTCCAGACGCAACACTTCTTCCTGCAAACGGGGCAGGTTTTCCTGCAATTGACGGGCGTAGGCGGCGCGACCATCGCTATCGAGTGCAGCTTGCGCAGCGGCAAAACGCTGATGCAGGCTGCGTTCGTAGTGGGCGTCCAGCGGCGGCAAGGCGCTCCAGCGCTCGCCCCAGGCCTGCGCTTGCGCCTGCTCGCCGCCATCGCTGAGCGCCGCTTCCAGCGCCTGGCACAGACGCAGCTTGTCGCGCAGGGCATTGGCTTGTGCAGCGCCGGCGCGCTCGGCGATGGCGTCTGCCTGGGCTTGCACAGCAGCAACGGCAGCCTGGTAGCGCTGCTCGATCTTGCCTTCGCTGGCGCGCGGCACGGGGCCGGTGGCGTTCCAGGCGGCGCGTGTATCGCGCAGCAATTGATGGATGGCGGCCGTGCGCGATTTATCGTCGCCGTCCGGAATCACGGCCGTTTCCAGGCTGGCACACAGCGCTTCGCGTGCATGCAGGTGTTCACGGCGCTCATGGTCGGCCGCATGCGCGGTTTCCTTGCGCTTGGCAAAGATATCGTCGCACGCGGCGCGGAAACGCTGCCACAGCGCCTGCTCGGCGCGGCGTTCCAGCGGCAAGGCCTTGGCCAGTTCCTGCCATTTGTCCTGCAGCGCGCGCAGCATGTCGACCGTATTGCGCTCGGACGGTTTCAGCAAGCCCACTTCGACGATCAATTGTTCGCGGCGCGCCGTTTCGATCTGGCGCTGGGTTTCCAGCGGTTTCGACAAGGCGTCCAGGGCCGCGCCAAATTCGCCATCCAGGCGTTTCTTTTCCTTGCGGTCGATGGTGCCCAGACGGGTCCAGGCCTGGCGCACGCGCTGCGAGGCGGCAGCGACCTGTTTCCAGTCCGTGCTTTGCTGCGCGGCCAGGGCCGCCGTTTCATTGATCAATTCCTGCGCCTTGGCGGCATTGCCCTGGCGCTCTTCGGCCAGTTGCTTGAAATGCTGGGCGGCAGGCGCATACGCCACGCTGCAGGCGGCGTCAAAACGTTCCCACAAGGATTTCGGCGCCGGGCCGGACAAGGTGTCGAGCGACTTCCAGCGCTCGCGCAAGCTGCCCACTTTCTTGGCCAGTTCGCTCATGGCCAAGCCTTGCGACGGCAATTCCTCGCCGGCCTTGACCAGTTCTTCGCGCGAGACGTTGCCGCCCCAGCGCGCCCAGTCGGCCAGGCGCTTGAATTCGGCACGCACATGGGCCAGGCGGTCGGCCTGGGCCGGCGTCAAACGGCCATGTTTGCTGTCGCGCAAAGTCTTGTCATGCTCGGACGCCACATGCAGCAAACCATCCTGCAACGCGGCTTCCATGCCATCGAGGGCCTTGAAGAATTGTTCGCTGGCTTCTTTCGGCGGCAAGGCACGCTCTTCTTTCACTTTGCGCGGCGCCGCTTCTGCCGCTGGCGCAGGCGCTGCTGCGGGCGCAGGCGCGCTGGCCAGCAGCGCTGCAAATTGCTGCTGCAAGCTGTCCGACAACGGCGATTCAGGCAAATGCGGCAGCGCTTGCCATGCCCGGCGCAAGGCGCCGGCATCGAGGGTGGCGCTGTCTTGCGCCTGCCATTCCTGCAGCGCAGACTGGCGCGCATCGAACGCGGCCTGGTGTTGCTGCAAGCCTTGCAGAGCGGCCTGCGCCTGGGTCCGGGCTTCGGCGAAATCGGTCAACAGGTGCTTCGGCAGCGACGCGCGCTCGGGCGACAAGGCGTGCTGTCCATGCTCGGCATCGAGACGCTCCAGCGCCTGCGCCAGCTCGGCAGCAGTACCGCCGGCCGCCGCCAGGCGGCGCGCGGCGGCCACCGCATCGATCACGGCGCGCTGCAGGGCTACTTGCGCTTCCAGGCGGGCCGCCAGCGCGGCGCGCGCGGTGTCGAACGCAGCCGCCAGTTCCGGCGTGGACTGGATCACTTGCCACAGGCGGTCCAGTTCGGCCACCTGGTTGGGACTGAGTTTTTCGTCGTGCAGCAAACGCTGCGCCGTGTCGATGCTGGCCTGGGCGCGCTGGGTTTCCGCCGTCAGGTGGCGGATCAGGTCGATGCGGCCCTGCATCAGCTTGGCGACGCGGCGGTCCGTGTTGCGCATGGCTGCATGGACTTTTTCCAGCAGGGGCAAGGCATGGATGTGTTCGGCCGCGATCAAACGGGCGTCGGCAAATTCGCTGGAAATGATGAACTCGGCGGCGGCGGCTTCATTGCCAGCCACGGCCTGGGCGCGCGCCACTTGTTCGGCGCGGCGCGATGCGCTCTGCGCCGTGGCGGCGACTTGCTCTGCCACTACTGGATCCGGTTCGGAAGACTTGCTGGCAGTGCGCTTGAAAAGGAATTCGAACATGACGGGTTTCGCGTGGATCAAAACCAACATCATAACAAAGCCGGGGGCATTGCATCGGACAGCACCACAGTCGTTATCAAACAGGCATGATCAATATTTTCCCTATGAGAGATTGCACGATGGGTAGCCCTCGCCCCTGCTTCAGGCCCGCGCCCTGCATGCCAAGCCAGTGCCCACTTCGGGCACAACAGGCTTGGGTGCGGCAAAGGGCAAGACTTGCGCCTTGCTGCGGCGGTCTTCCTCGGCGCGCGCATCGTGGACCAGGAACTGGTAGGCGATGGCAAACCAGGCTTCGCCGACGATCACCTTGCGCGCCAGCGCGAACAATTCGCGCTCTTCTTTTTCCAGCCGCGCCAGCAACGCCTGGCAAAAGGCATCGATGCTGGCCCATAACACCTCAACCTGCGCTTCGATCTGCGCTTCCATCTGCTGCGACATGTTGATGGCGGCGCCGGCACCCTGCTGCACGGTATTGACGCTTTCCAGCGCCGCATGCTGCAAGTGGTTGAGTTCGGCGATCAAGCCATCGGCGTGTGGCGTGGCCTGGCGGATCGCAGGAATCAGATATAACTCGACCTTGCGCCAGTAGCCGCTTTGATAAAGCCGGTTCAGCCAGTCGGCCGCGTATTGCCACTGGACCAAAGTCAGCTGGTTTTGATGGCGCAATTGGGTATGCAACTGCGTATGCATGTATTTTTGAAACGCCAGCAGGCTCACGCGGATGCTCGCCTGTTCAACCGATAAGGAAACCAAAGCATATGTTGCCGTTAGCATGCACTCACTCCCAAAATGCGCCCGAAATACGATTGATATCGCAATCTGAAAGTGAAAGTGTAAAGACTGGCGTTAAGGGCGGGTTTGATCCTGCGCAAACCCGCAGCAAGCTTCAAGTACGGCGCAAGCCGATGTGCAAATTGACCACGCCAGGCTCTTCCGACGGGCTGACCTCGCCGCCAAAACTTTTTACCAGCCGCTGCATGCCCTTGTTGCGCGCCATCGCCTCGCCCACCAGCGCTTCCGTGCCGCGGCTGCGGAAATACTCGACCAGCTTTTCAAACAGGATATGGCCCAGCCCCTTGCCCTTCAGCGCCGAGCGCACGGCGATGGCGAAGTCGGCCGTAATATTGTCCGGATCGGCCACGGCGCGCACCACGCCCAGGGTTTCCGGCTGGCCGTCCGGCCCCGTGTGGGTGGCGATGAATGCCATGGCGCGGTCGTAATCGATCTGCGTCAAGCGCGCCAGCTGCGATAGCGGCAGCTCGCGCATGGACGTGAAAAAGCGCAGGCGCACATCGTCCGGGTCCAGCGCGTGGAACATGGCCAGGTGCTGCGGCGCGTCTTCGGGCCGGATCGGGCGCAGCAGGATGGGATGGTCCATCCACGTCACCCACTGTTCCAGTTCCTGCGGATACGGACGGATCGCCAGGCGGTCGCTTTTCTGCCCCGGCTGCAGCCGGATGCGCGCGTCGAGCGCGATCACGCCATGCGCATCGGCCACCAGCGGGTTGATGTCGAGCTCGGCCAGTTCGCCGATATCGGCCACCAGCTCGGCCACCTGGATCAGCGCATGGCAGATGGCGTCGAGATTGGCGGCCGGCTGGCTGCGGTAGCCGGCCAGCAGTTTCGACACGCGGGTGCGCGCCAGCATGTCGCGCGCCAGGGCCATGTTCAGCGGTGGCAGGCCGATCGCATGGTCGGCCGTCACTTCCACCGATAATCCGCCCTGCCCCACCAGGATCACGGGACCGAAGGCGGCGTCGGTGGTCACGCCGATAATCAATTCATGCGACTGCGGCCGGCGCGCCATCTGCTGCACCGTAAAGCCATCGATCTGTGCATCGGGACGCATGCGCCGCACGCGTTTGAGCATCGCGGCGGCGGCCGTGCGCAGGATATCCGGCGTATCGAGATCGAGCGCCACGCCGCCCACGTCCGATTTATGAGCGATGTCGGGCGAGTGGATCTTCAGCGCCACCGGGTAGCCGATGTCTGCCGCCACCGCCAGCGCCTCTTCCACGTCGGCCGCCATGCGCGTGCGCGCCACGGGGATGCCGTAAGCCGCCAGGATTTCCTTCGAGCGGCATTCGCCGAGCACCGTCTGGCCGGCCGCCAGCGCGGCGGCGACAATCTCGCGCACGCGGGCGCGGCGCGGCGTGGCCGACATGGGCAGCTGCGCCGGCACCTGCATCAGGGTTTCCTGGTTGCGCCGGTACTGCACGATCTGCATGAAGCCATGCACGGCCTTTTCCGGCGTGTCGTAGGTGGGGATGCCGGCCCGGTTGAAGACCTGCCGCGCGGGCGACACCACGCTGCCGCCCAGCAGGCAAGTGAGCACCGTGCGCGAAGTGGCCTTGATCAGCGGCGTGACGGCCTCGGCGATGTCCACCGACGACACCATGGCCGTGGGCGCATGCAGCAGCAGCAAGGCGTCGGCCTGCGGTTCGTCGAGCAGCGGCTTGATCGCGCCCACGTAGCGCTGTACGGGCGCGTCGCCGGCCAGCCCCACCGGGTTATCGTGCGACCAGCCACGCGGCAGCGCTTTTTCCAGCGCAATCACGGTATCGGGCGACAGTTCGGCCAGGGTGCCCCCGCTGCCCACCAGCGCATCGGTGGCCATCACGCCCAGGCCGCCGCCATTGCACAGGATCGCCAGCCGTTCGCCGCGCTGGGCGCGGATATGCGTGAGCGTTTCGACCGCATCGAACAATTCCTCGGCCGAATACACGCGCAGCATGCCGGCGCGCCGGATGGCGGCATCATAGACGGCGTCGGAGCCGGCCAGCGCGCCCGTATGCCAGGCCGCCATCGCCGCGCCGGCCGCCTCGCGCCCCGCCTTCAAGACGATCACGGGCTTGCTGCGCGCCGCCGCCCTTGCGGCCGACATGAATTTGCGCGCCGCCTGGATATCCTCCATGTACAGCAAAATGGCGGCCGTATCGGCGTCGCCCGCCAGGTAGTCGAGCAGGTCGCCAAAATCGACGTCGGCACTGCCGCCGAGCGAAATGAACCTGGAAAAACCCACCCCATGTGCATGGGCCCAATCGAGCACGCCCGACACCAGCGCCCCCGATTGCGAGATAAACGCGATCTTGCCCGGCGTGGCCGCCACGTGCGCAAAACTGGCGTTCAAGCCCAGCTTGGGCACCAGCAAGCCCATGCTGCCCGGCCCCAGGATGCGCAGCAGATGCGGCTTGGCTGCCTTCAGCATGGCCAGTCCCAGCTTGCCATGCTCCGCGCCGCCATCGAGGCCGGCCGTCATGACGATGGCCGCGCGCGTGCCCAGCGCGCCCAGCTCGCGGATCAGGCCAGGGATGGTGGCCGGCGGCGTGCAGAGTATCGCCAGGTCCGGCGCCTTCGGCAACTGCGCCAGCTTGCGGTAGCACTGGCGGCCCTGCAATTCATCATACTTCGGGTTGACGGGCCAGACTTCGCCCTGGAAACCGCCGCCCAGCAGGTTGGCCAGGGTGATGGCGCCCAGGCTGTGCTCGCGCGCAGAAGCGCCGACCAGGGCCACCGAGGCTGGCTTGAACAGCTTGTCGAGATTACGGATACTCATAGTGGCCTCATGGGCGTATGGCGCCTGGAATAATGTCAGGGGCAGTGTATAGGATGCACAGCCAAAAACACTTGACCTTGTGGCAGTTTTCACAAAAAAACCGTGTGCGCATCAAGCTGCCTACCAGCGCGAGCGGTGGTTTTCCGTCACGCCGGCCAGCTGCGCCACGATGCGCTTGGGCGAGGCACTGCTCGCCCGCACCCAGCCGCTGAAGGTGCCGATCGGCTGGATGTAGCGGCTGGACGCAAGCCACAGGTTTTTATCTTCGCGGCGCGCCCCTTCGGCCCTGAAATGCAGGTCCAGTAAATCGTCGTCGGTCCACACATGCCATGGCGCCAGCGGATTGTCGGGATTGAAGTCGAAGTGGGCGCGGCCCAGCGCAAACAGCTGGCCATCGAGCCACAGCGCGTTTTCCTGTCCGCCAAAGTATCCGGCCTGCAAATTGAAACCCAGGTCCAGGCTGTGCGCCGACGCCCAGCGCCATTCCGTCTCGCGCGCCAGCAAGCCATTCGAATAATCAAAGCTGGCCACGCCGTCATCGAGGCTGTAGCCCATGGCGCCGCAGCGCACGGTGCCCCACAGCGGCAAGCCGCCCGACTTTTGCGTCGCATGCACGCAGCCGCCTTCCCCCACGGGACCGAAGGCCAGCAAGGCTGGGGACACGGGCGGACCGAATTCGGCATCGATGGCAAAGTGGCCGCAATCGAGCAGCAAGCGGTGGCGCTGCTGGCTGGCCGCTTCGATCACGATCCTGTTCGACAGGAAGCGGAAACGGCTGCTGCCACCCGCATGCGGCGCCACCCGGCAGCCCATGCCAGGCACGCCGTTTTGTGAAAATGCGGCCACGACCTTGCCCTTGTGGCGGTCGAAAGCGTAGGAGAAAGCGGTGCTGGCCCAGCCCAGGTCGACGATGGCGACGCCGCAAAACAGCGCCGGAGTCGACAGCGCCACATAATGCCAGCGCTTGCGGTGGAACAAGCGCCACCACGCACTGCGCGCATGGGGCGCGGCCAGCGCAGCCCAGTCGAACTTGTCCACCAGCCCCGCATAGCGGCCAAAGCGGGGCACACCGTCCCCATCGAGCAGCGCCGGCGGAGACGGTGGCAAGATCATGCGGCCAGCCTGTCCGCTGGTATCGCCAGCGCGGCGGCCAGCAGCGCGCCGAATGCGGCCGGCCGCGACTGCGTCATATCGACCTGCGGGCAACCGTGCCAGTTGGCCAGGCGCTGCACGGCGCCGGCCACGTCCTGTACAAAGCGTGCACTCACACGCACGCCGTCTTCCAGCGCCAGCGACTTGATTTCAAAGCGGCCTTGCGCACGATGGGCCTTGGCGTCGATGCGCCCCACCAGCGCGCCACGGCGCAGGATCGGCAAAGTAAAGTAGCCGTACTGGCGCTTTTCGGCCGGCGTATAGCATTCAAGGCGGTAGTCAAAGCCGAACAGTTCCAGCGCGCGCCGGCGGTCCCATACGACCGGGTCGAACGGCGACAAGACCGTCGTCAGGGTCGGCGTCAAGCCGCCCTCGGCCGCCGTGCGCGCCAGCGCCGCATGGTCCGCATGCACATACACAGGATCATCCCAGCCGGCGACCTGGCAGCGCAGCAAGGCGCCTTCCGCCACCAGCGCCTGTATATCGTGTTGCAGGCTGGCCCTGCTCTGTTTGGTGCGGAAATAATCGCTGATCCAGCTGATGCGGGCCAGGCCCAGCGCCTTCACGCTGGCCAGCAGCAGGCTGCGGCGCACTTGCGGTCCGGATGGCAGCTGCGCATCGTCCCAGCCGGGCAACACGCGTTCGGCCAGGTCGTAGTAGCGCTGGAACTGGTGGCGTTTGGCGATCATCAGCACGCCCGAGGTAAATAATACTTCCAGCGAGCGTTTTTCAGGCTTCCAGCTCCACCAGCCGCCCGCCTTGCCATCGGTGCGTTCGAAGTCGGCAGAGCGCACCGCGCCGTGGATGCGGATATGCTCCAGAACGGCGGCCACGGCGGGGGCCTGCTCGGCCATCCATTTGACCGAATATTTCCAACCCATCGCGGCCGGATCGAGCATGCGCGGCCGGTACAGGCCATAGTCTTCGATCGGCACGAAACAGGCTTCGTGGGCCCAGTATTCGAACAGCGCGCCCTCGGCCAGCAATTGTTCGAGCCAGGCTTGCGGATAGTCGCCCAGCCGGCTCCACAGCACCAGGTACGGGCTGCGCGCCACCACGTGGATGGTATCGATCTGCAGCACGCCCATTTGCCGGATGGCCGCCAGTACGTCGGCCTTGGCCGCCTTCTTGCGGCGCGCTTGCAGCAAGCCCTGCGCCGCCAGGTGCAGCGCGCGGGCGCCGGCCAGGGTCAACGTCAATGACGCAGGCAAGCTGGCGGTTGTTTCGTCATGCAGATTCTTCATGCCACAAAGATACCGCATTCATGAAGCGGCCGGCGGTTTTTTTAAGCAGCCCCGGCCATAACGACCGGCCGGTTCAGTCTTTCTTTTTGATCAAGCCAGCCAGCGCCGCAAACGGATTATGCGTGGCGGGCGCCACTTCGGCCGACAGCAGGCCGGCGCCACGGTCCGCTTCCAGGTAGCGCGAGTGCTCATTGTCGTGGCAATACAGGCACAGCAGTTCCCAGTTGCTGCCATCGGGCGGATTGTTATCGTGATTATGGTCGCGGTGATGCACGGTCAGTTGCTGCACGTTGGCGTGCGTGAATTCACGCGTGCAGCGGCCGCACACCCACGGATACATTTTCAGCGAGCGTTCACGGTAGCCGTTCTCGCGCTGGTCGGCGGCGCGGCGCGCTTCGGCAACGATCTTGTCCAGTCTGGCTGCGTCGGGTTTTTTGCTCTGCATGACAACTTTCGATATGGGAGGAAGAAGCTGTCATTTTAATGACGATGGCGCTGCCGTTGTACTATTTTTGCCACGCTCCCTGCCTCTGATAGGCCAGAATATGGGGCCAGACGGTTTTTTTTACGTACGCAGCGCCATCCATGTTTGATTTAACGCAAAATAAAGTCAATAACAAAGACCACAGCCGCACAAGCGATTCCAGGCTGCAGGCTCTATAATCCGCGCCACGCCGCCCCTTTCAACGACTCTTGCCTAAGCGCACGTGATATCGACCACGAGACCCCTGCAACGCCTTGCCCACCGCCTGTATCGGATCAGCCTGCCCCTGTTCGCGCTGAGTTTGCTGATCGTGATCTGGAGCGCCGTCATTTACCAGGTGGGCCAGGAGCGCACCGGCGCCGTCAAGGACGCCGTGGCCAGCAGCCAGTCGCTGGCGCGCACCCTGGCCGACCATACAGGCTATATCCTGCGCCAGGCCGACCACGCCACGCAGTTGTTCAAGCTTAAATATGAGGAATCGGGCGCCACCCTGCGCCTGAACGAATTCACGCGCCGCCTGGGCCTGCTCGACAGCGTGCTGCCATCGAAACTGGAACTGCCGATCGCCCTGGTCGACGCCAACGGCGCCGTGATCGACAGCGTGCATGCGTATATGCCGGAACACCTGGCAGGGCATGCCTTCTTCAAGGCGCTGATAGCTAACCCGGTCGACACGGCGCTGGTCGATACGCCCACGCTCGACGTGGCGACCAAAAAATGGACGATACGCCTGGGGCGCCGCCTGAACGACGGGCAGGGCCATTTTGCCGGCGCCATCATCATCCTGGTCGATCCCACGTATTTCGTCGATGATTATGACCGCCTCGATCTCGATGAAAATGGCGCCCTGATGCTGGTGGCGCGCGACAACGGCCTGACGGTGGGCCGCGTGGGCGACCAGATGGTGGTCAGCGACCGCATCGATTTCCGCATGCCGGGACCGCCCACGCACGCGCCCGACGAACTATTGATTACCCCCGCCATCGACAAGACGCAGCGCATCTACAGCTACCGCGAACTGCCGCGCTACCCGCTGCTGGCCGTGGTGGGCGTCAGCCGCGCCGCTGCCCTCAGCCATTTTGAACATCGCCGGCGCGTGTATTTCGGCATCCTGGTCGGCGCCAGCCTGCTGATCGCCATCTTTACCTTCTTGCTGAACCGGCAGAGCGAGCGCCTGCGGCGCAGCATCCGCCAGGCGAAGGAAGCGCAGGCCTTGCTGCGGGCGGCGCACCAGGGCAGCCTCGACGCCGTGCTGCTGCTGAAAGCCTGGCGTCCGGCGCCGGGCAAACCGGTGGAAGACTTCATCTTTGCCGATGTCAATGAGAGCGCCGCCGGGATGCTGGGCCAGCCGCGCTCGGAACTGCTGGGGCAGCGCGCACTGCGCCTGGTGCCGCTGCTGCGCGGCGAGCGCTTTTTCCGGCGCTTCGTGCTGGTGATGGAAACCGGCCAGCCATTGGAAGACGAGTTCGAACTGACGCAGCAAGCGGGCGGCACGCGCTGGCTGCGCCACCAGATCGTGCCGATCAGCGACGGCGTGGCCGTCACCTCGCGCGACATCAGCGAACGCAAGCACGACGAACTGGAAGTGCAAGGCAAGCGCAGCTTCCTGCAATCGCTGATCGAGCACTTGCCGGTGCTGGTCTACGTAAAAAGCGCCCGCCCCGAAAATTTCGGCCAGATGGTGGTATGGAACAAGGCCGCCGAACAGGTTACCGGCTACCTGGCCGACGACGTGATCGGCAAGACCGACTGCGCCGCCTTCCCGCCCGATTTCGGCTTGCATGACGGCCAGGACGATCTCACCATCCTGGCCGAACGTAAAGTCATCGACCATCCGGAAAAGCCGCTGCGCCTGGCTGACGGCAGCCTGCGCCATCTGCACGTGGTCTCCGTGCCCGTGTTTGACGAGCGCCAGCAAATCGAATACATCCTGTGCATCGCCGAAGATATCTCGCAGCGCCGCCAGCAGGAAGTGGAGCTGCGCCAGAACCAGGCCGAACTGGCCGCCGTCACCGATGCGTCGCCACTGGGCCTGGTGCGCCTGGACCGCCAGCGCCGCTGCACCTATGTCAACCGCACTTTCGAGGCGATTACCGGCCTGCCGCGCGCCGCCGCCCTGGGCGCCGGCTGGACCAGCGCGCTGCATCCGGACGACTATCCGCAGATGCACGTGGCGCTGGAGCGGCTGCGCCACGACCACGCGCCGTTCCAGTCGACCCTGCGCTGCCTGCACCGCGACGGCAAGCTGGTCTGGGTCTCGGTAAAAATCGCCCCCATCCTCATCGATGGCCAGATCGAAGGCTATGTGGGCAGCCTGGACGACATCACCACCTTGCGCGAATCGGAAGTGGCGCTGCTGGAAAGCGAATCGCGCCTGCGCACCATCGCCGATACCCTGCCGGCCATGATCGCCTACGTCGACGCCGACCAGATCTACCGCTTCCTGAACATCGCCTATGAACGCGAGTTCGACCTGGGCGGCGTGCAGGTGCTGGGCAGGAGCGTGGTCGACACCATCGGCCCGGTACGCTACCGCATCGTGCTGCCGTATATCGAGCGCGTGCTGCGCGGCGAAACCCTCAGTTTCGAGGAAGAAGACCTGAAGGACGGCCTGGAGCGCTGCATGGAAGTGATCTATATCCCGCAGATTGGCGAAGACAACCTGCATGTAGTGGGGTTTCACGTGATGCGCCAGGATATCACCGTGCAAAAACGCGAAAAACAGCGCTTGCTGAAACTGGCCCAGGTCGACACCCTGACGGGCCTGTCCAACCGCGCCGGTTTTACGCAAAAGCTCAGCGACGCCATGCACGAAAGCCGCCAGCAAGGCCGTTTGATGGCCGTCATGTACATGGACATCGACCGCTTCAAGCCCGTCAACGATACCCACGGCCATGGCACGGGCGACGCCCTGCTGCGCGCCTTCGCCCAGCGCCTGACCCACACCATGCGCGCCACCGACTTCATCGCCCGCCTGGGCGGCGACGAATTCACCATCATCATGGAGCACATCAACCGGCCCCACGACGCCGCCATGCTGGCTGAAAAAATCGTCGCGGCCATGCGCCAGCCTTTCGATCTCGACGGCGTCGTCGTCCACATCTCGGCCAGCATCGGCCTGGCCTTCTACCGCGATGAAGACATCAGCCCCGCCGTGCTGCTGCAGCGGGCCGACGTGCTGCTGTACCAGGCCAAGCAGGATGGGCGCAATACCTACCGGGCCGGGAGCACGGTCGACGGATAAGCAGCCTTGTCACACCAGATATTCCTGCTATATTGACGCCTGTTTCCTCTCTTGCAATGCCCTCACCATGCGCCTGCTGCACACTTCCGACTGGCATCTGGGCCAGACCCTGCATAACTACGAGCGGGGCTACGAGCACCAGCGCTTCCTGGACTGGCTGCTCGATACCCTCGTGGCTGAACAGATCGATGTGCTGCTGGTGGCGGGCGATGTCTTCGACAACGCCAACCCGTCCTCGGCGTCGCAAAAGCAGCTTTACGTTTTCCTGCAGCAGGCGCGCGTGCGCCTGCCGGCGCTGCAGCTGGTGATCATCGCCGGCAACCACGATTCGGCCGGCCGGCTGGAAGCACCGGGCCCGCTGCTGGCGGCGCATGGCACGCACGTGATCGGCCATATCCTGCGCGACGAGGCCGGCGATATCGACCTGGAACGCTTGCTGCTGCCGCTCACCGGCAGCGATGGCGCCGTGCAGGCCTGGTGCCTGGCCGTGCCTTTTTTACGCCCCGGCGATGTGCCGAAGATCGCCAGCGACAGTGGACAAGACCCCTACCTCGGCGGCATCGCCCTGCTCTACCGCCAGTTGACGGACCTGGCGCTGGCGCGGCGCCAGCCTGGCCAGGCGATTATCGCCATGGGCCACTGCCATATGGTGGGCGGCGAGATGTCCAACGATTCCGAACGCCGCATCGTCATCGGTGGCACGGAAATGCTGCCGTCCGGGATATTTGATGCATCCATCGCGTATGCCGCGCTGGGCCATCTGCACCTGGCGCAAAGCGTCGGCAAGCAGGAGCATGTCCGCTACAGCGGCAGCCCGATTCCATTGTCCTTTGCCGAAGTCGGCTACCGCCACCAGGTGCTGTGCATCGACCTCGATGGCGAGGCGCTGCGCGAAGTACGGGCCATCGACATTCCGCGCGCCGTGCCCCTGCTGCGCGTGCCGGCCAGGCCGGCGCCCATCGACGAAGTGCTGGCCCAGCTGGCGGCGCTCGATGTCCCCGAAACCGCAGCCGAAGCGCGCCCCTTCCTGGAAGTGCGCGTGCGCCTGGACGCGCCCGAACCGGGCCTGCGCACGCGCATCGAAAACGCGCTCGACGGCAAGGCCGTGCGCCTGGCGAAGATCGAAACATCGAGCGCCGCGCGTAGCAGCGCGCCGGAAAACATGACCCTGGACCAGTTGAACCAGCTGCAGCCGGACGAAATCTTCCGCCGCCTGTACCAGCAAAAATACGGCAAGGAAGCCCCGAGCGAACAGCTGTCGGCGCTGGCTGAATTGCTGCTGCCGTCCGCCTGATGCATCCCACACCAAACACACCTGCATGAAAATCCTGAAAATCAGCGGCAAGAACCTGGCTTCGCTGGCCGGCGAATTTGAAGTGGACTTCGAACAGGAGCCGCTGGCGTCCAGCGGCCTGTTCGCCATCAGCGGCCCCACAGGCGCCGGCAAGAGCACCTTGCTCGACGCGCTGTGCCTGGCCCTGTATGACGCCACGCCGCGCCTGCTGAAAGTGGCGGGCCGCAGCAGCGCCCTGCCCGACGTGGGCAAGGAAACCGTCAATGCCCAGGATACGCGCACCCTGCTGCGCCGGGGTACGCCCGAAGGCTATGCGCAAGTCGATTTCGTCGGCAACGATGGCGCCCATTACCGCGCCCGCTGGAGCGTGCGCCGTTCGCGCAGCAAGGCCGAAGGCGCGCTGCAGGCAACGGCCATGAGCTTGCACAGGCTGCCAGAAATGCAAGCAGTCGGCGGCACCAAGACCGAGGTCAAGGAAGAGATCGAAAAGCGCATCGGCCTGTCGTTTGAACAGTTTACGCGCGCCGTGCTGCTGGCGCAAAACGAGTTTTCCACCTTTTTGAAAACGGAAGACAATGAACGGGGCGAGCTGCTCGAAACGCTGACGGGCAGCACCATCTATTCCGATATCTCCATGCGCGCCTTCGAGCGGGCGAAGAAGGAAAAACTGGTGCTGGAACGGCTGGCGGACAAGCTGGCCGACCAACGGCCCTTGCCGCCGGAAGAACGGGCAGAAACAGAAACGCAAGCCGCGGCCGCCGAAACCGCCCTGCACACCCTGGACTTGCGTAAAACTGTGCTGGAACAGCAGCAGCGCTGGCACCAGGAGACGCAGAAACTGCAGGACCAGGTCGTCGCCGCGCAGCAGGCGCTGGAAAATTCGACGGCCGAGCGCGGGGCGGCGCAGGACAGGCATGCTGCGCTGGCCCAATGGGAATTGCTGCAACCGGCCCGGCCCCTGATCGACGATGTGAGCAGGATAACCACCAACATCACAAGTGCCAGCCTGGTGTTGGAAACCTCGCGCCAGCAGGCGGCGCAGGCATTGGCTATCGAGCAGCAATCGGCCGATCAGGTGCAGCAAGCCAGCACAAGCCTGCAAGCCCAGGAAACGGCACAGCGCGAGGCGGCCCCGCTGCTGGATCAGGCCAAGGCGCTCGATGCAGGCATCGCTGCCCGACTGCCCGCGCATGGCCAGGCCCAGGCTGCGGCCAAGGCGGCCGACCAGGCCAACGATGCGGCCCAGGCGGGATTGCTGGCGCAGCAGGAACAGCGGCGCAGCCTGAACAAGGAACAGGAGGCCGGCAATCAATGGCTGGACAACCACCAACATTGGGCTGCGCTGGCCACATCCTGGCCCTTGTGGGACCAGCTATTCACGCAAGCGGGCCAGGCTGCCGCGCAAGCCGATGCGGCCGAGACCAGCCTGGCGCAGGCGACGCGGCTGCTGGCTCAGGCCGATGCAGAAGCCACGACGGCGCAAGCCGCGCTGACGCTGGCCACCACCACGCTGGCCGCGCGCGAAGAGCAAAGGCAAACGGCGCTGGCCGCCTTGCGCAGCATCGATAGTGTAGCGTTGCAGGAACAAAGCACGCAGTTGCAAGCCCATGCCCGCACCCTGGGCATGGCAGAAAAAACCTGGAGCGAGCTGGCACGCAAGCAGCAGGAACTGGCCCAGTGGCAGGCCAAAGTCGCGCAGCTGGCGCACGCCGTGCAGGCGGAACAGGCCGCACTGGCGATGGAAACGGCCAGGACGCCCGCCATCGAAGCCGCCCTGGTCCAGGCGGAAAAGTCCCTAAAAAACGCTGAAGCGGCCTGCGCCGCCAGCGTCGAGCAATTACGCGCCAATCTGCAAATTGACACACCGTGCCCCGTCTGCGGCGCGCTGGAACACCCGTACAGCCATCAGGATCACACCTTGCAGGCGATGCTGGCCAGCCTGCGGGACGATGTGCAGGCATGCCGCGTGTTATCGCACGCCAATATCGCCCAACTGGCCACGCACAAGGCGGCGCTGGAAGGCTACGTGCGCGAGCAAACGCCCGCCGCGCTGGCATTGGCAACGCTGCCGGAAGCCATTGCCCAACTGACGACGCAGTGGCAATCCCATTCCGCCACCCTGCTGCTGCCGGCGGAAGAAGCGCGCGCAAGCTGGTTTGCAGAACAACTGGCCGCCAATACGGCAGGCCTGCAAGCGCTGGCCCAGCAAGACGTGGCGCTGCGCCAGGCGCAAATGCAGCGCGACCAGGCGCAAGCCGCCCATGAACAGGCGGCGGCCGAACACGTCAGGCTGACGGCCGCCCTCTCGTCGGCACAAACAAAACTGGCGCAACTGCAGGCGCAGCAGACAGCCGGCAAGGACAAGAATGAAACGGCGCGCAGCGCACTCGATG
This sequence comes from Janthinobacterium sp. Mn2066, assembly GCF_049319705.1. Lineage (NCBI taxonomy): Bacteria > Pseudomonadati > Pseudomonadota > Betaproteobacteria > Burkholderiales > Oxalobacteraceae > Janthinobacterium > Janthinobacterium sp. Mn2066. The sequence continues at coordinate 26,196 of NZ_JBMOUF010000021.1, read as the reverse complement.
GTTTGCTGGCCCAACTCGACCGTGCTTTTACGGATACCGAAGGCGCCGAAGACTGGCAGGACAACTGGCGGCAAGGCCCTGCCGCGTTCCGCGCGGCGCGCGAAATGGAAAGCGCGCAGTGGCAAAAGCAGCAAACTGCGCAGGAAACCCGCACCCAAACCTTGGCTACCCTGGCCGCGCAGCTGGCCGGAGCGCAGGCGGCCGCAAACCAGGCGCAGCAGCTTGCCAAGGATGCGCATGCCGCATTGACGACCATCGATACGCAGCTCAAGGCGCTGCAGGCCGAGCGCAACGCGCTGTGGCATGGCCAGGCCGTGACCGAGGTTGAACAAAAGCTGGCCGCCGCCATCGACACTGCCAAAACGGCGCTGGCACAGCGGCAAACGGCGGCGCAAGCGGCCAGCCAGGAAAAAACGCGTCTGGCTGAAGCCTGTGCGCAGGCCGAACAACGGCTGGCAGACCTGCGCCAGCAGGAACTTGCCGCCGCCGCTGCGCTACAGGACTGGCTGCAGCAATTCCAGCAAGCCAATCCGGGCAACGCGCCGGGCGATATCAGCAGCCTGCATGAGCGCCTGTCGATTTCACCGGACGCCATGCGGGCCGAACGCGCAGCCTTGCAGGCGATCGAACACCGGCATACGGCGGCCGTCTCGGTGCTGGCCGAACGCCGCCAGCAACTGGCCAGCCACGAAGCGCTGCCGCCGCCCGAACTGGAAGCGGATATCGCTGTGTTGCAGGCAGCGCTGGAGGCTCTGGGCAGCGAACGCCAGCAAGCCAATCAGCAGGCGACCCAGCTGCGCCTGGCGATTGCCCAGGACGACGCCAAGCGCCACAGCGCACAAGCCATGCTGGCGCAAATCGAAGAACAGGCCAGTATCGAGCGGCGCTGGGCCAGCCTCAACGAATTGATCGGCTCGGCCGATGGCAAGAAGTTCCGCAACTACGCCCAGCAATTCACGCTGGAAGTGCTGCTCGGCTACGCCAACGCCCATTTGAACCACCTGGCGCGGCGCTACCAGCTCGAACGCATCGACAATCCGAATAATCCCTCGCTGGGCCTGATGGTGCGCGACCAGGACATGGGCGGCGAGCTGCGCTCCGTGCATTCCTTGTCGGGCGGCGAATCGTTCCTCGTCTCGCTGGCCCTGGCGCTGGGCCTCGCTTCCCTGTCATCGAACCGGGTACGCGTGGAATCGCTGTTCATCGACGAAGGTTTCGGCAGCCTGGACACGGAAACCCTGCGCGTGGCGATGGATGCGCTCGACGGCTTGCAAGCGATGGGCCGCAAGGTCGGCGTCATTTCGCACGTGCAGGAAATGACGGAACGCATCGCCACCAAGATCCTGGTGCGGCCCGGTTCGGGCGGCAAGAGCGTGGTGACGGTGCAATAGCGGGGCAGCGCCCTGGAGACTAGCCTGGCGAGTCTAGCGCGGTACGGAGCCCGTTTGCAGCCTGAGCATATCCCAGCCCAGCTCGCGCCGGATCTGTTCCGGATCGGGCGGCGGGCGGCGCTGTTCGAGCTCGGCTTTCAACCATTTCCTGACCATTTCCTTGCCAGGTTTCTGACGCTGTTCCATGGTGTTACCTCAATCATTGAGACCAATCGCGATGCCAAACGGCATCTCTGTATCCATAACGTAACAGCCATCATTCAGTTGACGGGAGCGTAGCGAAGATGCAACAGCATGTAACGATACGGCAAGTGCGGTAAAATCCCGGCCTTCGCGCGTGCCCACGGCACGCCCCGCAATCGTCTTTAGGAAGCCCATGAAAGCCGCCCGCAGCCTCACCTTCAAGTGCGTAAAATGTCACAAATCCATGCAGGTTTACCTGCAAAAAGTATCCGCCTGCTCGCATATCCAGCCCTACCAGGGCATTTGCCAGTGCGGCGAAGTCAAGCGCCACGCCACGGGCCAGGCTGAAACCGTCAAGGCTTACCTGGAGTCAGCAGACGGTAGCTGGACACATCATCACCACTAATGGTTAAAGAATGCGAGAAACGCGCCGTTAATCAGTGCATAGCTCATTCCACATAAAACCATGTCCCAGCTTCCCGCCCTCGTCACCGGTACACGCCAGAACGCCGCCAATACCGTGGCGAACCAGGGCCAGCAGGCGCCCAAGGCGGGCAGCGATCTGGCGAATTTTGCCGGTTCGCCGCTGATGCAGCGCACCGCGCAGGATGTGGTGGCCCTGTCGAAGAATGGCCTGGACTTGTCGGCCAAGGGACTCGCGCAGCGCACCGATGCGCTGGGCAATGCCACCGTGGATGCGGCGCAAGACTTTCTCAAGAATATGACGCAAAAGATGTTTGGCGATGGCGCCAGCATTGCGTTTGACAGCGTCGACCTGCAGGCCGCCTCGGGTTTTTCCAGCGGCGCGGCCAGCGTGTCGAACGCCAAAGGGACCAGCCAGGCGGCCGCCTTCAGCCTGGATGAGAACGCCCACTTCATCGGCAAGGGCAAGATCACCACGGCCGATGGCCAGACCTTCGATTTTGAAGTGGAAGTGCAATACCAGTCCAATATCAGCGCGGGCGCCTTGCAGCAGACGCCGGCTGATACGCCCACAGACAAGCCTGATGACGCCGACTTACCTACCAAGCAATTGCCCGCCACCAATTTCGCGGGCAATCTGAACGACCTGTTCAAGCTGCTGGGCCAGCAATTGCAAAGCAATATTTTCCATGGCAATCAAGATAGTGCCAGCGCCAGCAGCAAGGATGGCGACCAGGCCGGCAGCCTGACCCTGCGCCTGCTGAACCTGGTGCAACCGCCCAAAACAGCCGAGGCGAACAAAACCGATGCCAAATCCGATGCCCAGGCCCGCGCGGTAGCGGCTGCCTATGGCGCAGACGACAAGCCAGCACCGCCAGCGATCTCACAGGCCCAGGCGTAGGTCGCCACGTAGCTGCCACGTATAATAGAAGACGGCCTGCGCAGGCGACCATGCCGCGCGCCCTCTTCTTTCGATTGAATCCCATGTCCGACACTTCTTCAAATACCGCCCATCCGCAGATCCAATGGAGCGAAAACGGCGCCGAACACACGGCCCGCTGGCGCTCGGAAAGCGGCATGCCGCCACCGAAGCGCGTCGTCATCGCCGACGACCGCACGACGGCCGACCAGGCCTATCGCCTGGCTTGCGAAGGCACGGCCATGCTGTGGCGCGGCGACTTCCAGAATGCGCGCCAATTGCTGCAGGCGCTGGCGCGGCGCGCCGACCACAAGAATGACAAGCCCAGCAAGAAGGCCAAGGCCGCCAAGCTGGCCAAGCCTGAACCGACCGCGACCGAAGCGTTCCATCTGCACCGCCAGGCCCAGTCGCAGCGCGCCCGCACCCTGGCCATGCTGCTGTTGCCTTTCGATGCCGATTACACGGTGCCGCTGCGCCGCGCGCCCGACGTGAAACTGGCTTGCAATGAAGCGTATGGCCGTGGCACGGAACCGTTCATCGCCTCGCTGCGCGAATTGCTGGGCCTGATCGGCGCCCACGAATGGCGCCGCACGGGCGTGGAATTGCCGGCCCTGGGCCAGCGCATCCATCCGCACTACGGCGTGTTCGCACCGATCCGCGGCGAATACGTGGCCCTGGTGGCCGATACGCCGCTGCCCCCGCGCACCAAGCTGGCCTTCGATATCGGCACCGGCACCGGCGTGCTGGCCGCCGTGCTTGCGCAGCGCGGCGTCGACCGCATCATCGCCACCGACCAGGACGCCCGCGCCCTGTCCTGCGCCCGCGAAAACCTGGCCCGCCTGGACTTGAGCCACCAGGTCGACGTGATCCAGGCCGATTTGTTCCCCGCTGGCCGCGCGCCGCTGGTGGTGTGTAATCCACCGTGGCTGCCAGCCCGCCCCAGCTCGCCCATCGAATATGCCGTCTACGATCCGGACAGCCGCATGCTGCGCGGTTTCCTGGCCGGCCTGGCCGGGCACCTGGAGCCTGCAGGCGAAGGCTGGCTGATTTTGTCCGACCTGGCCGAGCACCTGGGCCTGCGCCCGCGCGCGCAATTGCTGGAGTGGATCACGGCAGCCGGCCTGAAAGTCGTCGACCGCCACGACGTCAAACCCACGCACCCGCGCGCACAGGACGCCAGCGACAGCCTGCATGCGGCGCGCTCGAAAGAAGTGACCTCATTGTGGCGTCTGGCAGCGGCCTGATCGATACGGCCATGCGCAGCCATTGCGCAATGCAGCAAACTGCACTATAATCCTGGTCTCAGACGCGGGGTGGAGCAGTCTGGCAGCTCGTCGGGCTCATAACCCGAAGGTCACAGGTTCAAATCCTGTCCCCGCAACCAGATACATGAAAGCCGCTGATTCTTGCAAAGGAATCAGCGGCTTTTTCATTCTGGCTCATTTCGTGCAAGCATGTTAAATTGCCACTTTTATCATGCCTGGGCCACTCCTTGAAAGCTTTCTTCACTGCCATACTACTGGCCTGCCTGTTCTTTTCTGCCACAGCGCAAGCCCAATCCCAGGCACAACGAGATGCCGAATATCTGCAAGAGTTCGTCGTTCCCTTCGCCAGACTGCAGCTTGAACGGCGTGGAGCATTTCCCCCGATAGGTGCAGCCCTGAAATCCAACGATGATTTTGTCCTGATGCCCGTACACAAAACCGCAGTATCGATGCTACCGAAAGAACTCATCGAACTGATGCAGGACGCGCTAATACAAGGCGCTGCGGATGGCGTCTACAAAACCACCGCCCTCGTGTACGACGCCACTGTGCCCCTGCCCTCGTCCGGAAAACTGTCAGATGCGATCGCCGTCGCGCTCGACCATCGCGATGGCTATTCCGTGATTACCTTCCTGCCCTACGAACTGCGCGGCAAGCAAGTCCATATGGGCACACCCTTTACGCGCCAGGGCACAGCCTCGGTTTTCAAGCAAAAATAGCCGCCCCAAGCAGGCTTAGCAAAAATCATTCCCGCGACACGGTGATCTGGTATATAATTCGCCTGCGGGGTGGAGCAGTCTGGCAGCTCGTCGGGCTCATAACCCGAAGGTCACAGGTTCAAATCCTGTCCCCGCAACCAGAATACTGAAAAGGCTTATCGTTCGCGATAAGCCTTTTTGCATTGGAAATGGCGTTCTCAAAGTCATATGCCTGCGCCGATCCTTAGCCATTGATACATGGACAAGCAATCAAGCGCAGCCATTTTAGCAGCAGAATTTTTCAATTACCGCGACATCACCATCCGGATCATCGCCAGTTCGCTGGTCCATATAATTGGTGGCGAACAGGATCGCGCATGCAAGTGTATCGATTTTATCCTGCCGCCCTTAACGCAAGTGAAGCAGTCCCTGCTCTACTTCCGCCAGCAACTTCCCGAGCGCGCGAGGCGGCGGTTCTGCAATGTAGGCATCAGCTACTTGAAATGGGTCGACCATCAATTCGCCCCGATCAGCAATATTGAACTTGCCGACGACAAACCGGGCGAAATAGCGGGAATCGGGAATGTCATTCACATACCAGCAACCCGAATATTTTTGCACGAAATATTCGCCTATGTAGTAGCTCATGCGTGCAGCCAGCCAGGTCCGGTCGCCTTCGCTTTCGACCTGAAAATCCTGCGTGGCCTGCGAGACATGATGCGCAAACTGGGGAGCGTGCGTCAACACGGCGTGTGACGGCTGTATCCCCAGCCTTCCAATAAAATCAACCAACGCCGCAGACAATTCCTCATAAAATTGCGCAAAGTTCTTTTTCCGCCTCTCAAGCAGCAGCATTTCTTCCGATGTCACTGTACCTCCCATATGTCGACAAGCCAGCCTGCCTCAGGCTATTGATCATTCGCAATCCACATTTACCGCCGCCCGTATCTGCCTGGCTGCCGCGCGCAAGCTGGCCGCCGCGCGTTCCAGCCGGTCGGGGCCGGCCGCGTCGGACAGGGCTGCAAACGCGCTGATGTGGAAGGTGGCCACCATCATCGGCGACAAGCTGCTCTCGATCGCGGCACGGCTCAAGTCTGTCGAGGCGTCAAGATAAGCCTCGCTGCCAGCCTCAAACGCTTGCTTGGTGTCGAGCAATTCCTGGCCGCCGTCGGCCCTGGCCAGGCTGTCATCGACTTTTTGCTGGAAGGCTGGCAGGGGGTCAACCACCGGCTCAAGTACAGGCTCAGCCGTAGCTTCGGCTTCCCCGGCTGGTTTCGCACTATCCATGGCAGGAAGCGCTTTGGCCACCGACAACTCGCTCAGGGTCAGCCAGCGCTCGACCGCCAGGTAATCTTCGAACGGGTCGGCCACCTTGGGATTAATCAGCCACACTTCGCCCGTACGCCAGTCGATCCTGGTGCCTCGTTCGTTTCTCGCCAGCAAAATATCCTGGCCGCCGTTGGGATTGGACATGCGGCCAATCTTGACCCAGTTCATCAGCTCGGCCTGGCGCGACATGGCATTCACACGATGAAAGTAAGCCATCCATAAAAATCTGGCGATCAAGAGAATCAGGGCACCGCCAACCATCCACATCATTTTTCGCTCCGCGCATTCCACATCGACAGCGCCCATTTTCGCACATGGATGCTTGCATTTCAGAAACTTTAAACGTCGATGAGACCTGCCCGTCAGTCGCATTTCCACAACGCCTGATCAACGCGGATTGTCTGCGAGACATGACTACGATACAATGAGAACAATTCTCATTTAGATTATTGACCTTGTGCTTGCCGCCCACCCACCATCGCCAGACTTCCAGTCGCTTTACAGCCAGCACCACAGCTGGCTGCTGGGCTGGCTGAAACGTCGCCTGCACGATGCGGGGCTGGCCGGTGATCTGGCGCAAGATACCTTTATCAAGATACTGGTCGCCCGCAATAGCAACGACATCATCGCGCCGCGCCCCTTCCTGGCGACCATCGCCAAGCGCCTGATTGCCAACCACTGCCGGCGCGAAGAGCTGGAACATGCTTATACCGACGCGTTGACGCACTTGCCGCCAGCGCTGGCGCCGTCGCCGGAAACGCTGTCCATCCTGGTCGAATCGCTGCAACTGATCGACCATGCGCTCGGCAAATTGTCGGACAAGGCCAGGAACGCCTTTTTGATGGCCCACCTTGATGGCATGACGTATGCCGAGATCGCCGCCGAACTGCAGGTGAGCAGCCATTCGATCAAGAAGTATCTGAGCCAGGCCAACCTGCTATGCTTTTTTGCCGTACCCGATTTTGCCGCGCTCTGATCACATGCGCCCGTCCGCAGCGCCCAATATGGTGTATGCCGAAGGCCTGCCCATCGATATGGCGATTGCCATGCAGGCCGCCGAATGGCTGACCACCCTGATGAGCGGGCAGGCCACGCCGTCGGAAAAAATGGCGTGGAGCGACTGGCGGCAATCGCACCCTGACCACGAACGCGCATGGCGGCATATCGAAAAAGTCAGCGGCGGCTTCCAGGGACTCGATGGACCAGCCAGCCGCCAGGCGCTGGCGCGCCGTTCGCGCAATATGAAGACGAGCGCCTTGCCGATTTCCCGGCGCGGCAGTTTGAAAGCGCTGTCGTGGCTGGCCGCCGTTGGCCTGACCGGCTGGCTGGGCGCGCGCTCGCAGCCGGCGCAAACCCTGCTGGCCGATGCAGTCACAAGCACTGGCCAGCGCCGCGATATCACCCTGCCGGACGGCACCCAGCTCACGCTCAACAGCGGCAGCGCCGTCAATATCCGTTATTCCGGCACGCAGCGCCTGCTGCAACTGGTGCAGGGAGAAATATTCATCAGCACGGCCCAGGAAGCTGACCGGCCCTATCGCCCCTTCCTGGTCGACACCGCACATGGCCAGGCGCTGGCGCTGGGCACGCGCTACTCGGTACGCCAGGACGACGAACGCACCAGCGTGGCGGTGGAACAAGGCGCTGTCCGGTTCACGCCGCACCATGGCGGCGACAGTGTCGTGATCCACGCGGGCCAGGCCAGCAGCATGACGGCAGCAAGCGTGGCGCCAGCGCAGGCCGTATCACCCGATGTATGGGGCTGGCGCCGCGGCTTGCTGCTGGCCGACGACATGCCCTTGCGCGACTTCCTGCATGAACTGAGCCGCTACCGCCACGGCTTCCTCGGTTGCGACGACGGCGTGGCCGACCTGCGCATCTCGGGCGTCTTCCCGCTGAACGACCTGGAGACCGTGCTGCTGTCGCTGCCCGATACCTTGCCGGTCCAGCTGCGGCTGCGCACGCGCTACTGGGTGCAGATAGAGGCGCACAAAAAAAATTAAAAAAAAGAGTAGCCGTTTTCGCTTGCCGCGTGACCCATGGTTGAAACGCTCTTCTACGACTTCAACACAAGGTAACCATGTCTGCATCCATTTCTGCTACCCGCCCGCGCACCAGGCCGACGACCATGGCGCGCGCCATACAACTGGTCTTTATCGGCTCCGCGCTGCTCCTCAACGCCAGCGCCCAGGCGCAAGACAACACCAGCACCGTCCAGCAAGCCGTCTATGACTTCCAGGTGCCCGCTGGCGACCTGGCCACCGCACTGCGCCAGGTCGCCAGCCAGTCCAGCGTCATCCTCAGCTTCACGCCCGAGCAAACGCGCGGCAAAACGACAGCAGGCCTGAATGGCCGCCTGGGCGTGCTGGCCGCCCTGAACGGCGTCTTGCGCGGCACCGGCCTGAAGGCCGAGCGCAGCGCCAACGGCAGCTATGTGCTGCGCGCGGCCGATGCAGAAGCGCTGTCCGTCATGCCCGGCGTGACGGTGATGGCGCAGCAGGACGCCACCGAAGGCACGGGGTCGTATATCTCGCCGGTGGCGATCACCACCGCCACGCCGCTGGGCCTGCGCATCCGCGAGACCCCGCAAACGGTCAGCGTCATCACCAGCCAGCGCATGCAGGACCAGGACTTGACGACCATCGGCCAGGTCATGGCGCAAACGCCGGGCATCACCCTGTTTACCCTCGGCAGCGAGCGCGTGGGCTTCAGCTCGCGCGGCTATGCCATCACCAATTACCAGCTCGACGGCGTCAGCACGCACTCGGAAAACCTGGGCCTCAATGCTGTGCCATCGCAAAGCCTGGCCGACATGGCGCTGTACGACCGCATCGAAGTGCTGCGCGGCGCCTCGGGACTGATGACGGGCGCGGGCGATCCGTCGGGCGCCATCAACATGGTGCGCAAGAAGCCGACCGCAGACTTCCAGGCATCGGCCGAAGGCGCGCTGGGCTCGCGCAATGAACGGCGCGGCGCGGTCGATGTATCGGGCGCGCTGAACGAAACGCGCAGCGTGCGCGGCCGCGTCATCGCGGTGGCCGACGACAGCGACAGCATCATCCACGACTACAACCACAACAAGCAAGTGCTGTATGGCGTGCTCGAAGCCGACCTGGCCGCCGGCAGCAAGCTGACGGCGGGCGTCACCTACCAGCGCAACCGCTCGAAAGGTTCGCTGTCCTACCTGGGTTTCCCCCTGTTCTACAGCAATGGCGAAATGACCGACCTGCCACGCTCGTTCAGCCCGGCCGCGCCATCGAACCGCTTCAACAGCAACTCGACCGAAGTGTTCGCCACCCTGGACCAGGCGCTGTTTGGTGACTGGAAGCTGAAAGTCTCGGCCACGCATTTGCAATCATCGCAGCAGGAGCGTTCCGTGTTCATGGGAGTCAGTGCCGGCTTTCCCGACAAGGCCAGCGGCGACGGACTGGACCTGGAAGCGAACTATCGCGACTATGACCTGCGCGTGAGCAGCGTGGACGTCAACGTGCGCGGCCCCTTCACGCTGTTCGGCCAGCAGCACGAACTGGTGGTCGGCGCCGACTACAGCCAGTTCAACAGCACCACCGATGGCCGTTTTGACTGGAATATCCAGGGCACTCCCGTCAATCTGTATCAACCGGTGGGCAGCAAGATGCCCGTCTACGGCAACACCTATGTCACTTATGACAGCACGCGCCGCCAGTCCAGCCTCTATGCGGCCAGCCGCTTTACCCTGGCCGAGCCATTGAAGCTGATCGTGGGCGCAAAAGTGATGCGCTATGACGAAAACTATATCTCGGACGCGCCCGCAGTCAACTTCTATGGCCAGTCGCACGCAAACGAGAGCCGCGTGTTTACACCGTACGCGGGCCTGCTCTACAACTTGACCGCGCAGCATAATCTGTACGCCAGCTATTCCACCATCTACCAGCCGCAATCTGCACAAGACCGTTATGGCAAGCTGCTGCCGCCCCGTTCGGGCAAGAACTATGAAGCAGGTCTCAAGAGCGCCTGGCTCGATGACCGCCTGAACACCACCGTCGCGCTGTACCAGATCCGCCAGAGCAACCTGGCCGACTCCGATCCCGGCTACACCCTGCCTGGCTCGGACCTGCCCGCCTACCGCGTGATCAAGGGCGCAAAAACACAGGGCCTGGATGTGGAAGCGTCGGGCGCTGTCACGCCGGCCTGGAACGTGTCGGCCGCCTGGTCGTACAGCCAGACGGAAAACAATGATGGCAAGGCGATCCAGACCACCTTCCCGCGCCACCTGGTGAAACTGTGGACCACCTACCGCCTGCCGGGCGAGCTGCACCGCCTGACGGTGGGCGGCGGCGTGAACTGGCAAAGCCGCGTGTATTCCGATATCGATGCGTGGCAAATCGACCGCACCCTGCATTGGGAGCAGAAGGCCTATTCGGTGGCCAGCCTGATGGCGCGCTACGACATCAGCGACAAGCTGTCGGCCACGCTCAACGTCAGCAACCTGTTCGACAAGAAGTACACGGCGTCCGTGTCGGACTGGTGGTACTCGGGCATGTATGGCCCGGCACGCAAGGCGGCGCTGACCGTCAAGTATCAGTTCTGACGGTAGCCCGGGATCAGGCGGGGGGCTGCCTTAGGTATTTGGCATGAGTTCACATCAAGGGAGGCTGGTGATACACTTCCGCCAAACGGGCGGCGTGCCGTCCGCGCCGATAGAGACACCCAAGGAGAATGTGTGAAGGACCTCGCCCCCGCCCTGCCAGCCGATACGGCCGATCAACCAGCCAACCCCTCGCGCCGGCGCATTTTCCAGGCTGCTTCCGCAGTCGGCCTGGCCGCCAGCCTGCCGGCGCTGGCCGACGCCGCGCCCGCCAAGAAAACCGTGGTCAAGGGCTCGCTCGATGAAAAGCTGAAAGCCCACGTCAAGAACGTGGTGGTGATCTACCTGGAAAACCGCAGCTTCAATAATCTGTTCGCCAACTTCCCCGGTACCAGCGCACCGCTGTCGGCCGTCACGGCAGAACAGGCGCAGCAGCTGGACCGCGACGGCACGCCGCTGGCCACCTTGCCGAAAATCTGGGGCGGCCTGGTGCCCGACCAGCAAAATATCGGCGGCATCGATTACCTGATCAAGGAAGACCAGATCCAGGGCTTGCCGAACGCCCCCTACAAATTGAGCGATGCTGCCGGCAAGCCCCTGCCAGAGAGCATCATCACGCGCGACCTGGTGCACCGTTTCTACAACAACCAGATGCAGATCAACGGCGGCAAGAACAACCAGTTCGCCGCCTGGGCCGACAGCGGCGGCCTGGTCATGGGCCACTACGGCGAAACGTCGAAAAACCTGAACATGTGGCAGATCGCCGAACAGTACACCCTGTGCGACAACTTCTTCATGGCGGCCTTCGGCGGCTCGTACATGAACCACCAGTTCCTCGTCACGGGCCGGCCGAACGAATACTTTAACGCGCATGAGACGGCGGCCAAGAAAAAACTCTCGGTGCTGTCCGACGGCCCGCAAGGCGTGCGCCTGGCGATCGCCGAAAACTCGCCGAAATCGGCGCTGGAAGGCAAGCCGAAATACGTCAACGACGGCGCCCTGACGCCGGACGGCTATGCCGTCAATACCATGGCCCCGCCCTACCAGCCCAGCTATGTCCGCCCGGCCTACGATGGCGACCCGCTGCACGCCGACCCGGCCGATGGCAATACCCTGCCGCCGCAAACCTATGACACCATCGGCGACCTGCTGTCGCGCAAAGGCGTCAGCTGGGCGTGGTACGGCGGCGGCTGGCAAGCAGCGCTCGACCACAAGGGCGGCGGCAACAAGCCGAACTTCCAGTTCCACCACCAGCCGCTGAACTACTTCAAGCAGTTTGCGCCCGGCACCGCAGCGCGCGCGGAACACCTGCGCGATGGCGGCACCGGCGACAGCCCGATCTCGAACAAATTCCTCGCCGCTGCCGTCGCGGGCAAGCTGCCGGCCGTGACCTTCTACAAGCCGCAGGGTAACCTGAACCTGCATGCCGGCTACTCGGACATCGAGTCGGGCGACCAGCACGTGGCCAATATCATCCAGCACCTGAAGGAATCGCCGCAGTGGAAAGACATGATCATCGTGATCACCTTCGATGAAAACGGTGGCTGGTGGGATCACGTGGCGCCGCCAAAAGGTGATCGCTGGGGCCCGGGCACGCGCATCCCCGCTATCGTCGTTTCGCCGTATGCGAAAAAAGGCGCGGTCGACCACAGCTTCTACGACACGACATCGATCCTGCGCCTGATCACGCGCCTGCACGACTTGCCGCTGCTGGAAGGCCTGAAAGTGCGCAACGAAGCGTTCGCGGCGCGCGGCGCACTGCCGCCTGGCGACCTGACCGGCGCACTGAGCTTCCGTTAAGTCAGGCGTTTAGCTTCCCACAATGCGGCACGCCTGTGATACACTGCGTGCCGCACTTTAATCCGCAGGTCGCTTTTCCTGCCGATGACATTCACAATGAGCCCGACTCCAGTAGCCGGGCTTTTGTTTTGTGGACCAGAATTGCAGCATATTCACCAGTACATAGCGGACAGATTTCTGCCCGCTCCCCGGTCGACACCAGCCGGGGACCAGAGGTCAGAAATGAGAGATAAAAAAGACAACGCCACCATCGACTTGCCCGGTTTCGGCCCGCCGCCACCGGCGCCGGTCATGCCTGAGCAAGAACCCGAGCCGAAGCGCCGGGTGCGCACGCGCAAGGTGGCGCTGAAGCAGGTGCAGCTCGAACTGCTGGAACCGACCGACGCCACCGGCTTGCCCGTCTGGACGCGCGACGCCGGCCTCGATCTGACCGGCCTGCCCATCTGGGCGCCTGAAAAGTAAGCAAATAATATCAGTCCATGCCGGCGGCCGTTTGCCGCCAGCTTCCACACCACCATCCGCACAAGGGCGTAGAACGCCTGTAGACTGTGCCCATCCACTCGACCGGACCCGCGCTCTTATGACCAACACCACCGCTTTTTCCAGCCTGCCGCTGACACCTGCCTTCTTGGCCAACCTGGATTCGCTCGGCTACCACGAGATGACCACCATCCAGGCGCAAAGCCTGCCGGCGGTGCTCGATGGCCGCGACCTGATCGCGCAAGCCAAGACCGGCAGCGGCAAGACGGCTGCCTTCGGCATCGGCATCCTGCACAAGCTCAATCCGGCCTGGTTTGCCGTGCAGGGCCTGGTGCTGTGCCCGACGCGCGAACTGGCCGACCAGGTGGCCAATGAGTTGCGCCGCCTGGCGCGCGCGGCCGGCAATATCAAGATCCTGACCCTCACGGGCGGCGCGCCGATGCGTCCGCAAATCGCGTCGCTGGAACACGGCGCGCACATCGTGGTCGGCACGCCAGGCCGTCTGCGCGACCATATCGGCCGTGGCACGATTAACCTGAACCACGTGCAGACGCTGGTGCTCGATGAAGCGGACCGCATGACGGACATGGGCTTTTACGAGGAAATCGCCGGCATCGTAAGCGCCTGCCCGGCGCGCCGCCAGACCCTGCTGTTTTCGGCCACCTACCCGGAAGACATCCGCCGCGCCACCGCGTCCTTCCTGGTCAACCCGCTGGAAGTGACGGTCGAAGCGCAGCACGACAATGAAAAGATCGAGCAGCGTTTCTATGAAATCGGCTTCGACGAGCGCAATGCCGCCGTCGGCAAGCTGCTGAAACACTTCAAGCCGGAATCGACGCTGGCCTTCTGCAATACCAAGGTGCACTGCCGCGAACTGGCCGAGGAATTGCGCCAGCAAGGCTTTTCCGCGCTGGCCCTGTACGGCGAGCTGGAACAGCGCGAGCGCGATGAAATCCTGGTGCTGTTCGCCAACCGCAGCTGCTCCGTGCTGGTGGCCACCGACGTGGCCGCGCGCGGCCTCGATATCTCGGACCTGGGCGCCGTGATCAACGTCGACGTCTCGAAAGACACGGAAGTGCATATCCACCGCATCGGCCGCACTGGCCGTGGCAGCAAGAAGGGCCTGGCCCTGTCGCTGTGCGCACCGAACGAGAAAAAATGGGTCAAGCTGATCGAGCAATACCAGAACAGCGCCGTGGAATGGCACGACCTCAAGGAAATCGCCGAAGACGACGGCGCCGCCGCCTTGCCGGCGCCGATGCTGACCCTGTGCATCATGGGCGGCAAAAAGGACAAGCTGCGTCCCGGCGACCTGCTGGGCGCGCTGACAGGCGACGCCGGCCTGACCAAGGACCAGGTGGGCAAGATCAACGTGTTCGAATTCATGACCTACGTGGCCATCGACCGCACGGTGGCCGACGCCGCCTTCCGCCGCCTGAACAAGGGCAACCCGCTGGGCCGCGACTTTGGCAATATCAAGGGCCGCAGCTTCAAGATGCGGTTTATCGAGGCTTAAGCACAACCCAAAAGCAAGAGCTGGGGTCAGGCCCCGCGGCAGGTAGCGCGATGAATATCAGCGCTACATGCTGGAGGGGAACTGACCCTGGATTTACGATATGGGACGCGCTTGCTGCCCCTGCGGCGTATCCTCGATTTCGTAACCCGCCTCGCGCGCCTGCGCACGCAAGCCATCCGCATCGGACCAGCGGCGCTGCGCACGGGCAATCGCCCGCTCTTCCATCCAGGCCAGCACTTGCTGCGGCACTGCCACGGCTAGTGGCTGCCAATTCAGCAAATCCAGCCCCAGCGCCGTATCAAAGCGCAGCATGGTGGCCTTTTTTACGCCGTCGGGCAGCGCGCTTTTCAGCAGTTCCCAGGCCACGGCCAGCGCGCGCGGGAAATTCAGGTCGTCATTGATCTGCGCTGCAAACCTGGCCAGCCAGGCCGCGTCGGGCTCATCGCCTGCCTCGCCCAATCCATGCACGCTGGCGCGCAGGCGCGCCAGACCGCTGGCCGCCGCCAGCAAGGCCTGGTCGCTGAAATTGAGGCTGCTGCGGTAGTGGGCGCCCAGGCACAGGTAGCGGTAAGCCAGCGGATCGACGCCCTGCCCGACCAGGCTTTGCAGGCGCAGGAAGTCGCCCGACGATTTCGACATCTTCGCGTCCTGCGTTTTCAGGAAAGCCCCGTGCAGCCAGAAGTTGGCCAGCCGCGTGCCGTGGCGCGCCTCCGTTTGCGCGATCTCGTTGCTGTGGTGGACGGCCACGTGGTCTTCGCCGCCGCAATGGATATCGAAATACGCACCCAGATGCTTTTCCGCCATGGCCGAGCATTCGATATGCCAGCCGGGAAAACCCAGGCCCCAGGGGCTGTCCCACTCCATTTGCCGCTGGCCCGGCAGGCCGCTGAACTTCCATAGCGCGAAGTCGCAGATGTCGCGCTTGTCGCCCAGGTCCACCCGTTTTCCCGCCTGCAGGCCGTCGCGGTTCAGGCGCGCCAGCCGGCCGTAACTGTCCTGGCGGGTGGTGTCGAAATAGATGCCGTCTGCCGTGCGGTAGGTATAGCCCTTGCCCTCCAGGTCGCGGATAAAGGCGATCTGTTCCGCGATATGGCCGGTGGCGCGGCACCAGACGGTGGGCGGCAGGATATTGAGCTGGCGCAGATCGCTTTCAAAGGCTGCAGTGAATTCGGCGGCGATGTCCCAGGCCGACTTGCCGCTGCGGGCGCTCTTTGCTTCGACCTTGTCGTCGCCGCTGTCCGCATCGGACGTCAGGTGGCCCACGTCCGTGATATTCATCACGTGGCGCACCTGCAAGCCATTAAATTCGAGCACGCGGCGCAAGCCATCGACAAACAAGTAGGTGCGCAGGTTGCCGATGTGGGCGTAATCGTAGACGGTGGGGCCGCAGGCATACAGGCCCGCCATTCCGGCTTGTATCGGCTCAAACGGACGCAGGCTGCGCTCATACGTATCGTACAGATGAAGGGTCATGCGGGCCTTTCAGGGTGATCAGAGAAAAACGATGCGGCAAAAGAAAATGGCCACAGGTTTTTCAACACTGTGGCCATCGAAATGAGGAAAAAAACTTAGCAGCGCGCGGCCGCATCCTCACAGGGCCAGGCGCACGGACACAACGCTGCAGAAGCGCCGGAAGCAGTGACTGGATGGAGGATATCGATAAGCATGATTAACTATCGCATGCGCGCCAACGGGCCGTCAAGCCCATTGGCGCGGTTTGATTACTTCTTCGTTTGCTCGATATGCGGCAGCAGCACCGTCAAAATACCCAGCAGCGGCAGATAGGAGCACAGTTTGTACACATAGCCGATGCCGGAGATGTCGGCCAGGTGGCCGATGGCGGCGGCGGCGATGCCGGACACGCCAAACATCAGGCCAAAGAAGATCCCGGCGATCATGCCCACCTTGCCCGGCACCAGTTCCTGGGCGAAGACGACGATGGCGGAAAACGCGGACGAGATCACGAAGCCGATGATCACCGTCAGCACGGCCGTCCAGAACAGGTCCACATACGGCAGCAGCAAGGTAAAGGGCGCCGCGCCCAGGATCGAGATCCAGATCACGCGCTTGCGGCCGATGCGGTCGCCGATCGGGCCACCCATGAAGGTGCCGGCCGCCACGGAGGCGAGGAACAGGAACAGGTACATTTGCGCCGCACCGATCGACAGGTGGAATTTATCGATCAGGTAAAAGGTGTAGTAGCTCGACAGGCTGGACATGTAGATGTACTTGGAAAACACCAGCAAGGCCAGCACGCCCAGTGCACCCAGCACTTTGTTGCGCGACAAATTCGGGCCGCCGTGGCCGCCCGCTTTCGGCTTGAAATTGGCCAGGTGGCTGCTATACCAGCGGCTGACGCTGTACAGTACGCCGATCGCCAGCAAGGTCATCAGGCTGAACCAGGCGATGTTGCCCTGTCCACGGCCGACGATGACGGCGGCCGCCAGCAGCGGCCCCAGCGCCGAGCCCACGTTGCCGCCCACCTGGAATAGCGACTGGGCAAAGCCGTAGCGGCCGCCCGAGGCCATGCGCGCCACGCGCGAGGCTTCCGGGTGGAAGGTCGAGGAGCCCACGCCGATCAGGCCCGATGCAATCAGGAGCGTGGAAAAGCTCGACACCACAGCCAGCATCAGCACGCCGGCCAGGGTAAAGCACATGCCTATCGGCAGCAGGAAGGGCAAGGGACGGCGGTCCGTGTACAGGCCGATCCACGGTTGCAGCAGCGAGGCCGTGCACTGGAAGGTGAGCGTGATCAGGCCGACCTGGGTAAAGCTCAGGGCAAACTCGGCTTTCAGCATCGGATAAATCGATGGCAGCATGGCTTGCACCAGGTCATTGAGCATATGCACGAAGGCAACAGCGCCCAGGATGTGCATGGCCAGGCCGGACTGGTGCTGCGAAGTGGAAATCGGCTTGGACGGCGCCATGGGCGCGGTCAGGCTATCGGGAGTGGAGGTGATCATCTTGGTTGTATCCGCAGAAATCGGGCCACACAACTGGCCCGGCAAGATAAGCAGTATAGTATGGGCGTTGAATTGATAACTTCCAATAATCGTCGCCCAAGTGACAACTTCGCCGCCCGCTCATGAACACGATCGCCCCCACCCTGTTCGGTACTGATGGCATGCCCTTCAGCCGCAGCACCAATTCGCAGGATTACCAGCACCTGCCGCGCCCCGTGGCGGCGATGTCCAAGCAATATGCGGCAGGCGCCCACACGCCCATGCATAGCCACGTGCGGGCGCAATTGCTGTATGCCACCCAGGGCGTGATGCGTGTCGCTACCGAGCACGGCGTGTGGATCCTGCCGCCGCGGCGCGCCCTGCTGATGCCCGTGGGCATGCCGCATGAGTTGCATACGCTCAACGACCTGAGCATGCGCACCCTGTATATCGAGGCGCAGGCGGCGGCCGCGTTCGGCCCCGATTGCAAGGTACTGGAAGTGAGCACCCTGCTGCGCGAGCTGATCCTGGCGCTGCTGACCGAGCCGCTGGAATATGAACTTGGCGGACGCGGCGACTGGCTGGCGCACCTGATCCTGTCGGAACTGGCGTCAGCCGAAACCGTGCCGATCTCGATACCCTGGCCGCGCGACCGGCGCCTGCTGGCCGTCTGCTCGGCCATCATGGCGGCGCCCGGCAACCGGCGCAGCATCGAAGAACTGGCCCACGATGCAGGCGCCAGCGCGCGCACCCTGATCCGCTTATTCCCCCGGGAAACCGGCATGCACTACCGGCAATGGCTGCAGCAAGTGCACCTGGCCGACGCCTTTTGCCGCCTGAACCGTGGCGAAAGCGTGGGCGCCATCGCCAGCGCGCTGGGCTACGCCAGCCCCAGCGCCTTCAGCGCCATGTTTCGCCGCATCCTGGGGCGCACGCCGCAGCATTATCTGAGCGAGTGGCGTTTATAAGACTGCAATATGTTATAAAATAATCCAGCACATGCTGCACCAGGCATGTTTGGCGGTGACGTATTCCCCGCTCCCGACACAACAGTGTGAAGGATCGCAGCATGAGACAAGCCACGCAAGCACCGCAGGATACGGCTCAGCTAACATCACCGCGCCGCCAGGCCCGCGATGCGGGTGCGCCCTTTGCCGATCTGCGCGCCTCCACGCTCGCCCTGCACAAGCTCGCGCAATTGATGGCGGACAGCCCGATAGTGACTCAACAAAAGAGACACGGCGCCATGATGTCCGGCCCGCCGGCACAAGCGCAGGCCGCTCCCGCTCCGGGCGCCAACCGCACGGGCTTGCCCGATCGCCTGAAAAGTGGCATCGAAAATCTGTCCGGCATGGCGCTGGACGATGTCCGCGTCCATTACAACTCCAGCAGGCCGGCGCAGCTGCAAGCCCTGGCTTACGCCCAAGGCAACGAGATTCACGTGGCGCCGGGGCAGGAATCCCACTTGCCGCATGAGGCCTGGCATGTCGTTCAACAAAAGCAGGGCCGCGTGCATGCCACGGCACAGGCGAAAGGCGTGCCGCTGAACGACGAGCAGCACCTGGAGCACGAAGCCGACATCATGGGACAGCGCGCACTCACTGCACACGGCGCTCCGGTACAAGCCGTATTGCAGCCGACAAGCGGCGCGCATCGCGTTCAGCGCAAGAGAGCCCAACCGGATGGGGCCACTTATGTGGACATGACGAGCGAAGATGTCTGGCTATCGGATATCTTGACCCGAAAAGGGCATTTGTTCAGCAAGACACTGCCGCAGGCTGCTGACCGCGCCACGCTGCTGCAGCAGCTGAGCAAGGAAGGCGAAACGGTTGGCCATAGCCACACTGCAGTAGAGTGGAACAAAAAGACGTCGGATTATGACAAATCTACCGTGGCTGCGACCGACCCATTCCGCATCCGCCTGGGTGGCACTTACAACGCTGCGCCCGACCCGGCGACGCTGGAACTCGATTATCATTTCGGCGGCTTTAACATGGGCTACGTCGTCAAGGTCCGCGATCATGGCGCCGCTGCCGCGATGGAAAATCGTGGCCACCGCAGCGGCCAGATCGGCACGCAGGCAGGCGTCTCGCCCAGCTACAGCAACCGGCACCACGCGCTGGCCGACGCCAGACTGATGACCAGCTCCAGCACCCTGGGCGCCACCGTGCTTTCCAGCGAACAGGCCTTCGACTCGACCACCAAGCTGGCCGGCGAAGGCGCGCGTTTCAGGTGCGTCCTGCAGCATCAGGGAGCGCTTGCCGACAGCAGCAAGTTTTTCATCCGCCTCGAGGACGCCAAAGTTGTGTGGGTAACATTCGACACCTTGTGGCTAACCTGGTCTGCCACTTTCAACAAGACTTTCGGCATTACCGATAAGCAAGTTAGCGCCAAGCTGGAAAGCAATGCGCTGCGCAAGATCGGCGTAGGCGGCGTAGGCGTCGAGGCAGTGCCCAGGGGCGCAGGATCCGCGACCAACCTCACCACAGGGCGCGATTACAACCTGACAACCGGGGCGCCAGCCGTGGCGGAAGACTGCAAGGACCTTATCACGCTGCGGGTGATTGACAAACATTCCAAGAATCCCAACAAAACCCATAAACTGGCGATCCAGTCCAAGCTCGATACCGCCCTCAATACCATCGCCGAGGTCAAGAGCTATGCCACCGTTGGCAGCAATGGCAGGAGCTGGAATGTGAAGGTATGGAGCGAGGGCGGCAAAGACGCATTGCAGGCCGCCTTCGATAACCCGGACCTGGGGCTTGGCGAGCTCGTCATCGAGTAAGCCCGAGGCCCGTACGCGACGGGCACCCTAGGTGCCGGCTTTGTGCTGTTCGACGCCAATCAAACGATACGCGAGTGCGCCCAGCAAGGCGCCAATAATGGGCGCCAGCCAGAATAACCACAGCTGGCTGGTGGCCCAGTCGCCCACGTACAAGGCCACGCCCGTGCTGCGGGCCGGGTTGACGGAAGTATTCGTCACGGGAATGCTGATCAGATGGATCAGGGTCAGCGCCAGGCCGATCGACAAGGGAGCGAAACCGGCCGGGGCGCGCTTGTCGGTGGCGCCCAGGATGACGATCAGGAAGAACATGGTCAGCACGATTTCAATCACCAGCGCCGACAGCATCGAGTAGCCTCCCGGCGAATGGGCGCCGTAGCCGTTCGAGGCGAAACCCTTGCTGACATCGAAACCGGCCTGGCCGCTGGCCACCACGTACAGCACGCCGCCGGCCACGATGGCGCCCAGCACCTGGGCCACGATATAGGGCAATAGTTGTTTGGCGGGAAAGCGGCCGCCCGCCCATAAGCCGATCGACACGGCGGGATTCAAATGGCAGCCCGAGATATGGCCGATGGCATACGCCATGGTCAGCACCGTCAAGCCAAACGCCAGCGCCACGCCGGCAAAACCGATGCCCAGGCCGGGAAACGCGGCGGCCAGCACCGCGCTGCCACAGCCGCCCAGCACCAGCCAAAAGGTTCCCAGAAATTCAGCCCCGTATTGTTTCATCATGATTTCCTTCCAAGGTGGACGAGAAGACGTACTGCGGCAACGCCGCTGAGCCGCCCCGCCTCCGGCCTGACGCCGGAACAGGAAAGCCGCCAGCGGCAGGAAAACGCAGCTGGCGGATAATGACATGAGGAGATTATTAATACAACATCATTTTATGCAACTATGATAATAGTCACTCTGGAAAAATAGAAATAATTTCTCAACAAAAATAGATGCGATGTTGACTATTTCTTTGTGGCCATTTTCCATGCATGGCCGGGCCGCCGATTCAAGGCGAGCAGCGGATGCCCACCACCCCATTGACCTTGCCTTCCGGCCAATCTGCTTCGCGCCAGCGGTAGACGCCCGGCGCGACGATGACCAATTGCCATTCGACCAGTTTGCCGCTGGGATCGCGGCGGGTTTCATTGTCATAGCGTATGGTCAGGCTATGCTCCGTTTCCCCCAGCACCGTCGCGGCAAAGCGGTTGGTCGTGCCCAAGCTGCTTTTCCAGGTGCGGTCGTTGAAGATGGCCAGGCGCTGGCGGTCATCCGATAACTGCATGCGCGAAAAATGCCGCGCCTCTTCACAAACGCTGCTGGTATTGACGCTTTCGGACCAACTGCCGGAGAGCTGCGCGGCATCGAAAGGGATAGGGGCGGCATTCACGGCCGCACTTAACAGCAAGGTAGCGAGCATAGGTATCGGACTTGGCTAGAGGAAAAGAAAAATACCGGCATCAGCGCAGCGCCACGGTAATGCTCGATGGCAGGGATGGCGTGCGCCGGTGCATGGTTGCCTGCTCATATGCATACGCGATGGCAAGCAGGCGCGCTTCACCGTGTCTGGGGCCGATGAAGGACAGCCCCACCGGCACGCCACCGGCCGCGCCAGCAGGCACAGTGATATGCGGCAACCCTGGCAGCAGGCGCGGCATATCTTCGCATGTGGGCGCGACCAGCGCAGCCCATCCTTGCGACTGCAGCAGTTGTTCGGCCGCGCCATCACTGGCTGCGGGGAGCGGCGGCGAATCGGGCAACTCGGCGCCCAATGCACGCAGAGCCAGCAAGGCGTGCTCCATCGCGGCGTCGGTCTCGGCACAGCGGCCAAGCAGACTGCGCACGACACCGATGCGGCAAGACGGCAAAGCGGCCGCTTGCAAGCAAAAGCTGGTCTCGCCAGAAATGGCTTCCAGCAACCATGCCGCCTCGCGCACGCTCGAAGCGACAGGCCCGTTGGCCAGTCCCGTCGGCTTGATGGCCACCAGGCCGCACGCCGACGCCGGCACCACGATGGAGTCCTCTGTTTCACTGCCGACAGCCAATATCGTCAAGCCAGCCCAGCTGGCAGTCGCTTGCGGCACGCTGACGGCGGCCCACTGGCGCAGATTGCTCTTGCCGATGATGACGGCGCCGGCAGCGCGCAGCCGGGCCACGATAAAGGCGTCGCAACTGGCGTACAAGGCCGTCCCCTGTACATCGGTTGTCATGCGGTCGGCGGTCGCGATATCGTCGCGCAACACGACGGGAATCCCGTGCAAGGGCCCGCGCACCTTGTGCAGGCTGCGCTCGCGGTCCATTTCCAGGGCGATTTTCAATGCGTCAGGATTAATGGCGATGCCCGGATATTGCCGCGCACCCAGGCTGCACAAGGAACGGATGCGCGCCAGGTACTGCGAGGTCAGTGCGTGGGAGCTCAGCTTTCCTGCCTGCATCATCTGCTGCTGGGGCAAGACGCCCGCATCGAGCAAATGGGCCATGGGACTGGCAGGCGCCGTGGCGCGCGCCAGCACGGGACGGGAGGTGCGCGTCGGCGAAGCGGACAGCGCAGGCGTGATGCCGCGGGCTGTACCATTTCGAACAAATTGACTGCGCTGCATGCTATCTCCGGAAGTTCAATGTTTTTGGCGCAACAGTGATCAAGCCATAGCATAGCAGCGCTTGCAACATAATTGTTGTTACAAGGAATTATTTTTTAAGCAAAAAAAAAAGGCTCTGTCCTCATTAAATAGGGGAACCTGCCTGCAAAACTGAGGTCTGACTGATCAGACCAGCCAAACAGGGAGATGGCCATGCAACAGGTTCAATGGCAGGCGTTCATCATGCAGTTCGCTATGCTGTCCCGGCGCCAACGCCTGGACAGCGTAGTAATGTTGAGCGGTACGCCGCCCGAGCAAGCGGCTGTCGCGCTGATCGAACGCACGGCCCAGGCGCGGCTATGTTGCCCGGCGTGCCACTCACGGCATCTGCACCGGCACGGCCGCGCCAACGATCTGCAGCGTTATCGCTGTGTTCCTTGCGACAAGACATTCAATGCGCTGACGGGCACGCCCCTGGCGCATCTGCGTCACAAAGCCTTGTGGCTGCAGTATGCCGATTGCCTGCTGAACTCGGATTCAGTGCGCAAGGCTGCACAGCAACTGGGCATCCACCGCAATACCAGCTTTCGCTGGCGCCATCGTTTTTTATCGCTGGCGAAAACCGACCGGCCGCACTGCCTGCATGGCATCACCGAGGCTGATGAGCTGTATCTGCTGGAATCGGAGAAAGGGGCGCGGCATTTGTTGCGTCCGGCACGCCGGCGTGGTGGCCACGCCCGCCAACGCGGCATTTCCAGCGAACAGGTCTGCATCCTGGTGGCGCGCGACCGCACCGGGCAAACCGTCGACTTCGTCACCGGCAAGGGCCAACTGACGAAGAAGCAACTCCTGCATTGCTTGCCGCCCGTGATCGACAAGGATATTTTGCTGGTGACCGATGGTCATGCGGCGTATGCCGCGTTTGCCCGGGAAACGGGCATCAGCCATCAAGCCGTCAACTTGCGGGCAGGCATCCGCGTACGCGGCGCGGTCCACGTGCAGAACGTGAACGCATATCACAGCCGCTTGCGGGGATGGCTGCGCATCTTTCATGGCGTGGCCACGCGTTATCTGCCCAACTACCTGGGCTGGCGCTGGATACTCGATGCCAGGCGCATCCTGTCTGCTGAAACATTATTGAAGGCAACTTTGGGAGAGTTCCCACATCTGACGGTGACATAGCCAAAAAAAACGCTACCCTAAGGTAGCGTTTTTTGTCTTGTCGCCAAATGAAGACAGCAACAGGGGCACATCATCAACAATTAGTTGCGTACTACGCGCTTGTATTCGTTGGTGCGGGTGTCGATTTCGATCACGTCGTCTTGTGCCACGAACAGTGGCACTTGCACGATGTGGCGGTGCGCTTCGATGGCGTTTTCGATTTTGGCTTCTTTCAGGACGTTGCCCGACGTATTGCCCTTGACTGCAGGTTCAGAGTACACCACTTGACGGGCGATGGTGGTAGGCAGTTCGACCGAGATCGCTTTGCCATCATAGAAAACAGCTTCGCATTCCATGCCGTCTTTCAGGTAATGCAGTGCATCGCCCAGGTTTTCTTCTTCGATTTCGTACTGGTTGTATTCGGTGTCCATGAACACGAACAGTGGGTCAGCGAAGTACGAGTAGGTCACTGGCTTTTTGTCCAGAACCACGACGTCGAACTTGTCGTCGCCACGGAAAACGTTTTCCAGTGGGCTGTTCGTCAGAAGATTTTTCATCTTCCATTTGTAGGTGAAGCCCGTGCGGCTCGAACCGTTGACATCAGAACGCAACACGATCATTGGCTTGCTGTCGACCATAATGATGTTGCCAACACGAATTTCTTTTGCGGGTTTCATAGAAGTGTACGTAAAAAGTGGGTTGCATGAAGATCATCTGCCGTCCGGGCGCCAACAGCGCCATGGACTTGCGTTTGATCGGTTAAAAATACGTTAGAAAATAACCGGGCATTTTACCTTATTTTCTGGCAAGCGCCTATTCTGTCCTGCTTGCCGAGCGTGCAAAGGCCAACAAATTACTTGCCAGATCACCATTCTCCAGCATCTGGACCTGCCAGGCGCTGGCGCGCGCGGCAATTCTCGGCATATCGGCCTGCAATGCGGGCCACAGCCCTGCCCAGCCCGGTTCAAACGACAGCCCGCCATTCCAGTGTTCACTGGCCGCGCCTACGCTATCGATAGTCCCATCGGCATCGACCGCGTAACGCTGCAGGAAAGCGCGCAGCTTGACGTGATGCAGGTTTTCATCCTGCGGATAGATATGCCAGATAAATGGCTTGCCCGCCCATTGCGCGCGCACAAACGAATCTTCGCCGCGCACAAAGTTCACATCGCAAGCCCACAGCAGCCGGTCGTAATCGTCTTGCGGCACGAAAGGCAGCACGCGCAAGGTCAGATTCCCCCGCTTGCGCGACGCTCCTGCAGCGGCATCGTCGCCGATAAAGGCCTGAACGGCATCGAACGCCACGCCTTCCGGCACCAAACAGGTGACGGGCCCGCTACCCTCTTCCCATGCGGCAAGGAGTTCCGCTACCGGTGCGTGCGGGTAGCAGAACAGCGACACTTTGACCGCCGCCATTTCCGCTGGCGTGACACCAAGCTGGCTCAAAAATGCGGACACCGCAGCCGGGCCGCCCTGGAAGGCAGCACGCCGCTGCTCCAGCGCCGCCTCGCGCAGCAAGCCACCCGTCTTGCCTGTAAAACCGGGGAAAAAGAAATGCTTTTGCATCCCGTGGCGCGACGAGGGCAAGGTATGGCAGCCCTCCACCCACTCTTCCGCCGTCAAGCCTTCCAGGTTCAGCCAGACGGGATGCGGCGCGCACTGGGCCATGGCAGCAATATAGCCGGGCGGAATGTCGCAGGCGAAAAACTCGATGACGATATCGGCAATCTCTTCCGGCGCAAACACGCCGTCCTGGTCGCACCAATGGCGCACGGTGACGCCGGCGGCTTGCTGCGATTCCAGCGCCACATCGATCTCCGGGCAAATACGCCGAAAACTGACCAAATCATCGACCCACAGGGTGACAGCGACGCCATGCTCGCGCTGCAACTGCCGCGCCAGACGCCAGCAAATGCCGATATCGCCGTAGTTATCGACGACTTTGCAAAAGATAGCCAGGGATGGCGGATGTTGGACGGATAGCGACATGGGTGAAGTACCAAAGGATAAGCGTTATGAGACGGCAAATAACAAAAAAGCCGCACTGTGACCAGGCGGCTTTTTTGTTGGCTGAATCAGCCGGTCTGGCGTCCCCAAGGGGATTCGAACCCCTGTACTCACCGTGAAAGGGTGATGTCCTAGGCCTCTAGACGATGGGGACAGAAAA
>NZ_JBMOUF010000020.1:0-68144 GCF_049319705.1 Janthinobacterium sp. Mn2066 | reverse complement strand
CGAGCTGCCGGCGCCAGCGCGCAGGTAGCCGTGGAAACCTTCGGTGTCACTTGGGAACATGGGGCCGGCAGCAGCGGTGCCCCAGGCGAGGACGAGCGCGCTCAGCAAGAAGGTCTTGACAGGGTAGTTCATATTGTCTCCAGGAGTGTCGGTATCGATGTGCTGGCCGGAAAGATTTCCTGGCGCCAGAACGTGCAGTCTTATGCTGCACAGCGAGTCTAGCAGCGGTTTTTTTGCCAACATGATACGAAACCAGCAAGTATTGATACTTTCTTCCAAGCTGTTGTTTTTGCTGAATGTCGATACTCTGGTTCACTGCAGGGCTGCAAAAGAGTATCGATTTGCGGTTTTGGAGTATCAGAAAGTATCAGGATCCAGTGATACATTGTGATCGTGGTGCTAAGTATCAGGCATTGCCTACGACAAAAAACACTGGAGACACACAATGAAACGTTCCGCCATTGCCGCGCTGTGCGCCGGCGCTTTCTGCTTGACCTCTTCCGCCTTTGCCGCCACCGATCTGGTGATTGCGACCGTCAACAACGGTCACATGATCGAAATGCAAAAGCTCAGCAAATTCTTCGAACAAGCCAATCCTGATATCAAGCTCAAATGGGTGACCCTGGAGGAGGGCGTGTTGCGCCAGCGCATGACCACCGATATCGCCACCAAGGGCGGGCAGTTCGACGTGATGACCATCGGCCTGTATGAAACCCCGATCTGGGGCAAGAAAAACTGGCTGATCCCGATCAAGCCCGACGCCAAGTATGAAATCGACGACTTGCTGCCATCGATCCGCGAAGGCTTGTCCGGCGACGGCAAGCTGTACGCCTCGCCGTTCTATGGCGAAAGCTCGATGATCATGTACCGCAGCGACCTGGTGAAAAAAGCCGGCATGACGATCGAAGACCGTCCGACCTGGAACCATTTGCGCGACGTGGCCGCCAAGATCCACGATCCGGCCAACGGCGTGTACGGCATCTGCCTGCGCGGCAAGCCGGGCTGGGGCGACAATATGGCGCTGATCACCACCATGGCCAACTCGTTTGGCGGCCAGCTGTTCGACATGCAATGGAAACCGCAATTTACCAGCAAGCCGTGGAAAGATGCGGTCAACATGTATGTCGACCTGATGAAGAAATATGGTCCGCCAGGCGCCGCCGCCAACAGCTTCAATGAAAACCTGGCCTTGTTCAACCAGGGCAAGTGCGGCATCTGGATCGACGCAACGATCGCCGCCTCGTTCATTACCGACCCGAAACAGAGCAAGGTCGCCGATAAGGTTGCCTTTGCGCAATCGCCGGTCGGCACCACGGAGCGGGGCGCCAACTGGCTGTGGATCTGGTCGCTGGCGATTCCATCGAGCTCCAAGCACCCGAACGAAGCGCAGCGTTTCATCAACTGGGCCACGTCGCCCGACTACGTGAAACTGGTGGCCAAGGAAACCGGCTGGGCCAACGTGCCGACTGGCACGCGCAAATCCACCTACGCCAGCCCTGAATTCCAGAAAGTGGCGAAATTTGCCGCCGCCGAAGGCAAGGCCCTGGCCACCACCCGCAACGTGCAAAGCACCTTGCTGCCATCGCCGTACGTAGGCGTGCAATTCGCCTCGATTCCTGAATTCCAGGTGATCGGCGTGGCCGCCGGCCAGCAAATGGCGGCAGCCCTGCTGGGCAAGGTCACGGTCGACCAGGCGCTGGAATTGTCGCAGCAGACGGCGGACCGTGAGATGCGCAAAGGTGGCTACTACAAGTAGGGGTAACGCCTGACAGTACCTACTGCGCGTCGCGCTTTGCGGCCTGCGATGCTCACCGTACTAAAGTACGGCTGCGCTTCTCAGCCACAAATCACTGCCGCTCGCTACGGTATTGTCAGGCGTCTCAACTGCTGCTGTATTACGTGGTTTGTAAACCGGTGATGGGATGGGCATCTTTAATCCGATCGTCACTCCCTCACGCTTCAAGAGAATCCTATGAAACGCATTATCCCCCGGACTTTGCTGACGCCGGCTGTAGTCGCCGTCTCCGTCATTTCCGTCGTGCCCCTGCTGATCACGCTGTTTTACTCGTTTGTGCGTTACAGCATGCTCGACCCGAGCGGCCATCCTTTCCATGGCTTGACCAATTTCCACTTTTTCTTTACCGATGCCTCGTTCTTGCCGGCATTGCAGAATACTTTCACCCTGCTGTTTTCCGTGATGCTGATCACGGTGGTATTTGGCGCTGCGCTGGGCCTGCTGATCAATGAAGCGTTTCCCGGCCGCGCCATCGTGCGCGTGCTGCTGATTTCGCCGTTTCTCGTCATGCCAGCCGTCAACGCGCTGATGTGGAAGAACATGTTGCTCAATCCCATCTACGGCCTGTTTGCGCAGATCAGCATTTTCTTTGGCGCCACGCCCATCGACTGGCTGTCGGCCCATCCCCTGTTTTCCATCATCATGATGGTGTCCTGGCAATGGCTGCCGTTCGCCTGCCTGATCTTCATGACGGCCTTGCAATCGATGGACCGCGAACAGCTGGAAGCGGCCCGCATGGACGGCGCCAACTACCTGCAGCAGTTGCGCTACCTCTACATTCCCCATCTGGGACGCGCCATGTCCGTGGTGCTGATGATCGAGATGATTTTCCTGCTGTCTATCTTCGCGGAAATCTTTACCACCACCGGTGGCGGCCCTGGTTTCGACACGACCACGATCACCTTCATGATTTACCAGCAGGCACTGTTGTCCTATGACATAGGAGCGGCCTCGGCCGGCGCACTGTTCGCCGTGCTGATTGCCAATATCGCCGCCTTCTTCCTGATGCGCGTCATCGGCAAGAACCTGTCGAAATAAGGAGACCACGATGCATACCAAATTTACCCTCTACGGCCGCACGTTCGCCGCCTGGCTGTTCGCGCTGCTGCTGTTCTTCCCCATCCTGTGGCTGGGCATGATGGCGTTCAAGACGGAAGGGCAGGCCATTTCCACGCCGCCATTGTTCTTCTTCACGCCGACCCTGGAGAGTTTCCATGAAGTATTGGCGCGCGACAATTACTTTGCCTATGCCTGGAACTCGCTGTTTACCAGCGTGCTGTCGACGGCCATCGGCTTGCTGATCGCGATTCCGGCCGCCTACTCGATGGCCTTCTTTCCCACCCGAGGCACCATCGGCTTGCTGAAATTCATGCTCAGCTCGCGTTACATGCCAGGCGTGGGCGCGCTGATGCCGATCTATATCTGCTACCAGTATTTCGGCATGCTCGACACGCGCATCGGCCTGACCATCATGTTCATGCTGATGAACCTGCCCATCATGATCTGGCTGCTCTACACCAGCATGAAAGAGTTGCCGCGCGAAATCCTGGAAGCGTCGCGCATGGACGGCGCCACCGTCTGGGACGAATTTCGCCACGTGGTGCTGCCGCTGTCCGTGGGCGGCATCGCTTCCACCGCCTTGGTCTGCATGGTGTGGTCGTGGAATGAGTCGTTCTGGTCGCTGAACCTGGGCGCCTCGAACGCGGGCACCCTGGCCTGGCTGATCGCCTCGTATTCCAGCCCCGAAGGCTTGTTCTGGGCCAAATTGTCGGCCGCCTCGCTGATGGCGATCGCCCCGATCATGGCGCTGGGCTGGTTCTGCCAGAAGCAACTCGTACAAGGCATGACCTTCGGCGCCGTTAAGTGAAAAATAAAATCTAGGATGACATCATGGCTTACCTTCAACTGAGAAATATCGAAAAATTCTTTGGCGAGCACCGCGCCATCAAGGGCATCGACCTGGAAATCAAGCAGGGCGAGTTCGTCGTCTTCGTGGGGCCGTCCGGCTGCGGCAAGTCCACCTTGCTGCGCCTGATCGCGGGCCTGGAACCGATCGACGGCGGCAAGCTGTCGCTCGACGGGCGCGACATCACCAGCCTGCCATCGTCCAAGCGCGACCTGGCGATGGTGTTCCAGTCATATGCGCTGTATCCGCACATGACGGTGTTCCAGAACATGTCGTTCGCCTTGAAACTGGCGGGCGTCGACCAGAAGATCATCCGCGAAAAAGTCGACAAGGCGGCCGCCATCCTCGACCTGGGGCGTTACCTGGAGCGCACGCCGA
This sequence comes from Janthinobacterium sp. Mn2066, assembly GCF_049319705.1. Taxonomy (NCBI): domain Bacteria; kingdom Pseudomonadati; phylum Pseudomonadota; class Betaproteobacteria; order Burkholderiales; family Oxalobacteraceae; genus Janthinobacterium; species Janthinobacterium sp. Mn2066. The sequence continues at coordinate 64,065 of NZ_JBMOUF010000020.1, read as the reverse complement.
AGGAACTGTCGGGCGGCCAGCGCCAGCGCGTGGCGATTGGCCGCGCCATCGTGCGCGACCCGAAAGTGTTCTTGTTCGATGAACCGCTGTCCAACCTGGATGCGGCCCTGCGCGTGCAGACGCGCATCGAGATCGCCAAGCTGCACCGCGAACTGGGCGCCACCACCATCTACGTGACCCATGACCAGGTCGAGGCGATGACCCTGGCCGACCGCGTGGTGGTGCTGCGCGATGGGCAAATTGAACAGCATGGCTCGCCCCTGGAGCTGTATGACCGGCCTGCCAACCGCTTTGTGGCGCAATTCATCGGCACGCCGAGCATGAACGTGGTGCCGGCCGACGCCGTGCCGCAGTTGCTGGCGCAGTCCGGTGGCAGGGGCCAGGCCGATGGCTTTATCGGCATCCGCCCGGAACACGTCAACCTGGGCGCGCAGCAGCAGGGCAGCGTGCCCGTCACCGTCGACCTGGTCGAGTCCCTGGGGGTGGAAACCCTGACCTATGTGCGCTTGCCGAACAATGTGCAGGTGGTGTCGCGTGGCGCCGAGCGCAGCAGCCTGCAGCCGGGCCAGCAGACACACCTGACCTTTGAGCCAGGCTTTACCCATTATTTTGACCGCGCCGGCAAGACCTGCGGAGCAGCATAAGGAGTTTTTTCATGACAGCACTGCATTTGAATCAAGCCAACCTGGCACAACTGCCGGCCAATGTGACCGGCCCCGCCTATGCGCGTGACACCCTGGTGCCCAGCATCGTGCATATCGGCGTGGGCGGTTTTTACCGCGCCCACCAAGCCGTGTATCTCGATGATCTGCTCGCATTGCCTGGGCACGCGCAATGGGGCTATTGCGGCGTAGGCCTGCTGCCGTCCGACGCCGCCATGCGCGACGCCATGCAGTCGCAGGACGGTTTATATACGGTGGTCGAGCGCAGCGCCGCCGGCGACACGGCGCGCGTGATCGGCTGCGTGGGCGAGTACCTGTATGCGCCCGACGATCCTGCCGCCGTACTGGAAAAACTGGCCGCGCCCAGCACCCTGATCGTCTCGCTGACGATCACCGAAGGCGGCTATTATGTGAACCAGGGCACGGGCGAATTTGACGCGACCCATCCTGATATCGTGTACGAACTGGCGCACCCGCAGGCGCCGCGCTGCTCGTTCGGTTATCTGCTGGCCGCCTTGTCCTTGCGCCGCCAGCGCGGGCTGCCACCGTTTACCATCCTGTCCTGCGATAACCTGCAGCACAATGGCGATGTCACGCGCAGCATGCTGCTGGCCTTTGCCGCCTTGCGCGACGCAGACCTGGCGCAGTGGCTGGCCGCGCATTGCAGTTTCCCGAACAGCATGGTCGACCGCATCACGCCGGCCACCACCGATGAACACCGGGCGCTGGTGCGCGACAGCTTCGGCATTGCCGACGCCTGGCCCGTGGTCTGCGAGCCGTTCCGCCAGTGGGTGATCGAGGACGCCTTCCCCCATGGCCGCCCGGCCTGGGAGCTGGTCGGCGCGCAGATGACGCACGACGTGCTGCCGTATGAAAAAATGAAGCTGCGCCTGCTGAACGCCAGCCACCAGGCCCTGTGCTATATCGGCATGCTGCTCGGTTACACGTATGCGCATGAAGCCATGAACGACGCCGGCATCCGCGCGCTGGTGCGCCGCATGATGGACGATGAAGTCACGCCCTTGCTCGATACGGTGGAAGGCGTCGACCTGGCGGCATATAAAGACACCCTGATCGAGCGCTTTTCGAATCCCGCCGTGCGCGACCAGCTGGCCCGCATCGGCACCGAAGGTTCGGCGCGCATCCCGAAATTCGTGCTGCCATCGGTGCGCGAAGCGCTGGCACAGGGGCGCGCCATCAAGCTGCTGGGCTTTACGGTGGCATGCTGGTTCCGCTACCTGGAGGGTCACGACGAGCAGGGCAATACGCTGCCGCTCAACGATCCGTATGCGGAGCGTTTGCGCGCGCTGGCGCTGCAGGGCGGCGCCGATGCCACGGCGCTGCTGTCGCTGCATGAACTGTTCGGCGAGCTGGGCGAGTCCCCTGTCTTCGCCTCGGCGGTGCAGCAGGGACTGGCCAGCCTGTACGGGCAGGGCGCGCGCACTGCGCTCGAACAGGTCGTATTGTAGAAGGAGGGGCGTCATGTCTCGCAAAGCGACCCACTCGCCGCCGCAGATGGAGCATGAACAGCAGCGTGACGCCACGCCTGGCTTCGAGCCGAAAGGCAGTTTCGGCTTTATCCGCTACCTGGAGCATGGCTTTCCGAATCCGCTGGTGCGCTGGCATTACCACGACGAGTACGAGCTGCACCTGATCCTGGAAACCAGCGGCAAGGTCTTCGTGGGCGACTATATCGGGCAGTTCACGCCGGGCCACCTGGTGCTGACGGGCCCGAGGGTGCCGCACAACTGGGTCTCGCTCGACACGCCGGCCGAAGGCGTGGCCTTGCGCGACATGGTGATCCAGTTCGCGCACCCGCCGCTGGCGGCGATGGCGACCTCGATTCCCGAGCTGAAAACCGTGTTTCCGCTGCTGCAGCGGGCCTTGCACGGCATCGAATTCTTTGGCGTCAGCGAGCAGGCGCTGCGGCGCTTCCAGCGCATCCGTGACATCAGCGGCCTGCCGCGCTTCATCGAGTTTTTGAGCTTGCTGGAAGAGCTGGCGCAAACCAGCGATTACCAGCTGCTGTCGACCGTGCCGATGCAGTCCAGCGACGACGATGTAGCGCTGGCGCGCATCAGTTCGGCCATCAACTACATCGTGCACAATTACAGCAGCCAGTTTTCACTGAAGCAGCTGGCCGAGCAGGTCGACATGCCGGAGCGGACCTTTTCCCGCTTCTTTCGCAGCGCCACCGGCAACAGCTTCACCGATTTCGTCAACCGGCTGCGCATCAACAAGGCTTGCCAGCTGCTGATGGAAACGGAGCGCTACGTCAGCAATATCTGCTACGAAGCAGGTTTCAACAACGTGGCCAATTTCAACCGGCGCTTCCTGGAACTGAAGGGCATGACGCCGAAGGAGTTCCGCCAGCAGGCGTCGGGGCGCTATGGCGAATGAGGGCGTGGCTGCCGCTGCCCCCATTTTGAGGTAGCATGGGCGGACAGGCAGGGGACAGGATAATCATCATGACGAGCATGGAACACACTTGGCTGGTGCACCGGGATGGCGAGCGCAAGCCGCCGGAGCTGGAGCGCGAAAGCTACGACGGCATCATCAATTACCTGGAACACGGCTACCCGAGCACGCGCGTGCGCTGGCACTGCCACGAAGAATACGAGCTGCACCTGATCGTCGCCACCAGCGGGCGGCTGTTCGTGGGCGACTATATCGGTGAATTTTCACCGGGCCACCTGGTGCTGACGGGGCCGCGCTTGCCGCACAACTGGATCTCCAGCGTGGTGCCGGAAGGCGGCGTGGCCCTGCGCGACATGATCGTGCAGTTTGCCCATGCGCCGCTGGCGGGCGCCGCGCGCTGCATCCCCGAACTGCGTGAAATCCTGCCGCTGCTGGAGCGCTCCAGCTATGGCGTGGAGTTTTTCGGCATGGGCGCCGAGGCCGAACAGCATTTGCTGCGCATCCGCGCCACCCACGGCGCCGAGCGTTTTGCCGAATTCGTGCAATTCATGGGCAAACTGGCGCGCACGGCCAATTACCGTTTGCTGTCGAGCGCATCGATGCGTTCGTATGAAGACGACGCCACCCTGGCCAAGGTCAATTCCGTCCTCAACTACATCACGGAAAACTACCGCGAGCCGATTTCGGCGGAAATGCTGGCCGAGCAGGTAGGCATGTCGCTCAGTAAATTCTCGCGTTTCTTCCGCAAGGCGACCGGCAACAGCTTCACCGATTTTCTCAGCCGGCTGCGCATCAACAAGGCTTGCCAGCTGCTGATGGATACCGACCAATACGTGGTCAACGTCTGCTACGACGTGGGCTTCCAGAACGTGGCCAACTTCAATCGCCGCTTCCTGCAGGTGAAGGGCGTGACGCCGAAGGAATTCCGGCGCCAGGCCGACGGCCGTTTCGGCGGCATCGGCGGGCCGCCCGATGCGCTGGCGGCGGCAGTGTCGCAATCACTATAGTTTTTGTCATCTTCTTGTCACTTTGATACAGTAGGCTGGGCGCTTCGATTCCTATACCGAGGCCCGCATGCACGCTGTCACCCCATCCCATCTGAAATTGAGCTTGCTGGCCCTGGCGGCCGGTGTGTGCCTGGCCGCTTGCGGCGGCAGCGACAGCACGCCGGAGCCGGCCAAGCCGGTGGCCTTGTCCGGCGTGTTCCTCGATGGCGCGGTGGAAGGCCTCGACTATGTAGCGGGCAGCGCGGCCAAGGCCAGCACGGGCGCCAAGGGAGAATTTAGCTGCAATCCGGGCGATACGGTGAGCTTCAGCGTGGGCGGCCTGGCGCTCGGCAGTACCTTGTGCAGCACCGTCGTGACGCCGCTGACGCTGGCCGCCAGCACCAGGGTGCAGGATGAAAAAGTCATCAACCGCCTGATGGCGCTGCAATTGCTGGACGAGGACAGCGACCCATCGAACGGCATCAAGCTGACAAACGAGGTGAAGACCGCGCTGGCCGCCAAGACGCTCGATTTTTCTGCCGCGCCGGCCGCCTTCAACACGGCCCTGGCCGCGCACCTGGCCAGCTTGGGCGGCAAATTCGCCGGCCGCAGCGTCGATGCGGACCGCCGCGCGCTGGTGCGCGAACATTTCGAAGACACGCTGGCGTCCAAGGTCGGCACGCCCGTCAACGAAACGCTGACGCAAGCCAATCCTGTCGGTGAAGTGAAAGTGACGGTGACGCGCTACCAGATCCAGGCGGCAAACAACTTTTATGTGCCGTATGAAGGGACGAATGCCAGGATCAAGGCCGAATTCCCGAACGGCTTTTTGCCATCCTACGGTTCCGGCCTGGCCTTCAAGGGCACGAATGCGAATGGCGACCTGGAGTTTTACGGCTTGACGGACCGGGGCCCGAACGGCGATGGCCCGCTGGTGCCCGACCCGGCCGGCAAGGGCACGATCGGCAGCAAGATATTCCCGTCTCCCAGTTTCACGCCCGCGTTTGGCATTATCACCGTGGGCAAGAACGGCGCCGTGCTATCAAGCAGCACGCCGATCAAGGTCAGCGGCACCGTCAACAGTTCGGGCTTGCCCGTGCCGGTCGGCTCGGTCGGCAACTCGGCCGAGATTCCCGTGATGGACGCCATGAAGTTTGACCCGGCCGGCAAGGCCGTGTTCAATGCCGGCGGCCTCGATACGGAAGCCATCGTGGTCGACAGGAAGCGCAATGCGCTGTGGGTCTCCGACGAATATGGCCCGTTCATCGTCAAGCTCGATCCGGCGACAGGCGTAATCCAGGCCAAATATGAACCGGGCAAGGGCTTGCCCGCGCTGTTTGCCAAGCGCCGCGCCAACCGCGGCATGGAAGGCTTGACCCTGGATGCCGCCAGCGACAAGCTGTATGCCTTTTTGCAAAGCCCCTTGAGCGACGGCACGGCCATGTATAGCGTCACCAAAAAAGCCGAGCAGGTCGAGCGCTTCGCCGGCTTCACGCGCTGGATCGAATTCGACCCGGCGACGGGCGCCAGCGGCAAGATGTACGCCTACCCGCTCAATGCCGCGGACTATCAGGATGGCCGCACGGGCAATGCCAAGCTGGGCGACATGGTGGCGCTGGGCGGCGGCAAGTTCCTCGTCATCGAGCAGGGCGCCGCACCGTCGGGCAAGGTATTCAATAAACTGATGTTGGTGGACCTGAGCGCAGCCACCGATATTTCCGCAGCGGCCTACAACGCGTCCACCTCGGACCTGGAAAAAAGCAGCATGGGCGGGGTGGCCGTCAACGGCGCCGACTGGTCGGCCGTCAAGCCGATCAAGAAAACCTTGCTATTGGACTTGAACGCCATCGGCTGGGCGGCGGAAAAAGCGGAAGGACTGACCCTGGTCGACGGCTCGACCATCGCGCTGGCCAATGACAACGACTTCGGTTTGAAGACCAAGGTGTTCGATGCTGCCGGCCTGGAAGTGGCGGATGCCGATGTCACCAAGTGCACGGTCGATGCGGCGGGCGTGATTGTCACCAGCAGCGCCGCCGGCTGCAACGCCGCCAACAGCATCCGCGTGGCGCGCGGCGACGACCGCGAACGCCCAAGCCGGTTGTGGATCGTCAAGTTCGCCCAGGCGCTCAATACGTATTGATACCGTTTGACGGCACAATAGATGAAAAAAACCGCACGGCGCAAGCCGTGCGGTTTTTGTGTTCAAGCTGGGACTACATTATTTTTTAATGTAGGTATCGAGCCAGTTCAATACCGTGTGATGCCACAGCAGCGAGTTGGCCGGCTTCAGCACCCAGTGGTTTTCGTCCGGGAACACCAGCAGCTTGCTCGGGATGCCCTGGCGCTGCAGCGCCGTGAACGTGCCCAGGCCTTGCGTGGTCGGGATGCGGAAGTCGAGGTCGCCCTGCACCACCAGCATCGGCGTTTTCCAGTTTTTCACGTAGTTCACGGGATTGAATTTCTCGTGCTTGTCGGCCGCATTGAAGTAAGGACCGCCGTTTTCCCACTCATTGAACCACAGTTCTTCGGTCGAGTAGTACATGGCGCGGTTGTCGAATACGCCGTCGTGGTTGACCAGGCATTTGAAGCCGTCCGGCCAGTTGCCGGCGATCCAGTTCATCATGTAGCCGCCGTACGACGCGCCCAGCGCGCAGCTGCGCTCGCGGTCCAGCCACGGGAATTTCTGCACGGCTGCCGCCAGGCCTTTTTGCAGGTCGACCAGGGGCTTGCCGCCCCAGTCGCCGCTGATCGAGTCCGTGAACTTCTGGCCATAGCCGGTCGAACCGTGGAAATCGATGAAGACGGTGGCATAGCCGGCGCCTGCATACACTTGCGGATTCCAGCGGTAGCTCCAGCTGTTGCCGAAGCTGCCTTGCGGGCCGCCATGCACCAGGAATGCGATCGGATATTTTTCACCGGCCTTGGCATTCCATGGCTTCATCACGTGGCCGTAGACGGTTTCGCCATCGGCGCCGGCGAACGAGAACTGCTCGTACTCGCCGAAGCGCACGTCAGCCAGTGCTGCCGCATTCTGTTTGGTCAGCTGCACCATCGGCGCCGTCTCGGTCTTGGCGTCGAGCTTGCGCGAGTACAGCTGCGCGCCGCCCGCCAGGCTGGCGTGGGTCAGCACGATGGTATTGCCGCGCACGTCGAATTCGCCGACCGCGCCCTTGCCCGTCAGGGCGGCGACCTTGCCATTGGCGGCGTCGATATGGAACAGACGGTGCTGGCCGATATCATCGGCGGCCACCAGCAAGCCCTTGCCGTCCGGCGTCCAGCGGAAGTCGGCGACCGAGCGGTCCCAGTCGTCGGCCAGCGTGCGTTTCTTGCCAGTGGCGACATCCATCAATACCAGGTGGAAGCGGTCCGCTTCGAAGCCAGGCTTGGTCATGGCCACGTAGGCCAGCGTGCGGCCGTCCGGCGAATAGGTGGCGCGCGCATCCCAGGCCGGATTTTCCGGTGTCAGGTTGCGTGGCGCCTGGCCACCGATGGCCGGCACGGTGTAGACATCGAAGTTGGTCGACCACGATTCGGTGCGGCCAGCCACGCGTACCGAGAAGGCGACCGTCTTGCCGTCCGGGCTGAAATGGTATTCGCCATTGTCGCCGAACGGTTTCGACGGCGTGTCGCCATCCAGCGTGCCGCTCAGGCTGACCGGCGTGGCGCTGACACGGCCCGTGGTGTCGATCGGCGCCGAGTACAGCACATTGCGGCGGCCATCGGCCCAGGTGTCCCAGTGGCGCACGAACAGCTGGTCGTAGACCATGCCGCTGGCCTTGTTCCTGGCCTTGTCATCGAGGCGTTTTTTGGTGCAGGCGAGGTCGGCGCAATCGAGGAAGACGCCCATGCTGAAGGCCAGGCGGTCACCCTGTGGCGACAGGCGGAAGGTGTCCACGTCCAGCGGCAGGTCGGTGACTTTCGACGCTTCGCCGCCGTTCAGGGGCAGTTGCCACACTTGCGAGGAGCCGGAGCGGCCGGACAGGAAGTAGATCACGTCGCCGTTGGGCGACCATTCAGGATCGGTGGCGCTGGACTCGCCGCGCGTCAGCTGGCGCGGCGCCGCGTTCGGCGCGCGCAGGTCGATCAGCCACAGCTGCGTGTTGCCGCGGTTTTTATCCAGGTTGGTGCTGCGCACCGTGTAGACCACGCGCGTGGCGTCCGGCGACAGGACGGGGTGGCCGACCCGTTCCATGGCGACCATGTCTTCGACGGTGAAACCGCGCGGCGCGGCCAGTGCCGGGACGGCGGCCGTGGTGGCCATGGCGGCACTGAATGCTCCCAAGAGCAGCAGACGTAAACTCATTCGAACTCCCGTTTTTATTACGACGTTATTAATTTGATATAGACGTAACCGGCTGTACCGCCGGCAGGCCAGTATCATAGCAATAAAGCGCCGCCTCCAACGGGTTTTGAATTTTGCTGGTCCTTCGATTTACCCTAACTGGTCCAGTGCCACATGACCGAGAAAGCCGCCCTGGCTGGTAGCGGGCAAGCCATGTTCGATGGCGTGGGCGAACTGCACGGCGGGTTCTTGCTGCAGTCTTGTCAGCAGGTTTGCGACCCTGGGCGTATCGCTCAGGCGGGCCAGTGCCAGCGGTTCAACCCAGCGTGCGGTGGCGGCAAAATAGGCGTCGGCGAGGCCGGTTTTATCCGTGCCAGCCAGCCAATCCCGATTCTCAAGCAGGTGTTCCAGATGGGCCAGGCTCTTGCCGACCTTGTCGATTGCCATCTCGCGCCAGACGGCAATGCGGTGATCGTCTTCCGGTGCGCGCGCTGCCTGGAAGGCCGGCATGAAAGCCGAGTGGAAGGTGGTGTGCAAAAAAGATAGCACGCTGTTCTGGCGGTCGTATGCACGCGTGCCCGGCGCAAAACCCAGCCCCGCTTGCGGTGCGCGGGCGGCGATATGCAGCAGGATGGCCATGCTTTCCAGCAGTGGCGTGCCATCGTCTTGCAGCAGCGCCGGCGTTTGTCCCAGCGGATTGATGGCGAGGAAGGCGGGATGCTGCTTGCTGGCCGGGTCGCGTGCTTCTATCCTGGCCAGGCGATAGGGCAGGGTGCTCCATTCGAGGGCGACGATGCTCGCGAACGAGCAGCCGAAGGGCACGCTGTAGATCAGCGTAGTGTCAAGATGAGATTCGAGCTTGGTTTCCATGCAGGACTCCTTGAAGTGAGTGGATGGACGCAGTCTAAGCCCGATAGTTACTATTTGGAAGAAGGCAGAATAATGTGATATAGGTACATTTTTTATACCAGGTGAGCTAAAACATGAAGGAAAATATCTCGGGTTGTGCGGTGGAAGAGGCGATGCGTTTGCTGGGCGGACGCTGGCGCATCGTGCTGCTCAGCTATCTGATGGCCGGCCCCAAACGTTTCAGTGAAATTCGCCGCGCCGTGCCGAATATTTCCCAGCGCATGCTGACCCTGGACTTGCGGGCGCTGGAAGAAGCGGGCCTGCTGACGCGCACGATTTACGCGGAAGTGCCGGTCAAGGTCGAGTATCGCTTGACGGACGAGGGACTGCGCTTGAGGGAACTGGTCGAGATGCTGCGCGCCGTAGGCCTGCGTTTGCGTGGACAAGCCGATGGCGGCGGCGCTTTCCTGGCTGCTGGCGAGTAATGCTCAATGTGTCTCTACAGAAATAGCTGTTTTTATGCAAAGTGCTAGACTGCGCGACTTTGATCACTCTCACCGATAAGCCATGCGCATCTGTACCATTGCCCTGACCACCGCCACCCTCTCTGCCTCCTTGCTGGCCCATGCTGCACCCATGCCCACGCAAGAGCAGATCAACGCTGCCGTGCAGGCCGGGGTAGCGAAGCAAAAATCGTCCGTGCCGATTCCTGTCAAGGTCACCAGCCTGCAGGGTTGCCAGCAGGCGCCAGAGCCGGAATTCAAGGGAGAAACCGTGTGCCTGGTGGGCATGAGCGCCGGCATGCGCGACGGTTTTACCGTCTTGCCGCTGCGCCAGGAGGGCGATAGCTGGGTCGGTGTCGAGCGCAAGCACGCCCAGTTTCCGGGGCCGGCGCCGGCCGAAGCGCAAGCGCTGATACGCGCCTGGGCCAAGCAGGAAGTGGCCAACAATCCCGAGCTGGCCAAGGATAGGCAGATGCAGGAAGCGCAGACCACCATGCAGGTCAAGGCCATCCATGACTGCGAAGTCAAGCGCAGCTCCGGTTATCTGCAGTGCGACACCGTCCTGAGCGTGCCTGGCCGCCCTGACGATATCAAGACGGAGCTGACATTTGCCCTCGAAGCGGGAGGCTGGCGCTACGTGCCCCGTTGAGGCGGGCGGGCTGGCGTCATGCAGAAATTGCCACCCGATCAATAATTCAATATTAGAATGAATGGTTCATTGCACATGACAGGCTGGCGCCTTGCCGGCCTGCCGCGTGCCCCTTCACCGCCGGTGCACGGGCGACAGCCGAGGAACGACCATGCGTCTCAATCTTCCCGTCAGCGATACCGAAATCAATTTGAGCGATACCGAGACCATCGTCTCGACTACCGACTTGCAAGGCAATATCACCTACGCCAATCCCTATTTCATTGCCGTCAGCGGCTATAGCGCCGAGGAATTGATCGGCGCGCCGCAAAACATCCTGCGCCATCCCGACATGCCGGTCGAAGCGTTTGCCGACTTCTGGGCCACCATCCGCTCGGGCCGTTCCTGGAGCGGCATGGTCAAGAACCGCTGCAAGAATGGCGATTATTACTGGGTGCTGGCCAATGTCACGCCCGTGGTGGAAGAGGGCGTGGCGGTCGGTTACATGTCCGTGCGCACCAAGCCGACCCGCCAGCAGGTGGCGCAAGCGTCTGCCCTGTATGCGCGCATCAAGGCAGGCAAGGCGGACGGCATCGTCATCCGCCAGGGCGCAGCCATGCGCACGGGGCCGCTGGCCAGGCTGCTGCGCCTGCGCGACATGGCGCTGGCCAGGCGCATAGCCTGGAACCTGGGTTTCCTGGGTGTCGTGCTGTTGCTGCAACTGGCCTGGAATGCAGGGGTGCTGCCGGCCGGCGCGGCTGCCTGGGTCACGGGCCTGTCCTTGCTGGCGCTGCTGGCGCTGGCCGGTTTCTGGCATGCGCTGCACAGCAATGTGCTGCGGCCCCTGCGCCAGGCGCGCAAGGCCTGCGACGTGATGGCCGGCGGCGACCTGACGCAGGAAGTGGGCACCGAACGGCGTGACGAGATGGGGCAACTGCTGCGTTCCTTGCGACAATTGCGCGTCAATCTGCACTCCATCGTCGGCGATGTGCGCGGTAACTTCCTGCAAATCAGCGTGGCCAGCCGTGAAATCGCGGCCGGCAATATGGACTTGTCGGGCCGTACGGAAGCGCAGGCGTCGGCCTTGCAGCAAACGGCGTCCAGCATGGAACAACTGGCGGCGACGGTGCAGCAAAACAGCGGCAACGCCATGCAGGCCAGCGACATGGCGGGCAAGGCGCATGGCCTGGCCGGCAAGGGCGGCGAAATCGTCGGCCAGATGGTGGCCATGATGGCCGAGATTGATGCGTCTTCCAAGAAGATCGGCGACATTACGGGCATTATCGAAGGCATCGCCTTCCAGACCAACATCCTGGCCCTGAATGCCGCCGTGGAAGCGGCGCGCGCCGGCGACCAGGGACGCGGCTTTGCCGTCGTCGCGGGCGAAGTGCGCAGCCTGGCGCAGCGCTGCTCGTCGGCCGCCAGCGAAATCAAGCAGCTGATCACGGCGTCTTTGACGCAGGTGGAAGCGGGCGCACAACTGGCGGCCCAGGCGGGCGCCAGCAGTGCGGAAATGCTGGGCGCGGTGCAGGGCGTGCACGGCATCATGGCCGAGATCGCCTCTGCCTCGCGCGAGCAAAGCAATGGCATCGGCCAGGTCAACCGGGCCGTGACGCAGATGGATGAGGTGACGCAGCAGAATGCGGCGCTGGTGGAACAGTCGGCGTCCGCCTCGGCCGAACTGCAGGCACAGACGCTGAAACTGGAACAGGCGATGGCGCTGTTCAAGCTGGAACGGCGCCACGGCGGCAATGCCTTAGAGCAGGCGCTCCGATAAGGCCTGGAAGGCGACCTGCGGCACCAGGAAGGCAAACGGCGTCGACACGGGCGGCAGTTGCGCCAGCAAGCCGCATTCGGCGCTGTGGACGGTCAAGGCCTGCACTTGCTCCAAAGCGATGGGCAAACTGATTTCACCGTATGCCAGCTTGCCATTGCGCGGCACGTGGGCGATGGCGGCTTCCTGGCAGGCCAGGAAGCTGACGGCGTCTTGCCAGTTGCCAAATATTTGCTGCCAATCGGCGTCCAGGCTCGGTTCGGCATGAATCGCGGCATGCACTTCCAGTGCCGGCGCGCTACCTGCGCCCGGCGTGATGCTGCAATACGCCTCGGTTGCCGTGACCTGATGCCGCATATTGCCGGCCAGATGCGTGGGCAAGAGGTCGCTGAACATCCGCGTGCCCAGCGCATGGGGCAGGCTATCCATGATGTTCTTCAAGAAATACACGCATGGCAGGGCGGGCGTGCCCGGTGGCGTGTGGTCGAGGTAAAGGCGCCAGTTGCTTTGCAACGGCGATGGCAACAGCTTGCGCAAAGGCCCGGACAGGGCCGGGCCGAAATGGCCGTGGCGGTACGTGAGCACGGTAAATGGCGTCTTGCCATCGCGCTGCCACAGGGTGACGCCGTCGGGCAGCAGCTGTTGTGCGGCGGCTGCATCGACCAGCCAGCTCATATACACGACATTGGATACATCGCTGTGCAAGGTCAGGAAGGGCAGGCGCGCCAGGATCGCCTGGCGGGCGTTGGCAAAATGCGTGCAGTTGGCAAGCGAGGATAGCAGGCGGCCTGCCCAGCCCGCGCGTGGGTGGTGGTAAGTGTTGTCGTGCAATTGGGGAGCTTTCGGATGCGCAGGATGCAGGCGGACTGCGCCGCCTGCGGGCAGGGATTTTATTGCATGAACCAGCCGTGGCTGACGACGATCGACTGGCCGCTCAGCGCCGTCGACGGGAAGGCCGCCAGGAATACGGCCGTTTCCGCCACGTCCTGCGTGGTGGTGAATTCGCCGTCGATGGTGTCTTTCAGCATCACTTTCTTGATCACGTCTTCTTCGCTGATCTTCAGCTGGGCTGCCTGCTCGGGGATCTGCTTGTCGACCAGCGGCGTGCGCACGAAGCCGGGGCAGATGACGTTGGCGCGGATATGGTCTTTCGCGCCTTCCTTGGCTACCACCTTGGCCAGGCCCAGCAAGCCGTGTTTGGCCGCCACATAGGCGCTCTTGAAGGGCGAGCCTTCATGCGAGTGCACCGACCCCATGTAGATGATGGCGCCGCCGCGGCCGCCCTTGATCATTTCGCGCATGCAGGCGCGGGTGGTCAGGAAGGCGCCGTCCAGGTGAATTGCCAGCATCTTTTTCCACTGTTCGAACGGGTAGTCGACCACCGGGCTGATGATCTGGATGCCCGCATTGCTGATCAGCACATCGATGCCGCCGAAGTGGGCGGCGGCGTCCGCCACGCCCTGGTCGACCTGCGCTTCGCTGGTGACATCCATGGCGACGGCAAAGGCCTGGCCGCCTGACTGTTTGATTTCATCGGCGGTCTTGTTGGCCGCGTCCAGCGCCAGGTCGGCAATCACGACCTTCGCGCCCTGTTTCGCATATTCAAGAGCGATTTCCTTGCCGATACCACTGGCGGCGCCGGTAATCAGTGCGACTTTGTCTTTGAGTTGCATATTAATCCTTTGCATTGCGGGTTGAGGTCATCGTGGGAGCTTTACCTTTGCCAGTATAGCCAGAAAAGACGCCGGCCATGGGCTGCACGCAGCCGCGATGGCAGATGTCTTGCTCCATGCCAGCTCTTTGGCGATTTCCCATGGATGCTATTGCGAATCATTCTCATCTGATATATGATGTGTAACGCATTTCACCCAGGCAACTTTACCCACGGTGCGTGCACTGCGATGCCAGTGAGCCACCGGCACGCGTCCGCGCGGGCAGAGCACCGCCGCAACGTTGCCTTCTACGCCGCCGCCTGAATAGTGCACTGCCCGTCATTCCTCTGCCCAGCGTTTTCTCCTCAGATGTATGAAGACAGGCAAGGAATGCAATGAAACACCATAAAAATATCAAGATCAAGGTAGTGATGAAACCGCTGGCCGCCGCGCTGGCGCTGATGCTGGGTACGGCGGGCGCGAATGCCTGGGCCATCGACAGCAAGGATGATGCGAGCAATGACCAGCAGATGGCGCCCATCAGCGTGTTCGGCGACGCCATCAACGCCGGCACGGCGGGCCGCTCCTACCTCAACACGGCTGACATCGAACGCCAGCAGGCCGACAACGTCGCGTCGCTGCTCGATACCTTGCCCGGCGTGGACATGTCCGGCACGGCGCGCCCCAGCGGCCAGAGCCTCAATATCTGGGGCTTCAGCAAGGTGCAGGACGTGAAAGTCATCCTCGATGGCGTGCCGAAAGGCTTCGAGAAATACCGCCAGGGTTCCATTTTCATCGAGCCGGAACTGATCAAGCAGATCGAAGTCAACAAGGGCGCGCATACCAGCCTGTATGGCAATGGCGGTTTTGGCGGCGTGATCACGGTCGAGACGAAGGACGCCAAAGACATGCTGGAAGGCGACGCCAAAGTGGGCGCCTTCGTCAAGTATGCGCGCCATAGCAACAACGCGGAAAACGACGCCACCGTGGCCGTGTATGGCCGCACGGAAGATGGCCGTTTCGACGCCATGGCCTACACCACGCAGCGCAAGTCGGACGATTTGCGCAAACCCGATGGCAAGGTGTTCCGCTTTTCCGCCATCGACGCGCCATCGAGCCTGGCCAAGCTGAACGTGCGCCTGACCAGCGAACAATTGCTGACCCTGACCGCGATGAAGAGCAGCAGCACGGGCTGGGGGCCGTTCGCCGCCATGGGCGAAGACGTGCCCACGCCGACCGAGGCGGAAATCAAGAAATATGGCCTGGAAGAGGCGTGGCAGCGCAAGGCCGTCTACCGCGACCAGCACGACGATACCTATTCCGTGAAATGGCAGTATGCGCCGCAGGACAATCCGTGGGTCAAGCTGACGGCCAGCGCCGGCTATTCGCACACCGACCAGCACGACACGCGCTTGCCATCGGCCTCGCAGGGTTCCTACCTGGGGTCCTTGGGCAACGAGAGCTGGGCCTCCTACACCGACCGCATCGCCGAAGTGCGCAATGAAAGCGTCTTCAACACGGGCGCCTGGTCGCACGTGCTGCAAACGGGCCTGCAATGGCACAGGAACGTGCGCGACACCCTGATGTATTACCCGTCGCCGTCGGCGCTGAAGGATCCGACCTATAACTACGGCTACTTCCAGCCTTACTACATGCCGGCCGGCCGCCAGGAAACCCAGGGGCTGTACCTGCAGGATGCGATGACCTATGGCGGGCTGACGGTGACGGCGGCGCTGCGCCATGACAAGGTCAGCACCGAAGGCGTGCCGAACAAGGCCTCGCGCTACAACAGCCCGCTGCCGGCCGCCGGCCACGATTTCAGCGAGAAAACGCATGACGACTGGTCGCCGCGCCTGGGCCTGTTCTGGAAGGCGACCAATACGCTGGCGCTGTTCGGCGACTTGAGCCGCACCTGGCGCGCGCCCACCATCGACGAGATGTATTCGAATGAATATTATGTGTCGGACAAGCTGGGTTCCTCGACGCCGGGCACCAGCCGCAACCTGGCGGTCGAGCGCGTGACTGCTGTGCGTGTGGGCGCCATGCTGCATCGCCAGAACCTGTTTTTGGACCGCGACGATGCGCAAGTGCGCCTGACCATTTACCGCAACCGTGTCAGCGACAATATCGGCCCGCGCCTGGGCGTGCTGTTCGAAGGCTATGTGCCCGGTTCGGGCAAGGTGCCGCCAGCGCTGTCCGATTACCGCAACCTGGCCGGCTACCGCACCGAAGGCGTGGAGCTGGAGTCGTACTACAACACGCCGCGCCTGTATGCCAGCGCCTCGCTGTCGATGCAGTATGGCACCCGCACCGGCACCCAGCGCGACCCATGGGGCCAGGACGAACCCGTATCGACCATGGCGCCGGACAAGCTGATGACAGGCCTGGGCTGGCGCTTTCCCGAGCAGGGCGCGAGCATCGGCTGGCAAGGCCGCTTCGTCGCCAAGCAGGACCGCGTCTTGCCGAAGGGCAGCTTCTACCGCCTGCCGCCATCGACCGGTTATGCCTTGCACACCTTGTTCGCCTCGTGGAACGGCACGCAAGGTTTCTGGCGCGGCACGGAAGTGCGGCTGACGGTGGATAATATTTTTAACCGCGATTACAAGCCTTACTTGAGTGAAGCGGTGACGGGCGTAGGGCGTAATGCCAAGTTGAGTTTGTCGCGGAAGTTTTGATCTGTAGAGCTTTAAAAATGGCGGGCCGGAGTCGCGGCCCTGAGAAAATGCCGAGGGCGGCGTTGCAGCTCCTTGCCGTACATGCGTACTGTCTGCGTCGCTGCGCCTTGCCCTCGGCATTTTTCAGGTCCGCTAGGCCCGAAAGCCTTTGCACAGGTCTTGGGTGCACGGCTGCTCCTGCTGCCAGTTTTGCTGTTGCTGCTCCTGCTGGGCTGTCAGCGCAGTACCAATGCCTTGACGGTTTCCCAGGCGGTGCTGCCCGAATGGGTGGCGCGGACCTGGTTGCGGCCGCCTTCCTTGGCCACGTACAGGGCGCGGTCGGCGGCCACGAACAGGGTGGCGCGGTCGTCCAGCTGGTGCGGGTGGATGGTTGCCACGCCGATGCTGACGGTGATCCATGGCGAGGTGGGCGAGCGGGGGTGGGGCAGTTGCAGGCTTTCGATATGGCCGCGTATGGCTTCGGCCAGTAGCATCGCGCCATCGGCTTCCGTCTCTGAAAACAGCATGACGAATTCCTCGCCGCCATAGCGGGCCGCCAGGTCGCCCGGGCGGCAGGCGTGCGTAGCGATGGCTTGCGCCACCTGCTGCAGGCAGGCGTCGCCGGCCGGGTGGCCCAGGCTGTCGTTATACAGCTTGAAATGGTCGACATCGAGCACCACCAGCGACAGCGCACTGCCGTTGCGCACGGCGCGCTGCCACTCTTTTTCCAGGAAAGTATCGAAATGGCGGCGGTTGGCGATCTTGGTCAGCGAATCGAGATAGGCCGCCCGCTGCAGCGCATCTTCCGACTGCTTGTGGTGGGTAATATCGTGCAGCAGCCCGATATACAGCGGCTGGCGCAGATACATGGGGGTCAGGGTCAGGTCCATGCTCAGGGTGTCGCCATTGCGGTGGCGGATCGCCACTTCGCGCGTGCCGTGCTTGTGCGCCGTTTCCGGATTGGCCGCATACATGGCGAAATAATCGAGATATTCCTGCGTCACCAGAGGGCTGAGCAGCTCGCCGATCGAATGGCCGGCCAGCTCATTTTCGCGGTAGCCCAGGTACTGGTCGCAGGCCGGATTGGTGTACTGGATGCGTCCGTCCGCCTCGATGATCAGCAAGCCCTCGGCCATGTTGTTGACGATGGTGCGCAGCCGCTCGGCCTGCTCCTGCTGGGTTTCATTGTTGCTGCGGATTTGCAGCTGGGCGCGCACGCGGGCGCACACTTCGGCCAAGCGCAGCGGCTTGGCGATATAGTCGACGGCGCCCGCATCGAAGCCGGCCACCACATCGTCCGTTTCCGTCCTGGCGCTCATGAAGATGACGGGAATGCGCTGCGTCAGCGGATGCTGCTTGAGCCGGCGGCAGGTTTCGATGCCATCCATGTCCGGCATCAGTACGTCGAGCAGGATCAGGTCGGGCTGGGCGCGCTGGGCGATGGTCAACGCCCGCTCGCCGGAGGTGGCCACATAGGTTTGATAACCCTGTTCGCTCATGGACTTGCGCAGCAGCTCAAGATTGGCTGGCGCATCATCGACGATCAATATGGCGGCATCATGCCGTTGGGAAAAATCCACACTGCCTGGTTTCATTGCTACCGGCCTCTATCTGATGAGCTGCACCAGGCCAGCATTTGCTGCACTTTCGGTATGGCCGAACCCTGGAATCGCTGCAGCCGCACATCGCATCGGGCGGGTAGGCGGTGCCAGGAGTGTTGCGTCCGGACCTGTCACGGGCCGGGCATCTGTACACGTGTAGTAAAGGCTGACTTGATTCCAATTTGAGCAGATGATACCGCTTTGCTAATTGCTTGGGTGAAAAAAATGCATCGTTTTTTATATGGCAATAAATAAAATATTGCTACTTTTGCTGTGCTATCTTGCAGAAGTTTTGTAGGAAAGTTACAAAAAGGCGGGGGCGTTTGCTGCCCGGCAAGTGTGCCGGGCAGGCGGGGGAGATTACACCTTGGCGGCGATCAGCTTGCCCAGGATGGCGACGCCTTCACGGATGCGTTCCGGTGGCACGGTGACGAAGGACAGGCGCAGGGTGTTGGTTTCCGGCTGGTTGGCGTAGAACGGCGCGCCGGGCACGAAGGCGACCTTGTGGGCGATCGCTTCATCGAGCAGCTGCATGGCGTCGATGTGCTTTGGCAGCGTGACCCAGATGAACATGCCGCCTTCCGGGCGGGTCCAGGTGACACTGGCCGGGAAGTGTTCCTTCAGTGCATCGAGCATGGCCTGGCACTGGTCGCCGTACAGCTTGCGGATGCTGGGGATATGTTGCTGCAGGAAACCATCCTTGATCACTTCATGCACCACCATCTGCGTCAGCTGCGCCGTGTGCAGGTCGGCCGCCTGCTTGGCCAGTTCCAGGCGGCGCACCAGCGGCAGCGGCGCTACCACGTAGCCGAGGCGGATGCCGGGCGTGAGCACCTTGGAAAACGAGCCCATGTAGATTACGCCGTCCGGGTTCATATTGACCATTTTCGGCGACGGCTCGCCGCTGTAGCTGAGCGCGCCGTAGGGATCGTCCTCGATCAGCGGCAAGCCGTGGCGGGCGCAGGTTTCCACCAGCTCCACGCGGCGCGCCACGGACAGGCTGCGGCCCGTCGGGTTCTGGAAGTTCGGCAGCGCGTACAGCAGGCGCGCGCCATCGGCGACCGGATTGACCGACGACGGCACCAGGCCTTCATCATCGGTATCGACGGAAACGAATTCAGGGCGGTAGACGGAAAACGCCTGCAGCGCGCCCAGATAGCTGGGGGTTTCCACCAGCACGCGGCTGCCTTCGTCGATCAGCACCTTGCCCAGCAAGTCCAGCGCCTGCTGCGAGCCGGAGGTCATCAAGACCTGTTCCGGCAGGATGCGGCTGTCATTGTTGGAGAGCGAATCGGCAATCCACTGGCGCAGTGGCGGATAACCGTCGGTGGGGCCGTATTGCAGGGCCACCTTGCCATTGTTCGACAACACTTTGTCGAAGGCGGTTTTCATTTGCTCGACGGGGAAGGTGGCGGGCGAGGGCAGGCCACCGGCAAAGGAAATGATTTCGGGACGCTGCGTGATCTTCAGGATTTCTCGGATGAAAGAGCTTTTTAATTGCTCCGCGCGTTCGGAAAAGCGCCATTGGATGGGATTTGGATTGTCAATTTTCATACGTGTCTCATGGAAGATGCCGAGCTGCGCCGGCTGGTTTTTATGGTCCGCTTATGGCGGCCGTCGATAAAGCGGCGCCGGGTAGGCGTCGCCCCACTACCGCCATATTGTACGACCAGACTGGGCTTTGGTGGAGAGTTGGCATTTCAAACGGATATCGCAAAATGGCAACACGGTCATTTCAGCTTGCGCCCGGCTGCCACCACAGCGATCACGGCGCCGGCAAACAGCAGGCTGGATACTTCCAGCGCTTCGCCCAGCAGCACGGCGGCGCCCAGCAGGGTGAGAAACGGTTGCAGCAATTGCGTCTGGCCCACGCGCGCCACGCCGCCCAGCGCCATGCCCCGATACCAGAAAAAGAAGCCGATAAACATGGAAAACACGGAGATATACGCAAAACCCAGCCAGGCGGTGGCGCCCGCTTGCAGCAGCAAGGTCCGCTGCGGCCATGTCAAATACAGTACCAGCGGCAGCACGAACGGCGCGGCCAGCACCAGCGCCCAGGAAATCACATGCTGGCCGGGCATGCTTTGCGCCAGGCGCCCGCCTTCCGCGTAACCGAGCGCGCCCAGTACGACGGCGGCAAACATCAGCACGTCAGCCAGATGAAAACTGCCGCCACCCTGGCGCAGGGCAAACAGCACCACCAGCGCCGTACCGGCCAGCGCCATCAGCCAGAATCCCAGCGATGGGCGTTCCTTGCCGCGCAGCACGGCAAACACGGCCGTGGCCAGCGGCAAGATGCCGACCAGCACGGCGCCGTGCGAGGCGGGCAGGCTGCGCATGGCGATCGAGGTCAGCCAGGGAAAGCCCACCACGCAGCCCAGCGCCACCAGGGCCAGCGGCAGCCACTGTTCGCGCCGGGGCAGGGGCGCGCGCTGATGCCACAGCCACAATGCCGCCAGGCACGCGGCCACCAGGGCACGCCCCAGGGCCACGAAGGCGGGGGCGAGCTCGGCCACGGCCAGGCGCGTAAAGGGCAGGGTCAGGCTGAACATGGCGACGGCCGTCAGGCCCAATAACAGGCCTTTGCGGTCGTCGGCCAGGCGGGAAGGGGAGGAAACAAGCTGGATGTGGGAGGTCATGGTCTGGAGAGTGCTGGAGCAAGGCGTGGATTTGTGGACGGCATGCTGCTATGCTAGGCTGCAATAGCAGTACAGTACAAATACACTTGATACTCTAATTTTCCACACTGTAATGGTCACATGAGCAATACACTGATAGCGCCGCTGAGCCTCTTGTCACGCACTTCGGGCGAAACCCTGATCGACCAGATCGTGCGCTCGGTGGTGGTGCGCATCGATGACCGCCTGCTGCGCGGCGGCGCGCGCATGCCCTCGATACGCCAGTGCGCGGCCAGCCTGGAGGTGTCGTGCGCCACGGTGGTGGCCAGTTACGACAAGCTGGTGGGACTCGATTACCTGGAGTCGCGGCGCGGCGCCGGCTTTTTCGTGCGTGAGCGCGCGCCGCTGAATATGCCGGCGCCGCAGCCGGAAGTGACCGCAGAGCCCATGGATGTGGTCTGGCTGATCCGCAATATGTTCCGCCAGAAGCCGCCTCATCATGCCCCCGGTTCCGGCATGCTGCCCAATGAGTGGCTCGATGGGGAACTGGTGGCGCGCGCGCTGCGCGACGTGGCGCGCCAGCCCGGTTCCCTGCTGCTCAGCTATGGCGCGCCGCAGGGCTTCCTGCCGCTGCGCCAGCAGCTGCAGCTGAAGCTGGCCGGTCTGGAAATTACCTGCCCTCCCGAGCAGATCGTCACCACGGTGGGCGTGATGCAGGCGCTGGACCTGGTGGCGCGCGAATTTGCCCGCCCCGGCGACACCATCTTTGTCGACGATCCTGCCTATTGGCTGATGTTTGGCGCTTTTGCCGCCATGGGCATGCGCGTGATCGGCATCCCGCGCCTGGCCGATGGCCCCGATATCGCCATGCTGGCCGAGCTGGCAGCGCTGCATCAACCGAAGCTGTATGTTATTAATTCAGTGCTGCACAATCCCAGTTCCACCTCGCTGTCGGCGGCCAAGGCTTTCCAGGTGCTGCGCCTGGCCGAACAGCACGATTTCCTGGTGGTCGAGGATGATATCTATTGCGATATGCATCCGGGCGGCGGTTTGCCGGTGACGCGGCTGGCTGCGCTGGACCAGCTGCGCCGCGTGATTTACCTGGGCGGTTTTTCCAAGAGCCTGTCAGCCAATCTGCGCGTGGGCTTTATCGCCACCTCGCCGGAACGGGCGCAGCGCCTGGCAGACCGCAAGATGCTGGCGACCCTGACCACCAGCGACATCGGCGAACGGGTGGTCTACCAGATACTGTCGCAAGGCCATTACCGCAAGCACGCGGAGCGCTTGCGCGCACGCCTCGACAAGGTGCGCGACGCCACTTACCGCCGCATCGAGCAGGCCGGCCTGCGCTTCGATCCTGCGCCGGCCGGCATGTTTGTCTGGGCCGACGCGGGCTGCGACACCAATCTGCTGGCCGAAAAAGCCCTGGCCGAGGGCCTGGTGCTGGCGCCCGGCAGCCTGTTTTCACCGCGCCAGCTGCCATCGACCCGCATGCGCCTGAACCTGGCCACGGTGCAGGATGAGCAGGTCTGGGCGTTCCTGGGGCGCGCGCTGGGCTAGCGCTGGATGGCAAACCCATAGCATACGTGACAATATGTGTATTTTTGTCGACGCTAATTTGCTATCCTTTTGCGCCGCTATCGACCAAAAAGGCCGATGGAGACGATAAGGAGAAGCAGTGAGTATTTTCAGTTGGACAAGGGCCCTGAGGGGCGCCGAAGGCGAAGCATCCTGGAGTGTGCGTAAGTTGCGCCGCACCTTGCTTACCGTAATATGTTTTTGTCCGCTTATCGCTTCTGCCGGGCTGGATGTGACGGCATATACAAGACTGGCGCCGGTCGCCTCGCCGCAGCTCGATCAGGATGGGGAACCCATCGGCGAAAAGCAGGTCATGCTCGTGCCTGTCGAGTTCGTCGAACGCTTTACCGGGCTCACGCCGAATGGCGTCTATCGCTATGAGGCGGCGTTCGAGTTCAGGGCGGG
This sequence comes from Janthinobacterium sp. Mn2066, assembly GCF_049319705.1. Classification (NCBI taxonomy): domain Bacteria; kingdom Pseudomonadati; phylum Pseudomonadota; class Betaproteobacteria; order Burkholderiales; family Oxalobacteraceae; genus Janthinobacterium; species Janthinobacterium sp. Mn2066. The sequence goes on along the minus strand of NZ_JBMOUF010000020.1, from coordinate 41,455 downwards.
CAGTTATTCTGGCTATAACCACTGGCGTAATGAATTGGCCAGGCTGGCCGGATATGCGGCGACGCCAGATACATTGCCTGATGGGAAAATCGAAACGCGCTATGACGCTACTGTCTGGCGTCTCCAGAAAGGACCATTCTGGGAGTTGATCGACTTTTCCGATAGTGAAGGCGTGATTGGCCCAGTCGTGTGCAAGCGTGTTTATGCTGACTTTGTTCAGTATCATCATGCGGCCCTACAACATCCTGACGAGAATTTCCGTGCCGCCTACGCTGAATGGATGAAAGCATTTGCCATGTGCGCGGACGAGGGGGCGATTGTCTTTCACTAACAAGCAGTATGGCAGGCAGTGTTGCGATGGTAGGGCAAAGCAGGATGGCAAGACAATTATATAAAGACGTCTTGAAATCGCTTGTACTATCCCCAACTTCGTAAAATTCGTCCCATCCACAAGACTATGAGGTAAACATGGCTGTCTCCGAAAAGCAAACCCTGGGTTTTCAGACTGAAGTAAAGCAAATGCTGCATCTGATGATCCACTCCTTGTATTCCAACAAGGAAATCTTCTTGCGCGAATTGATTTCGAACGCGTCCGACGCGGCCGACAAGTTGCGCTTCGAAGCGATCGATAACGATGGCCTGTATGGCAACGATCACGAATTGAAGATCAAGGTCAGCTTCGACAAGGATGCGCGCACCATCACCATTTCCGACAACGGCATCGGCATGACCCGTGACGAGGCGATCTCGCACCTGGGCACCATCGCCAAATCGGGCACCAAGGAATTCTTCGGCAAGCTGTCGGGCGACCAGCAGCAGGACGCGGCCCTGATCGGCCAGTTCGGCGTAGGCTTCTACTCGGGCTTCATCGTGGCCGACAAGATCACGGTTGAAACGCGCCGCGCCGGCGCCGCCGCATCGGAAGGCGTGCGCTGGGAATCGGCCGGCGAAGGCGATTACAGCATCGAAACCATCGAAAAAACCAATCGCGGCACGGATATCATCCTGCACCTGCGCGAAGGCGAAGACGAGTTCCTGTCGAGCTGGAAGATCAAATCGACCATCCGCAAATACTCGGACCATATCTCGCTGCCTATCGTGATGCAGAAAGAAGAGTGGGACGACGAGAAGAAGGAAACCGTTCTCAAGGACGAACTGGAAACCGTCAACCAGGCCAGCGCCCTGTGGGCACGCAGCAAGTCCGAGATCACGCCGGAACAGTACGACGAATTCTACAAACACGTTTCGCACGACTTCCAGGCGCCATTGACGCACACGCATAACCGCGTCGAAGGCCGCAGCGAATACACGCAGCTGCTGTATATCCCGGCCAAGGCGCCATTCGATATGTGGGACCGCAACAAGCGCGGCGGCATCAAGCTGTACGTCAAGCGCGTCTTCATCATGGACGATGCCGAACAACTGATGCCAACCTATCTGCGCTTCGTCAAGGGCGTGATCGATTCGTCCGACCTGCCGCTGAACGTCTCGCGTGAAATCCTGCAGGAATCGCGCGACGTGAAAGTGATCCGCGAAGGCTCGACCAAGCGCGTGCTGGGCATGCTGGAAGAACTGGCGAACGCCGACGAGCAGGATAAAAAAGACAAGTACGCCACCTTCTGGAAGGAATTCGGCCAGGTGCTGAAAGAGGGTATCGGCGAAGACGCGTCCAACAAGGAGCGCCTGGCCAAGCTGCTGCGCTTTACCTCGACCGCCAACGACAGCGACGAACAGATCACTTCGTTCGCCGACTACGTGGCGCGCATGAAGGAAGGCCAGGACAAGATTTATTACGTTACGGCGGACAATTACGCTGCTGCCAAGAACAGCCCGCACCTGGAAATCTTCCGCAAAAAAGGTGTCGAAGTGCTGCTGCTGACGGACCGTGTCGATGAATGGATGCTGTCCTTCATCCAGGACTTCGAAGGCAAGGAACTGGTGTCGGTTGCCAAGGGCGGCCTGGACCTGGGCGCGCTGGAAGACGAAGCGGAAAAGAAAGAGCACGAAGAAACGGAAACCTCGTACGCCGACCTGGTGGGCAAGATGAAAACCGCCCTGGCCGACAAAGCCAAGGACGTGCGCGTGACCTTCCGCCTGACCGATTCGCCAGCCTGTCTGGTGGCTGACGAGCATGAACTGTCGGGCAATCTGCTGCGCATGCTGAAAGCGGCAGGCCAGAGCGCGCCGGAATCGAAGCCCATCCTGGAAATCAACCCGAACCACCCGCTGGTGACGCGCCTGAAATATGAAGACGCAGAAGGCAGCAAGTTCGGCGACTGGGCCAACATCCTGTTCGACCAGGCCCTGCTGGCCGAAGGCGGTTCGCTGGCCGACCCTGCCACGTTCGTCAAGCGCCTGAACGAATTGCTGCTCAATTCGGCGAAGTAAGCCCGTTTTGCAGCAGTAGACAAGCCGGCCCTTTCTGCATGAAGGGGCCGGCTTTTTTTCAAGGGACGCCATGAAAATCCGTCTGATCGCCGGTCTGGCCGTGCACGCACTGGGCTGTTTGCTATTTGTTTTCTTGAGCTGGCTGGGTTTTTATCTATACACCCAGCTGTTCGGCGCCCTCGGTTCCGTCGGTATCGCCGGCGCGAAGGCCTGGCTGCTGGTGTTGTATGCCTATGCAGGCACGAATCTGCTGCTGGCGCTGCTGCCGTCCGGCAACATCAAACCGCGGCTGTGCACCTTGCTGGGTGCGGTAGTGCTGGCCTGTCTGCTGCGCCACCATCCTTTGCGGGCGCTCTATTTCAGCCTGCTGGCGGGCGGCTTGAGCTGGCTGGCGGTCTTGCTTGGCCAGAAGCTGGCGCTACAGCTGCAGGCTTGACAGGTTGTTAATGAAGTTGGCGATGGCCGTCGCCGCCGTTTGCGGCGCAGCTTGCAGCAGCATATGGGAGGAATCAGATCATGGGCATCTATCAATAATGGCAGCAATATGCGGCTTATCATTCATTTGCCGGCGGATTAATAAATTTAAAGCGATATGTTGACGCAGTTTTCTGCTATCAGAGCATCAAAACTGATGTGGAATTACCCAGATTTTCAATTTTTCGTATAAAAGTTTCGATCATTCTGAGTGTCAAATAATTCTCAAGGAGTGCTAATAAAGACTAAGCGGGAACGGATTAATTCAATTTGTAGAAATTCACCAATTTAAAAAATCAAAGAATTGTGTGTGGTTTTAAAGAGAAATCCGAATTAATCAGCAGTTCCCTAAGTGTCTGTTGCATTAAATTAATTGAGAATCATTGATTATCTTTAATTTATATGAGGCAACGAGTCGAAATTCTACAGAGTATTATTGAGCGGCTTTTTATTGATTGGTAAATTCATAACAAACTCATTAGTTTGATACTCAAAACCAAAATTTTTCCCTTCAGATCCATCGATTGGATTGACGAAAATTGTTCCATTGTTTAATTCAATAATCCTTTTTGCTATATTCATGCCGATTCCATTGCCGGCCTTTCCTGTTGAGGTTGCAATGCTTCCTGAATAACCTTCATCAAATATTCTTTCACGTTCTTCCTTAAGAATTTTAGTGCTGCACATTCGGAATGTGATAGATAAAACAGAAGTTTCTTCTTTAATTTCGATATTAAAAAAGCTGTCAGGTATTGTATATTTTGCTGCATTATTAATTAAATGATAGAGCGCGACGTGGATGGACTCATAATCAAAGTATGCTTTGGCCTCACTACGCTGCACTACTACTTCCACAGATTTGTCGGTAAAGTCGGAAAAAAATAAATACAATATATTCATCACGACCTTATGCACTATGTGCATAGATGGCCTCAAATCTGGAGTGGTATTAAATAGTTTCTTGAAGACTGAAAATTCAGTTTTCATCGCAGCGTTGTTTTTTGCAATTTTCAAAAGAGCTTTTGCTGCATCTAATGAATTATTTTCTACAATTTTCTTTGTATATTCTAAATGCCCCTTGATTTTCCCGGATATTTCATCCTGGGGAATCAAGAGATAAATTTCTTGAATGTTATGGGCATTTAAAGATGTTAGATTGTGAATCAGTCTATTTGTTGTTTTGTTGTTTGATTCTATATTCTCGTCGATTATTTCATTAATGTATTTAAGAGATTTTAATAAAAATCGAGCAGTGCTTTTGAATTTCTGTGAGCTCTTAACAAAGTCAGTGTCGTCAGAATACGCTAGAATTTGGCCCTCGGAACTCTTGATGTTTCCTGCACGCGCCTTATTGTTTGAAACCAATATCGACTCGCTGGTGATATTAGCGAGAACTGCGGACTCTTTAGCGCTTAAAGTGTTTGATATATTTTTCCCGTCAGCTGAAATTATTGAGAAGCGCATTATTTTCCTAAATTAAAATCTGATGATAACTCTTCAACTAGTTTTTGAAATTCGTATGGGTCAGCATTCTTTGGTAAAGATGAATCTGCTTTTCTAAGTGCTGCGTGAAATCTATCCCCTTTTGTTTCTGATGAGTAAATAATAATTTTCTTTTTTGGATATTTTTCTATTAGCGCAAGTGCTAAGCCAAGTCCTTCATCTGCAAAGCCTAATGCAACTCCTACACCTTGGACATCCACAAAAAGAATATGAGCATCGAGTATGGCTGGCTCATCAAGAGTATTTGCATCTTTTATAATGGATGTATTTAACCATCCACTTTTTATAAGTATTTTAGCAACTTTGAACTTTGTGTCATCATCGATAAATAAAATCTTGGTTTTCTGTTTTCGATCAGGTAGGCTCATCGAGGTCTCCGCTATAATCGTTGGAGCCGAATTTACTTGCATGGGCAAGGTGTTGTTAATTGTAACTAATGGTGTCGGCGGTGTACTTTCAGAGGGTTTGTTTTTTTCAATGAAGAATTTCCCTAGCCATCCCAAAAAAAATATACCAATTCCGCTAAATAACCATTCTTTATTTAAGAGTATCCAATCCATTCATTTTCCTATTAATTTTAAAAGATGTTATTAAATAAATTTTAATATTTTTTATTTTTCAATAGTTTATTTTTTAAAGAAAAAATGCAAATTCTTCTTCATATGTTGTTACTTATTTGAAATAAAAATTAAACAACTGAAAGATACTCGATAGATGCGAAAAGTGCAATGCATAATTTTCGCCTATCCGATTCAAAAGTTATGATGGATTGTCGATAATTAAATGTAAGCTACTTGAGGTTTGTGCCCGCTTAGTCAATTTTTTAAATTGTTCTGCAGAGGGTTACTTTGAGGTGTGTGGCGATGTAGGTGTCGGAGTACAAGACAGGGAAGGTGGGTATTGGAACAGCAGGCCCGTGCCATCCATGCCTGGCAAGATGGAGCGAGGGCAAGTAAATACGATATTGGTAGATTTATCATTATTGAGCGCATCATAACAGTGATGGCTGGCGCCGTAGTGTCCACACACTTTGCCCGCCAGCCGTGCGGCATGGGCGCTGGCGCCGTGCTAGAATCACCGACGCGCGACGCGTGGCCGGAGCGACGGTCAAATCCCGGACAAACAGAAACATGCATATCACCTTATCAAACTACCGCACCTGGGGCATTGCCTTGCTGGCGGCCTCCTGCGTCCTTTCCCAGCCTGCCAGCGCGACGGCGGCGCCTGCCATGCTGGCGATGCCGGCGCCGAAGAACCTGGCTGCGCTGCTGACCGGTGGACCCTTGCCGCGTTTGAGCGAGGATCCGCAAGTGCGCGCGGCACTGTTTGATTTCTTCGGGTATGCGCGGGGCAGCTACACGGAAGACGATGAGCTGGTGCTGGAGCAGGCGTTTGAAGCCATCAGCGACCGGCGCGACGCCACCCGTACCGTGCTGCCTGACGGCCGCCAGTTGCTGGCGTCGATGAATGACCGCAACCAGGGCCGCGAGCGCGGCGCCATGCTGCTCGACAAGCGCGGCGAGATTATCGCCTTCGGCCTGGTCAATGGCCATTGCCACCTCGAAGGCCAGCCGCTGACCAAGGTGTGCAATGTCGATCCGAACACGGTGCTGACCGTGTTTCACCGCAAGGGCATGCTGGTCGGCGAAGCCGCACCGCTGCTGGCGTGGGCCCGGCAATTGCCGCCGATGCTGGCGCTGATTGCCTCCGACAAGGAAGTCGGCGCCGATGGGCAAAAGATCGCCAGCGTCGAATACGTGCTGGCGCAAGCACCACTGCCGGGCTGGAACCGTGCGCAATTGCCGCCCGCCTTTCCCAACGCGCTGCTGCCGCTGCTGCTGGAAAAATCCGCCGTGCTGACCTCGGCCGGCGCCGGCGTGTTTTCCTATCCGCTCACCTTGCGTGGCAAGAAGCAAAGCAATGTGCTGGACCAGGCCGAAGGCCGGCCGCCGCGCGACCTGGAAGTGGCGATGCGCAGCTATGCCAGTTTCGACAGCGTGGTGGAACGCTATCGCCAGCTGGCCAAGGGCGCCCGCTTCCAGCGCAACGAGCGCACCGCGTATATCGATGGCGAACTGGGGCAGGGCAGCTACCGCGTCTACATCCGCAATGCCGGCAATGACGGCGTGATGATCGACGTGGCGCTGTGGCAGCGCAAGCTGGCTGCCGGCCAGTGACAGGCCGGCGCTGAGTCCCCCCAGCCTGTTTTCCCCGCTATTCGCTGAAGTTGAACATTACTTTCTTGGGCGCCGGACAGCCTTCCGGACCAGGATAGGTCTGCTTGCCTGTTTCGTCGAACTGCTTGCCGCAATCGAGGGCCAGGCGCTTGCGGTAGCTGCGGATGCTGGCCATTGCGCCGTTCGGGTGATAGCAGATGCTGTCGCCGTCGCGGCTGGCCGCGCCATAGCTTTGCATGGCTGTCCCATTGACCGTGCGGTTGCCGTGGCCGCGGCGCGGTTCCGTGCATTTCAGCTGGCCGCTCTCATAATACGTGTTGTACACCGAGGTGTCGGCTGCGCGGTCGACCAGTAACTCTTCTTTTACTTTACCGTTCTTGTAGTAGGTCTTGCCTTCCTGGCGGTCGCCATACAGGAAAACATAGTCGTACTCCAGGCTGCCGTCCGGGAAGTAGGTGCGGTGGTAGTCGCACACGTCATCGCGCTCGCTGCCGTATTCGGTGAAGTAGCAGCGCTGGATATCATTGAGCAGCTTGCCGTCCGGGTAGTAGTCGCGCAGATGCGCGGCCAGCCGGCCCCGTTCGATCACGGTCAGGCGTTCCGGTCTGCCGTCCGGGTAGTAGCGCGCATCGAGTCCCTGCTTCTTGCCATTGTCCCAGAGCGTGTCGAGGCGCAGTATCCTGCCGCTGCCGCTGATATCGAATGCCTGTTCGCGCCCATCGAGCTGGCCATTGCGGAAGGTGGCCGTGTAGACCACGACTTCCTTGCCGGCGGGCCCCAGGTAGCGCGTGCGCGGACCGTCGAGCACGTCAGCCTGGTAATTATCGCGCAGGCGTAGTGCGCCCTGGGCGTCCCGGTCGATCGCTTCGCCCTGTTTTTTACCGTTGACGAAGCTGACGCTTTGCGTGGCGCCGTCTTTCAGCTTGAGTGTCCATGGCCCGTCGCGCTGGCCATCGATAAAATTGCCGCTGCCGTCGTCCGTGATCCAGATGCCCTGGTATTTGCCGTCGGCGTAGCTGCCGCGCAGGAGCAGCTTGCCACCCATGCTGCGTTCGGAAGGGCCGTTCAGCTGGTCGGCGACATAGGTGTCGTAGCCGGTTGTTTCGTCCTCGCCCGCATAGTTGACGATATTCCAGCGGCCCTCACGCTTGCCGTTGCGGTAGTTGCCATCTTCGATTTGTCTGGAGCTTTCAATATGCCACGGCCCCTCCGGCAAGCCGTCGACATAACTGCCTTTGGTTTTTCCTTCATGCAGGCCTTCGCGCACCCACAAGCCCTCGCGCTTGCCCTTGCGGAACCGGCCGCGTTCGATCGCCGAGCCATCATCCCAGGCCTGGCTGTAGATCACGGCCGGGCCGTCTTCGCTGCCCGTGTATTGCTGCGGCGCCGCTTCCCATGTGACCTGGTACAGGCGGTAGTTGGGCAGGGTGCCCGCCTCGATATCGCCATACAGGGTGTAGCTGGCGCTCAGGTACAGATCTCCCTTTTTCTGGAAGCTTTTCTTGTAGCTGACGGCATGCCTGTCGTCAGCGGCTACCTGTTTGCCTTCATCGTCGTAGTAGCCAACGATGCTGCCTTGCGTATGGTCGATGGCGTCGAACTCGGGGTTGCCGCTCTTGCCCCGCGTGACGCTGTAATCCATGGGCGCCAGCTTTGCCAGTGCAGCCTTGACCTGGCCGGCGTTGGGCGAGGCGCTTTGTGCGGCGATGCGGTCCAGCGCCGGCTGTAAATCATCGAGGCGCCGGTACTTGCCCGAGTTACGGTCAAAGCGGTAGGCGCGCAGCGCATTCCTGTCGCCCTGGCGCAGCAGCACCAGCATGGTTTGCACGCTGCGCTCCGACTCGCGGTCGAGCGGGGCGTAAAACACGGAGCGGATCACGGCCGTACCAAACTGGTCGAGCAGCATGGTTTTCGAGCCGCTGCTGCGGCACTCGCAGTAGTAGCCGTTGACGCCGTCTTTTCCCTTGATGAAGGCGATATCCGCGCCGCTGTCCTGCGATGCATCGATGGCCGGGTGGGCCAGGGTTTTGCCCTGGTAAAAAGGAGCGGCACAGGCCAGCGAGGAGCAAACGAAAAAAAGTGCGGGTAGCAGCGGTCGTATCATCGGAGGCCTGGCGCCGGGGCGCCCTTAGATAAAGGGCATGATTCTGCCTGCGATCACCGATGGGTGCAAATACGCGCCTATCGTGTGCGTCCCCGCTTCAAGCCTGGTGGGCGGCGCAAAAGTCCAGCAGCATCTGCTCGCCCTCCGGCCAGGGGCCGTAGCCGGCGTCGCCATTGATATGGCCGGCGTCGCCGATCATCGTCAGGTCGCTGCCCCAGGCTTGCGCAAAGGCGCGCGCCCGCGCGAAGCTGACATACGGGTCATCGCCGCTGGCCACCACCAGCGAGGGAAACGGCAGGGCTAACAAAGGCATCGGCGTAAAACCGGTGGTGCCGGCCGGGTAGGATGGCGCATCGACATCGCTGGGCGCGACCAGAAAGGCGCCGGCGATCCTGTGCGGCGAGCCGCTGGCAGCCCAGTGGGCGACCAGGGCGCAACCCAGGCTATGCGCGGCCAGTACGGGCGGGCGCGGGCAGGCGGCAATCGCCTGGTCCAGCGCCGCCACCCAGTCATCCTTGTCTGGCGTCTGCCACTCGCCCTGCTGCACCCGCGACCACTGCGGATGGCGCGCTTCCCAGTGGCTTTGCCAGTGCTGCGGACCGGAATTCCACAGGCCGGCCAGGGTCAGGACGAGAGGGGACATGGCGGCTCCTTTAAAGTTCGGTGCGCAAGGCGAAGAGTTCAGGGAATAACACGACGTCGAGCATCTTGCGTAAATAAGACACGCCTTCGGTGCCGCCGGTGCCGGTCTTGAAGCCGATGATGCGTTCCACCGTGGTGACGTGGCGGAAGCGCCAGAAGCGGAAGGCCGTCTCCAGGTCGACCAGCTTTTCAGCCAGTTCGTACAGGGCCCAGTATTTCGACGGGTCGCGGTAGACTGCCAGCCAGGCCGCCTTGACCGTGTCGTCCGGTCTCGTCGGCAGGGTCCAGTCTGCATTCAGGCGTTCTGGCGCGATGTGCAAGCCGCTGCGGGCCAGCAGTTTGATCGATTCATCGTAGACGGATGGCGTGCGCAGGGCCGTGTCGAGCACCGCGTAGGCGTCCGGCGCCGTGGTGTGCACGTTCAGCAGGGCGGCGTTCTTGTTGCCCAGGATGAATTCGATCTCGCGGTACTGGTAGGACTGGAAGCCGGACGAGGCGCCCAGGTAGGGACGGATGGCCGTGTATTCGGGTGGCGTCATGGTGGCCAGCACGTCCCAGGCATGCACCAGCTGGTCCATGATGCGCGCCACGCGGGCCAGCATCTTGAAGGCCGGCGACAGGTCGCCGCTTTGCAGGTTGCTGCGCACGGCGTGCATTTCGTGCAGCATCAGCTTCATCCACAGTTCGCTGGTCTGGTGCTGCACGATGAACAGCATTTCATTGTGATTCGGCGACAGCGGATGCTGTGCGGTCAGGATGCGGTCCAGCGCCAGGTAGTCGCCATAACTCATCGATTTGCTGAAATCCATTTGCGCGCCATGCCACTGCGCATCCTGCTGGCCGCCATGCATGGGGCAGCCGTTTGTCTTGTGATCGTCGGTCATTGTCGGTTTCTTCAGGTGACTGCATCGCGCTTGGCGGCGATATCGTAGGCTTGCTTGTCGAGGATGTCGCGCAGGATTTCGACCGCATCCCACACGTCCGTAAAGCTGGTGTACAGCGGCGTGAAGCCGAAGCGCATGATGGCCGGTTCGCGGTAGTCGCCGATCACGCCGCGCGCGATCAGGGCTTGCATCACGGCGTAGCCATGCGGGTGCGTAAAGCTGACCTGGCTGCCGCGCCGCGCATGTTCGCGTGGCGTGACCAGGCCCAGTGGATGGCTGGCGCAGCATTGTTCCACCAGCGCGATGAACAAATCGGTCAGGGCCAGCGACTTGCGGCGGATCGCTGCCATGCTGGTCTGCGCGAAGATATCGAGGCCGCATTCGACCAGGGCCAGCGAGACGATCGGCTGCGTGCCGCACAGGGCGCGGCCGATGCCGTCGGCCGGTGCAAAGCCGGGTTCCATGGCGAACGGCGCGGCATGGCCCCACCAGCCGGACAAAGGCTGGCGGAAGCGGGCCTGGTGTTTTTCCGGCACCCAGATGAAGGCGGGTGCGCCGGGGCCGCCGTTCAGGTATTTATAGGTGCAGCCGACGGCCAGGTCGGCGCCATCGGCGTTCAGGTCCAGCGGCACGGCGCCTGCCGAATGGGCCAGGTCCCACAGGGCCAGTGCGCCCTGCGCGTGGCAGTGGTTGCTGACGGCCGCCATATCGTGCTGGTAGCCGGTGCGGTAATTGACGTGGGTCAGCATGGCGACGGCGCAATCGGCATCGATGGCCTGTGCCAGTTCGGCCGGATCATCGACCAGGCGCAGGCTGTAGCCACGGTCCAGCCAGGCGGATAAACCCTGCGCCATATATAAGTCGGTAGGGAAGTTGCTGCGCTCGCTGACGATGACGCGGCGCGTGGCCCGTTGAGGATCGCCGGCCTGCATCTGCAGCGCGGCGGCCAGGGCCTTGAACAGATTGATGGAGGTGGTGTCGGTGATCACCACTTCGCCGCTTCCGGCGCCGATCAGCGGCGCCAGGCGGTCGCCCAGGCGTTTCGGCAAATCGAACCAGCCTGCCGTATTCCAGCTGCGGATCAGGTCCGTGCCCCATTCGGCGGCGATGACGTGCTGGGCGCGGGCCAGGGCGGCGCTGGGGCGGGCGCCCAGTGAGTTGCCGTCAAGATAGATGACGCCGGAAGGCAGGTCGAACTGGCGGCGCAAGGGCGCCAGCGGATCATCGTCGTCGCGCGCACTGCAGTCATGTCGTGAAATCATGGTGGCTTTCATGTCGATACTTGTCTGGATAGCATGATTTTGGCCTGTTTGACCCAATCATGCGGGAATGGAAGTGTAGCAAGGATGGGCCGCTCTGCCGCTTTTTTGGCGCCGTCCTGACTGAAAAAAAGCGCATTTGTGGGGCGTCAGGAAGAAATTTGCAGTTTTTTCAAAATATTTTCAAAAAACCCTCAAGTTTTCCAGGCAGGCGCCGTAACCGGTTTAGACAAGGGGAAATCCTTATTGAAATATTTTTGAAATATTTTGTAAAAAAGCCTCAAGTTCCCGTTTCAGCTGTCGTTATATGGTGTGAAGCGGCTTGATTCAGGTCAAGCTGTTGTAAAAAAGTGATGTTAAGCGCTGTCAGAAAGTCAGGAAAATTTGATTCTTTCATCGCCTCTTTTCCACGCTTTTACGGGCGTGCGACCGTGATCGAGTAGTGTTTGTCGGACAAACACCTACGATCCTATTTCCTATTCCCCGACGAAAAATACAGTGCTGCGCCTCTGTTGCATTTGATGTTGCTCCTTCAGAATGTATCTCACTGGCAACACACCACCCGCCAGCTGAATTCAACGGATTGAGGAGATGGAAATGACTGCTAACGATATGATGGCCGAGATTCGCGATGCCAACCTGAGCTATCTGATGCTGGCGCAGCAAATGATCCGTGCCGATAAGGTCACCGCCATCTTCCGCCTGGGTATCTCGACCGATATCGCCGACTTGATCGAAGGCATGAGCAATGCACAGATCCTGAAACTGGCAGGCGGCAACATGATGCTGGCCCGCTTCCGCTTCGACGACAGCGCCATCCTGTCGATGCTGACCAACTACAATAAAGACCGTTCGCTGGCCCAGTCGCACGCCGCCATCCTGATGGCAGGCCAGGGCGTCGAAGAGATTGCCTGATCGTCCCCTCGTTTTCACGTCAGACCAGTAGCGGAGCACACAGCATGGCCAAAAAAAGTGTCGTATCGGAAGCGCAGGAAATCCAGCTCGCCATCGAACTGATACAACTGGGCGCCCGTTTGCAACTGCTGGAAACCGAAGTCTCGCTGTCGCGCGAGCGCCTGCTGAACCTGTACAAGGAATTGAAGGGCGTATCACCTCCCAAGGGCATGCTGCCGTTTTCCACGGACTGGTTCCTCACCTGGCAACCGAATATCCATTCCTCGCTGTTCATCAATATCCATAAATTCCTCGTGGACCACGCCGGCGCGACCGGCATCGAGGCGGTGATGAAAGCCTATCAGCTGTATCTGGAACAAATGCCGCCCGAACCGGGCGAAGAGCCGCTGCTGTCCTTGACGCGCGCCTGGACCCTGGTGCGCTTCTTCAGCAGCAAGATGCTCGACATGGCGCCTTGCGGCAAGTGCGGCGGCAAGTTCGTCGTCAATTGCCTGGACTTGAATGCCGATTATGTCTGCGGCCTGTGCCATATGCCTTCGCGCGCCGGCAAGACCAAGAAGGCCCGCGATGAAGCGGCTGCTGCCCCGACCAGCCTGGCTGCCTGAAACTACCGAGTAGCTGTATATCAAAGCCGGAGTCGCTTGCCTGAGCGATTCCGGCTTTTTTCATTGTATTTTCGCTTACACTGACGCTTTCGGTTTTCACCTTACCTATGCTGCAACAAATCCTGCGGGCGCCCGCGCTCAAGGCATTCCTGATCCAGGTGCTGGCCTTTCCCTTGCTGCTGCTGCTCGTGTATGGCATGGCGCGTGCGGGCCTGGCCATGCCGCTGCTGGCCGTGGCCGTTCTGCAGGGCGTGATTGCCGCGCTGCTGACCTGGCGCGCAGGGCTGGCACGCTGGTGGTGCGCCATCGGCCTGCTGTTTGCTCCCGCGCTGCTGGGCGCCAGCTGGCTGGACTTGCCGCCCGTGCTGTTCCTGCTGGCCTTCATTTTTTTGCTGAGCCTGTATTGGTCGACCTTCCGCACGCAAGTGCCGTTTTATCCGTCGGGGCCAGCAGTGTGGCAGGCGCTCGCCGATCTGGTGCGCGATAGACCGGGCGTGCGCCTGGTCGATATCGGCAGCGGCCTGGGTGGCCTGGTGCTGGACTTGTCGCGCCGCCGGCCGGATGCGCAGGTGACGGGCATCGAGCTGGCGCCGCTGCCGTGGCTGCTGAGCCGGCTGCGCGCGCGCTGGTCCGGCAGCCGCGCGCATTTTGTGCGCGGCGACTACGAAGCGCTCGATTTTGCCCGCTACGATGTGGTGTTTGCCTACCTGTCGCCGGCGGCCATGGCGGCCCTGTGGGTCAAGGCTGAGAAAGAAATGTTGCCCGGAAGTATGCTTGTTAGTTACGAATTCAAGATAACGGCGCGCGCACCCGATAAGACCATAGTCACCACAGAGGGTGGTCCCTTGCTCTACATATGGTGCTTTTAAGCAATTGTCTGCGTTATTTGCTTGCTCAGAGGACAATCTCACGTTATTGTAGTTCTACACGGCATTTTTGTCGAAGTGCGTTGAAATGCAAGCCGTTTCTATCTACCTTCAGTCACATTTGCTGCCGGCCTCCGCCGCGGCATCGCCGCCAGCCACCGGGGCCCGTTTGAACATGCCGGGCGCTGGGGCCCGGCCACTATTGGGAGTCAGGGCACTTGTTAGTCATACTCGGATACATCGTCGTCTGCGCCTCGGTTTTTGGCGGTTTTGCGCTGGCAGGTGGCCACCTGGCGGCGCTGTTCCAGCCGATCGAACTGCTGATGATCGGCGGCGCGGCGCTGGGCGCCTTCCTTGTTGGTAATAATAACAAGGCCATCAAGGCCACCCTGGCCGCCTTGCCCAGCCTGTTCAAGGGCTCGCGCTACACCAAAGAACTGTATATGGAGCTGATGTCGCTGCTGTTCGAGGTGCTCAGCAAGGTGCGCAAGGAAGGCTTGATGTCGATCGAAGGCGATATCGACAAGCCCGAGGAAAGTCCGCTGTTCTCCAAGTATCCGGCCGTGCTGGCCGACCATCACGTGATCGAATTCATGACCGATTACCTGCGCCTGATGGTGTCGGGCAATATGGACGCCTTCCAGATCGAAAACCTGATGGACAATGAAATCGAAACCCACCATCACGAAGGCGCCGTGCCGGCCCACGTGATTGCCAAGGTGGGCGACGGCTTGCCCGCATTCGGTATCGTCGCCGCCGTGATGGGCGTGGTGCACACCATGGAATCGGTGGGCATCCCGCCGTCGGAGCTGGGCATGCTGATCGCGCACGCGCTGGTCGGCACCTTCCTCGGCATCTTGCTGGCGTATGGTTTTGTCGGCCCGCTGGCCGGCTTGCTGGAACAGAAACTGGAAGAGTCGAGCAAGATGTTCCAGTGCGTGAAAGTCACCTTGCTGGCCAGCCTGAACGGTTATGCCCCGGCGCTGGCCGTCGAGTTTGGCCGCAAGGTGCTGTTCTCGACCGAGCGCCCCACGTTCAATGAGCTCGAAGAGCACATCAAGAAATCGAAAACGAAGTAAGCAGTGAAAACACGTTTGGAAAACATGAGTCTATCGCGGTACAGGGAAGGGAGATGCCATGGCTGATGAAGGCATGCGCCCGATTATCGTCAAGCGCATCAAGAAGACTTCTGGCGGACATCATGGCGGGGCGTGGAAAATCGCCTACGCCGACTTTGTCACGGCCATGATGGCCTTCTTCCTGTTGATGTGGCTGCTGGGTTCCACCTCCAAGGGGGATTTGAACGGCATTTCCGAATTCTTCAAGACCCCGCTGAAGGTGGCGATGGCGGGCGGTTCCGGCAGCGGCGAAAGCAATTCCGTGATCCAGGGCGGCGGCCAGGACTTTACGCGCAAGGATGGCGAAGTGCGCAAGGGCGCGGAAAGCAACCAGCGCAAGGCCTATGACCTCGATTCGGCCAAGGCGGCGCTCGAACGCGAAGAAGGGCGCCGTTTGCAGGCGCTCAAGGCGCGCATCGAAGCGACCATCGACGCCAATCCGCTGCTGAAAAAATACAAGAACCAGCTGCTGCTCGATATCACCAGCGAAGGCTTGCGCATCCAGATCGTCGATGAGCAGAACCGCCCCATGTTTGCGCTGGCGAACGCCAACCTGCAGCCGTACACCAAGGAAATCCTGCACGCCATCGGCTCGGTCCTGAATGAAGTGCCGAACCGTATCGGCCTGTCGGGCCATACGGATTCGACACCCTATATGAGCGACGCCGGCTACAGCAACTGGGAGCTGTCGGCCGACCGCGCGAATGCCTCGCGGCGCGAACTGATTATCGGCGGCATGAATGAAGAGAAGGTGTTGCGGGTGGTAGGCCTGGGTTCGGCCGCGCACCTGGACAAGCTCGATCCTTTCAACCCCATCAACCGGCGCATCAGCATCATCGTCATGAACAAACGCACGGAAGAAAATGTCCTGCGCGATGGTTCGGCGATGGACTTGCCGGCAACCGGCGCCACGACCCCGCAGGCAGTTGCCGCCGGGGTGGCGAACGGTGCGCCGCCAGCCGCTGCGCCTTCCCCCGGCCCGGCAGCGGCAAAGAAATAAGCACGCGGCAGCGATCAGCGCTGTGCGGATTGAAACAATGAGATCTTTATGACAAGAAAGAAAGTACTGGGCTCGCAAGTGAAGCGCCTGTTGTCTGGCGTGTCGGAGCATGGCCGCAAGCATTTGACGGAGGTGGAAACCGACCTGGTGCAGACCGGCGTCTTGCTGGAAGAGGCGATCGAGAAGCTGTCCTTCAATTTCATGGCCATCCATGCGGCCGTGGCGGCGCAGCAAGACACCATCGCCTTGCTGCTCGATGGCGGTCTGCCGGCCGAACAGCAGCGCGAGAAATTACTGGCGCTGCAGGGCGAGGTGGGCGGCTATGTCAACGCCGCCATCACCAGCATGCAGTTCCAGGACATGACCAGCCAGCTGATCGACCGCACCCTGAAGCGGGTGACCGGTTTGCGCGAGTTTCTCGGCACCTTGGGTTCGCATGGCGCCGAGATGCTGCCCGAGAGCGATAACGAAGAGATCGTCGCCTTGCTGTCGAGGGTCAGCATGGCGCTGGCGATACAGAGCCTGGAATTGCGCAGCGTGCTGCGCAAGGCCGTCAGCCAGCAGCATTTGGAAAGTGGCGACATCGAGCTGTTTTAGCACAGGGTGCTGAACGCTTGCGGTTGCATGGATTAATCATAGATGGGCAAGAAGCCCGAATAAGAGTGGGAGCAAAGATGGCCAAAACAATACTTGCAGTGGACGATTCCAGCTCATTGCGCCAGATGGTGGCGTTCAGCCTGAAAGCCGCCGGTTACCAGGTGGTGGAAGCCGTTGACGGCCAGGACGGTCTGGAAAAAGCCAAGCTGCAAACGGTGGATCTGGTGCTGACGGACCAGAACATGCCGCGCATGGATGGCCTGGAACTGATCAAGCTGCTGCGTGAACTGCCGACCTATCAAAAAGTGCCCATCCTGATGCTGACGACGGAATCGTCCGATGAAATGAAGGCCAAGGGCCGCGCCGCCGGCGCCAATGGCTGGCTGGTGAAACCGTTCGATCCGCAACGCCTGATCGAGGTAGTCAAAAAGGTGATCGGCTGATGCCAGTCGCCCAGCGTAACGATGCAATGGACGGAGTCACCCTATGACCATCGATATTAGCCAGTTTTTTCAGGTCTTTTTCGATGAGGCCGAAGAACTGCTGGCTGAAAAAGAACGGCTGCTGCTGGCCGTCGATATTGCGGCGCCCGACGCCGAAGACCTGAACGCCATTTTTCGCACCGCCCATTCGATCAAGGGCGGCGCGTCGACGTTCGGCCTCTCCGACATGAGCGAAGTGACGCATATCCTGGAGTCCCTGCTCGACCGCATACGCCAGGGCCAGATGGCCCTGACGGCCGAACACGTGGACGCCTTTTTGGCGGCCAAGGATATCCTCAAGATGCAGCTCGATGGCCATCGCCTGGGCACGCCCGTCGACCAGGACGCTGTCGCCAATATCCGCATGATGCTGCAGTCGTTTTCGCAGGATGTGCCGGTGGCGGCATTGACGCCGGTTGCGCCCGCGTTTCACACGGCGGAAAAGGAAGCCGTCAGCCATGCGGGCGGTCAGCGCTACCGCCTGGAACTGCCGAAGATGGAACAGCGCGAAGTCGATGCGCTGGCCGCCGAGCTGGGCTTGCTGGGCGACGTGGCCGTGTCCACCTTGCCGGACGCGCGCAGCGTGCTCAATGTGACCACGCATGAAAGCCTGGACGATATCCTGGCCATCTGCTCGTTCGTGCTGAACCCTGATGACATGGTCATCACGCAGTCGCCGCCGCTGGCGCCTGGCGAGGCCGAGGCTGCCGATGCGGCGCGCCGGGCCCAGGAAAATGCACAGGGTTATGGCTTCTTCGATCCCTTGCCCTCTACGCCAGCCGTCAAGACCGAGGCAGAGCAGGGATATGGCTTCTTCCAGCCGCTCGAGGAAATCCGCGCCGCGGCGCAAGGTGCGCAAGAGCCGACCGATGCGCAGCGCGGTTATGGTTTTTTCCAGCCGCTGGAACAGATCCGCGCCGATGCGGCCAAGGCCAGCTCGGCGAACGCCAGTTCTGCCGCAGCCGTTGTCGTGACGGCGGCCGCCGACGCCGAGCATGAAAAGAAACCTGCCAAGAAAGACAGCGACAAGGCGGGCGCCGAATCGTCGTCGATCCGCGTCTCGATCGAAAAAGTCGACCAGCTGATCAACCTGGTGGGCGAGCTGGTGATCACGCAGGCGATGATCGAACAGCGCGCCAGCGGGCTCGATCCGATGCTGCATGAAAAGCTGCTCGACAGCGTCAGCCACCTGACGCGCAATACGCGCGACTTGCAGGAAGCTGTGATGTCGATCCGCATGATGCCGATGGATTTCGTGTTCTCGCGCTTCCCGCGCATGGTGCGCGACCTGGCCACCAAGCTCGGTAAAAAAGTCGATTTCATCACCAATGGCGCAGCCACGGAACTGGACAAGGGCCTGATCGAGCGCATCGTCGATCCGCTGACGCACCTGGTGCGCAACAGTATCGACCATGGCGTGGAAATGCCGGCTGCCCGCGTGGCCGCCGGCAAGACCGAAGCGGGCCGATTGTTCCTGTCGGCCAGCCACCAGGGCGGCAATATCATCATCGAAGTGTCCGACGATGGCGCCGGCCTGAACCGCGAACGCATCCTGGCCAAGGCGCAGCAGCAGGGCATGGACGTGTCCGAATCCATGAGCGACGCCGAAGTCTGGCAGCTGATCTTCGCGCCCGGCTTTTCCACCGCCGAAGCGGTCACCGACGTGTCGGGCC
This sequence comes from Janthinobacterium sp. Mn2066, assembly GCF_049319705.1. Classification (NCBI taxonomy): domain Bacteria; kingdom Pseudomonadati; phylum Pseudomonadota; class Betaproteobacteria; order Burkholderiales; family Oxalobacteraceae; genus Janthinobacterium; species Janthinobacterium sp. Mn2066. The sequence continues at coordinate 22,768 of NZ_JBMOUF010000020.1, read as the reverse complement.
GTGGCGTGGGCATGGATGTCGTCAAGCGCAACATCAGCGCCATGGGCGGCGTGGTCGATATCCGCTCGGCCAAGGGTTTTGGCACCACGATTTCGATTTCGCTGCCGCTGACCCTGGCCATCCTCGACGGCATGTCGATCAGGGTCGGCGACGAGGTGTACATCTTGCCGCTGGGTTTTGTGATCGAGTCCCTGCAGCCCGCCGTGGAAGATATCCGCGATATCAGTGGCAAGGGGCAGGTGGTGAAAGTGCGCGGCGAATACCTGCCGTTGATACCGCTGTACCAGATGTTCGACATCACTCCGCGTTTTACGACGCCGTCCGAAGGCATCTGCGTGATCCTCGAAACCGAAGGGCGCAAGGCCGCGCTGTTTGTCGACGACCTGGTCGGCCAGCAGCAGGTGGTGGTGAAAAACCTCGAATCGAATTACCGCAAGGTGGTGGGCATTTCCGGCGCCACCATCCTGGGTGACGGCGGCGTGTCCTTGATCCTCGACGTCGCGGCCCTGATCCGTTCCTCTCGTCAGTTGGCTGACGAGTCCATTTTTTCGTAACACAGATAGCAGATAGGAAAACACCATGTCAGATATTCAACAAAACTCTGGAAGCAAATCGGGCGACGGCAAGGATATCGCCGGCCGTGAATTCCTGGCCTTCACCCTGGGCTCCGAAGAGTACGGCATCGATATCCTGAAGGTGCAGGAAATCCGCGGCTACGAAGCGGTGACCCGCATCGCCAATGCGCCTGAATTCATCAAGGGCGTGATCAACCTGCGCGGCATCATCATCCCGGTGGTCGACATGCGCATCAAGTTCAAGCTGGGCACGCCCGTGTACGACCAGTTCACGGTGGTGATCATCCTGAACATCGGCGGCCGTATCGTCGGCATGGTGGTCGATAGCGTCTCCGACGTGACCACCCTGAGCCCGGAACAAGTCAAGCCGGCGCCGGAAATGGGCACCGCGTTCTCGACCGACTACATGATCGGCCTGGGCACCATCGATGAGCGCATGCTGATCCTGGTCGATATCGACAAGCTGATGTCGAGCAGCGAGATGGGTCTGATCGATAAGCTGGCAGCTTGATAATCGGGTCAGACCCGCCGGGGTCAGACCCGCCGGGTCTGGCCTCAGTATTTGCCGGCCGGCCGCAAGGTTCATAGAAACCTGGCCACCACGCGGTACGACTATGGCGTGCCGTCATCAAACATACGGGAGACTGAAATGGTTTTGCGCGATTTCAAGATAGGCACGCGGTTGAGTATCGGTTTTGGCAGCATCCTGGTCATCCTGGTGGTGGTGATCCTGTCGGCGAATGGCCTCAATTCCCGCAACAAGGCGCAACTGCTGGCGGGGCTGGAACTGGCGGACCAAAAGAATACGCAGGCCGGGCTGATGAAAAGCACGATGCTGGAAACCGGCATCGCCATCCGCAATATCGGCTTGCAAAGCGATGTGGGCCTGATGCAGGCGGAAGAGGGCAAGGTGCAGCAGTACCGCAAGCACTATGACGGCGCACGCGACAAGCTGGCCAGCCTGGGACTGTCCGACAGCGAAAAGACGCTGATGGCGCACATCGCCACGGCCGACCGTGAAGTCGATGCGGCGTTCAAGGAAGCGATGGCGCAGGTGCTGGCATTTAACAGCGAGGGCGCCTCGAAGATCATTGCCACGCGCATCGATCCGCTGAACCAGAAGACCCTGGCCGACATCAACCAGCTGCTGGCATTGCAGCAGAAGGCGCAGCAAAGCTTCATGGACGCTTCGCTGTCGGCGGACAAGCGATTGATGCTGATGCTGTTCGCGCTGGGCGGCGTGGCGGTGGTGCTGGGCGCCTGTTGCGCCGTGTTTATCACGCGTTCGATCACGGTGCCCTTGTCGGGCGCCCTGGCGGTGGCGCAGAAGGTGGCGGCCGGCGAACTGACTTCGCACGTGGTGGTCGAAGGAAAAGATGAAACCAGCGCGCTGCAGCAGGCGCTGAAAGAAATGAACGCCAGCCTGGTGAAAACTGTCAGCGATGTACGCCAGGGTACGCAAACGATAGCGATAGCGTCCAACGAAATCGCCAGTGGTAACGCGGATTTGTCGGCGCGCACGGAGACGCAAGCCAGTTCGCTGGAAGAAACGGCATCATCGATGGAAGAATTGACATCGACCGTGAAGCAGAATGCGGACAATGCGCGCCAGGCCAATCAATTGGCCGTGTCGGCATCGTCGGTGGCGGAAAAAGGTGGCAACGTGGTGGCGCAAGTCGTCGATACCATGGGTTCGATCAAGGACAGTTCGCGCAAGATCGTCGATATTATCGGCGTCATCGACGGTATCGCGTTCCAGACCAATATTTTGGCCTTGAATGCCGCGGTGGAAGCGGCGCGGGCGGGTGAGCAGGGGCGCGGTTTTGCGGTGGTGGCGTCCGAGGTGCGCAATCTGGCACAACGATCGGCTGGCGCAGCGAAGGAAATCAAGGGCCTGATCGGCGATTCGGTCGAGAAGGTCGATGCCGGCAGCCGGCTGGTGGATGAAGCAGGGCAGACCATGGAGCTGATCGTGCAATCGATCCGCCAGGTGGCCGACATCATGGGCGAGATCACGGCGGCGACGCAGGAACAAAGCCATGGCATCGGCGAAGTGAACCAGGCCATCGCCGAGATGGACCAGATGACGCAGCAGAACGCGGCGCTGGTCGAGCAGGCGGCGGCAGCGGCCGAAAGCATGCAGGAACAGGCGCAGCGGCTGGCCGGCGCCGTCAGCATTTTCAAGCTCGGCAGCGAAGGCCAGGCTTCAGCCGCGGTAGCGGCGCCGGCAACGCGGATAGCGGCAGCGGCCAGGCCGGTGCTGAAGGTGACGGCAACCAAAACCAGGGTGGCAGGGGCGCGCAAGACGGCGCCGGCATCCGAAAAAAAGCTGGCGGCGGCCAGCGGCGACGACTGGGAAGAGTTTTAACGCGCGCTGCGACGTGCTTCCCGTCCCGTTGAGTATCATTGCAAAGGCATAGTTCAGAGTAGTCACAGAGAGGTAACAACATATGCCGCAAACGAAAACGGATACAGTCAAGGAGTTTGACTTTACGGGCAAGGACTTTGAACGGGTCCGCGCCATGATACACAAGCGGGCCGGCATTGCGCTGGCCGACAGCAAGCAGGAAATGGTCTACAGCCGCCTGGCGCGGCGTTTGCGCGCGACCGGCATTTCCTCGTTCGTCCGCTACCTGGACGACCTGGAGGCGGGCCGCATGGGCGACGAGTGGGAAGCGTTTACGAATGCGCTGACGACCAATCTGACCTCGTTCTTCCGCGAGGCGCACCATTTCCCGCTGCTGGCAGAACACGTCAAGAAATTGAGCGGGCCGATCACCATCTGGTGTTCGGCCAGTTCCACCGGCGAGGAGCCGTATTCGATCGCCATGACGGTGTGCGAAGCGTTCAACACGCTCACGCCGCCGGTGACCATCATCGCCACCGATATCGACACCAACGTGCTGGCCACGGCCGCCAATGGCGTCTACAACCTGGACCGGCTCGACAAGATGGCGCCCGACCGCGCGCGGCGCTTTTTCTTGCGCGGCAAGGGCGATCGCGAAGGGCAGGTCAGGGTGCGCCCGGAACTGCGCCAGATGATCACCTTCAAGCCGCTCAACCTGCTGGCCGACAGCTGGCCCTTGAGCGGCCAGTTCGACGTGATCTTTTGCCGTAACGTGATGATCTATTTTGACAAGGCGACGCAGCGCAAGATACTGGCCCGCTTTGTGCCTTTGATGAAACCCAATGCCCTGCTGTTTGCGGGCCATTCGGAAAATTTTCTGTACGTGTCGGAATCATTGAAGCTGCGCGGCAAGACCGTCTACGAACTTGACCAGGCTCGTGGCAGCGCACCCAAAGCATCGTTGCATCGTACATGAAAGTGAATTATGAGTCTGGAACCCAAAGAGCAATTTGCCACTAACGTCTATTACGACAGGACGTTCAATTGTGACGCAGCCAAGATCTTGCCAGGGGAGTATTACTTCACCAACAAGGACATGCTGATCGTCACCGTGCTCGGCTCCTGCGTATCGGCCTGCATCCGCGACCGCGTCACGGGCCTGGGCGGCATGAACCACTTCATGCTGCCCGATGGCGGCAGCGATACCAACAGCCCGATTTCCGCCTCCATGCGCTATGGCACCTATGCGATGGAAGTGCTGATCAACGATTTGCTGAAGGCCGGCGCGCGGCGCGAAAACATGGAGGCGAAAGTCTTCGGCGGCGGCGCCGTGCTGCGCGGCTTCACGGCGATCAACGTGGGCGAACGCAACGCAGCCTTCGTGATCAATTATCTGCGCGCCGAAAAGATGCGCGTGGTGGCCGAGGACTTGAACGACATCTACCCGCGCAAGGTGTATTTTTTCCCCCGCAGCGGCAAGGTGCTGGTGAAAAAGCTGATGCAGACGCATAACGATACGCTGGTACGCCGCGAACTCGATTACGCCAGCCGCCTGAAGGTCGCCCCTGTCGGCGGCGAGATCGAGCTGTTTTAATAAACACGAGGCCAAACCTGCTGCGCGTCGCGCTTTGCGGCCTGCGATGCTCACCGTGCTCTAGCTCGGTTGCGCTTCTTAGCCACAAATCACTGCCGCTCGCTACGGTTTGGCCAAGTGTTTTTTTGATGAAAAAAAGGCTGTATGGCCTGGAGGAGAACGATATGAAGATCAAGGTATTGATCGTGGATGATTCGGCGCTGATCCGCAGCGTCATGAGCGAGATCGTGAACAGCCAGCCCGACATGGAGGTAGTGGGTGCAGCGCCCGATCCGCTGGTGGCGCGCGAGATGATCAAGCAGACCAATCCCGACGTGCTGACCCTGGACGTCGAGATGCCGAAGATGGACGGCCTCGATTTCCTGGAAAAGCTGATGCGTTTGCGTCCGATGCCGGTATTGATGGTGTCGTCGCTGACCGAGCGCGGCTCCGAAATCACCATGCGCGCGCTGGAACTGGGCGCCGTCGATTTCGTCACCAAGCCGAAGATATCGATCCAGAGCGGCATGCGCGAATACACGGACATGATCGCCGATAAAATCCGTGCCGCCTCCAAGGCCCGCATCCGCGCGCGCAGCGTGCCATCGGCCAGCGACAAGACTGCCGCGCCGCTGCCGGCCTTGCGCAGCCCGCTGACCTCGAGTGAAAAGCTGATCATCGTCGGCGCTTCGACCGGCGGCACCGAGGCGATCCGCGAGTTCCTGATGCAGATGCCCTCGGACTGCCCCGGCATCCTGATCACGCAGCACATGCCCGAAGGTTTCACGACCTCGTTTGCGCGCCGCCTCGATTCGCTGTGCAAGATCTCGGTGCAGGAAGCGGCCGGCGGCGAACGCGTGTTGCCGGGCCACGCCTACATCGCGCCTGGCCACTCGCACCTGAGCCTGACCCGCAGCGGCGCCAACTACATGACCCGCATCGACCAGGGCGAACCGGTCAACCGCCACCGTCCTTCCGTCGACGTGCTGTTCCGCTCCGCCGCCCAGTCGGCTGGCAAGAATGCCGTCGGCGTGATCCTCACCGGCATGGGCAAGGATGGCGCCCAGGGCATGTTGGAAATGAAGGCGGCGGGCGCGTATAATTTTGCGCAGGATGAGGCCAGTTGCGTGGTGTTCGGCATGCCGCGCGAAGCGATCGCCATCGGTGCTGCGCACGAGGTTGGTCCACTGAAATCGTTGCCCGGCATGGTGCTGGGCCACCTGGCGGCGCATGGCATGCGCGCATTGCGCGTATAAGCGACTTTTTAATGTGATTCAAAGCAAGTTTGTTCGCCTAAAAGCAACGAAAATGCTATCCTACAACTTGCTGCCGTAGTGTCGACCATAATGTCGGCATTCATGTCGATATTATTAACAAACCGCTACAGAAACAACGGAGTTATTCATGGCTGATCCAAAGATGAAATTTTTAGTCGTTGACGATTTTTCGACGATGCGCCGCATTGTCCGGAATCTGTTGAAGGAACTGGGTTATGCCAACGTCGATGAAGCCGAAGACGGCGTGATGGGCCTGGCCAAGCTGCGCGCCGAGTCGTATGACTTCGTGGTGTCGGACTGGAACATGCCGAACATGGATGGCCTGACGATGCTGCAGCACATCCGTGCCGATCCTGCGCTGGCCAAGCTGCCGGTGCTGATGGTGACCGCTGAAGCGAAGAAGGAAAACATCATCGCCGCCGCCCAGGCTGGCGCCAGCGGTTACGTCGTCAAGCCATTCACGGCCGCGACCCTCGATGAAAAGCTGAACAAGATTTTCGAAAAACTGGAAAAAGGCGGCTAAGCCAGCTCCAGCTTCTAGCGAAAAAAACGCTGCCGGTGCGAACCGGCAGCGTTTTTTTTCGCCTTCGACTATTACGCTGCCGTTTGAACGGCCAGCAGGTCGTCGATGCCGATGCGCTTGGCAAAATCGATGCGTACCTTTTCAGCCACCAGCGACACTTCTTCTGCGCCATCGTTGATGAAATCGATCACGGTGCGGAACGGGCGCTGGCCGGCGGGCAGTCCCACCACGCGCACGATGTCGTCGGCCACGGCCACCGGGTCGGCATCGTCCGGCGTCAGGGCCGACAGGCGTGCGCCGACCTGGTCCATCAAGCCGTCGTAGCGGGCATAGGCGGCGCTGGTGTCCGTATCGGCCGGCTTGCCCGCGTTCGGGAAGTGCGCCGTACCGCGGGTGAAAGCGCCTGGCGTGACGATGGTCGTTTCGATGCCGAAGCGCGTCAGCTCGTACGACATGGTCACGGCGATCGAATCCATGGCCGCCTTGGCTGCCGCGTACGGTCCCATGAACGGTGGAAAGCCGCCGCGCGTGGTGGTGCTGCTGACCCACAGCAGCAAGCCGCTGCCTTGCGTGCGCAAGACGGGCAGGGCGGCCTTGTTGACGCGCTGCGCGCCGATCACATTGGTGTCGAACACGTGGTTGATTTCTTCCGGCGAGAACGCTTCCATCGGACCGGTGACGAGACCGCCCGCATTGTGCACGATCACGTCCAGCCGGCCCTGTTCGGCCACGATGGTGGCGATCGCTGCATCGCACGACGCTTGCGACAGCACGTCCAGTTCCAGGCCGCGGATATCCTGGCCACGTGCAAACGCATGGTCGCGCAATTCCAGCACGCGCGGTGCATTGCGGCCCAGGGTGTCGCGCATGCTCGCATACACTGTGTGGCCGGCGGCAGCCAGGGCGCGCGCCGTCAGGTTGCCGATACCGGTCGATGCGCCGGTAATCAAAATGACTTGTTTCATGATGGTGTCCGTTTCTGTTCGTGGTGTGCTTATACGAGGCCGCCGTTGGCGCGCAACGTTTGGCCATTGACCCAGCGGCCATCCGGGCCAGCCAGGAAAGCTACTGCGGAAGCGATATCGTCCGGGGTGCCCAGGCGTTCCAGCGGGGCCATCTTGCTCATGCGTTCGATCACTTCGTCCGACTTGCCGTTCAAGAACAGCGCAGTCGCGGTCGGGCCGGGGGCGACCGCGTTGACGGTGATGTTCTTGCCGCGCAGTTCCTTGGCGAAGATATTGGTCATGGTTTCGATGGCGGCCTTGGTGGCGCCGTAGACGGAATAGCCGGGCAGGGCGATGCCGATCACGCTGGTCGAGAAATTGACCACGCTGCCGCCGTGGCGCAGGCGCTTGGCCGCCTGGCGCATGGTGTTGAAGCTGCCCTTGACGTTGATGGCGAACAGGCTGTCGAAGGTGGCGTCGTCGGTGTCGGCCAGCATAGGCAGCACGGACGGCATGATGCCGGCGTTATTGATCAGCACATCGACGCCGCCGAAAGCCTCTTCCGCCGCATCGAACAGCGCTTGCACCTGGCCTGCATCGGCGACATTGGCTTGCACGGCGATGGCGGCACCGCCGTCGGCCACGATGGTGGCTACCAGCTTGTCTGCTTCAGCCTGGCCATTGGCATAGTTGACGACGACCTGCATGCCGTCGCGCGCCAGGCGCTGGGCGATGGCGGCGCCGATGCCGCGTGATGCGCCGGTGACGATGGCAACTTTTGGGGTGTTGGTGGTGCTCATATCTGCTCCTGTGTGGTGGTGGGGCTGCGTCGTTGCGAGCCAGTGACTGCATTGTGATCTTTATCTGTGATCGGATAAAGCCAGGTAATTTGTTCAGACTGTGCAATCGTAGATAATAATGATTGTTGGCCGGATTGGCATGGTGCAGGCAGAAAAGCCTACTTTATCGCTGCCGGCGGCAGCCCTATAGTGCCTGCCTTAAAGAGAAACACATCCAGGAGCACACCATGTCAAAAAGATTGTCGCCTTTCATCCTTGCCGCTGGCGCACTATTGATGCCGCTGGCCCAGTACGCCCATTCCTTTAGTTCCGACCGCCAGGATTCTTCCATGCAAGCCTCGACCACGTATCTGTATTTGTTGCGCAAGACGCCCTTCTTTACGCGCCTGACGACGGCGCAATTGCGCGAGGTGATCGCGCACTCCAGGGAGTGGGAAGTCAAGCCGGGCACGGCCATTGCCGCCAGCGGCGATGCGGCGCGCAGCGTGTGGATCTTGCTCGATGGGGGATGGCAGGTGGAGGCGGGCGGCAAGGTCTACCCGGCGCTGCACGATCAGCCAGGCAAGTGGTATGGCCGCGATGCCGTGTATGCCGCCACCGAACCCTCACGGCTGGTGGTGAACCAGCATAGTTATGTCATGCAGATGACGCAGGCTGATTTTGAACGTTTGCTGGCGCAAGGCCTGGATTTCCAGACCCACCTGGCGCAGGGTGAGCAATATTATGCTGAAATATTACAGGGGAAATAATTTTTAATGATGTGCAGCAACATTTGTTGTAACAAGGATTGAGTCCTGACCCGCTTTGCGCGATGATCGCTCCACTGTCCCCGACCCCGACAATAAGGAGCGCAACATGCGCCGAATAGAGACTGTAGTATTGGCAGTGAGTATGGCTTGCCTGGTGGCGTGCGGCGTCAGCGTCGAGCAGGCGCCGGTGCTGTCCATCAGCACTTCCACTGCAAGCAATGACGATCTGGCCAGCCGCTACGAACCGCTGGCAGTTGCTGAACCTCGCGTCACTTCGATACGTTTGCTGGCTGCCGACCCGGCCCAGGCGCGCGCCATGCTGCGCAGCCAGAAACTGCCTGCCAAACAGCGTAAATTATGGGAAGACGAAGAGATCGTACTGGAATTGCCGCGCCATGAAACGATCATGGCGCGGCATCGCCCGGGCTTCGCAGCCGATGGCGAAGGCCGGGTAATCGGCTTGTAGGCCAGCGCCCGGGCTGGGCCCTTAAATTTCCAGGTTGTCGATCAAGCGTGTTTGCCCCAGCTTGGCGGCGGCCAGCACCACCAGTGGCTCGCCGGCCGCCAGTTCGGTGCTGGACGGCGCTTGCAGGTTGGCGCGCTTGCGCACGGAGATGTAGTCTGATTTCCAGCCGCGGCCGTTCAACGCCTGCATCGCTGCCTGCTCCAGTTCGCCGATGGACAGGTTGCCCATGCGTACTTCCTCGGCCACGAAGTTCAGGCCCTTGTACAGTTCCGGTGCTTCGGCCCGTTCCGCTTCCGACAGATACATATTGCGTGACGACAAAGCCAGGCCATCGTCGGCGCGCCAGGTTTCGGCGGCGATGATTTCCGTCGGTAACGCGAACTGGCGGCACATATTGCGGATGATCATCAGTTGCTGGTAATCTTTCTTGCCGAACACGGCCACTCTTGGCTGCACGCAGGAAAACAGCTTGGTGACGACCGTGCACACGCCTTCGAAGAAGCCGGGGCGGAATTCGCCTTCCAGGGTATTGCCCAGGTCGTCAGGCGGACGCACGCGGTATTCCTGCGGTTCCGGATACAAATCTTTTTCCGTCGGCGCGAACAGCACGTACACGCCTTCCTTTTCCAGTTTTTCGACGTCGGCCTGGAAGGTGCGCGGGTATTTGTCGAAGTCTTCGTTCGGGCCAAACTGCAGGCGGTTCACGAAGATCGAGGCGACGACGGGGTCGCCATGCTTGCGCGCCAGGCGCATCAGCGACAGATGGCCTTCATGCAGATTGCCCATGGTGGGCACGAAGGCCGTGCGCAGCTGTCCGCTCAGTTGGTCGCGCAATTCTTCGATGTCGGAAATAATTTTCATTGATTGCTCTCGCTAAAACCCCGGTATCCGGTAGCCGGTAAGAAGGGGAGGATGATATCAGGCAGGCGAATAGGCCAGCCGGACGTAGATGGGGGCAAACGGCTCGGCTTGCGTGATCTCGATCAAGGTTTCCTTGGCCAGTTCCAGTAGGGCCACGAAATTGACCACCACGATGGGCACGCCGCCGCTGATGTCGAACAGGTCGCCGAATTCCACGAAGCGGGCGCTTTGCAGGTGGCGCAGGATGCTCGACATATGTTCGCGCACCGATAATTCCTGGCGGCTGATGCGGTGATGCTGGGTCAGCTTGGCGCGTTTCAGCACATCGAGCCACGCCTGCTGCAAATCCACCGCTTCCACATCGGGGAAAGTGGGCGTCAGGCTTTGCTCGATGAAGATCTGCGTGCGCACGAAATCGCGTTCGAATTGCGGAATCGCATTCAAATCATAAGCGGCCAGCTTGATTTGCTCGTATTCAAGCAGGCGGCGCACCAGTTCCGCGCGGGGATCGCCGCCATCTTCCTCGACATCGCTTTTGCGCGATGGCAACAGCATGCGTGACTTGATCTCGATCAGCATGGCCGCCATCAACAGATACTCGGCCGCCAGTTCCAGATTGCGCACGCGGATCTGGTCGACATATTTCAGATATTGCAGGGTGACCTGCGCCATCGGGATATCGAGAATGTTGAAGTTTTGCTTGCGGATCAGGTAGAGCAGCAAGTCCAGCGGGCCTTCGAAGGCTTCAAGGAAGATTTCCAGCGCGTCCGGCGGGATGTAGAGATCGGTTGGCATGCGCAGCAGCGGCTCGCCATACAGGCGGGCTATGCCGGCTTCGATCGCATCGGCGGCGGGCACCGCCTCTGCGACCACTGTTGCCAGCTCGTCGCCGTGAGCGGAACTGTCGCCGCTAGCGACAGCTTCGGGCGTGCTCACCGACTCTTCAGGCAGCATCGTGCCGTGTCCAGGAGTTAGATCTTGTTCTGGTAGACGTAAGCCTGTTGCTTGACGGCCGACGCCATCTGGCGGTCCTGTTCATCGAGGCTGACGGGCGGCTTGTCCCACAGCAGGGCACGGCCGGCGCGCTGGCCTTCGTCGATGGCCGGGTTCTTGGCCTTCAGTTCATTGATGAACTTGGTGTGGTCGGAAACGTAGTTCAGGTGTTTTGCAGGCAGTTTCATATTTTCTTCTGAGTAAAGTCAGCAAGCTCCATTTTACCGCGCCGCAAGGTGCGGCGGGCAGACTATCGCCTGGCTGTAGGGAAATTTCTAAAAATTATCTTAAAGGCATCAGTAACGCAGTGTACGCCGCATCATCATCGGCAGTGGTTCGGCCGGGTTGGCGTGCGAATATTCCAGTTCCTCGGCCAATTCAAAACCGTAGGCTGCATAAAAGTCGATCAGCTTGGGCTGGTCGCGGCGTATTGCCAGGCGCAATTCCTCTGCCTGGCAAGCCAGGCCATGGTGTATCACGGCTTCCAGCAACTGTTGCGAACAATGCTGGCCGCGCCAGGCAGGCACGATGCCCATGCGCGCAATTTCCCAGATGGCCGGCTCGCTGTCGAGCGGCATCCAGCGCACGGAACCGGCCGGCTGCCCATCGATCAGCAGTATAAAACCGCCACCGCTGCGCAAATCATCGGTCACGCGCTCGGTCGTTTCGCGGTGCCCGCTGGACGTGGCGGCCACTTTTCCCGCCCACGAGGCGCGGGTCAGCTCGGCTATCAATTGCGCATCCGCATCGTCCGCTTCGCGCACCACGATCTGCATCACGGGCCTCGCTTAGCGTATGCGCATGCCAGGTTCGGCGCCTGGCCACGGGTTCAGGATGTAGATGCCAGGGTTGGATTTCTCGTCAGCAGCGGAAGCGGCCATCACCATGCCTTCGGAAATGCCGAACTTCATCTTGCGCGGCGCCAGGTTGGCTACCAGCACGGTCAGCTTGCCGACCAGTTCTTCCGGCTGGTAGGCTGAGCGGATGCCCGAGAAGACATTGCGGTAACGGCCTTCGCCGGCGTCCAGGGTCAGGCGCAGCAGCTTGTCGGAACCGTCGACCAGTTCGCAATTGACGATTTTGGCGATGCGCAGGTCGACTTTCAGGAAATCGTCGATCTTGATTTCCGGCGCCAGTTCTTCGATGGCGGCAGCGGCAGGTGTTGCAATCTCAGCAACTTCTGCTGCTGGAGCTGTTACCGCTGCGGCAGCTTGCGGTGCATCAAACAGCGCTTCGATCATCTTGCTGTCCATGCGCGTCATCAAGTGGCTGTAGGCGCCGATGGTGCGGCCCAGCATGCTGTTCGACACGGCGTCGCCAAACACTTGCGTATCGGCCCAGATAAATTGCTCTTCGTTCAGGAACGAGGCCACATTCTTGGCTACGCCTGGCAGCACTGGCGACAGCAGGATGGTCAGCTGGCGGAACAGGATCAGGGCGGTGGTGCAGACATCGTGCAGTTCCGCCGTCTTGTCGGCATCCTTGGCCAGGATCCATGGTTTGTTTTCATCGACATACTGGTTGGTGATGTCGGCGATTTCCATGATTTCGCGCAAAGCCTTGCCAAATTCGCGGTTTTCAAAGTGCTGGGCGATGCTGGCCTGGCGCTCGACCACCACGCCATTGACGTCATGCGTGAGGGCGCGGCTGATCCACGCTTGCGCGCTGTCCGACAGGGTGCTGGCCAGCTTGCCATCGAAACGCTTGGCGATAAAGCCGGCGCAGCGGCTGGCGATGTTCACGTACTTGCCGATCAGGTCGCTGTTCACGCGGGCCACGAAGTCGTCGCCGTTGAAGTCCAGGTCTTCCACTTTCGAGTTCAGCTTGAAGGCGATGTAGTAGCGCAGCCATTCCGGGTTCATGCCCAGGTCCAGGTAGCGCAGCGGCGAAATGCCGGTGCCGCGCGACTTCGACATTTTTTCGTTGTTGACCGTCAGGAAGCCATGTACATTGACTTTCAGTTTTTCGATCACCGGATGGCCGGCAAACTGCAGCATGGCAGGCCAGAACAGCAGGTGGAACGAGACGATGTCCTTGCCGATAAAGTGGATTTGTTCGGTGGCCGGATCGTTCAGCAGGGCGTCGAAATCGATGCCTTTCTTGTCGCAATAATTTTTCAGGCTGGCCAGGTAGCCGACCGGCGCATCCATCCAGACATAGAAAAACTTGCCCGGTGCATCAGGAATCGGGATGCCGAAGTACGGCGCATCGCGCGAAATATCCCAGTCCGCCAGCTTTTCACCCGCTTCGCCCAGCCATTCGCTGACCTTGTTGACCATTTCAGGCTGCAGGCGGCCTGGCGTGTTCAGCCAGTTTTTCAGGAATTCGAAGCAGCGCGGGTCCGACAGCTTGAAGAAATACTGTTCCGACGGCTTCATCACGGGCGTGGCGTTGGTGAAGACCGAGAATGGATTGACCAGGTCGGTTGGCTGGTAAGCGGCGCCGCACACTTCGCAATTGTCGCCATACTGGTTCTTGGCGCCGCATTTCGGGCATTCGCCCTTGATGTTGCGGTCGGCCAGGAACATGCCTTTCACCGGATCGAAGAAACGGTCGACGGTTTTCGTGACGATCAGGCCCGTATCGCGCAGTTTGCGGTAGATCGACTGCGACAGCTCCACGTTTTCAGGCGAATCGGTCGAGTACCAGTTGTCAAAGGCGATATGGAAACCATCGAGGTACTGGGCGCGGCCGGCGGCGATATTGGCGACGAATTCCTGCGGCGTGATGCCTTCTTTTTCGGCGGCGATCATGATCGGCGTGCCGTGCGTATCGTCGGCGCCCACAAAGTGCACTTCACGGGCCGCTGCGCCATCGCGTTGCATTCGCTGGAACCGGACCCAGATATCGGCCTGGATATATTCCATGATGTGGCCAATGTGAAATGCGGCGTTTGCGTAAGGCAGGGCAGTGGTGACGAACAGCTTCCGAGTCATGATTGATGCACTTTTGGGATGGATAAACAGGCATTTTAACAGCGGAAAGCCGATATGAGCAGATGCGGAACAGATATGGCCAGCGCCGGCGCTGCTTTTGTCTCCCTCGCGACCCGCAAATTTACGCTAGACTGCGCCTATTGCATATGTAGGAACATCCCGGAGATTGTCATGAGTATCACAGTAGAAGACGTCAAAGCAGCACTGACACAGGTTATTGATCCCAATACCCATAAAGATTTCGTTTCCAGCAAGACCGTCAAGAACCTGAAGGTGGATGGCGCGGATATTTCGCTCGACATCGAGCTCGGCTATCCAGCCAGGAGCCAGATCGACCTGATCCGCAAATCCGTGCTGGCCGCCCTGCGCGTGCTGCCGGGCGTGGGCAATGTCAGCGTAGGCGTGTCGTCGAAGATCATTTCGCACACGGTGCAGCGCGGCCTGAAGCCGATGAATAATGTCAAAAACATCATCGCCGTTGCCTCGGGCAAGGGAGGCGTTGGCAAATCGACCACGGCCGTCAACCTGGCGCTGGCCCTGGCGGCCGAGGGCGCGACCGTGGGCGTGCTGGACGCGGATATCTATGGCCCGTCGCAGCCGATGATGCTGGGCATCAGCGGCCAGCCGAAGACCCTGGACGGCAAGAGCATGGAGCCGATGGAAAACCACGGCCTGCAAGTGTCGTCGATCGGTTTCATGATCGATCCGGACGAGCCGATGGTATGGCGCGGCCCGATGGTCACGCAAGCCTTGCAGCAATTGCTGGACCAGACCAACTGGCGCGATCTCGATTATCTGATCGTCGACATGCCGCCAGGCACCGGCGATATCCAGCTGACCCTGTCGCAAAAAGTGCCGGTCACGGGCGCCGTGATCGTCACCACGCCGCAAGACATTGCGCTGCTGGATGCACGCAAGGGCCTGAAAATGTTTGAAAAAGTCGGCATCCCGATCCTGGGCGTGGTGGAAAACATGAGCACGCACATCTGCTCGAACTGCGGCCACGCGGAAGAAATCTTCGGCGCCGGCGGCGGCGCCAAGATGTGCGCCGACTTTGGCGCGGAATTCCTGGGCGCCTTGCCGTTGACCATGGCGATCCGCCAGCAAACGGATTCCGGCACGCCGACCGTGGTGGCCGAGCCGGACGGCCCGGTGGCCGTGATCTACAAACAGATCGCCCGCACCATCGCCATCAAGGTAGCGGAAAAAGCCAAGGACATGACCAGCAAGTTTCCTTCGATTGTGATCAAGAACGATTGATTGTTGTTTGGTAGTCAGCGTAAAACTGGGGTCAGACCCGTCGGGTCTGACCCCGGAATTTTGCTGCGTCATGCTAGTAGCGTAATGTCATAGTGTCATTATGTTGTCATATTGTCTGTGTATCCTGCCTGCTGCCCCTACAGACACTATAGAGACGAGCCGATATGACCAAGAATTTTTCCCTTTCCCGGCAACTGGCGTATGCGCTGCTGGTTTCCAGCGTGGCGGCCAGTCACGCGTTTGCTGCTTCTGCGGCGCCTGTTGCAAAAATAGCCCAGCCGAAACTGGTGGTGGTGCTGGTGGTTGACGGCTTGCCGCAGGAACAAGTGACGCGCTATCGCGACCAGTTCGGCCAGGGCGGTTTCCGCCGTTTGCTGGAGCAGGGTGCGTGGTTCAGCGATGCGCACCAGGCGCACGGCATTACCGTCACCGCGATCGGCCACTCGGCCGTGCTGTCGGGCGCCTATCCGTATCAGCACGGCGTGATCGGCAATAACTGGATCGATCCCGTCACCAAGAAATCCGTGTATTGCACCGAAGATGGCAATTTCCATTACATCGGCGAAGAAACCAAGCCCGACGACGGCACGGCGCCGACGAAATTGCGCGTGACCACCCTGGGCGACGAGTTGCGCTACGCCACCGGCGACAAGGCCAAGGTCGTGACCGTGTCCGGCAAGGACCGCGGCGCCATTTTGCTCGCTGGCAAGACGGGCACCGCCTATATGTACATGGAAAAGACTGGCAACTTCGCCAGCAGCACATATTATATGCAGCAGCATCCGCAATGGGTGCAGGCTTACCAGGCAGCCAAGCCGCAAGACCGCTACTACGGCAAGAGCTGGACGCCGCTGCTGGCCGACAGCGCCTACGTCAACGACGCGCGCGACGATCTTGTGCCGGCCAAGCCGGGCGTCCGCAACACCTTCCCGTTTTCCTACTACAGCGACAGCGGCAACCTTGACGGCGATTACTACAACCGCCTGAAGGCCGGCCCTTTCCTTGACGAGCTGACCCTGGAATTTGCCCGCGCGGCCGTCGATGGCGAAAACCTGGGCCGTAATCCGGCCGGCGTGCCCGATATCCTGGGCGTGAGCCTGTCGGCGCACGATTATGTGAACCATGCCTACGGCCCGGAAAGCAAGATGTCGCACGACCACCTGCAGCGCCTGGACCGCATGCTGGCCAGCTTCTTTGGCGACCTCGATAAAAAAGTCGGCATGGACAACGTGATCGTGGTGCTGACGGCCGACCATGGTTTCGCCAACGTGCCCGAGTTTACGGAAGCGCGCGGCATCTCGGCCAAGCGCATCGATGGCGACAAGCTGGCGGCCGACCTGAACCAGCACCTGGCAAGTACCCTTGGCGTGGACAAGCTGGTGACGACCTGGTCGATGCCGAATATCTATCTCGATTACGCATTGGCTGAAAAAAGCGGTATCAAGCGCGCCGACCTGGAAAATGCGGCTGCCCGCTACCTGATGGAGCAAGATGGCCTGGCGCAGGTCTACACGCGCACGCAGATGGAAAGCGGCTTTGTCGCGACGCGCATGGATACCCTGATGCGCCGCGCCTGGAACCGCCAGTTGTCGGGCGACCTGATGGTGGTAACGAAACAGGCCTGGTACTTCGGCAAGGGCGTGGGCGGCACTTCGCACGGCTCGCCGTACACCTACGACACCAACGTGCCGCTGATGGTCTTCGGCCCACGCTGGATCAAGCCGGGCGCCTACGGCCAATACGCCGAGGTGGTCGACATCGCCCCCACCCTGGCCCACTTGCTGCGCGTGCGCCAGCCATCGGCGTCGGAAGGGCGGGTGCTGGTGGAGGCGGTGAAGTAAGCTAGCTTACAACAACCAGTCTATCGGCAGCACCGACAAGATAGATACGCCCAGGCGCTTCCACACGCTGGCGCCGGGTTCCGTGTCGTAGCGCGTGGTGCTGCCGTTGGCGCTGCGGGCGGTCCAGTAGAGCGAACCGTCCGGCGCCAGGTGGACCTGGTAGGCGCGCTGGGGGATGGTGCTGCGCATGGCGGCGCCCAGCTGGCTGGCCAGTTCAGGGCTGTCGATGACGAGGCCCATTTCCGTGTTCAATTCGATCGAGCGCGGGTCGAAGTTGAACGAGCCGACAAAAATACGCTGGTCGTCCACGGCAAAGGTTTTGGCGTGCAGGCTGGAAGCGGAACTGCCGAAGCGGCCCGTGTGTTCGCGCGCGTCACCTTCTTCCCAGGAGCGGCGCGATTCATACAGGGTGACGCCCGCTTCCAGCAACGGTTTGCGCCATTTGGCGTAGCCGGCATGCACGGCCGCCACGTCGGTTGCTTCCAGTGCGTTGGTCAGGATGCGCACGTTCACGCCGCTGGTCGCCATGTCGATGAAAGCCTGCGTACCCGCTTTGCCGGGCACGAAGTACGGCGAAATCAAATCCAGTTCCCTGCTTGGCACGCCCAGCAGGTTTTTCAGGTTTTCCGCCACGCCGGTGCCATGGCGCGCCTTGCCGAGCACCTTGGCCGGGTCGTCGCTGACCAGGCGCGTGGGCGCCCAGATCAGGGGCAGGCTGCGCTCCATCAACTGCTTCACAAACGGCGAGGTGCGCATCGCCTCCACGTATTCCAGCGCGGCGGCGCTGTCTTCCACTTTGCCAGCTTTGACTTCGATGGCGCTTGCATCGCTTACTGCTGGCGTTTGCAGCAGCAGCGCCGCCGGATAGGCCGACGCGCTATTCCAGTAGCGGTCGAAGTCCTGCGACACTTCGTCCACCACGGGGCCGATCGCCAGCACGTCCAGGTCGGAAAACAGCACCTCGCCGGCCGCGCCAAAATATTCATCGCCCACATTGCGCCCGCCGACGATGGTGGCCTGGTTATCGGCTGTGAACGATTTATTGTGCATGCGCCGGTTCAGGCGCGAAAAATCGCCTAAAAAGGCCAGTGCGCGCGGTTTGCGCAGCTGGAAGGGATTGAATAAACGGATTTCCAGATTGGCTTGCTGGCCCAGTTGCGCCAGGGTGGCGTCCATCCCTGCCGTGTTGTTATCGTCGAGCAGCAGGCGCACGCGCACGCCCCGTTCGGCCGCCTGGCGCAGCGCGTCGAACAGCAGGGTGCCGGTGATGTCTTCATGCCAGATGTAGTACTGCACGTCCAGGCTGCGCTGGGCGGCAGCGGCCAGCAGGGCGCGCGCGGCAAACGCATCGCGCCCATCGGCCAGCGGATAGATGCCCGATACGCCCGGATGCTGCGCGGCCATGGGCGCGATGGCCAGTCCCAGCTGCGTATCGCTGGTCGCGGTGATGCGGCTTGAGGCCGTCCTGCCGTCCAGCGAGGGCAGGGGCGCGCAGCCGGCCAGCAGGCTGGCTGCCAATAACAGGGTGGAGAAGTGCAAGGAACGGGTGGGCATGGCTGGCTTTCATCGGAGTTGCCCGATGTTATCAGATGCGCATGCCCACACTGCTGAGTGAACTGTTTAGAACTGCTCCAGCGCGATCAGTTCAGCCACCGTCTGGCGGCGGCGGATCACGCGCGACTGGTCTGCATCGACCAGGTATTCCGCCGCATGCGGGCGGCTATTGTAGTTCGACGACATCGATGCGCCATACGCGCCCGCGCCTTCAAACACCACGTAGTCGCCCACTTGCGCGCTAGGTAGCAGCCGCGTTTCGACCACGCCGCCATCGCGCTGGGTGAATACGTCGCCCGATTCGCACAGGGGGCCGCCGACCACGGTGGCGTGCTGTGCATCGAGTGCACGGCCATCGTGGGCGATCACGCTCATGGCGTGGTAGCTGCCGTACATGGCGGGGCGCATCAGTTCATTGAAGCCCGTGTCGAGCAGGGTGAAATGGTTGCCGCCCATTTGCTTGGTGGCGCGCACTTCGGCCACCAGCAAGCCGGCATCGGCCACCAGGAAGCGGCCCGGTTCGATTTCCAGGTGCACCGGGTGGCCCAGGTGCGCTTCGATCTGCTTGCGCGCCGCATCCCACAGCTGGAAATAGTGGTTGGTGTCGACCGGCTGTTCGCCATCGCGGTAAGGCACGGACAGGCCGCCGCCGGTGGAAATGGCGTCGATGTCGTGGCCCATGTTCTTGACCAGGTCGACCATGGTGCCACAGACGGTTTCCAGGTGGCTGTAATCGACGCCCGAGCCGATATGCATGTGCAGGCCCACCAGGTGCAGGCCGTGCTCGCGGATAATCGCCAGCGCTTCTGGCAGTTGTTCGTGCCAGATGCCGTGCTTGCTGTTTTCGCCGCCCGTATTGGTCTTGTTGCTGTGGCCATGGCCAAAGCCCGGATTGATGCGCAGCCAGACACGGTGGCCGGGCGACACGGGGCCCAGCTGGCGCAGCATGTCGATCGAGCCGCAATTGACTTCGATCTTTGCTGCCACCACGCGCGCCAGGGTGGCGCGGTCGAACAGGTCGCAGGTAAATACCAGGCCGGCCGCGCCATTGGTTTGCGCCGGCGTAAAGCCTGCCTGCAGCGCGCGCTCGATTTCGCCCAGCGAGACGGCGTCCACGTGCACGCCCGCCTCGCGCATCAGGGTCAGCAGATGGATATTCGAGTTGGCCTTTTGCGCAAAGCGCACCGTGTCGAACTGCGCCAGCTGCCTGATGCGCGCGCGGATGGTGGCGGCGTCGTAGACCCACAGCGGCGTGCCATGTTCCTGGGCGAGTTGGGCGAGGGTCTGGTCCGTAACGGGCTTCATCGTGTGCTTTCGTGGGAGGGTGGGAATGTGATCATGATCGGTGTTTATGCTTCAAACATAAAATATCTATTTAAGCCTATCTTATTCATTTATGATATGGCTATGTCCATCACCCTACGCCATATCGAGGTTTTCCGCGCCATCATGACGACCGGCAGCGTCACGGGCGCCGCGACCATGCTGCATACCTCGCAGCCCACTGTCAGCCGCGAACTGGCGCGCCTGGAATACCTGACGGAGCTGACCCTGTTCGAGCGCGAGCGGGGCCGGCTGCGCCCCACGGCCCAGGCGCTGCAGCTGTTCGAGGAAGTGCAGCGCGCCTATTTTGGCCTGGAGCGCATCGTCAGCACGGCGACCGCCTTGCGCCAGTTCGACCAGGGCCAGTTGTCGATCGCCTGCCTGCCCGTGTTTTCGCAATCGCTGCTGCCGCAGGCCTGCAGGCAGTTCGTGGCAGATTTCCCCGATGTGAGCATCAGCATCACGCCGCAGGAATCGCCCCTGCTCGAAGAGTGGCTGTCGGCGCAGCGCCATGATATCGGCCTGACGGAAGTGGGCAGCGCGCCGCCGGGCACCGCGTTTGACGTCTTGATGTCGGTCGACGAAGTATGCGTGCTGCCAGACGGCCACCGGCTGGCCGCCAAAGCGGTGCTGGCGCCGCAGGATTTTGCCGGCTTGCCCTTCATCAGCCTGGCCGCCGTCGACCCGTACCGGCAGCAGATCGATGCCATTTTCCGTGAGGCCGGGGTGGAGCGGCGCATGGCGCTCGACACGCACAGCGCCGTTTCCGTTTGCGCCATGGTGCGCGAAGGCGTGGGCCTGGCCATCGTCAATCCGCTCACGGCGCTCGACTATGCGGGGCAGGGCTTGCAGATCCGCCGCTTTGCCGTCTCCCTGCCGTTCACCGTGAATATCGTCAAGCCGCTGCACCGGCCGCCGTCGCAGCTGGTGGCCCTGTTCGAGCACGCGCTGCATGCGCAGGCCGATGTAGTGAAGCGGCGCTTGCTGGCATTGTAAAAGCAAGCCCGCAAAGGGCTGGGGTTGGACCATCAGGGGCCGACCCCGGGGTTTGCCTTTGGGTTTGCCTTAGGTAGTAAAATGGCGTTTTATTTATTTAAGCCTGATTACTTCGATGACCACAGCTTCCGCCCTTCCTGTTCATACCCATGTCCGTACCCGTTTCGCTCCCAGCCCGACCGGCTATCTTCACCTGGGCGGCGCCCGCACTGCTTTATATAGCTGGGCCTACGCGCGCCACTTCGGCGGCACCTTCGTGCTGCGCATCGAAGACACGGACCTGGAGCGCTCCACGCCGGAAGCCGTGCAAGCCATCATCGAAGGCATGAAGTGGCTGGGCCTGGACCACGACGAAGGCCCGTTCTACCAGATGCAGCGCATGGACCGCTACCGCGAAGTGGTGGCGCAGATGCTGGAGCAGGGCACGGCCTATCTGTGCTACTCCTCGCCGGAAGAAGTCGAAGCGATGCGCGAGCGCATGCGCGCCGCCGGCGAAAAGCCGCGTTACGACGGCACCTGGCGCCCGGAAGCTGGCAAGACCTTGCCTGCCGTGCCGGCTGATCGCAAGCCTGTCGTGCGCTTCAAGAATCCGCTCGATGGCGACGTGACCTGGGACGACGTCGTCAAAGGCACCATCACGATTTCCAACCGCGAGCTGGACGACCTGGTGATCGCCCGCCCGGACGGCACGCCGACCTATAACTTCTGCGTGGCCGTCGATGACTGGGACATGCAGATCACCCACGTGATCCGCGGCGACGACCATGTCAACAACACCCCGCGCCAGATCAACATCCTGCGCGCCATCGGTGCACCGCTGCCCCTGTATGGCCACCTGCCGATGATCCTCGGCGCCGATGGCGAAAAACTGTCGAAGCGCCATGGCGCCGTCAGCGTGATGGATTACCCGGCGCAGGGCTTCTTGCCGGAAGCGATGCTGAACTACCTGGCGCGCCTGGGCTGGAGCCACGGCGACGACGAAGTGTTTTCGACCGCGCAGTTCTGCGAGTGGTTTAACCTGAACCATCTGTCGAAATCGGCGGCCCAGTTCAACAATGAAAAACTGGCCTGGCTGAACAACCACTATATCAAGCAGGCCGACAACAGCCGTCTGGCCGAGCTGGCCCGCCCGCAGATGCTGGACGCTGGCGCCGTGTTTGAAGGTGCGCCGGACCTGGCGCTGGTGCTGGGCATGATGAAAGAGCGCGCCAACACCGTCAACGAACTGGCGGCCGCCTCGCTGCTGTTCTTCCGCGAACCGCAGCCCGAAGCCGCACTGGTCGAGCAGCACATCACCGTGACCATCAAGCCGGTGCTGGCGCAGTTTGCCGAGCGTATCGCCACGGTAGAGTGGAGCAAGGAAGCCGTGGCTGCCATGATCAAGGAAGTGCTGGCTGCCAACACCATCAAGATGCCGCTGCTGGCCATGCCTTTGCGTTTGATTTTGACGGGTCAGTTGCAGACGCCAGCCATCGACCAGGTAGTGGTGCTGTTCGGCCGCGAGACGGTGTTGTCGCGCCTGGCGAAGTGGCTGTAATGAAAGGCTGGGGCTGATTGTTAAATCAGCCTGTTTGCGAGGTGCGGAAACTAGCCCTATGAAATGTTACGTATAGGCGTAAAAAGGGTATTTGCAGAGTGAAACTTCTTTGCTATACTCTTGTTTCTGCACCAACGGGGGTATAGCTCAGCTGGGAGAGCGCTTGCATGGCATGCAAGAGGTCAGCGGTTCGATCCCGCTTACCTCCACCAA
>NZ_JBMOUF010000019.1:0-77430 GCF_049319705.1 Janthinobacterium sp. Mn2066 | reverse complement strand
GGGGCTGTGGTACAACTGGCACCGTTATTATGATGCGTCGTTGGGACGGTATTTGCAGAGTGATCCGATTGGGTTGGCGGGCGGGAATAATACTTATGCTTATGTAGATGGAAATCCTATTATGAGTGTAGATCCATTAGGATTGCAGGCTGTTCCCTTGCCAATACTTATTCCTATAGCACCACCATTACAGAATTCGAATGTATTAGGTGCAGAATCTCAACATTTTTGGCCAAAAGTTGTTCGAGATGCAGCCAGTGCTGTGATGGGAATATGTGCATCAGGTGATCAATGTAGTTATCTTAATGATAAAGTTCAAACAGCCAAAGATAATGTTGGAAAATTTAAACCGGCCGCATGTAGACCTGGTATGTCTCGATTTGAGTTGCAAAGTAGATTGAAAGCGTGGCTTGATGAAGCATCCTCTCGTTCACATCGTGATCAACTATGTTGGGCTGGTGGAGATGTAGGACATCAACAAGCTCAGGCATCGGCTTGGTCTCATGTTGGAAATTGTACAAACTTATTAAATTAAATATGTTGAAAATTATTGAAAATGCATTTTCTTCGCGTGCCATGCCAAGCGAAGTTGTGAAGTTTAGTAAGGATATTACGTCGGAGACAAATGACGCAAATTGGTTTAAAAATAAAGACTGGCATGATATTACATGGGATGATTGGGAAGCGCATAGAGATGCTTTCTTTTCATTCACCCCTCAGGCATTTTTATACTATCTTCCTAGTATTTTAAGACTTTCTTCAGCGCGACCGGATTCCTTATTTCTACCGGCAGATGCTTTATTGCAGGTACTTGATCGTAGTCCAGTAGTTGAATATTGGGATGATTTTATATTAACCAGATTGTATGGTTTGGATTTTAAAGAATATGAGGCTATAGCAAAATGGATCGAAGTTTTATCTGATTCATGTGCTGTTGCTTCTGAGGATACTTTAGGTCGGGCATTCGATACTATTGCACTTTTGCAAAAGAGTAGTATATCGAACTTGGGAAAATCCTGACTTTAGCCGTCGGCCCGGGTCAGATTAAGCTAATCAGGCTGAGCTAGTTCGGCTTTTATGGATCCTGCAATAGGGTACAAGCTGGGGCTATATGATTCATTCTCATATGGTTCCAGCAAAAAACCTGCTTATCCCTTAATCAGTTTCAGCGCTCGCCGCAACCCCTCCACCATCACCGCATAAGCCTGCCTCCGGCTCGCTTCATCGGGCGCTCGCAAGACATACGACGGGTGATACACGGCGATCACCCAGCGGCCCTGATGCTGGAACGGTGTGCCCAGCATGGCTTGCAAGGTGGCCGTGCTGTCTTGCAGCAGGGACTTCAAGGCGGAGCTGCCCAGTGCGACGATCACTTCGGGTTTGACGCGTGCCAGTTCTTCTTCCAGCCAGGCGTGGCAGGCGGTGATTTCGCGCTGGGCGGGGGTTTTGTGCAGGCGGCGCTTGCCGCGTGGTTCCCACTTGAAGTGTTTCACGGCGTTGGTGAGGTAGACGCTGTCGCGTGACAAGCCCGCTTCTGCCATGGCTTGCTCCAGCACGGCGCCGGCCGGGCCGACGAAGGGCAGGCCTGCCAGGTCTTCTTGGTCGCCTGGCTGTTCGCCGAGCAGCATGATGGATGCTGACTGTGGGCCATTGCCGGGCACAGCTT
This sequence comes from Janthinobacterium sp. Mn2066, assembly GCF_049319705.1. Classification (NCBI taxonomy): domain Bacteria; kingdom Pseudomonadati; phylum Pseudomonadota; class Betaproteobacteria; order Burkholderiales; family Oxalobacteraceae; genus Janthinobacterium; species Janthinobacterium sp. Mn2066. The sequence continues at coordinate 75,764 of NZ_JBMOUF010000019.1, read as the reverse complement.
GCGTGGCGTGCTGCCAGAGTTCGCAGCGGCGGCATTGCTGTAGCGTGGTCAAGGTGTCGCGCTGGGGCAAAGCCCGTTCGGGGCTGATGGGGATGGTGGCCGCGCCACTGCGCTGCCCAACGGTGGCCGTTTGTCCGGTGCGCCGTTCGCCATTGGCGGCGCCCGTGATCATGGCGGGCACGATGGCGCCTTCGGGCAGGTTTTTCCAGAAGCGCGAGGGGATATGGCTGCGCAGCAGGCCGGCATTCACGCGAGCGGGGTTGAAGATGCTGCGGTAGTAGGTCAGCCACAGGGCTTCGCCGTCATCCTCGATATCGGCTGCGCCCTTGAGCAGCGCGGGGCCGGCGTGCAAGGTGGCGCCATCCCACATCATGGTGGCCGTGGGCGTGGCGATCATCCAGCTGATGCTACCCATGCGACGTGCGAAGTGGCGGGCCACTTGTGGCAGCACCTCGTGGGTGGGTTCGAACCAGGCCACAAAGCGCGGCGCATCATCATTGGCAGCGGTGTCTGTGCGTTCCCTGAAACGCACATAGGCATGCATATCGTGTTCTTCGCGGTGGACGGCCTTGACCATGCCGTGCAGGCGCGCGCCATCGGGGTCGGCGGGCGAGATCACATCGTGCTCGCCGCGCTGCCAGCGCCACAGTACCTGGTATAAAAAAGCCCAGCGGTCGATGGCGCTGTAGCAGGCGGCGCATTCCAGCAGCTCGACCAGCTGGCGCGGCAGGCGCAAGGCCGGTGCATCAGCTGGCGTTTCATCATTCGCCTCTTCCATCACTCCTGAAAACAGGTCGCCATCATTCACCAGCGATTGCCATTGCACCACTGCCGGTGGCACACCGCTGGCGATCAAGCCGCGCGCCGCCACGCGCCACTCATCAAACGATTGCACCCGGCGCACGACCATGTTCTTCACGCTGCCTGCAGTTCCGGCCACAGGTTCATCTGTTGCGGCGCGTCGGCCATGGCGCGCCGCAGCTGGTCGGAGGGGCAGGTGTCGCGCGAGGGAAAATAATCGGCCGTGATGATGAAGGGGGCTATTTTTTTCATGCTGCAGCGTAGCCGCGACAGGTCGGCATAACGCACCTGGCGCAAGCGCCGCAGGTCGACGATGCGCTGCGCATTGCGCAGGCCGATGCCGGGCACGCGGGCGATCATATGCGGTGCTGCGCGGTTCAGGTCCAGCGGAAAATGCTCGCGGTGCGCCAGCGCCCAGGCCAGTTTGGGATCGATGTCCAGCGCCAGGTTGCCGCCTTCTGCCGGCAGCAATTCGCTGGCTTGAAAACCATAACTGCGCAGCAGGAAATCGGCCTGATACAAGCGATGTTCGCGCAGCATGGGCGGTGGCGCCAGGGGCACGCTTTTCGGACTGTCCGGGATGGGGCTGAAGGCTGAGTAGTACACGCGTTTGAGCTTGTAGCTGCTGTACAACGTTTCAGCGGTGGACAGGATTTTCTGGTCGTCGCTGGCATCCGCTCCGACGATCATTTGCGTGCTCTGGCCGGCCGGTGCGAAGCGCGGCGACTTTGGTTCTGCGGCTTTTTCATCGAGCTTGCGGCGGATGGAACCCATCGCCAGCTTGATGGTATGCACGCTTTTTTCAGGCGCCAGCTTTTGCACGCTGTCCTGCGTGGGTAGCTCGATATTGACGCTGAGCCGGTCGGCATAGCGGCCCGCCTGGGCGATCAGGGCCGGGTCGGCGTCCGGTATGGTTTTAAGGTGGATATAGCCGCGGAACTGGTGCACTTCGCGCAGTTCGCGCGCCACCTGTACCAGCTGCTCCATGGTGTAGTCGGCCGACTGGATGATGCCGGAACTGAGGAACAGGCCATCGATGTAATTGCGCAGGTAAAAATCGGTGGTGAGCTTGACCACTTCGGCCACCGTGAAGCGGGCGCGCGGCACGTTCGAGGTGCGGCGGTTGACGCAGTACTGGCAATCGTACAGGCAGTAATTCGTCAGCAGTATCTTGAGCAGCGAGACGCAGCGGCCATCGGGCGTGTAGCTGTGGCAGATGCCCATGCCGGTGGTGGCGCCGAAGCCGTCCTTGCCAATGGAGTCGCGTTTGGGCGCGCCGCTGCTGGCGCAGGAAGCGTCGTACTTGGCCGCATCGGCCAGGATCTCCAGCTTGTCAGTCAATTCCATTATACGCTCATATACTGTGTTTTTATACAGTATATCAGCAAACCGGCGCGATGTACGCCATCACTGTGCCAGCGATGTTCCCGGCACCGCGTTAAGGATTGCCACCGCCGGTAGCAGCCTGGTTTGTCTCGTCAATTATTGGCAGTGGCGGCATTCAAGCTATCCACGATGCCTTCGAGCGAGGATTCGTCGTAACCGCGGTACACATTACGGATGCGGCCATCGCGGCCGATGATGAGCAAATGCGGTATGCCGTTGACGCCATACAGATCGGCGCTTTTCTTGCCCGGATCATAGGACATGTTCAGCGTCAGTTTGCTCAGCGCACGCCTGACTTTGCGGAAGACGGCGCGATCCTCTGTGTTGATGGCAACGACCTGTACATTGTCCGCCCCTGCCGTCTGCTGTATCCCCTCCAGGATGGGGAGTTCTTTCATACAATAAGGGCACCACGTGGCCCAGAACGACACCACCACCACCTTGCCCCGGTAGTCAGCGACAGATAATTCCTTGTCATCAATCGTTTTACCGAGATAATCGGGAGCCATGTCGCCTGCACCGGGCGCGGCATGGGCTGCATGAAAAGGGCTGGCAAGCAGCAACAGGATGGCAAACAGCCAGCGCGTAGTCATTATGTTCCAAGTGAATGATGGGGTAGCAGAGCATAGCAAGGATGATTGCCTGGAAATACACACATTGTCGCAATGATCATCCGTAGACCCATAGCCTTATCGATGTGGCATTCCCGTCAATCCGGTGCTGAATTTCGTTTTTCAGTCTGAGGCACGAATACACCTCGGTACGCTACTCGCTGCGGTATCTTTTGCTTGTCGAAAACGCGGAGCGGGGGGCACGGGAGTCGGGTACAGGTTGACCCACTCCTTGAATCCCTTTAACAGTAACTTAGTTATGCATATCTTTCACTATTTAATTTAACATCACTTAATGAGTTATAATTAATAATTTCATTGTATTTAATTTCAATGATAATGTAAATTTATAAATTTATATTCAATATGATTGTCTTTTGATTATAAATTATTTGTTAATTTTGTTAACGATAAAGGCATGGAATGATAATGAAAAGAATTATTTTATCCGTAGTAGCTACGCTATTTTTATGTGGCTCTGCATTTGCAGGTGGACCTAACTCTAATATAAAATATTATGGTTATGATTGGTTGGATTTTTACCAAGGTGGTAATCCACCTTATAGTGCAACGGATGCGTTAAATATAATATCCGGTACTGGATTTAGTACCACAAATCTGAATGTGGTACACACGATAGAAAATTTAAATTCTTCTGCGTGTATCGGAAATAAATGTGCTATTTCTATCAATGCTGGATCTGGTTCACCAGGCGGTTCTCCCATACTTGATATATGTCCCGGTGCAGTTAATAATACTCAATGCCAATCGATGGGATCTTGGTCAAATATTTGGAGGATAGCATTCAATATAGGAACTTCATCAAATATTCCATCAGCTATTTATTTTATTGATGAACCGTTTGGAAATCCTGCATTGCAATCAAACCAGACCTATGTACAGTATCAGTACGCAAGTTATGTATGTACGCTTCGACAGGCAATGAAGGCATATGGGCTTAATATGCCGATATATACAGTATTGTCTTATGGGCAATCAAAAGATGTAAATAATGTAAAAGAAGTACAAAACGGCGCTCCGATTTCTGCTTGTCCCACGACTGATAAGAGTAGTCCGGATTGGATCGGCATTGATAATTATAATTGGTCTGTAGCGGATATGTGGATATCGTATAACCGTGTTGCGCCAGCAAATAATCCAAATAGTCAGAAATGGGTATTGGTGCCACCATCAACGCCAATTGGTATGACAGATCAACAATTGCACGATCAGATTCAGTTATATTGGGATTTTATTAATAATTATAAAAACTCTCCTGTGATTTATGTTATGAACTGGAGATTTGATACTGCTGTTACCCTTAATCGTAATAATTATCCAAAATCGTCTGCACTGTTGTCATTTATGGCTAATACAATAACTTCACAATAAATATTGTCAAAGTAATCTAAATTTCCGCAACGAAAATGGATCGTTGCGGATCATGAAAAATAAAATAGTGCAGAGACATAGGCTTGTCATATGTGTACGAGGTAAGGTAGATATTTAAATTTATAATCAGGCAATATTATTTTATATTTAACATTTTTTCTTTATCTGTCAAATACTACGTTACATGACAAAACCATACCGGCGTAGTGTCAACTGCGATGTCGTCTGCGTCGCGGATAATATTGAGTGAAGCATTGCCGGTATGGCAGACCCATGCAACAACAGCAACGCTATATATCAGTGTATATTACGGTCCTGTTCTTCATCTAATAAGGGATACGACCATGCGCCTCAAGACTCTTGCTACCTTCCTCAGTGCCGCCCTGCTTGCTACTGCCGCCTCGTCGGCTTTTGCCGGTGAAGTGGTGGTGTCGGCTGCCGCCAGCCTGACGAATGCGTTCAAGGATGCTGCACAGAGTTATGAGGCGCAGTATCCGGGCAGTAAAGTGTCCCTGAACTTTGCCGCGTCGGGCGTGCTGCTGCAGCAGATCGTCAAGGGTGCGCCGGTCGATGTGTTTGCCTCGGCCGACCAGGAAACCATGGATGCGGCGCAAAAGCAGGGCCTGGTGCTGGCGGCCGACCGTCACGATTTCGTCGGCAACAGCCTGGTGCTGATCGTGCCGCACGATAGCAAGCTCGATATCAAGCGCCTGGATGACCTGGCGCAAAAAAGCGTGACGCGCGTGGCGATTGCCAACCCGGCCAGCGTGCCCGTGGGCCGCTATTCGGAAGGCGCTTTGAAAAAAGTGAACCTGTGGGACAGCGTGCAACCGAAGGCCATCAGCACGCTGAATGTGCGCCAGTCGCTGGACTATGTGGCGCGTGGCGAAGTCGATGCCGGCTTTGTGTATGGCACCGATGCCGCCATCGTGAAAGACAAGGTCAAGGTGGTGCTGGAAATCCCGCTCGATACGCCCGTAACCTACCCTATCGCTACCATCAAGGGCAGCGCCAACGCGGCCGAAGCCAAGCGTTTTGTCAGCTATCTGCAAACGGCGCAAGCACAAGCCATCCTGGCAAAATACGGTTTCAAGAAACCATAATTTTTTACTGAAGTAGCACTGCATGGATATCGCCTGGACCGCGCTGGCCCTGTCGCTGAAGGTGGCGGCGTGGGCCACGGCGCTGAATTTATTGCTGGGCATCGGCACCGGCTATCTGCTGGCGCGCGCCCGCTTCCCGGGGCGCGATTTGCTCGACGCCCTGCTGACCCTGCCGATGGTGATGCCGCCCACGGTGCTGGGCTACTATCTGCTGGTGCTGCTGGGCCGGCGCGGCACCCTGGGCATCTGGCTGCAGGAACACTTCGGCATCAACCTGATCTTCACCTGGCAGGGCGCCGTGATCGCTTCCACGGTGGTGGCGTTTCCGCTCGTCTTCAAGCCGGCGCGCGCTGCGTTTGAAGCGGTCGATGGGCAGCTGGAACAGGCGGCCCGCGTGCTGGGCATCTCTGAAATGGGCATCTTTTTCCGCGTGACCTTGCCGCTGGCGTGGCGCGGTATCCTGGCGGGTGTGCTGCTCGGTTTCGTGCGCGCTCTTGGTGAATTCGGCGCCACCCTGATGGTCGCTGGCAGCATCCCGGGCAAGACGCAAACCCTGTCGGTGGCCGTGTATGAAGCGGTGCAGGCGGGCCAGGATGATGCCGCCAACATGCTGGTGCTGATCACGTCTGCCGTCTGCATCGTGGTGCTGCTGGCCGCTGGCCGATTGGCGCCGGGGCGCATCGTTCACAAATAAAGCCTATGCAACTCGACCTCGACATCCGCGCAACCCTGCGCTCCGGCAAACGCAGTTTTAATTTGCACGTGCAATGCACCTCCAGTAGCCAGCGCATCGCCGTGTTCGGCCCGTCCGGCGCCGGCAAGAGCATGACCTTGAAGGCGATCGCCGGCTTGTTTACGCCCAGCGAAGGCCATATCCGCCTGAATGGCCGCACCCTGTTCGATTCCGCCGCCGGCATCAACCTGGCGCCGCAGCAGCGCAACGTGGCGTACCTGTTCCAGGACTACGCGCTGTTTCCCCACCTGACGGTGCGCCAGAACGTGGGTTTTGGCCTGCGCCGGGGCTGGTTCAATCCGCGTGCGCGCACCAAACTGGAAAAAGTCGACCAGTGGCTCGACGCGTTTCATTTGCAGGAACTGGCGCACCAGTATCCCGATGAGTTGTCTGGCGGCCAGCGCCAAAGGGTGGCGCTGGCGCGGGCATTGGTATCCGATCCGGCCGCCCTGCTGCTCGATGAACCGTTTGCCGCCCTCGACCCTGCCCTGCGTGTCAAAATGCGCCTGGAGCTGAGCCAGTGGCAGCAGCGCCTGGAAGTGCCGATCATCCTGATCACCCACGATCCGGAAGACGCACGCATCCTGGGCGAACATGTGCTTTACCTGCGCGACGGCCAGATCGATAGTGCAGAGAATAAGGCGGCCTAATTGGATAATGTAGCGGATAAAACAGCAGGAATCGGCCTGCAAGGCTCGGTATGGATGACGGTGGGCGGCGAAAACCTGGGTGGCACGGGCCGCGTGGAACTGCTGGGCGCCATCGCCGAACATGGCTCGATCACGCAGGCCGCCAAGGCCGTCAAGATGAGCTACAAGGCGGCCTGGGACGCGATCGACGCCATGAACAACCTGGCCGGCGAACCGCTGGTCGAGCGCCTGACGGGCGGCAAGGGCGGCGGCGGCACGCGTTTGACGCCGCGCGGGCGCCAGCTGGTCGACAATTTCCGTATCATCGAACGCGAGCATGCACGCTATCTGCGCCAGCTGGGCAGCCAGGCGGAAGGCATCGCCGACGATCTTTTACTCATACGGAGAATGGCCATGAAAACTACCGCGCGCAATCAATTCCTGGGCAAGGTTGCCCAGCTCAAGACGGGCGCCGTCAACGATGAAGTCGTGCTGGAACTGCCGGGCGGCCAACACATCGTCGCCATCGTCACGCGCGACAGCAGCGAAAGCCTGGGCCTGGCCGTGGGCGTGGAAGCGTTCGCGCTGATCAAGGCGTCCTCGGTGATCCTGGTGGCCGACAGCGAAGGCGCCCGCTTCTCGGCCCGCAACCAGCTGACGGGCAGCGTGACCCGCGTGCAGACGGGCGCCGTGAATACGGAAGTAGTGCTGGACCTGCCCGGCGGCGGCACCATCGCCGCGATTGTCACCAATCAAAGCAGCAGCGACCTGGGGATTACCGAAGGCGGCAAGCTGACGGCGATCTTTAAAGCGTCGAGCGTGATTTTGGGCGTACCTGCCTAAGCCCAGTCTTCATCCTGCAGCCGCGCCAGCCACGCGCGCGCGGCTGCCAGTACCTGCTCCAGCTCTTCCCGTACTTTTGCCAGCAGCGCCGGCACCTCATCCAGGCGTTCCGTATGGATCGCTTCTTCGGCGGCAAACGCAGCCTGGATCAAACGCTTGGTGCCCAGGGTGCCGACGGAGCCGCGCAAGCCGTGCAGGATGCGCGCGGCGTCGCCGTGGCGGTTTTCCTGCAAGGCTGTCTCGGCTTCGCGCACGGGCGTCATGCCCTTGTTCAGCGCATCTTCCACCATGCGCCGCAAGACGCCCCTGCCCTTGGCGTCGTGCCCCATCACGCGCATCAGGGGGGCCATGGAAAATACGTCTTCATCCACCGGCGCCGCCGCGGTTTTTTCCAGAACGGGCGCATGGGGACGTGCCGGCAGGTGGCGGGTGATCACTTCCATCATTTCTTCCACCACCACCGGCTTGGCGATGAAGTCGGTGATACCGGCCGTCATGCAGCGTTCGCGCTCGGAGGCCAGCACGCCCGCCGTCATGGCGATCACGGGCAAGGTCAAACGCAGCTCCGTGCGGATGATGTGGGTGGCGCTGAAGCCGTCCATGACGGGCATTTGCATGTCCATCAGCACGATGTCATAGCGCAGTGCTTCTGCGCGCAGCCGTTCCACCGCCTGCAAGCCATCGGCCACCACGTCCAGGGTGGCGCCCATGTGTTCCAGGATGCCGCGTGCCACGGCCTGGTTCAAATGATTGTCTTCGACCAGCAAAAAGTGCATGCCGGCCAGCGCCGTGCCTGCGGGCTGTGCATGCAGTCGCGCTTCGCCGTCATTGTCCTTGGCGCTCAGGGCCTGGTGCAGGGCGTCGAACAGGCTCGAGCCCGTGATCGGCTTCATCAGCACCACGTCCGCTTCGGCCGCGCTGGAGATTTCTTCCAGGTGGTTGCGGGCAAAGGCATTGACCATCACCACGATGGGCTGGCGCTGGCCCGTCGCCGCCTCGCGGATGGCCTTGGCCGTGGCCAGGCCGTCCATCACCGGCATATGCCAGTCGGCCAGCACCACATCGTACGGTTCTTGTTGGGCCAGCCGTTCGCGGTATAGCGCGATGGCGGCGAAACCGGAATCGACCTGGTCGGCATTCCAGCCCCAGGCCTCGATCAGCTTGACGATCAGCTCGCGGCTGGTGCGGTTGTCGTCGGCCACCAGCAGGCGCAGCTGCCCCAGCGCCGGCGTGCGCCGTTCGGCCTCGGGCTGGGCCAGCACGTCGAAGGGCACGCTGAACCAGAAGCGGCTGCCCTTGCCTTCGCTGCTGGTAACGGCAATTTCACCGCCCATCATGTGGATCAGGTGCTTGCTGATGGCCAGCCCCAGGCCCGTGCCGCCGAAGCGCCGGGTGATGCTCTGGTCGCCCTGCGAGAAAGCGGTAAACAACTGTTCCTGCTGCTGGGCCGTCATGCCGATGCCCGTGTCGCGCACTTCGAAGCGCAGCCATGAACGGTTTTGCTGGCCCGGTTCGTCCTGCGCCAGGCTGACGGCCACCACCACTTCGCCGCTTTCCGTAAATTTGATGGCGTTGCCCGCCAGGTTGACGAGGATTTGCTGCAGCCGCTGGGCGTCGCCCACCAGGCGGCGCGGCACGTCCGGTTCGACGGCGATCGCCAGTTCCAGCTCCTTTTCGCCGGCATTCATGGTCATGGTGGTGGCCAGGGTATTCATCAGCTCATCGAGGTCGAATTCGATCGGCGACAAGTCCATGCGGCGCGCCTCGATCTTCGAGAAATCGAGCACGTCGTTCAGGATGCCCAGCAGCGACTGGCCCGCCACGCGCACCATGGTCAGGTATTTGCGCTGTTCCGTGTCGAGCCGGGTATTGCCCAGCAAATACACCATGCCCAGCACGGCATTCAGGGGCGTGCGGATTTCATGGCTCATATTGGCCACGAAATCGCTCTTCGCGCGGTTGGCCGCTTCGGCCCGGTCGCGCTCCTGTTCCAGCTCGCCGGCGCGCACCTCGACTTCCTGCTGCAGCCGTTCGCGCTCGCTCATCAAGCCATTGAAGGCGTCGGTCAGTTCGCCGATTTCGTCGCGCTGCTGCACCGGGATGGGCGTAAAGCGGCTGCCGCTGACGCGCAGGGCCAGCAAGGTGTCGCGCAGGCGCACCAGCGGCGACAGCAAACGCACGGTTACCCAGCCCAGCACCAGGGCGGCCAGCAGCGAGGCGAAGATACTCCACAGCACCAGCCGGTACAGCACGCCGTCGAACGGTTCGAAGGCGTCATCGACGGGCAAGGAGGCAGCCAGCAGCCAGTTGACCGATTTCAGGCGCTGGAAACTGTTGACGGCCGTCACGCCCTGGCTATTGGTGCTGATCATGCTGCCCTCGCCGTCCTGCTTGAGCAATTGCGTGGTGGCCAGATTGGCGTTTGGCGAACGGGGCTGCAGCAGGCGGCTGGTGTCCGGGTGCAGCACATACAGGGGCACGGGGTCGCGCGTGAGGACAAAATAATAGCCATTCTTGCCGACCTTGGCCTGGCGCAGATGGCCCAGCAGATTGTCCTTGTACAGGCGCAAGACGCCGATCACGATGCCCACTACCTCGCCCTGGCCATCGAGCACGGGAGCGACCATTTGCACGATGGGCAGGTGGCTGGTCTTGCCCAGCATGGGCTCGGTGATCATGGCGCGGCGCGTGCGCATCACCGTCTTGAAGTAGTCGCGGTCGGTCACATCGATGCCATTGCGCGCTGGAACCTGGGGCACGTCGGCCACCACCTTGCCCTGCTTGTCCAGCACCAGCACATCGTCAAACAGGGCCAGCACGGCCCGTTGTTCATAGTAGGTGCGCAACTGGCCGGCGTTCTGCATCAGTTCGGGGGGCTGGTGCTGCGCCGTCTGGGAGATGATGTCGAGCAACATCTGCAGCTTGTCGTCGAGTTCCTCCGCCGTGCGCGCGACCAGCGCCGCTTGCTGGCTCAGCAGCACGGTGGTGAAGTCGTCGCGCATGCGCTGCACCTGGATCATGGTGACCAGGGCGATCATGGCGATCGAGGTCAGGCTGGTGGCCAGGGCGACTTTTGCTTTGATGCCGAGAGGTTTCATGATTTATTTTCCTATCAATACCCTGGCTTGGCAAGCAATCAGCCTGTGCCTTTTCGCATTGCGGTGCTGGCGAGTACGGCGCTATAGCGAGGTTCCACGATGTTGCCATATAATTAAAGGATGGATGTCGCTATTTGTACTGTTTTTCGCTGAAATTGTCGCATGGCAACGTACTATGCAGTAAACTTGATGTTGCATTTTTCTAAAAGGTACAGACATGACTGAAGCGCTACTTTCGCCTATTCCACCCGTGGTTTCCGTGGAGGCGTTGCGCGCGCGCTGCTCGACGTGCAGCATGCACCAGCTGTGTTTGCCGATGGGCCTGGATGTGGGCGACATGGACCGCCTGGACCAGATCATCGGCCGCCGCCGCAAGGTGCCCCGTGGCGCTTCGCTGTTCCGCATCGGCGATGCATTCCAGAATCTGTATGCAATACGCCTGGGGCACTTCAAGACGTACCAGATCAATCCGGGTGGCGAAGAGCAGGTGACGGGATTCCAGATGGCCGGGGAACTGCTGGGCATGGACGCCATCAGCGCCGACCGCCACCATTGCAACGCGGTGGCGCTGGAAGACAGCGAAGTGTGTGAAATCCCGTTTTCCAGCCTGGAACAATTGCTGGGAAACATGCCGACCCTGCTGCGCCATTTTCACCGCATGATGAGCCAGGAAATCACGCGTGAGCAAAGCGTGATGTTGTTGTTGGGTAATATGCAGGCCACGCAGCGGTTTGCCGCCTTCATCGTCAACCTGGCCTCGCGCTACGAAGCGCGCGGTTATTCGGGCAGCAATTTCCAGCTGCGCATGTCGCGCGAAGAGATCGGCAACTACCTGGGGCTGACCATCGAAAGCGTCAGCCGTCTGCTGTCGAAATTCAAGAAGGAAGGCTGGCTGCGCGTGTCGAACCGCGAGATCGAGATCTTGCAGCCAGCAAAGTTGAAAGCCATTACGGCCGGTACCGACAACTGCAAATAGGTTTTACAGCTCTTCGTCGGCGCGCAGGGTAATCGCGCGCTGCACCGGCCAGCTCCAGATCCCCGACAAGCGCCACTCGCGCTTGTCGTTCTCCACCAGCACTTGCCAGCGGCTGCGTTCCAGCATCGGCAACGCTACCGAAAAATTCCCCTGTGCATCGGGCTGCACCAGCAGCCGGATATCTTTTTCCGGCAAGGTGGCGTGCGCCAGGTGCAGCTGCAGCGGCGCCTGGTAAGCCTTGCCGAAGCTGTGCACGGAACCCGTCAGCCGGCCTTGCGCCACGTCATAGGCCAGGCGGGTGTCCATGGCCAGGTTGCTGGCGACTGTATCGCGCCGCAAGTCCTGGTTGATGGCCTTGCCCTGCTTGTAATAATCGCCCACCACCAGCGCGTCGGGTTGCGTAAAGGCGATATAGCCCATGACACTGCCGACGATGACGGACAATCCAGGGCCCACCATCAGCAGCCAGGGCCAGCGGTGCTTATACCAGGGAGCGACGGGCGCCTGTAGCGGCGAGGGATGGGACATGGTTTTTCCTTTTCTTTAGCGCGGTACAAAAAACACCGCTTTTTCATGGACATGCAGCGAGGCGTCGTCGAGCGAAGTCAATGCAATGCCGATTTTGTTCGAGCCTTTGTCCCCCACGCCGTGCGGCGCGCGCAGGCGGATCGGCCAGGCCAGCGTTTCCGTCGGCTCGACGGTTACTTCATCGCGCGTGAGCAGGGTCAAGCCGGGCAAGCCATCGACCGTGATGCGGTAGGTCTGGCGCTGTTCCGACGTATTCATGATTTGCAGGCGATACACGTTTTCGATCATGCCGTCTTCCACTTCGCGCCCCAGCGAACCGCGGTCGCGGATCACGTCCAGTTTCAACGGCGTGCGCAAGAGCAAGGAACTGCCGACGGCGATGGTGATCAGGGCCAGGATGGCGGTGTAGACCAGCACGCGCGGGCGCATGGCGCGGCGGCGTATTTGTCGTGCATCAAAGTTGTTGGCCAGTGCATGGTCCGTGCTGTAGCGCACCAGTCCGCGCGGGCGCCTGATCTTGTCCATCACGCTGTTGCAGGCGTCCACGCAAGCGGCGCAGCCGATGCATTCATATTGCAAGCCCTTGCGGATATCGATGCCGGTCGGACACACCTGCACGCACAGGCTGCAATCGATGCAGGCGCCCAGCTGGGCGTCGCCACTGGCGGTTTTCTTGTTCAGCGCACCACGTGGTTCGCCGCGTTTCGCATCGTAGCTGACGATCAGGGTATCCTGGTCGAACATGGCGCTCTGGAAACGCGCATATGGGCACATGTATTTGCACACCTGTTCGCGCAGCCAGCCTGCATTGCCATAGGTGGCCAGGCTGTAGAACAAGACCCAGAACCATTCCCAGGGACCGAAGTTGAGCGTGCGTACTTCATGCGCCAATTCCTGTATCGGCGTGAAGTAGCCGACAAAGGTAAAACCTGTCCACAGGGCGATGGCGCCCCAGGCCATATGCTTGGCGGTTTTCTTGGCCGTCTTGCGCAAGGACGGGCCTTGCCGGTCGAGCGCCATGCGCGCGCTGCGCGTGCCTTCGATCTTGCGTTCGACCCACATGAAGATTTCCGTGTACACGGTTTGCGGGCAGGCGAAGCCGCACCAGACCCTGCCGGCGATGGCCGTGACAAGGAATAAAAGATAGGCGCAGATGATCAGCAGGGCCGCCAGGTAGATAAAATCCTGCGGCCACAGCACCACGCCGAAAATGTAGAACTTGCGCGTGGTCAAGTCGAACAGCAGCGCTTGCCTGCCGTTCCAGCTCAGCCACGGCAAGCCGTAGAACGCCAGCTGGGTCAGCCACAGGCAAACCCAGCGCCAGGTGGCGTAGCGTCCTTTGGCCTCGCGAGGGTAGATCTGCTCGCGGGCCGCGTACATCTGGATGACTTGAGGTTCGGACATTATTTTGCAGCTGGCTGGGGATTCGACAAGCTCCACACATAGGCCGACAGCACATGCACTTTCGATTCACCGAGGAATTCACCGAAGGCGGGCATGGTGTTGTTACGCCCCTTGCGGATGGTTTCCATGATGGTGTCGGCGCTGCCGCCATACAGCCAGATCTTGTCCGTCAGGTTGGGTGCACCCAACTGCTGGTTACCCTTGCCGTCCGCGCCATGGCAGGCCATGCAGGCGCCGAACTTGGCCTTGCCCAGCACCGACTTGATCGGGTCTGCGGTGGAACCGGACAGGCTCAGCACATAGTGGGCCACGTTCTCGATATCGGCTTCCGACCCCAGCGCTGCACCCATGGGCGGCATCTGCCCGTTGCGGCCGTGCAGGATGGTGGTCTTGATGACGTCCGGCTCGCCGCCGTACAGCCAGTCCCTGTCGGTCAGGTTGGGAAAACCCTTGTTGCCGCGCGCATCCGAGCCGTGGCATTGCGCGCAGTAGGTCAGGAACAGCCGCTGGCCAATGGCCAGCGCCTGCGGATCGGCCGCCACCGTTTTCAAGTCCTGGCGCAGGTACTTGTTGAACAGCGGGCCGTAATCGATTTGCGCTTTTTTCAGTTCTTCTTCGTACTGGCCCGAGGATTTCCAGCCCAGCTTGCCGGCATAGGTGCCCAGGCCAGGATACAGGAACAGATAGGCCAGCGCGAAGACAATGGTGATGTAGAACAGCCACATCCACCAGCGCGGCATCGGCGTGTTCAATTCCTTCAGATCATCGTCCCACACGTGGCCGGTAGTGCCGTCGGCAGGGGCGCCGGGCGCCACCTTGATCTTCGATTGCGAGTACAGCAGCACGCCGCAGCCGATGATGCCCAGCAGGGACAGCACGATGATGTAGATATTCCAGAACTCACTGGTAAAGTCAGACATGGGTCCGCTCCTCTGCTGTCACTGGGGCCGGCTGGTCGAGGATCTCGTCATCGAAGGGCAGCTGCGCCGCCGCCTCGATATCGCTCTTGCTGCGGCTGAAGGTCCACCACAGGATGCCCACGAACGTCGTAAAGGACACCACCGTCATGACGCTGCTGGCGCTGTCGAACAAGTTATCGATTGCCATGCTAATTCCTTGTTTTGATTAATGTACCGAGGCCTTGCAGATAGGCCACCAGGGCGTCTTCTTCCGTCTTGTCTTTCAGCTGTTCCGGCGCGGCGGTGATCTCTGCATCGCTGTACGGATCACCGAGGCGGCGCAGCGCGCGCATCTTCGGCATGATCTCGTCGGGCACCAGCTTGGTTTTCGCCAGCCAGGGGTAAGACGGCATGTTCGATTCGGGCACCACGTCGCGCGGGTTGTTCAAGTGCGTGCGGTGCCATTCATCGCTGTAGCGGCCGCCCACGCGCGCCAGGTCGGGCCCGGTGCGCTTGGAACCCCACTGGAACGGCCGGTCGTAGACGAACTCGCCGGCGACCGAATAATGGCCATAGCGTTCCGTTTCCGCGCGCAGCGGCCGCACCATCTGCGAGTGGCAGTTGTAGCAGCCTTCGCGCACGTAGATGTCGCGTCCGGCCAGGCGCAGCGGCGAGTACGGTTTCAGGCCGGCGACCGGTTCCGTGGTGCTCTTCTGGAAGAACAGGGGAACGATCTCGACGGCGCCGCCGACACTGATCACCAGGGTGACCAGGGCGATCAGCAGCCAGGGGTTTCTTTCAATCCATGCGTGTGAAAATTTCATTTGTCTGATGCTCCTGTCAGGCGTGCGCCGCGTTCAGTTCGGGGATGCGGGCGACGGGCAATTTGCTGCCGCGCAAGGTCATGTAGGTGTTGTAGCCCATGATGCACATGCCCGACAGATACAGCAGGCCGCCGGCCACGCGCACCACGTAGTAGGGATAGGTCGCTTTCACGCTCTCGACGAAGGTATAGGTCAGGGTGCCGTCCGGGTTGACGGCGCGCCACATCAAGCCTTGCATCACGCCGGCGATCCACATCGCGGCGATGTACAGCACGATACCGATGGTGGCCACCCAGAAATGCATGTCGACCAGGCGGGTGCTATACATTTTGGTGCTGCCCGCCAGGCGTGGCAGCAAATAATAAATCGAACCCATGGTGATGAAACCTACCCAGCCCAAAGCGCCGCCATGCACGTGGGCCACGGTCCAGTCGGTGTAGTGCGACAGGGAATTGATGGTCTTGATCGACATCATCGGACCTTCGAAGGTGGCGATGCCGTAGAACGACAAGGAGACGATCATGAATTTCAAAATCGGGTCGGTGCGCAGCTTGTGCCAGGCGCCGGACAAGGTCATGATGCCGTTGATCATGCCGCCCCACGAGGGCGCCAGCAATACCAGGGAGAACACCATGCCGATCGACTGGGTCCAGTCCGGCAAGGCCGTGTAGTGCAGATGGTGCGGGCCGGCCCACATATAGGTGAAGATCAGCGCCCAGAAGTGGACGATGGACAGGCGGTAGGAGTACACGGGGCGCTCGGCCTGTTTCGGGATGAAGTAATACACCATGCCCAGGTAGCCGGCCGTCAGGATGAAGCCCACCGCGTTATGCCCGTACCACCACTGTATCATCGCGTCTTGCACGCCGCTGTAGGCAGAATACGATTTACCGGCCGAGGCCGGCATCACGGCGCCATTGACCACGTGCAAGATCGTCACGGCCAGGATGTAGGCGCCAAAAAACCAGTTGGCGACATAGATATGCTTTACCTTGCGCTTGATCAAGGTGCCGAAAAACACGATGGCGTAGGCGATCCAGACGACGGCGATCAGGATGGCAATCGGCCATTCCAGTTCCGCGTATTCCTTGCCGCGCGTCAGGCCCATCGGCAGGGTGACGACGGCCGACAAAATCACCGCTTGCCAGCCCCAGAAGGTGAACGCGGCCAGCTTGTCGGAAAACAGGCGCACCTGGCAAGTGCGCTGCACCACGTAGTACGAGGTGGCGAACAGGCCGCAGATACCGAAGGCAAAAATCACCGCATTCGTGTGCAGCGGCCGCAGCCGTCCATAGGTCAGCCATGGTATGTCGAGGTTCAGGGCAGGCCACGCCAGCTGGGCGGCGATGATGACGCCAACCAGCATGCCGATGATGCCCCAAACCACAGTCGCAATCGCAAATTGCTTCACGATCTTGTAGTTATAGTTCAGCGATTGATCCACAAATGCTCTCCCGGAATGACGATCTATGATGATGGCCAGAGAGTAATTGTTTAACTGTCAAAAAACTTTGATGTGGATCAAAATTCTCCAGATGGAACAAGCGTATCGAACCGGCATGCAGTGAAACGTGATCCAGGTAAAAAAGCCGGCCAAGATTGCTGCAGCAGCAGTCAGTCGCGCGGGTTTTCCGGCGGTGGCGTGACACTCGTATCGTCGTCCTGCAACAGACGCAAACCGGGTCCCACCAGGTCGTCGAACTGGCCGCTATCCGACGCCGTAAAAAACACCCACAGCGCGATAAAGACGACGATGATGCTGAGGGGAATCAGGAGGTAAAGTGCTTCCATGGTTTAACTTTTCCGCAGGCGCAGGGCGTTGGCGATCACGACGGCCGAACTGGCCGCCATGCCCACGCCGGACAGCCAGGGATTTAAAAAGCCCAGGGCAGCGGCGGGAATCGCGGTGACGTTGTACAAAGTCGCCCAGCCCAGGTTCTGGCGGATGATGGACATGCTGCGCGCGGCTGTTTTCGCCGTATCGAGCACCGGGCGCAATTGCGGCGACAGCAGCACCGCATCGGCATGCGCCTGCGCCAGCGCGGCGCCGCTCCCCATGGCGAACGACACGTCGGCCGCGCTCAGCACGGCCGCATCGTTGATGCCGTCGCCCACCATCGCCACCACCGCGCCTTGCGCCTGCAACTGCAGCACGAAATCGAGTTTTTCATCGGGCAGGCATTCGCCGCATGCCACGGCGATACCCAGTTCGGCCGCCACGCCTTGCGTCAGCGCTTCCTGGTCGCCGCTGAGCAGCACTACCTGCTTGCCGCGCCGGTGAAAATACGCAATGACTTCCTGCGCTTCTGGGCGCAAGGCATCGCTCAGCAGGAAACGCGCCAGCCACTGCCCTTGCACACCCAGATACAGCGGCGTCATGCCCTGCACGCCGATGGCCGTGTCGCCCAGCGGCGGGCCCGCGATGGCGGCGACAAAAGCTGCATTGCCCAGCCGGTAGCGTACGCCATCGACCACGCCTTCGAGTCCCTGCCCCTGTACTTCCTGCAGATGTTCGGCATGGCAAAGCGGCGCGCCGGCGGCGTCCAGGATTGCTTGCGCCAGCGGATGGGCGCTGCCTGCTTCCAGTGCGGCGGCCAGTTGCAGGCACGCGTTCTCTGTGATGTCGTCCAGTGCCTCGATCTGCTGCAGCACGGGCCGGCCCATAGTCAGGGTGCCCGTCTTGTCGAACACGATATGGGTGCACCTGTGCAGGGTTTCCAGCACGTGGGGCTGGACGATCAGCACGCCGCGCCGCAGCAGGCTGTCGGTAGCGGCCGCCAGTGCCGTCGGCGTGGCCAGCGACAAGGCGCACGGGCACGACACGACCAGCACGGCAATCGCCACCGGCCAGGCTTGCGCCGGATCATGCCAGTGCCAGAAGACAAACACGGCAACAGCAAACAGCAGCAGGCCCAGCACGAACCAGGCCGCCACCTTGTCGGCCCACAAGGCAATTTGCGGCTTGCCGCTGCCAGCCCGCTCGATCAGTTTCAACAAGTCGGACAAGGTGCTGTCGCGCGCCGGTTTGAGCACGCGCAAAATGAGCGCAGCACTGGCGTTGATGGCGCCGCCCGGCACCCGCTCGCCCGCCTTCCTGCGTTGCGCCGCGCTTTCGCCCGTCAGCAAGGACAAATCGAGCGCGCTGCTGCCTTCCACGATGACACTGTCGGCCGCAATCGCTTCACCGGGTTTGACGAGGATGATGTCGCCCACGGCCAGGCTGCCGGCCGGCACCAGCGTGGCGGTCCGGCTGGCGGGAAAGCTGGCCATCAGCGAGGCGGAAGCGGGCAAGGCGTGCTGCAAATGTTCCAGCGCGGAGGCTGCCTTGCGGCGCGCCTGCAGCTCGAAATACCGGCTGCACAGCAAGAGAAAAATGAACATCGTAGCCGAGTCGAAATACACTTCGCCCTGCCCTGTAAAAGTGGCCACCACGCTGCCGAAAAAGGCCGCCAGGATACCCAGTGTGACGGGCACGTCCATGCCCAGGGTGCGGGCGCGCAGGCTGGACCAGGCGCCCTGGAAAAACGGCATGGCGGAATAACAGATGGCGGGCAAGGTCAGCAGCAAACTGGCCCAGCGCATCAGGCTCGCCATATTGTCGTCCAGCGTGCCCTCTTCGGCCAGGTAGGCGGGCGCCACGTACATCATCACTTGCATCATCGACAGGCCCGCCACGAATAACTGGCGGCCCAGAGTCTTGCTGGCTTGTTGCAATTGCTGACCATGGCGCACGGCGTCATACGGATACGCCGTGTAGCCGACCTGGCGCACGGCTTGCAGGATATCGCCGGGCGTGCATTGTTGCTTGCTCCAGCGCACGTACAGGCGTTCCGTCGCCACGTTCAAGCTGGCTGCCTGCACGCCGGGCAGGCGCAGCAACTGGCGCTCGATCAGCCAGACGCAGGCGGCGCAGCGTATGCCTACCACGGATAAAGTCGCTTCACAGCTGTCGGCATCGCGCGTGAATTGCGCATCGTCATTGCTGTACAAGCGCAGTTCGGGCGGCAGCATGGCGGTCTCGCTCGCGTTGACGGCGTATTCAGCGCGTTCGCGGTAATAGCTGCTTTGACCGATATCGACGATGGTTTGCGCCACCGCCTCGCAACCGGGGCAGCACATGGCGCGTGGTACATCGTCTATGACGACGTTCCAGTACGCACCGGAGGGCACAGGCAAGCCGCAATGGAAGCAGCTGGCAGATTGCAAAACGGCGTTCATCCGTGGCCCGTCACGCACAGTGCATCGAGCCAGCCCAGCGAGACCCCGTTGGCGGCGCGTAGCAAGCCCAGCAGCCCAAAGCTCAGCACCAGCAGGCCAGCCGCCAGGCGTGCGTGGCGATGCTGCATCCGCGAACGCAAACGGGCGCCCAGCAGGCCCATGCCAAACACGGTGGGCAAGGTACCGAGGCCGAAGGCGGCCATGGCGGCCGCGCCATGCAGGGCGGAACCCTGCAGCATGGCAGTGAGCAAGGCGCTATACACCATGCCGCACGGCACCCAGCCCCATAAGCCGCCCACGGCCAGCGCCTTGATGGGCGTATCCATCGGCATCACGTGTTTCAATACGGGCCGCACGCGGCGCCACAACACATTGCCCAGCGATTCCAGCCGCGCCAGGCCCGACCAGGCATTCATCAGGTACAGTCCCAGCGCGATCAACATGGCGTTGGCCAGCCAGTAGCCAGCCACTTGCAGGCTGGCAATGCGCAACATGCCGGCACCGGCCACGCTACCGGCGATGGCGCCTGCTAGCATATAGCTGGCGATGCGCCCGCCGTTGTAGGCGATCACGCGCAGAGCATTGGTCTGGAATTGTGGGCGGGCCACGGCGATGGCGATCACGGGGCGTGCCGGTGCGGAGGTGCTGACCGATAGCGCACCCACGATGCCGCCGCACATGCCGATGCAGTGCACGCTGCCGGCCAGGCCGACCAAAAATAGTGGCAGGAGCGCGTTCATGCCTGGGCGTTATACCGTCTTCGAGTAGCGCAGCGGTTGCGGCGCATCCGGCATGGCAGCGGCGCGCGCCTGCGCCAGGTGGCGGTCGAATACCATGCAGATATTGCGTATCAATAAACGCCCTTTCGGCGTCACCGTCAGCCAGTCGTCTTCGATCACTAGCAAGCCATCGTGGGCCAGCACGCGCAGCTGTTCCAGTTCGGTAGCGAAATAGCGGCGGAATTGCACCGGGTGCGCTTGCTCGATGGAGCTGATCGACAATTCGAAGTTGCACATCAGCATCTGGATGATGATGCGGCGCAAGACATCGTCCGTATCGAGCTTGATGCCGCGCGCGATCGGCAGCATGCCTTCATCGAGCTTTTCGTAATACGCGTCCAAGGTCTTTTCATTCTGGCTGTACACGGCGCCCACCGAGCTGATGGCCGACACGCCGCAGGCGATCAGGTCCGCTTCGGCGCGCGTGGAATAGCCCTGGAAATTGCGGTGCAGCCGGCCCTGGCGCTGGGCAATCGCCAGTTCATCGGTAGGTTTGGCGAAATGGTCCATGCCGATATACACGTAGCCGGCCGCCGTCAGGCGCGCAATGCACAGGCCCAGCATCGCCAGCTTGGTGGTGCTGTCGGGCATATCCGCGTCCAGGATGCGGCGCTGCGGCTTGAACAGATGCGGCATGTGCGCGTAATGGTACAGGGCGATGCGGTCGGGGCTGGCGGCGATCACCTTGCGCAGGGTTGCCGTCATCGTCTCCAGGTTTTGTTTCGGCAAGCCGTAGATCAGGTCGATGCTGATCGAGCGGAAGCCGGCGTCGCGCGCAGCCTGCATGATGGCCACCGTTTCCGCTTCGGGCTGGATGCGGTTGACGGCTTTTTGCACGTCATCGTCGAAATCCTGCACACCCAGGCTGATGCGGTTGAAACCTTGCGCGCGCAGCGAAAACACGCGTTCGCGCGTGACCGTGCGCGGATCGATTTCGATCGAATATTCGCCGTCTTCGTCAGAAGCAAAGTCGAAATGCTGGCGCAGATGGGCCATCAATTCATCCATCTGTTTTTCACTCAGATAGGTGGGCGTGCCGCCGCCGAAATGCAGTTGTTCAATCTGGTTCATGCCAGCGAACAACCTGGCTTGCATGGCGATTTCCTGCTTCAGATAACTGAGGTAAGTAGCCGCCTTGCTGCGGTCCTTGGTGATGATCTTGTTGCAGGCGCAGTAGTAGCACAGGGTGTCGCAAAACGGCACGTGCACGTACAGCGACAGCGGGCGGCGCCCGCCGCGCATGCGCAGCGCGGCCAGTGCTTCGAGGAAATTGCCGTAACCGAATTCTGCAGTAAAACGGTCGGCGGTCGGGTAAGACGTGTAGCGGGGGCCGGACTGGCTCATCTTGCCGATGATGACAGGGTCGAATTCGACCACCGCGTCCGGTTCGGCGCTAGCGTTGTTGAGTAGTGTAGGCATAGTGTGCTTCTTGAAAAGTATCAGGCGGCCAGGCGTTTCAGGGCGGCCGGTTTGGCCGTATTGGCGGCCGCGCCCACGATGGCCACACGGCGCGGCGGTGGCATCTTGCCGAAGTTAAACAGGCTGACGGCTTGCGACAGGCTGGCCGCTTCTTCGGCCAGGCGGGTGGCTGCCGCTGCCGCTTCCTCCACCAGGGCCGCGTTTTGCTGCGTCACCTGGTCCATATGGGCGATGGCCTGGTTGACCTGGTCCACGCCGATGCTTTGTTCGCGCGAGGCGATCGAAATTTCCTGCATGATGGTAGTCACTTGCTGCACCGAGCTGACCACTTGCTCCATGGTGGCGCCGGCGCGGTTCACCTGCTGCATGCCGGCGCTCACCTTGCCGACGGAAATATTGATCAGCTGTTTGATGTCTTTGGCAGCCAGCGAGGAGCGTTGCGCCAGGTTGCGCACTTCGCCGGCCACCACCGCAAACCCCTTGCCTTGTTCACCGGCGCGCGCCGCTTCCACGGCTGCGTTCAGGGCCAGGATATTGGTCTGGAAGGCGATACCTTCGATCAGGCCGATGATGTCGACAATCTTCTTCGACGAGGTGTTGATTTCATCCATGGTGGTGATCACGTCGGCGACGATTTCACCGCCCTGCACCGCCACTTTTGATGCCGCCAGCGCCAGTTCATTCGCTTGCACGGAATTGTCCGCATTCTGTTTTACGGTCGATGAGAATTCCTCGATACTCGACGCCGTTTCTTCCAGGCTGGCCGCCTGCGATTCGGTGCGGCCCGACAAGTCCATATTGCCGACGGCAATTTGCTTGGTCGCCACGGCCATGGTTTCCACATTGATGCGCACGTCGCGGATGGTGGCGATCAGATTGCTGTTCATCTGTTGCAGCGCGCGCAGCAATTGCCCCACTTCATCGGTGCTTTCCGTTTCAAAACTGCCCGACAAGTCGCCGGCGGCGATCGCCCGCGCACCATTCAAGGCCTTGCCCAGCGGCTGCAGCACCGAGCTGCGCAAGGTGTACCAGAGGAAGACGTTGATCAGGAAACCGAACAGGGTGGCGCCGAAGATGGCGTAATTAGTGACCTTGCCGCCGCTGGCAAACAGGCTGATGATGCACACCAGCAATTGCAAACAGTTGACGATGGAGGTCGCCATCCAGATGCGCAGATTAAGCGACATATGCGTGAGCTTGTGCACCAGGTGCGCCAGGCCGGGGCGCACGATCTGGCCATTCTTGATCAGGATCTTGCCACCCTGCTTGCTGCGGATGGCCGCGTAGGCTTCCTCCGCCACTTTGACCTGGTCCTTGTCGGCCGTGACGCGCACCGACATATAGCCGATGGTCTTGCCCGCTTCGCGGATCGGCGTAACGTTGGCGCGCACCCAGTAGAAATCGCCGTTCTTGCAGCGGTTCTTGACCAGGCCGGTCCATGGCGTGCCCGCCTGGAGCGAGGCCCACAGGTCGGCGAAGGCTTCGGCCGGCATGTCCGGGTGGCGTACGATGTTTTGCGGCGAACCGAGCAGCTCCGCCTCGCTGAAACCGCTGACCTGGCTGAAATAGGGATTCACATACACGATATTGCCGTTCATATCCGTTTTCGACACGATGGCCTGGTCCTCCAGCACGGGGACTTCACGGTTAGTCACTGGCAAATTTTGGCGCATGGTCGCGGCTTCCTGATCGGTTAAAGAAGTAAAGCTTGCATGATTGCAAGAACGGGGATCAGTGTAAGGAGTCGACCTGCCAAATTTATTGATGTAGATCAAAATCCTTAAAATTGGCCTGGCTAATTTGCTGCAGCCTGCGATGACTACATGGCGGATGGTTGGCCGGGTTTCCGCTTATAGTTCCAGATTACTTATTTATTTTTCCAATCGACATCCTGTAAGCACGACGCGTTGGTCGAACTTGTCGTGCAGCAGATACGCCAGCGTCGCCTGGCGCAGGAAGTCGAAAGCAAGGTTTCAATCTATGAAAAGACTCACTACATTTACCGTTCACGGAACCGCTGTCGGCAGTGATAAAAATATCCAGCTGGACGAGGTTTCCATCCTTGCTGATCCAGAGACAATCAGAAATCTTGGTGTTTTTCTTATCAGTGCTGCATCTGCGATGTCAACGAATGGCGTGGAACATATGCACCTTCAAGATGTCATTGAAGATTTTGACCATGAAGAGAATGTGGATTTCATCGCTCTCAATAGCCGCTTGATAAAAACGGTATAAGCTGACTACAGTGAATGCAGACGGTGTTCAGCAAGCTTAGTGACCAAGCTTACTGACGCGCTGTGATCTTGCGCAACAAAGCCGAGCCAGCCGTCACACCGGCCAGCACCAGCGCACCCGCGATCACACCAGCGATGGCGTTGAGCAGGCTGGGCGTGACCACCGCCAGCGCAGGCCCGATCACGGCCACGCTGGCGACCGCTACTTCTGCCTGGTGCAGCATGGCGCTGGCCCAGGGCCAACCATGCGTGAGGATGCCGCCACCGACCATGAACATGGCCACCGTACCCACCACGGAAAGCAGCTTCATTAGCTTGGGCGCGGCCGATACCAGCAGGCGGCCGAGGCCGCGCACACCATTCATCAGCTTGCCTGCGCCCTGGCGCGCAGACAGATAAAAACCTGCGTCGTCGAGCTTGACAATGCCCGCTACCAGGCCATACACGCCCACCGTCATGATCACGGCGATGCCGGCCACCACCGCCACCTGCTCGGCGAAGCTGGCGCTTGCCACCGTGCCCAGCGCGATCACGATGATTTCCGCTGACAGGATGAAATCGGTGCGGATGGCGCCCTTGATCTTGTCCTTTTCCAGCGCCACCAGGTCCACCTGCGGATTGCGCGCCGCCTGTGCCAATTCTGCCTTGCGGTTGTCGCCGGGATGCAAATAGTTGTGGGCGATTTTCTCGAAGCCTTCGAAGCACAGGTAGGCGCCACCGATCATTAGCAGCGGCGTGATGGCCCAGGGCGCCAGCGCGCTGATGGCCAGCGCGGCAGGCACCAGGATCGCCTTGTTTTTCAGCGAACCGACGGCCACCGCCCACACCACCGGCAATTCGCGCTCGGCGCGCACGCCGGACACTTGCTGCGCGTTCAGCGCCAGGTCGTCGCCCAGCACGCCGGCGGTTTTCTTGGCCGCTACCTTGGTCATCAGGGCAACGTCATCGAGTACGCTGGCGATGTCGTCGAGCAAGGCCAACAGGCTGCCGCCGGCCATCTCAGCGCGCTCCCATGTTGCCAAAGGAAAACAATAATATCTGGAAAGTGTTGTTTTTCATCATGTTATTCTTGGTTGTACTGCAAGAGAAAGCCTGGAAACGATCTTACCCCAGGGATGGCCGGCAGCCGCGCACGTAGCGGAGTAAAATTGCTGTTCGTCATTATCTTTTTGGAATCAGCATGAGCTTTGCCACCTGGATCACCTTTGTCATCGCCGCCTCCATCATCGCCGTTTCGCCCGGCTCCGGCGCCGTGCTGTCGATGTCGCACGGCTTGTCGTATGGCGTGAAAAAAACCAGCGCCACCATCCTGGGTCTGCAGATGGGCTTGCTGGTGGTGCTGTTCATTGCGGGCGCCGGTGTCGGCTCCCTGCTGCTGGCCTCGGAAGTGGCCTTCAATATCGTCAAGACGGTGGGTGCGCTGTACCTGATTTATCTGGGCCTGTCGCAATGGCGCGCCAAGGTGGCCGTGACGGGCGACCTGCATGCGCAGGCGGCGCTGCCATCGGGTGGCCGGCGCGTGCTGACGGGGTTTTTGACGAATGTGACGAATCCGAAAGGCATCATCTTCATGGTGGCGGTCTTGCCGCAGTTCATCAGCGCCGGTGCGCCCGTACTGCCGCAATTGTTGATACTGGCCGTCACCATGTGCAGCATCGACTTGATCGTCATGCATAGCTACGCCTTTTTGGCATCCTCGATGCAGCGTTTTTTCCGCGACGCCAAGGCAGTCAAAAAGCAGAACCGTTTCTTTGGCGGCTTGCTGATGGCGGTGGGTACGGCGCTGTTTTTCGTCAAACGGGGCGCTCACGTGACAAATTGAGTTTGTTCCGGCGGTGCACATCGTGCATTGCCAGATTTGCAAACATTTGTAAGCCTGCTTGTGGCGCGATGTTGATCGCGCTGTAATGCTTATCTGTCATCCGATAATCCTGCCTGGAGCGCTGCCATGCGTCCG
Organism: Janthinobacterium sp. Mn2066; assembly: GCF_049319705.1. Lineage (NCBI taxonomy): Bacteria > Pseudomonadati > Pseudomonadota > Betaproteobacteria > Burkholderiales > Oxalobacteraceae > Janthinobacterium > Janthinobacterium sp. Mn2066. The sequence goes on along the minus strand of NZ_JBMOUF010000019.1, from coordinate 49,930 downwards.
ATCTTGTTGAAAACCTTGTGCGCGCTTGCCCTGTCGTCGGTGATGAGCCTGGCGCTGGCCGATGATCCGCCCTCCCGCGTGGGCCGCATTTCCACGGTCGAGGGACAAGTGCTGGTGCGCACCGGCGATGGCGAAGCGCAAAACGCCTTGCTGAACTGGCCCGTGACCACCGATAGCCAGTTGAGCACCCTGCGTGGCGCCCAGGCGGAATTTCGCCTGGGCGCCGTGGCCGTGCGTCTCGACGGCGATTCCGAACTGGAAGTGAACCAGCTCGATGACGACAATTTCAAATTGCACCTCAGTTATGGCAGCGTCAGCGTGCGCGTGCGTAACCCCGATGCCGTGCGTGGCTTCGAACTGACGACACGGCAGGCCAGGATCACCCTGGCGCAGCCGGGCTGGGTGCGCATCGATGCCGAGCGCCAGCCAGACACCAGCGTCGTCAGCGTGCTCGAAGGCGTGGCGGACGTGGATGGTACAAGCGCCAGCATCACCTTGCTCGCAGGAAAGAGCGCCGAACTGAGGGACGATGAAGTGCGCACGGGACCGCTGCAGCGCGTGGCCTTCGACAACTGGCCGGAAGCGGTACCGGTGGCCACGCCCGCCTTGCGCTATGTGACGCAAGACATTACCGGTTATGAAGAGCTGGACCAGTATGGTTCCTGGCAGGAGGATGCCGATTATGGCCCGCTGTGGCTGCCGCGCACGGTGCCCGTGGGCTGGGCGCCGTACAGCGATGGCCGCTGGACCTGGGTCGCGCCATGGGGCTGGACCTGGGTCGACAATGCGCCCTGGGGCTATGCCCCCTCGCATTATGGCCGCTGGGTATTGGTCGGATCGCGCTGGTGCTGGGCGCCGGGCCGCGAGCGGGGACGCATTCCCTGGTCGCCTGCATTGGTAGGCTGGGTCGGCGGCAATCACTGGCAGCCGCATGGCCAGCGGCCTGAGGGGAGGCCAGGACAAGGCGGCATCGGCTGGTACCCGCTCTCGCCACGCGACCGCTACGTGCCGGGCTACCGCGTCACGCCCGAATATGAACGCCGTATCAACCGCATCGCCGATGGCCGCCGCCCGCTGCCTTACGAGCGTGAGCGCCGCGACGGCATGAGCATGCTGCCGGGCGACCGTTTTGGCGCGCACCGCACGGTGGACGTCCCGCGTGGCAGCCGCGTCGCCATGCCCGCGCCGCAACTGCACAACATGCCTTTGACGACGGCGCCGCCGCCGGCTGCCGGCTGGCAGCGGCCGCAAGTGATGCCGCGCCGCGAGATCGAGACGCGCGAGTGGAACCGGCGCCCCGCCCGCCTGCAGACGGAAGCGCTGGAGGTCGAGCAGCCACGTCCCGACTGGCGCGCCAACGCACCGGCGCCGGTGCTGAATCCGGCGGCGCCCCGCCCACCGATGGCGCGCCCGCCGCTGGTGCGTCCGCCGATCGTGACGGCGCCGCCCGCGCCTGCCGTGCCGGTTGCGCCGCCCGTACCGGCGTCGCCGCCGGCGCCGCAAATGCCTGCCGTGCCTGCCCTGCCGCCCGTGCAGAATCCGATGGCTTTCCCGCGCCGTGAACGCGAGCGTGAGTTGCGTGACGAGCGTGCGCAAGAGGCGCCGCAGCGCTGGGAGCGCGAACGTGAGCGCCGCCGCGACCCGCAGCCAGCGCCTCAGCCGCCAGCCCAGCCTCAGCCTCAGCCTCAGCCTCAGCCTCAGCCTACGCCGCGCGCCATCATGCAGGCGCCCGAGCCACGCCAGGAGGCGCGTACCGAGCGCCCGCGTGAAAACCGTGAAATGCGCCGTCCGCAGGATGGGCGTTTGCAGCCGCAGCAGGAGCGCTGAGACGCATTCTGGGCGGCGTTTTTTGACATTCAGCCGCCGATTTCGACCGTTCGTCGCAATCTGCCCTGTCGCATCGGTATGTTTTGTTAATCTGTTGTTATTGCAAAATGCAACGGAGCAATGACCGCCCCGACCGGCCTGGAAGCTGGCGCGGTGATGCGACGAGACAGCACGGCGTTTCACCCTATTTCTTTTTTTCCGATTTGAAATAGCTTTGGCCAGCCTTCGGGCTGGCCTTTTTTTACCCGCTTTCCGTGCGGAAGTGCCTGCCAAATGCAGCCGGTGCGTGATTTTGGCTACAATATCGGCATGGGCAATGCGATCGCCTTGCCAGCTCTCTTTTAATGCCGCACGTGATTGGAATGAATATGCAAACGATACCCCCCAGTGAGTCGCTGATCGAATACCCCAGCGATTTCCCGATCAAGGTCATGGGGCCGACGCATGTCGACTTCGCACCGACCATCATGGAACTGGTCATCAGCCACGATCCGACCTTCCATGCGGGCCGCCTGGAAGAACGTCCTTCCGGCAAAGGCAATTACACGGGCCTGACCGTGACCGTGCGCGCCGTCAGCCGCGAACAGCTCGACGCCCTGTACACGGCCCTGTCGGCCCACCCGATGGTCAAGATCGTCATGTAAGTACACGGGTTGGCGCCGGGCGTGCCAGCAGGCAGACGCCGGCAAAGGCTGCGCTGGCGCCTGCCGTGACCCACAGCATGGGCCGCGCGCTGCCATCGGAAAGGACCGCGATCAGTGCGCCGCAGGCGGCCGTGATCGCCATCTGGATAAAGAAGAACAGGCCCGAGGCGCTGCCTGCCTGCGCGCCATACGGCTGCAGCACGGCCAGCTGGCAGGCGGGGATGGCCATGCCCACCGACAACATCACCACCATCATGGGCCCCACCAGCGACGCCAGGTGCCAGGGCGCCAGCTTGCCAAGGAGCAGCAGGCTGGCTGCCCCCGCCAGGTTGAGCGCCACGGCCAGGCCCAGCATGCGGTCGGCGCCATGGCGCGGCCCCCATGTCTGGAACAGTTTTGAACCCGTCATATAGCCGCTGACCGTCAGGCCGAACACCAGCGCATACGCGCCCGGCGACAGGTGCATACTCCTTTGCAACAGCACCGACGATTCCGCGATAAACGGAAAATAGGTGCAATACACAAAACCGATGGCCAGCGCATACCGCATGAAATAGGCGTCGCCCAGCAGGCGGCGGTACAGCTGCAATACATTGCCTGGTAGCACTGCGCTGGCGGGCTTGGTTTCCGGCAGATAGCGGGCGATCAGCAGCAAGGACAGCAATCCCAGCGCGCACAGCACCATGAACACGGCGCGCCAGCCCAATGTCACTTCCAGCACGCTGCCCAGCAAGGGCGCGACGATGGGCGACAAACCCATGCCCATCGAAATGTGGCCCAGCATGCGCGCTTGCGTGGCGGGGTCAAAATGGTCGCGCACCATCACCCTGCAGACGATGGTGCCGCTGCAGCCGCCGAACGCTTGCAGCACGCGCGCGGCGATCAGCACGGGCGCGCTGCTGGCGCAGGCGCAAACGATGCTGGCCAGCAGGTAAATCATGGTGCCGGCCAGCAGCACGGGGCGGCGGCCATGGCGGTCGGCCAGCGGGCCGCAGACCAGCATCGAGGCGGCCGAGCCGGCCATGAACAGGCTCAGGGTCAATTGCAATTGCGCGTCGCTGGCGTGCAGTGCATCGGCCATGGCGGGCAGCGAAGGCAGATAAATATCGATGCTGATGCGCGACAGGCACACCAGCAGCATGAGGATGGCAGTCCAGGCCCAGATGGGCAGCGGTTTATGCATGGTATTCACAAAGACAGGTTCAGTGGAGCGCTGAGAATAAGATGGTTGTGGTTTAATAAGAAGCACCGGATATGGGAAATCTCATTGGACCACTTGGACGATCATCATCATGCCGCGAGGAAAATCACCACTGGCGCTGGACTTGCCCCGCCCCGCCAATTGGCTGGACCAGCAGGGCGTCAGCAAACAGACGGGCGCTTATGAAGCGCTGCGTTCTGCCATCCTGGGCAAATTGCTGCCAGCAGGCAGCCGCTTGCCGTCCAGCCGCACCCTGGCCGAACGCTGGCAAGTGTCGCGCGGCACCATCGAGGCCGTGTTCGACCGCCTGCACGCTGAAGCGTATGTGACGCGCATTCCCGGTTCGGGCACCCGCGTGTGCGCGGTGGTGCCTGAACGTTTCCTCATGGCAGGATTTGAAGATGCTACCCCGGCCGGGCCATTTTCCGAACCGGCGCCGGTGTCCGATACGGGCGTGCGCGAGGGGTTGCCGTTCGTGGCGCGGCGCGCCGACGCCAGCCTGTTCCCCATGGCGGCCTGGTCCAAAAGTGCGACGCGGGCGCTGGCTGCCGCCACGCCCGAGCAACTGTGCAGCGACGATCCGGCCGGCGATGCGGGTTTGCGCCGCCAGATCGCCGATTACCTGGGCAAGTACCGTGGCGTGCGCTGCAGTCCGCAAGACATCGTGGTGACTACCGGCATCCGCCATGGACTCGATTTATTGGCGCGCAGCATCGTGCGGGCGGGCGACAAAGTCTGTCTGGAAGACCCCGGCTACCCGGCCGCGCGCAGCCTGTTTGCCATGAGCGGCGCCGTGATCGCCGATATTGCCGTCGATGCGGAAGGTATCGATTGCGCGGTCCTGCGCCGGCATGTCGACGCCAGCCTGGTGTATGTGACGCCGGCGCACCAGTCGCCGCTGGGCGTGACCATGTCCGTCACGCGGCGCCTGGAATTGCTGGAATGGGCCAGCGATAGCGGCGCCTGGGTGGTGGAAGACGATTACGACAGCGAATTCAATTACCACAGCGCCCCGCTGCCAGCGCTGAGGGCGCTGGACCAATACCAGCGCGTGGTGTATTGCGGCAGCTTCAACAAGACTTTGTTTACGGGCTTGCGCGTGGGTTTCATGGTGCTGCCGCCCGGCCTGCTCCCCCTGCTGCTGCGCACCCTGCAGCTAACGGGCCGTTCGGTGGGCATGACGGAACAGCTGGCGCTGGCCGCCTGGATGGACGATGGCGCTTTCGTGCGCCACCTGCGCCAGGCGCGCCTTGCCTACAAGGAAAGGCGCGACATGCTGCTGGCCTGCCTGGAGCGCGAGGCACCCGGCAAATACACGATTTCCGGCCAGCAAGCGGGTTTTCATTGCATATTGTGGCTGCCGCCAGGCAGCGATGAACGGACATTTTGTGCCCAGGCGGCGCAGGCGGGGCTGGCGCTGCAGCCGCTGGGCGACTTTTGCCACGGTCTGCAACGGGCGCCGGCCGTGCTGATCGGCTATACGGCCCTGAGCCTGGCCCAGGTGCGTCATGCAGCGCAAAAACTGGCCCAATTATTAGTCATTCAATAATGGTGTGTGGCGGCGTAGCGCCTGTGGCCCTGAAGTAATCGCTGGCCTGCTTTATAATCACGGCTACGCCGCCGACTACAGAGTTGTCATGACCACCACCCACACTGAAGCTGCGCTGATCCGCGAGCTCGGTCGCGTTGATTACGAACCGACCTTCGCCGCCATGCGGACCTTTACCGATGCCCGTACCACGGAAACACGCGATGAGCTGTGGATCGTCGAGCACCCGCCCGTGTTTACGCTGGGCCTGGCGGCCGACCGCGGCCATTTGCTGGCTGGCGCGGAAAATGTACCGGTAGTGCAGACCGACCGCGGCGGCGAAGTGACTTTCCACGGTCCCGGCCAGGTGGTGATTTACCTGTTGATGGACTTGCGCCGCAACAAGCCGGGCGGCAAGCTGTATGCGCGCCAGTTCGTGCATAAAATCGAGCAAGCCATCATCAATGTGCTGGCGGCGTATAATCTTGCAGGCGAGCGCATCGATGGCGCGCCTGGCATCTATATGGCCGGCGGGCCGGACAAGGGTGCGAAGATCGCCGCGCTGGGCTTGAAAGTGCGCGGCAACGGCTGCACCTACCATGGCCTGTCGCTCAATGTGGCGATGGACCTGGCGCCGTTTTCCTGGATTAATCCCTGTGGTTATTCCGGCCTGAAGACGGTGGACATGCGCAGCATGGGCGTGGACGTGCCGCTGGCTGAGGTGCAGCGCGCGCTGGCCCGCGAATTGACCGTATTACTCGACGTACACGAAGTGAATAGCGCCGCAGGCGCGCCTCAGGCAGTCGTTGCCTGAGCAAACAAACTAAACTATGCCCGTCAAGGGCTTGCAGCCATGACTTCTGAGACCATTTCCAGCAACGCTCCTGCCGCTACCGCCGCTCCCGTCTACAACCCGAGCGAAAAGCAAAAAGGCGCCAGCAAGACCTCGCGCATTCCGATCAAGATCATCCCGATCGAACAGGTCGAGCGCCTGAAAAAGCCGGACTGGATCCGCGTCAAGGCTGCCTCCGCATCGACCCGTTTCTATGAAATCAAGGACGTGTTGCGCGAAAACAATCTGGTCACCGTCTGCGAAGAAGCCAGCTGCCCGAACATCGGCGAATGCTTCGGCAAGGGCACGGCCACCTTCATGATCATGGGCGACAAGTGCACGCGCCGCTGCCCGTTCTGCGACGTGGGCCATGGCCGTCCTGATCCGCTGGACAAGGAAGAGCCTGCGAACCTGTCGAAAACCATCGCCAAGCTGCGCCTGAACTACGTCGTCATCACCTCGGTCGACCGCGATGACCTGCGCGACGGCGGCGCCGGCCATTTCGTCGAGTGCATCCAGCAAACACGCGCCCTGTCGCCGAACACCCGCATCGAAGTGCTGGTGCCCGACTTCCGCGGCCGGCTGGAAAAAGCCTTGAACCTGTTCAAGGATGGCTTGCCTGACGTCATGAACCACAACCTGGAAACGGCGCCGCGCCTGTACAAGGAAGCGCGCCCCGGTTCGGACTACATGCACTCGCTGAAACTGCTGAAAGATTTCAAGGCCATGTATCCGGACGTAAAAACCAAGTCCGGCATCATGGTGGGCCTGGGCGAGACGGACGAGGAAATCCTGCAAGTGATGCGCGACATGCGCGAGCACGACATCGACATGCTGACCATCGGCCAATACCTGGCCCCATCGAACAGCCACTTGCCGGTGCGCCGCTACGTGCACCCGGATACGTTCAAGATGTTCGAAGCGGAAGCCTACAAAATGGGCTTCACCCACGCCGCCGTCGGCGCCATGGTGCGCAGCTCCTACCATGCAGATGAACAGGCGCATAGCGCTGGCGTGGAATCGGCGCTGAATTTTTAAGCCGATTTCGCCTCAAAAGAACCGTCCGCCGCAAGCCGGGCGGTTTTTTTTGCCTGATTGAGCGTGTGTACAACATCCTGTACAATTATTTGCGGGCGACAGTCGCCTGTGGATTTGCATAAGGACAATACGGCATGAATATCCTGACTTTCAGCGAGGCCCGCGCGGGCTTGAAAAGCGTGATGGACGACGTGTGCAACGACCACACGCCGACGGTGATCACGCGCGTCAATGGTGAACACGTGGTGATGTTGTCCTTGTCGGATTACAACAGCATCGAAGAAACCCTGTACCTGCTGGGCTCGGCAAAGAACGCCAGCCGGCTGATGGATTCCGTGGCGCAAATCAAGGCAGGCAAGGCCAAGCTGCGGGAGTTGCTGGACCATGAAAAACAAGAAGGCTGAAAACAAGCAGCAAGCCAGCTCGGCCGTGCTGGCCTGGAGCGATCACGCCTGGGAAGACTATCTGTACTGGCAAGTCACGGATATAAAAATCCTGCAAAAAATCAATGACTTGATCCAGGCATGCCTGGCCGATCCGTTCAAGGGTACGGGCAAGCCGGAACCGCTGAAAGGCGATTTGACGGGTTTCTGGTCACGCCGCATCGACCGCCAGCATCGCCTGGTCTATCTGCCCGATGCCGGCTGCATCTACATCGCCGCATGCCGCTATCATTACGACGATAAATAAGTTTTAACAGGAAGATGGGAGCAGCATGGACGTACGCATCGAAGCCTCATGGAAAGAACGGTTGCAGCCGCAGTTTGAACAGCCGTACTGGCAGCAGCTGGCGGCCTTCGTCAAGGAAGAGTACAAGGCGGGGCCATGCTTTCCGCGCGGTAAGGATATCTTCCGTGCTTTCGATACGACGCCGTTCGATGATGTCAAAGTGGTGATCCTGGGGCAAGACCCGTATCACACGCCGGGGGCGGCCATGGGTCTGTGTTTCTCGATTCCAGAGGGCAATCCTCCCCAGCCCAGCCTGCAAAATATCTTCAAGGAATTGCACAACGATCTCGGTGTGCAGCGCAGCCGCACGGATTTGTCGGACTGGGCCGAACAAGGCGTGTTCCTGCTCAACAGCGTGCTGACGGTGCGCGCCAGGGAGGCGGGCTCGCATGCGGGCAAGGGCTGGGAAAAACTGACGGACAGCGCCATCCACACCCTGTCGAACGAGCGCGACCACCTGGTCTTTATCTTGTGGGGTGGCTATGCGCAAGCCAAGCGCAGCTTGATCGATGTCCGCAAGCATCGCATCCTGGCAGCACCCCATCCATCGCCGCTGTCGGCGCACCGGGGCTTCTTTGGCAGCAAGCCGTTCAGCCAGGCGAATGACTACCTGGTCTCCCAAGGAAAAAGCCCGCTCGTTTGGGCGTGAGCCGGCGTCAACGCCAGGCCCAGCCTGCTTCGCAGGCGGTTACGGTAGCGGCCTGGACAACACTGGTCAACCAAAGATCCTGCGTATTTTCAGAAGCTTTCTTAAGCTGTCCACGCGCCGCAACGCGACAGTATCGATCTCATTTGTTTCGGCTTTTTGCGCTTGACGCAGGAAATGGCGCTGCCTACACTCGCCCTGTTTTCACTTTCATGGAGTCCTTGCGTGGGCGCTAGTTCCGATTGTAGTTGTTGCCAAACCTTGTATTTGGTCCTGTCCCGGTAAGATTCCGCAAGCACTGCCTTGCCACTATCTTGCCGTCGGCGGATGGTGGTATCCCTACCTGTGCGCAGCCTGTCGCGCCGGTTCTGCTTACTCCCACTACACATATTGATTGCCGGGTCTTCGGTGCTTGTCCGAGGCCCCGGCACGACCTGATACCGCCCGGCTTTCCCGGCTGAGCGGCTTGTGATGCGGCGCGCGCCGCAGGCACGCTGTCGGGCTGCGCGAACGGTAACCGATGCCTGGCTTTCCATGTTTATACACAGAGGAGTTAGCCATGTTTCAAAACAAAAAGAAGGTCGCCATCGCTTTTCTGCTGGGGCGGTTGATGTACATGCCACTGTCGCTGCATGCGCAGGAAGTCGTGCCCGATGAAAACTGGAACGCAAACTTCCAGAGCACGTATCTGTGGCAGCACAAGGATGCGTTTTCCGCGCCGTATTCGGGCGACAACAGCCTGATGCCCGGGCGTGAAAAATCGTATTCGCTGACCGCTACCGCGTATTTTGGCTACCGGCCATGGCATGGCACGGAGCTGTATTTCAATCCAGAAATGATCCAGGCGGTGCCGTTTTCCGAGCTGCATGGCTTGGGCGGGCTGACCAATAGCGAGCAGCAAAAGACCAGCGGCCCGACCCCGACGTTTTACCGGGCGCGCTTGTATCTGAAGCAAACCTTTGATTTTGGCGGCGGCCAGGACGCGGTCGAATCGGGCGCCAACCAGCTGGCCGGCATGGTGGACCGGCATCGCCTGGTGATTACCGTGGGCAATATGAGCATCATCGATATCTTCGACAACAATAGCTATGCGCATGACCCGCGCACGCAATTTACCAACTGGGCCTTGCTGACCCACGGCGCCTTCGATTACGCGGCCGATGCGCGCGGCTACACCTGGGGCGCCGCCGCCGAGTATTACGACGGCGACTGGGCGTTTCGTGCCGGCCGCTACCTGGTGCCGGTGATCGCCAACGGCCAGCCGCTCGATACCCGCTATGGCAGGCTGCATGGCGACCAGGTTGAAATCGAGCGCGACTATAGCCTGGGCAGCCAGTCGGGCAAGCTCAAGCTGATGGCTTTCCGCAACCATGAAATCATGGGCAATTTCAATGACGCCATTGCCGCCGCCAGCCTGAGCGGCGGGATTCCTTCCGTGGTGGACGTGCGCCGCGAGCAAAACAAGGTGGGTTATGGCCTCAGCCTGGAGCATGCGCTGCGTCCCGATGTGGGCCTGTTCGCCCGCGCCAGCTGGAACGATGGGCAGACCGAAACCTATTCCTTCACCGAGATCGAGCGTTCGGTCAGCGCTGGCCTGTCCTTCAACGGCAACCGCTGGCGCCGGCCCAGGGATACCTTCGCGCTGGCCTTTGCCCAGAATGGCCTGAGCCAGGCGCACCGCGATTATCTGGCGCTGGGCGGACTCGGTGGTTTCATCGGCGATGGACGCCTCAATTACAAGCCTGAACAGATCATGGAAGTTTATTACAACCTGAATTTGACGGGCGCTACGGCGTTGATGCTGGGCTTCCAGCACATCAACAATCCTGGCTACAACACCGACCGTGGTCCGGTGAATGTCGATACTGTCCGGCTGCATGCCGAATTCTGAGGTGCATCATGTCCAACACTGTGCTCAAGCAAGTTCCCCCCTCGCCCGCCCCTGCCCATTCCCATGCCGGCGCCGTGCTCGATGACGCCCATGTGGGCGATATCCATGGCGCCTTCGGTTCCATCGGCGCCAACGACCATGCGCCGCGCCGCACCTGGTGGGCCAAATTCAAGACCCTGCTGGCGATACTTGGCCCCGGCCTGATCGTGATGGTGGGCGACAACGACGCCGGCGCCTTCGGCACCTATACCCAGGCGGGCCAGAACTATGGCACCACCCTGCTGTGGACTCTGCTGATGCTGATTCCCGTACTGTATATCAACCAGGAAATGGTGCTGCGCCTGGGCGCGGTGACGGGCGTCGGCCATGCGCGCCTGATCTTCGAGCGCTTCGGCAAGTTCTGGGGCGCGTTCAGCGTAATCGATTTGTTCGTGCTCAATGCCTTGACCATCGTCACGGAATTCATCGGCATCAGCCTGGGCCTCGACTACCTGGGTGTGTCGAAACTGTGGGGCCTGGTGGCGGCCGCCATCATCATCATGGGCGTGGCGACTACCGGTAATTTCCGGCGCTTCGAGCGCTTCGCCATGCTGCTGGTGTTCGGCAGCCTGCTGCTGGTGCCGGTGGTGCTGATGATCCATCCGCCGGTCGGGCAAATGGCGCATGACCTGTTGATACCAGGCTTGCCGCCCGGCAGTAAATTAAGCGAAGTGATGTTGCTGATTATCGCGATTGTCGGCACCACCGTGGCGCCTTGGCAACTGTTCTTCCAGCAAAGCTATGTCATCGACAAGCGCATCACGCCCCGTTTCATCAAGTATGAACGGATCGACTTGTGGCTGGGCATTGTGATCGTCATCGTTGGCGCGGCCGCCATGATGGCGTTTTGCGCGCAGACCTTTGGCGGGCGTCCCGAGTTCGGCAACTTCGTCGATGCGGGCGCGGTGGCCCATGGCATCGAAAAATATTATGGCCGTTTGCCTGGCGTCCTGTTTGCGCTGGCCCTGATCGACGCCAGCATCATCGGCGCGTCGGCCGTATCGTTGTCGAGCGCCTATGCCTTGGGCGATATCTTGTCGCTGAAACATTCGCTGCACCGCAAGGCAGGCGACGCCAAGGGTTTTTATGCCGTGTATTGCGGCCTGATCGCGATTGCGGCGGCGCTGGTGTTGACGCCGGGTGTATCGCTGGGCCTGCTGACGAATATGGTGCAAACCCTGGCGGGCGTCTTGTTGCCGGGCGCCACCGTGTTCTTGCTGCTGCTGTGCAATGACAAGCAAGTGCTGGGCCCGTGGGTCAATTCGCGGCTGGTCAATTACGGCGCCGGCGCCATCGTCGCGGCGCTGGTCATGATGTCCATCATCCTGACGGCGTCGGTGTTGTTCCCCAGCATTTCCGGTACCCAGATCGTCTGGATACTGGTCTCCGGCAGCTTGCTCACGGCTGCGTCGGCGATCGGCGTGAAATGGCTGGAAAAGCGGCGTGGCGTGGTCCATGCGCCACACACCGTCATCGACAGGAGCTTGCGCGACACCTGGCGCATGCCGCCCATCGAACAATTGCAACCTGCCCAGATCAGCTTGCTGAACCGTTTGTGGATGGCGGCCTTGCGCGGCTATCTGATCATTGCGGCCTTGATGCTGATGTTCAAGATGTTCCAGCTGGTGTTTGGCGCCGGCTAAGCAGCTTGCTTGGATGGAAATAAAAAGGACGCCTGATGGCGTCCTTTTTATTACGGTAATCACAGTTACCAGGCGAGAGCTCCGTAGTCCCGCCTGGCGTCGCTGTTCAGGATCAGAAGCTGGTCGACAAGCCTGCGTACAGGCTGCGGCGGGCGCCGTATTGCGGTGCGCCCACGCCTACGCCGGAACCGTCGCGCAGCAGATACGATTTATCGAACAGGTTGATCAGCGCCAGACGGCCTTCGACCTTGCCCACTGGCGTGTGGTTCCAGGTGTGGGTCAGGGCCGTATTGACGGTGAAGTAGTGCGGCAGGTGGCCCGAGTTCGGTGCGCCGCCATCCGGTGTGTCGCGCAAGCCGCTGCCGTACAGGAAGTCAGCACTTACTTGCGAATCGCCGAAGTGGTAATGCGCACCACCGGACATGGTGTAGGTCTGGTCATGGTCGAGGTAGACATAGTTCTTGCTGATGTAAGCGAGCTCGTCCGCACCGAACAGCGACTGGCCCGAGATGATGTTGCGGCCTTGCGCTTTTTGCGTGCTGGCGTTCAGGAAGGCGCCCCAGTTTTTCTCGTTGTAGATGGCCGACAGTTCCAGGCCCTTGGCATAACCTTCGGCATAGTTGAATGGCGACAAGATCAGCGCCTGGCCAAACTGGCCTTCGTCCAGCAGGTTGGTGATTTTCTTGTAGTACACGTCGGCCGTCAGGGTCAGCTTGGAGTTGACTTGATGGCTGATGCCCACGTCATAGTAATGCGTGCGTTCGGCCTTGACGTTGTCCGACGTGCCGATTTCCGGCGCATTGGTGGTATTGCCGTACAGGTCGATACTGCTTTGCGCTGCCAGTTCTTGCGGTGGCGGCGTGAAGTAGCGCGAGTAGCCGGCGTGCAAGGCGGTTCCTGGTGCAAGCTGGTAGGCCAGGTTGACGCGCGGGCTCCATTGCTGTTCGCTGGTGAAGGCTGACACTTTATCGAAGCGCACGCCATAGTTCAGGGTCAGCGGCTTGCTGATATGCCATTCATCCTGCAGGTAGAAACTGGCCAGCGTGCCCGTCTTGCCGCTGTTGTCGATGATGGTGGTCGGCGTGGTCGAGTTTTGCGCGCCGTCGTCGCCGGTCGTGAATACGCCCACCGTGTTGTTGCTGACGGTTTTTTGGCGGGTATACGCCAGGCCGGTGCGCAGCGTATGGGCTGGATTGAGTTTATAGCTGAGATCGAACTGGGCGCCCGAGGCGGTGTTCGAGCGCAGCGTATCGGACGCCACGCCGTTATAGATCAGGTCGCCGATCGAGTCTGGCGTGAAGTGCAATTCCGAATACTGGTGGAAGGCCGACACCTGGTAGTTCAGGTCGCCCAGGCTCTTTTGCAGCGACAGTACCAGGAAGCGGTTCACTTCGCGCTGGTTTTCATTGAGCTGCGACGATGGCAGGGTGGACGTGCCGGCCGCGGCATCGCTTTGGCCAGCCAGCGTGAAGCCTGGCGCCTGGTCCGGATTGTTCGGGATCTGGAAACGGCCGTTGTAGGTGCCGAACATGGCGCCCAGGCGGGTGTTGTCATCGAGGAAATACGACAGGCTGCCGAACGATTTGTTCTGGCGCGTCTTGTCGTGCAATGGGCTGCGCGTCGGTTGCGGGTTTTCCACGCCGATCGAGTTGCCCAGGTAGCTGCCGGACAGGTAGTAGTTGAACTTGCCGACGCTGCCAAAGAATTCAGCACTGGGTTCGACGTAGTTGTTGCTGCCGACCAGCACGCCGACGCGGCCGCCCGGCGTCACGCCGCCTTCCTTGGTTTCAATATCGACGATGCCGGCCGTGCGCAGGCCGAACTGGGCAGGCAAGGCGCCCGTGACGAAATCCGTGTTGGCGATCAAGCGCGTATCGATCGATTGGCCGAAACCGCTGATGCTTTCTGGCAACTGTACGCCATTGATACGGTATTGCACGTTTGCATGGTCGTCGCGCACATGCAGCGCACCGGAGCCCTTGGAGTCTTGCGATACGCCCGGCAGGCGCAGCAGGACTTCATTGAATGGCGTGTTGTCGCCCTGGCCCAGCATATTCACCATGTGGCTATCGATGCTGTAGACAGTGGTGCCAACTTTGGGCGACAGCTCGATGCGGGCGCTTTTCAAATGGGCTGAAGTGACTTCGACCGTTTGCATGTCCTGTGGTGCAGCCGTGCTGCTATCGCCACTGGTATCGGCAGCGGAAGAAACATCGGCGGCCGGTGCCGGCGCAGCATCGGCTGCATAGGCGGAAACGGAAAACAGGCTGGCAAGGGCGAGCGACAGCGCGCTCAAACGTGGAGTGTGTTGCATGGAAAACCTCAAAAATAGTCAACGCCAGACGATGCCTGCGGCGCGCGTAGACGCGGCCTGGCGTTGCCTGAAAAAAAGAAAAAAACAGCGTGGGAACTACAAGGAGATTGACGGCGGGCCGCGCACGGGCGGCAGCAACAGGGGAACGGCAAGCGTTGGTGTGACAGAAACGACCGCCAGCAAGCGGTAGGGCAATAATTGGGCGACCGGTTCAAGGACGACCGGTGGCACGGTCAGATCGGCGACCTTGTCGATGACGGTGGCGCACAGCGAGCAGTCTTCTGCCGCCAGGCTGCTCTTGTGCAAATGCGTGGCGGCGGTCGACAGCAGGAACACCAGCGCCAGTGCACTGAACATGGCCAGGCACACGCGCCATGGCGCACGCGCGAAGCTGGACTTCGCGTGGCTGGCTGGTTTGCGGTGTGGCTGGCGGATAGACATGAGCGAATAGTAGCAAGAAAACCCCTATCCTGTCATCTTGTTGCAATTAACTTGCTTTAGACTGTGGCCCGCAGGTCGCGCGGCGATAGTCCATACCGCTGGCGAAAGCGCGCCGCGAAGCGCGAGGCGGAGGCGTAGCCGCAGGCGGCGGCGATGTCGCCTATCGGAGAAATACCTGCTTGCAACTCTTGCAAGGCCATCCCCAGGCGCACGTCGTCGAGGATGTCGCGGAAATGGCGATGTTCCAGGGCCAGCTGACGCCGCAGGGTAGACGCCCCCAGCTTTAACTGGGCCGCCACCCTGGGCACGCTCCAGTCGGCCGCCGGGTCCAGCAGCAGCACTTGCTGCACCCGCGCCGCCAGCGGATCGCGGCGGTCCATCAGCAGCGGACCGCAATGGCCGTTCAACGCCAGCACCAGCAGCAAACCTTCCGCCTGGTGCGCTTGCAGGGCGGGTGGCGCGCCATTGGCCAGGCTGGCCATCAATTGATCCCAGGCCAGTGCCGCGTAGGTGTCGAGCGGCACGCACAGGCTGGCGGTGGCCGCCTGGCGCAGCTGCCCATCGACCAGGCCGCCATGGCGCGCGCGAAAACGTGCTATCAGCGCCGGTGAAAAACTGAGCACTTCCGCCAGGTAACCGTGGCTGCCCGGTAAGTTGGCCACCCCCAGTTCTTGCCCGGCCGGCATCAATACCAGCTCGCCGGTGCCGGCGCGCAGGTGGCGCTCTCCCCATTCCAGCAACTTTTCACCCTGCCGTATGCGGCACAGGCTGGTCTGGAAGATGGGCACCCGGCGCAAATTTTGCGCGCGGCGCGCCTCGATGGTGCCGCGCGCGATGCGCAGCTCGCTCGAGGCGACTTCCTGTGTTCCGGTGAACTTATCGTCCATACACGGGGGTGATGCGGGCCTGGCCCAGCGCATTGGCGTTCAGCATATAGCCGAGCATGGCGGCGCTGGATTGCTGGTCCAGTGGCAACTTGTCCACTTTCAAGGCCCATACCGTGATCTGGTAGCGGTGCGGCTTGTCGCCGGCCGGCGGGCAGGCGCCGCCAAAGGCGTTGTTGCCATAATCGTTGCGGCCTTGCACTGCGCCAGCGGGCAGGGTGGCGGCGGTGGCGCCGTGCGGCAAGGATGAGGTAGTGGCCGGCAAGTTGAACACGCTCCAGTGCCACCAGCCGCTGCCGGTCGGCGCATCGGGGTCGTAGACGGTAACGGCGAGACTCTTGGTGCCGGCCGGTACGTTCTTCCATGACAGCTGTGGCGCCAGATTGCCGCCCGAGCAGCCAAAACCTTCGAAGACTTGCGCGCTGCCCATCATCTTGCCATCGGCCACATCGGCGCTGCTGACGCTGAAGGCGGGGGCGGCTTGCACGCCAGCGTGGAGAATGAGGCCGGCGATGGCGGCCAGGAGTGTGGTGTGTTTCATGGTGTTCCCTTTCGGTAAAGTATAAGGGAAAGTGTATGCCGCGCAAGAAAACCGCATGATGCCGATCCGCTCGACAATCGTGCAGAAACGCTCAAAAATCCCTGTTTTTTGTTTATTTCAGGGCGCTTGCGCACTGTTTGTCGCAAGCGGACCGCCGTTGATTGATAACGATACGCATTCGTACACTTTCATGCTATCGTTCCGCAGCCAAAAATTTCCTTTCTACCTGTCAAGAAATCGCGCCATGTCCAAACGCCTGAGCAAGCTGTTGATCGGCAAGCTGCACCTGTATGCCGGTCTGTGGTTCGGCGCCCTGTTTGTCTTGCTGGGTTTGACCGGCTCGGCGATTGCCTGGATGCCGGAACTCGATGCCTGGCTCAATCCCACCTTGCTGCAGGCCAGCAAACCGGCCCGGGGCCAGGTGTTTCAGGTCACGCCCGCAACGGTGCAGACGGTGGTCGACCGCCTGACGGCCGACCCTGCTTATGGCCGGCCCAGCCAGATCAATCCGCCATCCGACGAGCATGATGTCTACGTGGCCAGCTACCGCCAGAAAGGCAAACCCGACGCCTTCCAGGTGGCCATCGTGCGCCAGGTGATGGTCGACCCCTACACCCTGCAAGTGAAGGGCGAGCGCGAATGGGGCCGTTTCGGCCTGTCGCGTCCTTTGTTGATGTCAGGCATGTTCCATTTGCACCGCTATCTGTTAACGGGCGACGTAGGCAAGACCATCACCGGTATTTCCGGCGTGGTCTTGCTGCTGATGGCGCTGAGCGGCATCTGGCTGTGGTGGCCGCGCCTGCAGTGGAAAGCCATCCGGAGCGCCTTGACGGTGTCGCATGGCGGTTCCTGGCCCCGCTTCAATTACACGTTTCACAAGGCGGCCGGCTTTGTTGCCGCCCCGGTGCTGGCGCTGCTGGCTTTTTCCGGCATTTATTTCAATTTGCCGCAATTGATCGTGCCCGTCGTCGGCATGGTGTCGGGCGTGATCGACAAGGATAAGCTCAGCAATGTGAGCCAGCATGGCCCCGCGATCAGCGTGGCCGAGGCCATGGCGGCCGCGCAGCAACTGTATCCGCACGGGCAAGTGTCGCGCATCGCCTTGCCGGCCAAGCCGAACGTGCCCTACGACATACGTGTGCGCCAGCCTGATGAAATTGCCCAGGGCGACGGCGCCACGCGCATTACGCTCGATTCGCGCAGCGGCCAGACCTTGCGTATCAGCGACCCTTTGACGGCGTCCAAGGGTGAGCGTTTCCTGGGCTGGCAATTCCCCTTGCACTCGGGCCAGGCCTTTGGCGTGGTGGGACGCAGCATCATCATGCTGTTTGGACTGATGCCGCTGGCATTCCTGCTGACGGGCAGCATGATCTGGTGGAAGCGGCGGCGCAGCCGGAAATAAGCGTTGGCGCAAGCCTGGCGGGAAAAATTGCTATCATCGTAGTAATTTCGGCCAGCCTGGCTGTCCGGAGACTACTGACGATAACAAGCATAGAGAGAGACCATGAGCAATCCCGACATTACCCTGGAAGTACTCAATGAACGCGGCATCGGCCGCCTGCCCAGCCACCTGGGCATCGTCATCACCTCGGTCGGCGATGGCCAGCTGACGGCCGAATTGCCCGTCTTGCCGCATTTGCTGGCGCCGAATGGCTATCTGCACGCCGGCAGCGTGGTGACCCTGGCCGATACGGCTTCCGGTTATGGCTGCATCGCCAACCTGCCCGAAGGCGCCAGCAACTTCACCACCATCGAATTGAAATCGAACCACCTGGGCACGGCCCGCGACGGCACCATCATCTGCACCGCGAAGGTCGAGCACAAGGGCCGCAACACGCAAGTGTGGGATGCCGTGGTGAAAAGCAAGGAAACGGGCAAGACGATTGCCCTGTTCCGCTGCACCCAGATGATTCTGTATCCGAAGTGAGCTTAAATTTAAATGCTGGGGTCAGTCCCTGCGGGAGCGGAATTCTCTTCATTGAACAAAATTCCCCCGGCGGGTCTGACCCCGGATGTTGCTTGCCTAGATTTTGACCCAGTTACCTTTATACAAGATCGGCCCGGTCGGTCCATCCGGATTCGGCGAGCCGCCCTTCGGTTCCAGGGTCACGGCCAGCAGGGCGACATCGTTGCCGATGGCGCGCTGGTTCAGGGCCAACTTCACGCTGCCCTTGTCAGCCAGCAAGCCCAAGGAGCGAGGATTGCCGCTCTTCGGCACGGCCCACAGCTCCAGATCGCGGTCAGCAGGCACGGGCGCGTTGCCCACCATGCGCACTTCCAGCGCGCCGTGGCGGCTGTCGGCCGTCAGCAGCAGGGCCGTCTGCGCTTTCTCATCGGTCAGGCTGGCCACATAGTTGATTTGCGGCGCCTCCAGCACGCGGGTGGCCACCACGATCACCAGCAAGGCCGCGATGGCGCTGGACGCCATGCCCAGCGAGCGCCAGAACGACAGCGAATCGCGCCACAATGCCCAACCGCCTTGCGGCGCCAGGTGCAAGCGCTGTTCGATCTGCTTCCAGACTCGTTTGGGCGGCGCCACCGGCGTGGCGAATTCCGCCATCGGCTCCAGGCGCTGGCGCCATTCGGCCGTGATATTGCGCAAGTCGGCGTCATTGTGCAGCCAGCCCTCGAAACGGCGCCGCGCGCCGCCCTTCAAGGTGCCCAGCACGTATTCGGAAGCCAGTTTCTGGCGCAGCGTATCGTTGCCGCGGATATTCATGAGGCCTCCCGTTTCGCCAGGCACGTGCGCAGCCGCTCAAGGCTGCGCCGTATCCACGTCTTCACGGTGCCGATCGGCAGCGACATCTGCTGCGCCACTTCGCTATGCGACAGGTCATGGTAATACGCGAGCGCGACCACCTGCCGGTGCAGCCCTTCCAGGGCCGACATGCAAAACGCCAGCGCCTTGGCATCGCCGCTCAGCTGCAGCGACTCTATCGGCGTGGCCTGGGGATCTCGTAGTGCATTCATGACTTCGCTATCAAACTGTTCGGCATCGATTTCCACTGTGTCGTCGCTGCGCCGCAACACATCGAACGCCTTGTTGCGCACGATGGTGGCCATCCAGGTCATCGGCGCCGCCAGATGGCTCTGGTAGGAGGCAGCGTTGTTCCAGATGGCGACGAAACCCTCTTGCAAGGCTTCTTCAGCGAGCTCTTGCTTATGCAATATACGCAGCGCGAAGCCAAACAGTTTCGATGATGTGGATTGATATAGCAGACGGAACGCGGAAGCGTCCTTGTTGCCGGCGGCGAGTAGCCAGGTTTTCAGTTGTTGCGGGTCGAGTGCTTGGGCGTCGGAGGACACGGCTGGCCTTCAGAAGGTGAACGGGAATCACGCAGAGGCAGGTTATAACAATTTTGCAATGCTTAGCAACAAAGTTTTGTGCAGTGTGCCAGTGTCAGCCCGCCAGCGCGGTTTCCAGCAGTTTGTGCAATTCTGCAAACTCCGGCTTGCCCACGTAGCGCTTGAGGATCTTGCCCTGCTTGTCGAGCACGAAAGTGGTCGGCGTCAGGGCCACGTCGCCATACGCCTTGGCCACGGAGCCCGTGGCGTCCAGCGCCACCTTGAAGGGCAGCTGGCGCGTTTCAGCAAAATTGAGCACGTAGTTGGCGGGGTCGTACTGCATCGCCACGGCGACGAATTCCAGGCCTTGCCCCTTGTACTTATTGTACGTATCGACCATTTCCGGCATTTCCGCTACGCAAGTGGTGCAGGACGTGGCCCAGAAATTGACCATCACCACCTTGCCGCGCAGGCTGGCGGAGGAAATCGTCTCTCCCTTGATGGTGTGGAAGCTCACATCCGGTGCACTTTGCTTCTTGCTGACCGAGGCATAGGCGACCGCCACCACGCCAGCCACGAGGACGGCGATCAGGGCGGGCTTGATCCAGGACTTGGCGGCGGGAGTCGGTGTTGACATGGTATGTACGCAGTATGAGCTATTTCAATAATGACTAAGCAATGATTACTGAGCAATGATTACTGTTGCGGCGTATCGTTGCTGGCGCGCTGTTGCGGCGGATCTGGCTGCAACTGTTTCAGTTCGGCTTCCGTGATGTAGTCGAATACCTTGACCACTTTTTGCACGCCGCCCACGCCGCGCGCCACATCGGCGGCCACCGTGCCTTCGCGCTGGGTCACGCGGCCCATCAGGAAGACGGTGGCGTTTTCGGTCACCACCTTGAACGAGGCGGCCGAAATGGTTTTCATGTCCACCAGGCTGGCCTTGACCTTGGTGGTGATCAAGGTGTCGTTGGTGCGCGAGGTGTAGCTGGCGGGGCCGGCAATGATCAGCTCATTGTCTACCGATTGCACGCCTTCGATGCCGCGCACTTCGTTCTCGACGGCACGTTTCATCGCTTCATCGCGCACTTCGCCCGTCAGCAGGACGCGGCGGTTGAAGCTGGTGACATTCACATGGCCGATATCGCCAACGATGGCCGGGATGCGCGATTCACCTTTCAATGCGATCGACTTGTCTTCGGTCTGGGCGCCCAGGGTGCGGCGGTCTGCCGCAGCGACGCCGCCCATCACTGCGCCGCCGACCATCAGTTCGATGCAGCCGGTGAGTGAAGTCATCATGACGCCGCACAAGAGTGCGGTCGCCAGTGGGCGTTGTACGCGTTTCCAGCCTGGGCCAGTACCGAATTTAGTCATTCACATCTCCTCCGAACAAAGCAACGTCGATGCCGTCGCAAATGCAGTGTATGGTTGTCAAATGTACTTCCTGGATACGCGCCGTGCGCGAGGCAGGCACGCAGATATGCACGTCGGCGTCGGTCAGCATCTTGCCGATGGCGCCGCCGTCCTTGCCCGTCAGTGCCACCACGCGCATTTCGCGCTCAAGCGCTGCTTCCACGGCCGCCATCACGTTGGCCGAATTGCCCGACGTCGAGATGGCCAGCAGGATATCGCCGGCCTGGCCGAACGCCTGCACTTGCTTGGAGAAAATCTCGCGGTAGCTGTAATCGTTGGCGACGGCCGTCATGATCGACGTGTCCGTGGTCAGCGCCAGTGCCGGCAGCGGAAAGCGCTCGCGCTCGAAACGGCCTACCAGCTCAGCAGCAAAGTGCTGGCAGTCGGCCGCGGAACCGCCATTGCCGCAGGCGAGAATCTTGTTGCCATTCGACAATGCGGAAAACATCAGCTCGATCGCTTGTGCAATCGGTTGTGCCAGTACCGTAGCGGCCTGGATCTTGAGTTCGGCACTTTCGTGGAAGTGCGAGAGGATGCGTTGATTATTCATAGTCTGCCGATTATAGTGCAGGTGCGCGGTATGGCGAACAAGCACTGTAAAAAATGCTTACATATCCAAAATGTTTTTCAGCCAGCTGATTTGGTTGACACCTTGGATGCCATCGATGGCCACCGCGTCGAAGCGGCAGGGTGGCAGCTTTTTTTGCCCCAGCAGATAAGTCTGGGCCGCGCGCACCATGCGCCGCTGCTTGGCCGGCGTGATGCTGGCCAGGGCGCCGCCGAAGGCCGTGCTGCTGCGCCGGCGCACTTCGACAAACACGATCACCTTGCCGTCGCGCATGATCAGATCGAGTTCGCCGCCCTTGCACAGGAAATGGCGCTGCAGCAGCGCCAGGCCCTGCAGCAGCAAATACGCCAGTGCATCGTCTTCCGCCTGCCGCCCCAGTATTTGCGTATTCTGTGCAGGCATGGCGGCTGTCCTACTGTGCTGGCGGCGTGTTGGCTGGCGGCCACACGGCCACGGCGCCGTTCTGGTAGCTGGCCGCCTGTTCCGTGCGTTCAAAACGCAGCTGGCCCGCGTCGGAGCGCACCGATAAACGGCCCGTCACGCCATCGAGGGTAAACGGCGCGCCCGGCCGCAGCGCCACTTCACGCGCCACGCGGAAGGCATCGATGCCCAGCGCATACAGGCGCTCCATGTCGGCCGTCAGGCGGCGGTCGTTGGGCTGTGGCGGTTGCGGATACACCATCACTTGCGGATGATCGCGCTGTACCTGCCAGGGCAAGTCCAGCAGGCGCACGCCGTCCAGCTCGGGGCCGCTGGCGCCTCGCCCGGCGCCGGGATTCAGTGAAGACGTACCATATAAAGGCAGGTCGCTGCCGATGGCCACGCGCAGCTGGCGCGCCTGGTCGGCGTCCAGCGCGGCAAACAGCAGGCCCGGCGGCGTGGCGGCCAGGCGCGCGCGCAGCTGCACCATTTCGGCGTCGCTCAGGTAGCCATTCACGGCCGACAGTTCGACCACGTCGACCTTGCCGCCCTGGCGCAGCCATTCCTGCTTGAAGGCCGTGCTGATGCGGCGCTGCGACGGTGCGCCGGCCGACAGGATCAGCGCGCTGGCGCCCGGCTGCTCGCTGGCGGCCCAGGCAGCCACCTGGCGTGCTTCCGCTTCGATCGACAGGCCGATCACCAGCAGCTTGGCGGGCAGGCGCGCTTCGTCGCGGTTGTCGGGATGATTCAGGGCAATCGTCGGCTTGGTGACCAGGTCGCTATTGACCACGGCTGTCACGGCCGAGCGCGCCAAAGGTCCCACCACGATATCCTGCTCCCTTTGCGCCTGCGCAAAGGTGTTCAGTACGTCGCTGGTGGCGTCGCCCGTGTCGATCACGCTCACTTCAAAGCCGCTGCGGTCGCGCTCGTAGGCCGCCATGAAGCCGGCGCGCAGCAGTTCGGCGGCCGGGCCCAGGGTTTCCGAACGCAGCGGCAGCAGCAGGCCGATATGGTGCTGCTGGCCATCGGACGGCGCTGGCGCCGTGGCGGGGGGCATGTCTTGCCGGATGCCGGTGGCAGGCTTGTTCGGGATGGGCGCCACGTTGGGCGTGCCGCCCTCGTCATACGAGGTAATATTCGGCACCGCCACGGCAAACGTCACCGGCTCGGGCGCTGGCGGGCGCGGTGGCCGCGGCGGCGGCACGGGCTTCGGCGGCGGCAGCGCACTTGTGTTTGATTCAATAGGCGCGCACAATTGCCCGGGCGCGTCGCAAGGCGTGCTGCAAGCGCTCAGCATGCCGGCCGCGGCACAAACAAGCAGTAACTTCACACTATTAGCAAGCATCTGACCCCCAAAATGACCGTACAAGAAAGTAGTTTAATCGCCAACCTTCCCATCATGACAGAGGCGGCGCACCAGGTCTATCCTATAGCAACATTGTATGTAGTGGCCACGCCGATCGGCAATGTGACCGATATCAGCCTGCGCGCGCTGCATCTGCTGAGCCTGGCCGACGCCGTCGCCTGTGAAGATACCCGCAATACGGCGCACCTGATGACGCGTTTCGGCTTGAACAAGCCTTTGATTGCTGCGCATCAACATAATGAACGTGAAGTGGCGCAAACCCTGATTGCCCGCCTGCAAGCCGGCGAGCGCATCGCCCTGGTTTCCGACGCGGGCACGCCCGCCGTCTCCGACCCTGGCGCGCGCATCGTCGACGCCGTGCGCGCAGCCGGCTTGCGCGTGCTGCCCCTGCCCGGCCCATCGGCGGCGATCACGGCCATTTCCGCCAGCGGCTTGCTCAACGACCAGTTTTATTTTGTCGGCTTCCTGCCGGCCAAGGCCAAGCAGCGCGAAACCATGCTGCACAGCTTGCGCGGCGTGACCGCCACCATGGTGTTTTACGAAGCGCCGCACCGCATCCTCGATTGCGCCACGGCCCTGGTCGAAGCGTTCGAGCCGACCCGGCAAGTGGTGTTTGCGCGCGAACTGACGAAACTGTTTGAAGAAGTGCACCGCTGTCCCCTGTCGGAAGCCGAAGCCTGGATACGCGCCGACGCGCACCGTGAAAAAGGCGAATTCGTCGTCCTGCTGGAAGGCGCCACCGAAGCGCAGGATGCAGAAGACGTGGAAGCCGAGCGCATCCTCAACATCCTGCTGGCCGAATGCAGCGTGAAACAGGCCGCCAACCTGACGGCGCAAATCACGGGCCGCAAGAAAAACGCTTTATATGAGCGGGCGCTGCAGTTGAAGGGGCAGGAATAAGCGTAGTCCGTCCTACCCAGATTGGGTGGGATCGTACCCAATCTGGGTATCTTGTCAGTGTGTTACCACTTGCATCCGCTATCTTTTTTATCCAGCAACATCAGCACGGGCGCAAAGATGCCTGCACCGGAATAAGCGGTGCGGCAATCGCCGCGCCTGCCTTCGGCGATATCGCGCGCCAGCTGGGTTTCCGTTTGCAGCGGCTTGTCGGGGATCTGTCCCACCGCCGTGCCGACCTTGGACGGGTCGCGCTCACCGGCGACCTTGCGCGCCGTTTTCAGGGCGGCGTTCATGTCGAACTTTGGCGCCTCGTTGGCCAGCGCATCGGGCGCGGCTGCCGGTGCTGGTGGCGCGGCGGGCGCGATGGTGACCATATTCTGGCTGGGCGGCTGCGCCGTGATCAGGGGCGTCTCTTCCCTGCTGATGGTTTTCCTTGGCGCGCTGATCGGCTTGGGTTCGCGTTTTGGCTTCGCTTCCGCAATCGGCGGCGGCGGTGGCTTGGCGGCCAGCGGGCGTATCCAGACGGCGATCGATTCCACGCGCGGGCCGGTATCGGAAATCGCCGGTGGTTTCACCGCTCGCCAGACATAGATCAAGCCGGCGTGCAGCAGCAGCGACACGGCGACGCCCAGCGCGATGCCGCGCCGATTACGCAAGAAAGGAACAGTATCCCCTTGCGCGTGGATTTCTGTAGTGAAATGCATTGCCGTCCTCAACGTCCTTAGATCGGGAAAACCTGCAAACCCAGTGTCGCATACTTCACAAGTTTTTAAAAATACATGAGCCTATGTGCCGCCCGTAAATAATTTACATAGAGTTGCACCTGACCCTTGACCGAAATCGATACGGTCTGTATTATCTTGGTCTTCGGAGTGTGGCGCAGCCCGGTAGCGCACCTGGTTTGGGACCAGGGGGTCCAAGGTTCGAATCCTTGTACTCCGACCAAATTTGTAGAAAAAAACCCAGAAGTTTCGGCTTCTGGGTTTTTTTTCGTCCCGAGTTTTGGCAGATATTGCAGCCTTCTCTTATTCCCCTTCCCAGTAATCGAGCGAGCAATCCAGCTTGCCGATGATGCGCGCGCCTTGCCCATCCATCACGCTATATTTTCCGGAATCGGGAAATTCCGCAATCTCGGGCGCCATCTGCGTGCTGACGGCCAGATAGCGTAGTTCTGCCTCGCTGGTATTAATCAGTTGATGGGCTGTTTCCACGCCGCCCGCCGGGCAGCAGATAAAATCGCCGGCCCGTACGGCATGGCGCTGATCACCGATACGCATTTCACCGCTGCCTGCCAGGATATAAAACAGTTCTTCATTCACGCGGTGGTTGTGAAATGGGAAGGCGCGTAGTCCGGGTGCCAGGCTGATGACGTTGTAGCCCAGCTTTTGTGCTCCTAGTTGCGCTCCGACCATGGCGATACGCGGCGCATAGCGCTGTGCCGTTTCTCCGCTGGCTGCGTAGGCGGCTGGCAGGGGAGACAAAGCCAGGGTATCGAGATTGATGATAGGGCGCTGCATGGTGTTCTCCATAGTGTTGTGCTGGCAGCGATTATAGAAGTTTAAATTATCAAGAAATATATGGTTAGTTGTAATACACTGTTCATTTATCTTTGACAATAAATGCGCCATATGGTGAACCTGAATCGATTCCAGTCATTTATCAGCATCGTGGAGATGAAATCGTTTACCCGGGCAGCCGCGCACCTGGGGCTGAGCAAGGCCATGCTCAGTTTTAACCTGAAGCAGCTGGAAGCGGAGCTGGGCGTGTCGCTGCTGACGCGTACCACGCGCCGCCTGGCATTGACGCAGGCGGGTGAGCGTTTTTATGCCGATTGCGTCAGTGTCGTGCGCCAGGCCGAGGCCGCTATCGACGATGCGCGCAGCAGTCACCAGACCCTGAGCGGCACCTTGCGCGTGACGTCGACGGCAGAATATGGCGTGCGTTTTGTCGTGCCAGCCCTGGCTACTTTCGCTGCCGAACACCGTGACTTGCAGGTGGACTTTTCCGCTTCGCCGCAACCGGCCGATTTGATCGCCCAGCAGTTTGACCTGGCCATCCGCCTGGGTAGCCTGAGCGATTCCAGTTATCGCGCGGCGCGTGTAGCGCAGTTTCAGACCGTGGCAGTGGCCACGCCAGCGTATCTCGCCCGTCATCCCGCCGTGCGCGTGCCCGAGGACTTGCAGGCCATGGATGGCATTTTCCATAGCCGCTTCGAAGGCGCGCTAACGTGGACGGCAGACGATGGTGCCACGTTTGTGACGCAGCATGCGCGGCGCCGCATCGTGGCCGATAACGCGTCCGCCATGCTGGCGTTCGTGCTGGCCGATACTGGCGTGGCCGTGCTGCCCGATTGGTTGGTAGCCGACGAACTGCGCAGCGGCCGTTTGCAGCGCCTCTTATCTGGCTATCGTTTGCCGCAGCAAGGTACGTTTGCCGTATTTCCGAATACGCCGCACGTGCCGGCCAAGGTGCAACGTTTCATCGCCCATTTCCGCGAGTATGTTGCCGCCCAGCCGGCCGCCGATACATGACTATCGGATTACCCCAGCCGTTTCGCCGCAATCGCATTACCCGCGCGGCTGGAACCCTTGCGGCCCAGCTGCTGCGAGATGAACTGGCCCGCGTCCACCACCAGCTCCAGGTCGATCCCGGTGGCGATCCCCAGGCCTTGCATCATGTACAGCACGTCCTCGGTGGCCACGTTGCCGGTGGCGCCCTTGGCGTAGGGGCAGCCGCCCAGGCCGGAAACGGACGAGTGGTAAATCGCGATGCCCGTTTCCAGGCTGGCGTAGATATTGGCCAGCGCCTGGCCATAGGTATCGTGGAAGTGGCCGGACAAGCCGCCCACATGGAAGGCGCGGATGGCGCGCTCCATCACGGCCTGCGTCTTGCGCGGCGTGGCTACGCCGATGGTGTCGGCGATGTCGATTTCATCGCAACCCAGGTCGCGCATGCGCTGCACCACGTCTTCCACCGCATCGAGGGGCACCTCACCTTGATATGGGCAGCCGAACGCGCAGCTGATGCTGCCGCGCAGGCGCAGGCCATGTTGCTTGGCTGCTTTCGCCACGCCTTCGAAGCGGGCGATCGATTCGGCGATCGAGCAGTTGATATTTTTTTGCGAGAACGCTTCCGACGCCGAACCGAAAATCACCACTTCGTCGGCTTTTGCCGCCAGCGCCGCGTCGAAGCCCTGCATGTTCGGCGTCAGCGCGGAATAGATCGTGCCGGGGCGGCGCGCAATCTTTTCCATCACTTCTGCGCTGGTGGCCATCTGCGGCACCCATTTGGGCGACACGAAGGACGCCGCCTCGATATTGGCGAAACCGGCTTGCGCCAGCCGGTCGACCAGTTCGATCTTGACGGCGGCGCTGATGGTTTCCTTTTCGTTTTGCAGGCCGTCGCGAGGACCCACTTCGACGATTTTTACTTGTTTCGGCAGACTTGCGTGAGGGTTCATCTCAGTATCCTTGCAAACGGTTGACGATGCCGGCGACCATGTCGCCAGCTTGCAGGCGCCGCATCTTGGCGGCGATTTGCACCACGCTTTCGTGGCGCAGGGTGGCCGCTGAAATGTGCGGCGTGATGGTGATGCGTGGCTCTTGCCAGAACGGGTGCTGTTGCGGCAGCGGCTCGTTGCGGAACACGTCCAGGGTGGCGCCTGCGATATGGCCCGAGCGTATCAGGGTCAGCAGATCCGGTTCGGCGATATGCGCGCCGCGCGCCACGTTGATCACATAAGCGCCCGGCAGCAGCATCGACAGGCGCGTGCGGTCCAGCAGGTTATGCGTGTCGGGCGTCAGCGGCAGCATGCAGACCAAGAGGCGCGTGCCGCGCAAGAAGGATTCCAGGCCCTCCTCGCCCGCAAAGCAGTGCACGCCATCGATGTGCTTCTGGCTGCGGCTCCAGCCGCGCAGCGGAAATTCGAATTGCGCCAGCGCGTCCAGCACACGGGTGCCCAGCGCGCCCATGCCCAGCACGCCAACGGGAAAATCGGCTTTGTCAAAGGCGGGCAGCGGTTGCCAGATACCGGCGCGGGCTTGCGCCTCATAATCGTCGAAACGGCGGAAATGGCGCAGCACGGCGTGGCTCACATATTCAGCCATCTGCACGCCCATGCCCGCATCGTCCAGGCGCACCAGCGGCACCTGCGCCGGCAGCGCGTCGCCAAACTTCAGCAAGGCATCCACGCCGGCGCCCGTGTTGAAGATGGCTTTGACTTCGCTCAATGCCGGCAGCATGGCCGCTGGCGGCTGCCAGACGACCGCATAGTCGCATGGTGCGACAGCTACGCCGTCGCGCCAGAAAATGATCTCGGCCTCGGGCAGCTGGGCGTTAAAATCGGCGATCCACGCTGCTTGCTTGCCGTCCGAACGTTGTAGAAGGATGCGCATCGTACTGACTCAGGCGGCCGCCTTGAAGGCCAGCAGCGGTGCGCCGTCAGCCACCTGGTCGCCCACGGCATACAGCACGTCTTCCACCAGGCCGTCGTGCGGCGCGGCGATGGTGTGCTCCATCTTCATCGCTTCCATGATGACCAGCGGCTCGCCCTTCTTCACATCCTGCCCTT
Source organism: Janthinobacterium sp. Mn2066 (assembly GCF_049319705.1). Lineage (NCBI taxonomy): Bacteria > Pseudomonadati > Pseudomonadota > Betaproteobacteria > Burkholderiales > Oxalobacteraceae > Janthinobacterium > Janthinobacterium sp. Mn2066. The sequence goes on along the minus strand of NZ_JBMOUF010000019.1, from coordinate 21,210 downwards.
TACCCACCAGCACGGCGACCACCTTGCCCGGCATCGGCGCCGTCAGGCGTCCGCCCTCGGCCTCCACTTCGCCCGCATGCGCCATCGGGTCGTTGTAGTGCAGGGTATGGTGCGCGCCGCCCGTGAACACGTGGAACTGTTCGCCGTCGCGCAGCACCGTGCCGTGCACGGCGCGCTCGCCCAGCTTGATGTGCAGTTCCAGGCCTTGATTTGTCGTCAGGCTCACAGGCTGGCCGTTGAACTGCCAGCCATCGGCGGCGTACGTCACGCGTACCGCATACGCTTTGCTGTCGCTGGCCAGCGCAAATTCGTCAGCAAAAGACAGGCTGCGTTTCAGCGCACTGTTCAAGCGCCAGCCCTGGGCATTACCCCACGGGCCGCTGCCCTCGTTGGCGGCCGCTTCCTGCGTCAGCAGGGCCACGGATGCCAGCGCCAGGGCCGTATAGGGGGCCGCTTGCAGGGCAGGAAACAGCGCATCGTGATGGCGTTCGATCAAACCCGTATCGAGATCGGCGCTGGAAAATGCCTGGCCCAGTACCAGGCGTTTCAAAAAGGCGATATTGGTGGCCAGGCCGACGATCTGGTATTCGGACAGTGCCTGCGCCATGCGCGCCAGCGCCTCGCGGCGGTCCGCGCCCCAGACGATCAGCTTGGCGATCATCGGATCGTAGAACGGCGAAATCGTATCGCCTTCGCGCACGCCCGAATCGATGCGCACGCCGGCTGGCAGTGGCGTGCCACCCAGTTCAAACGTGACCGCTTGCGGCGCGTGCATATGGCGCAAGGTGCCGATCGACGGCAAGAATCCCTTTTCCGGATTTTCCGCGTAGATGCGCGCCTCGATGGCGTGGCCGTGGATCGCCAGTTCGCTTTGTTTTTTCGGCAGCGGCTCGCCAAAGGCGACGCGCAACTGCCATTCCACCAGGTCGGTGCCGGTGATCATTTCCGTTACCGGATGCTCCACCTGCAGGCGGGTGTTCATCTCCATGAAGTAGAACGAGCCATCCTGGTTGGCGATGAATTCCACCGTTCCCGCACCCACGTAGCCGACAGCCTTGGCGGCGGCCACGGCCGCCTCGCCCATGGCAGCACGGCGCTCGGCAGGCATGCCCGGCGCCGGCGCTTCTTCCAGCACCTTTTGATGGCGGCGCTGCACCGAGCAGTCGCGCTCGAACAGGTAGATGCAATTGCCCACAGTATCGGCAAACACCTGGATTTCGATATGGCGCGGACGCGACAGGTATTTCTCGGCCAGTACCTTGTCGTCGCCAAAAGAGCTGATCGCCTCGCGCTTGCAGGAAGCCAGCGCCGCCTTGAAGTCAGCCGAGTTTTCAATCACGCGCATGCCCTTGCCGCCGCCGCCCGCCGACGCTTTCAGCAGCACCGGATAGCCGATCTGGTCGGCTTGGGTCTGCAGGAAATCGGCATCCTGATTCTCGCCATGGTAGCCCGGCACCAGCGGCACATGGGCTTTTTCCATCAGCGACTTGGCGGCCGACTTGGAACCCATGGCGCGCATGGCCGATGCCGGCGGGCCGATAAACACCAGTCCCGCTGCCTGGCAGGCGTCGGCAAAGTCCGCGTTCTCGGACAAAAAGCCGTAGCCGGGATGGATTGCCTGTGCGCCCGTGGCCAGCGCCACGGCGATGATCTTGTCGCCGCACAGATAGCTTTCCTTGGCTGCGGCGGGCCCGATCAAGACTGCTTCATCGCACATGGCGACGTGCCTGGCCTTGGCGTCCGCTTCCGAATACACGGCGACCGTCTGGATGCCCATGCGGCGCGCGGTAGCGGCGACACGGCAAGCGATTTCGCCACGGTTGGCGATCAGGATTTTAGTAAACATGGTCTCTCTTCGGGGTCAGACCCGTTGGGTCTGACCCCAGCCTTTCTGTGGGCTAATGTTATATGTTAACGGCTGTTTTGCAGCCGTATGTCTCCGTCTTGCCAATCGCCCGATCCGATGAGTACGGGGGCGAATTTTCTAACCCAAAAGCAAAATACCGGGGTCAGACCCAAAGGGTCTGACCCCTTGATTCGTTATCAGCAGCCGCACTTCTCTTTCTGTACCGATTCGAGCATGGCGCCGCGCGTTTGCAGGCCCAGTTTGTTCAACAGGGTGCGGTCGTCTTCCGCTTCCGGGTTGTCGGTGGTGAGCAGCTTGTCGCCGTAGAAGATGGAATTGGCGCCCGCCAGGAAGCACATCGCCTGCACCGCTTCGCCCATCTGGCGGCGGCCTGCGGACAGGCGCACGCGCGCTTTTGGCATGGTGATGCGGGCCACGGCAATCGTGCGCACGAATTCGAACGGGTCCAGCGCGTCCAGGCCGTACAAGGGCGTGCCTTCGACCTGCACCAGGTGGTTCACCGGTACCGATTCAGGATATGGATTCAGGTTGGCCAGCTGGGCGATCAGGCCAGCGCGCTGCAAGCGCGTTTCGCCCATGCCGACGATACCGCCGCAGCATACTTTCAAGCCTGCTTCGCGCACGCGGCCCAGGGTGTCCAGGCGGTCCTGGTATTCACGGGTGGAGATCACGTTGTCGTAGAACTCGGGCGCCGTATCCAGGTTGTGGTTGTAGAAATCGAGGCCGGCGTTTTTCAGGCGGTCGGCCTGGCCTTCTTCCAGCATGCCCAGGGTGGCGCAGGTTTCCAGGCCCAGGGCCTTGACCTTGCTGACCATTTCCTCGACTTTTTCCATGTCGCGGTCTTTCGGGCTGCGCCAGGCGGCGCCCATGCAGAAGCGCGTGGCGCCGTTGGCCTTGGCCTGGCGTGCGGCGTCCAGCACCGTGTCGATGTCGAGGATTTTTTTCGCTTCCACGCCCGTGTCGTAGCGGGCTGCTTGCGGGCAGTAGCCGCAGTCTTCTTCGCAGCCGCCGGTCTTGATCGACAACAGGGTCGCCAGTTCCACGTCGCCGTCAGGGAAGTTGGCGCGGTGGGTTTGCTGGGCCTTGAACATCAGGTCATTGAACGGCAGGTCGAACAGGGCCAGCACATCTTCCAATGGCCAGGTGGCCGCTTCGGGCAGGGTGATGCGCGCTGCAGGGCGGTGCAGTTCGACGGTTTTTGCTGCTGCTTGAACTTGAGACATGGTGATTCCTTCGCTGATATTTTGGTATATATTGAGTGATACGTTCAATTGTTCTGGCGTTGGGCTGGCCAGTTCGGCAAGCCCGTAAAATCGAGATAGGCGGCTGCCGCTGCGGCCGAAGGCTGCGCCAGGCGCGGCACCCTGCCCAGCAGTGGCGCCGGGATGCGTTCGATCAGCGCATCGATATTTTCATCGAGGAAGCGCATTTCCACTTCCAGCGTATTGGCGACCCAGCCCACCACTTTCAGGCCGCGCGCTTCGACCGCTTCGACCGTCAGCAAGGCCTGGCTGATGCAGCCCAGGCGCATGCCGACCACCAGGATCACCGGCAGGTCCAGTTGCTGCGCCAGGTCGGCGCTATCGTAATCGGCGGACAGCGGCACGCGGAAACCGCCCACGCCTTCGACCACCACCGCATCGGAGGCGGCGGCGATTTCCAGGTAGGCGGCCAGGATGGGTACCGAATCGATGCTGACGCCTTCGAGCGCGGCGGCGATATGCGGCGCCGCCGGTTCCTTCAGCATATATGGTGTGGTCAGGCTGCGCAGCATGCTGACGTTGCCGGCGGCGATCAGACTGTCGGCGTCTTCATTATGCAGTTCGCCGTCGCGCAGTTCGGCGCCAGCGGCCACCGGCTTCATGCCGCAGGCGCGCACGCCCCGTTGGACCAGCGCGTGCAGCAGCGCCGACGAGATCAGGGTCTTGCCGATTTCCGTGTCGGTGCCGGTGACGAAACAGGCAAATGGCAGCGGCAGGCCGGCTGCGGCGGCGGCAGGGCTGGGCTGTACGGCCAATTCTTCTGCCACGATAGGGTCATCAAGGCTCATGGCGGGTCCTTTCCAGGGTGTTGACTGCGTTGATCAATTGCGCCACTTCCTGCGCCGTGTGGCCGGCCGAGAGGGTGACGCGCAGGCGGGCCGTACCCAGGGGGACGGTCGGCGGGCGGATCGCGCCCACCCACAGTCCCTGCTGGTAAAGCGCCGCTGCAATGCCCATCATCTCGGCGTTGTCGCCGATGATCACGGGCTGGATGGCGGTTTGCGAGGGCAAGGCTTGCCAGCGCTGCAGCTGCAAGCCAGTGTTCCACTGGGCGATCAGCGCCGCCAGGTGCGTGCGGCGCTGTTTTCCTTCTTCGCCAGCGATGATATCCACGCTGGCCAGCAGCGCATGCGCCAGCGCGGGTGGCGCGGCGGTGGTGAAGATGTAGGGGCGGGCCTTCTGGATCAGCGTTTCGATCACGGCTTCATGGGCCGCCACAAAAGCGCCGCCCACGCCGGCCGATTTGCCCAAAGTCCCGACATACACTAGGTAAGGCGAGCACAAATTAAAGTGTTCCAGTGCGCCACGGCCGTGCTCTCCCAGCGCGCCAAAGCCGTGCGCATCGTCGACCACCAGCCAGGCGCCATATTGTTCGCACAGGGACAGCAGCGCAGGCAGCGGCGCCAGGTCGCCATCCATGCTGAAGACGCTGTCGGTGACGACGATCTTGTTCTTTGCTTTACTTTCTGCCAGCAAGGCGGCCAGCGCGTCCAGGTCGGCGTGCGGGTACACGCGCGTCTTGACGCGGGACAGCCGCGTGCCATCGATCAGGGACGCGTGGTTCAACGCTTCCGAGAACATCTCGGTGTCCGGGTCGCCAGCGGCCAGGCCCGTCAGTACAGCCAGATTGGCCATATAACCGGTGCAGAAATACAGGGCGCGCGCGTGTTCCAGGTTGACGCCGACAAAGCTGGCCAGCCGCTCTTCCAGCTGCGCGTGGGCGCGGCTGTGGCCACTGATCAGGTGCGAAGCGCCGCTGCCGGCGCCGTACAGGTCCACGCCTTCCTGTAGTGCGCGGGCGATGGCGGGATGCGCGGCCAGGCCCAGGTAGTCATTGCTGCAAAAAGCCAGCATGGCGCGGCCATCGACCGTCAGGCGCGGCGCGCACGGCGTTTCCACGGTGCGGCGGCGGCGGATCAGGCTGCGTTCTTCCAGTCCATGCAATTGCTGTTTCAGGCGCGTGATCAGTTCCATCTCAGGCCCCCATCACGCTGTTGAAGACCGCCAGGGTTTGCTGGCCCAGGCCGGCGATTTCTTCGTCGTTCAAAATGTACGGCGGCATCAGGTAGACGGTGGGGCCGATCGGGCGCATCAACAACTCATGCTCCAGCGCCGTGCTGAAGAACCGGCGTGAAAAATCGGGTGCTGCATCGACCGCATCGAAGGCCCAGATCATGCCCTGCTGGCGGAAGTTTTTGACTTTTTCATGTTGTGCCAGCGGCGCCAGCGCCTGCGTGATTTTCGCGGCGCGCAGCCGGTTGGCCACCAGTACATCGTCTTCCTCGAAGATGGACAAGGTCGCCAGCGCGGCCCGGCACGCCAGCGGATTGCCCGTGTACGAATGCGAATGCAAAAAGCCGCGGCGCACGTCGGTGCTGTAGAACGCCTGGTAAATATCTTCGCGCGTCATTACCAGCGACAAGGGCAGGTAGCCGCCGCTGATGCCTTTCGACAGGCAGACGAAGTCGGGCCAGATGCCCGCCTGTTCGCAGGCGAAGAAGGTGCCCGTGCGGCCGCAGCCGACGGCGATTTCATCGAGGATCAGATGGACTTGATACTGGTCGCACAGCGCGCGCACCAGCGACAGGTACAGCGGGTCGTGCATGGCCATGCCGGTGGCGCACTGCACCAGCGGCTCGATGATGATGGCGGCGATCTTGTCCGCCTTTTGCTGGAACAGGTTCTCTACTTCAGCGGCGGCGCGGCGCGCCACGTCTTGCGCTGTTTCGCCCTCATTCGCCTGGCGGAAATCGGGTGACATCACGGTTTGCGTGGCGCGCAGCAGCGGGCCGTAGGCATCCTTGAACAGGGCCACGTCGGTGACGGCCAGCGCGCCGATGGTCTCGCCGTGGTAACTGCCTTTCAGGCAGACGAATTCCTGTTTTTCACCCTGGCCGCTGTTGCGCCAGGCGTGAAAACTCATCTTCAGGGCGATTTCCACGGCCGAGGCGCCGTCCGAAGCATAAAAGCTGTGACCGAGCACGCCATTGGTGAGGGCGGAGAGTTTTTCCGACAGTTCGATCACCGGTTCGTGCGTAAAACCGGCCAGCATGGCGTGTTCCAGGCGGTCCAGCTGGTCTTTCAGTTCCGCATTGATGCGCGCATTGGCGTGGCCGAACAGGTTCACCCACCAGGAGCTGATGGCGTCCAGGTAGCGCCGGCCTTCGTGGTCGTACAGCCAGGCGCCGCGGCCGTGGCTGACGGGGATGAGCGGCACAGTCTCATGATGCTGCATTTGCGTGCAGGGGTGCCACACGCTGCGCAGACTGCGTTCGACCCAGCCCGATTGTTTTTCTGCTTTCAAAACTGCTCCAATAGAGATTGCTAGCCCATGAGCCAACTCGGCCTGCGCTTGTCCAGGAACGACTGCACGCCTTCGCGCCCCTGTTCCGAGGCGCGGATCTGCGCGATGCGTTCGGCGGTATCCAGCAGTAATGCGTCGTCGACAGGCTGGCCGGCGATCTCGCGCACCAGCGCCTTCGCCTGCCCCACTGCGTGCGGGCTATTGCCGGTCAGCGCTTTCAGCACTTCCGCGGTTTTCGCGTCCAGTGTCTCGGCGGCGACGACGTCGTGGACAAAGCCCATCCGCAGCGCTTCCTGCGCGGAGAATCGCTCCGCCGTCAGGAAGTAGCGGCGCGCCGCGTTTTCGCCCATGGCCTTGATGACATACGGTGAAATAGTGGCCGGGATCAGTCCCAGCCGCACTTCGCTCAGGCAGAAATGCACGTCTTCCGCAGCCAGAATGATATCGCATGCGGCCACCAGGCCCATGCCGCCGGCATAACAGTCGCCCTGCACCTTGGCCACCACGGGCTTCGGGCACAGGTAAATCGTGCGCAGCATCTGCGCCAGCTGCAGCGCGTCGGCCTGGTTTTCGGCATGCGTATAGCCGGCCATTTTCTTCATCCAGTTCAAGTCCGCACCGGCGCAAAAGGCCGCGCCATTGGCGGCCAAGACGATGGCGCGCACCATCTCGCTGCGGCCCAGGCCTTCGAAAGCGCGCGCCAGTTCGGCGATGGTGGTTTCATTGAAGGCGTTGCGCACATCCGGGCGGTTCAGGGTTACGGTGGCGACATTGCCCTCGATGACGATTTTCAGTGTCTCGAATTCCATATTCTCTCTCCCGGTCACATGCGGAAAACGCCGAACTTGGTGTCCGGGATCTCGGCGTTGAGCGCAGCCGACAGGCCCAGGCCCAGCACCATGCGGGTATCGGCCGGGTCGATCACGCCATCGTCCCACAGGCGCGCGGTGGCGTAGTATGGGTGGCCCTGGTGTTCATACTGTTCCTTGACGGGCTGCTTGAAGGCGGCTTCTTCTTCCGCGCTCCACTGCCCGCCCCGGCTTTCGATGCCGTCGCGCTTGACGGTCGCCAGCACGGACGCGGCCTGGTCGCCGCCCATCACGGAGATGCGCGCATTGGGCCACATCCACATGAAGCGCGGAGAAAACGCGCGGCCGCACATGCCGTAATTACCGGCGCCGAAGCTGCCGCCGATAATCACCGTAAACTTCGGCACGGCAGCCGTGGCCACGGCAGTGACCATCTTGGCGCCATTGCGGGCGATGCCCTCGTTTTCGTATTTGCGGCCCACCATGAAGCCGGTGATGTTTTGCAAAAATACCAATGGAATCTTGCGCTGGCAGCACAGTTCGATGAAATGCGTGCCTTTCAGGGCCGATTCGGAAAACAGAATGCCGTTGTTGGCGATGATGCCGACTTTCATGCCATGGATGTGCGCGAAGCCGCAGATCAGGGTAGTGCCGTAGCGCGCCTTGAATTCATCGAATTCGCTGCCATCGACGATACGGGCGATCACCTCCCGCACATCGAACGGCTTGCGCGTATCGACCGGGATCACGCCATACAGTTCCTGCGGTGCGTATTTCGGTTCGACCGGCTCGCGCAGCGCCATCTGCTGCGGCTTGACACGGTTCAGGTTTGAAACGATGGTGCGCGCCAGCGACAGCGCATGCAAATCGTTCTGCGCCAGGTGGTCCACCACGCCGGACAAGCGCGTATGCACGTCGCCGCCGCCCAGGTCTTCGGCCGTCACCACTTCGCCGGTGGCCGCTTTGACCAATGGCGGGCCGCCGAGGAAAATCGTGCCCTGTTCCTTGACGATGATCGATTCATCGCTCATGGCCGGCACATACGCGCCGCCGGCCGTGCAAGAACCCATCACCACGGCGATTTGCGGGATGCCCTTGGCCGACAGGTTGGCCTGGTTATAAAAGATGCGGCCGAAATGGTCGCGGTCGGGGAACACGTCGTCCTGGTTCGGCAGGTTGGCGCCGCCCGAGTCGACCAGGTAGATGCAGGGCAGGTTGTTCTGGTCGGCGATTTCCTGGGCGCGCAAGTGCTTCTTGACGGTCATCGGGTAATACGTGCCGCCCTTGACTGTCGCGTCGTTACAGACGATCACGCATTCCTGGCCCGAGACGCGGCCGATGCCGGTAATGATGCCGGCGGCGGGCGCCGCATCGACGCCGTTGGCGTCCTGGTACATGGCGTAGGCCGCCATCTGCGAAAACTCGAGGAAAGGCGTGCCGGGATCGAGCAGCATCTGTACGCGGTCGCGCGGCAGCAGCTTGCCGCGCGCCAGGTGCTTGGCAGCTGCCGCCTCGCCGCCGCCAGCGGCGATTTTTTCCACCTTGTCGCGCAAATCGTCGACGATGGCTTGCATGGCGGCGGCATTGGCCTTGAAATCTTCACTGCGCGGATTGAGTTTGCTTTCGATGTGCGGCATTGCGGTTCCTTTTTATTATCGCCCGGTCTCTCGGGTCGCGCTATTCGGGAAAACTGCCGTCGAGATAAAACCAGCGCAAGCCGCCTTCACCCTGCTCGCGCACGAAACGGCTGACTTCATGCAGGCGGTACGCGCGGCCGCTGACTTTGTAGCGGGCCACGAATTCGACGGTGTCGCGGTTACTCTCTTCGGTTTGATCTGCTGAGTTTTCTGATTCTGCTTTACGTTGACGTAAACGTAAAGCAGATTTTACCTCAAGTCCCAGCCAGTGCACCTTTTCTTCCTCGGCAAACAAAGGGTCGCCGGGACGGGTGCTGGCGTGCCAGGTGGCGCGCAGATAGGGCTCGTCGCGCAGGGTAAACGCCGTGTAGCGCGAGCGCATCAGGGTTTCGGCCGTGGGCGGCAAGGCGGCGCCGGTGATATACGGGCCGCAGCAAGTGGCATAGGCTGGGCCGCCACACGGGCAGACAGCGGTTTTCGGGGATGTGGACATACGGTCTTATCGACGTGGAAACAGGAAAGTCCCGCAATTATCCGCCATATCGCTGCTACCGGTTGCCGGTTGCCGCTAGCCTGCTTATCTGCTTATCTGCTTATCTGCTTATCTGCTTATCTGCCGGGACTGAGGAAATCGAGGGCAAATGGCGGCGCCTGGCCGGTCATCAGGTCGGCCAGGATACGCGCCGTGCCGGCCGCAAAGGTAAAGCCCAGCGGGCCGTGGCCCACATTCAGCCATAGATTGCTGTATTTGCTGGGGCCGACCAGCGGCGCGCTGTTCGGCGTGGCGGGCCGCAAGCCGGCCCAGGCCGTGGCCTGCTCATAGTCGGCCGCCTGCGGCATGGTTGCCCGCGCCAGCCGGGTCAGGCCGGCGATGCGGCCCGCATCGATGCGGGTGTCGGCGCCCACCATGTCGACCATGGCGGCCACCCGCAGGTTGCCGCCGATGCGCGCATACAGCACCTTGCGCTCGAAATCGGTGATGCTGATCTCGGGCGCCCGGTCTTGCGCGCGGATCGGTGCAGTCAGGCTATAGCCTTTCAGTGGATACAGCGGCAGATAAATGCCGGCGCTGGCGGCCAGGTCGCGGCTCTGGATGCCGGCCGCCAGCACGTAGTGGTCCGCTTCCAGCAGGCCCAGGCTGGTGTCGATGCCGGTGATCTTGCCGCGGTTCGTCATGAACCGTCGCGCTTCGCCCTTGAGCAGCAAGGCAAAGTTGGGATGCTCCAGCAGCCGCGCTTCCAGTACCTGGCAAAAGGCGTGGCAATCGGCTACCGCTTCGCCCTGGGTAAAGATGCCGCCTGCCAATGCACCCTGCAGCGCGGCCAGCGCTGGTTCGCGCTGCACGGCTTGTGCGGGCGTCAGTACGATGCGGGCCTCTTCCGATTCCGGCCTGGCCACGGCGCGCTGGAAAATCGCGGGCGAGCGGTAGACGATCAACTTGCCTGCATCGCGCCAGGCGTAGGCTTCCGGTGGCACGGATAATTCCAGCTGGGCCATGCCGGTGCGGCTCAGTTCGCCCAATTCCAGCAGCTTGGCCGTGGTGCGGGCATTGCTGGCGGTGTTGCAGTTGCGCAAAAAACTGGCCAGCCAGCGCCACTGGCGCCAGTCCGCCTCGGGCCGGAAACGCAGCGGCCCATCTTTTTGCAACATCCAGGCCAGCGCTTTCAGGGGTATGCCCGCGTCCGCCAGCGGCGCCACATAGCGATAGCTGAGCTGGCCGCCATTGCGATAACTTGCGGCAATGGCCACTTGCTCGTTGCGTTCCAGCACCGTGACCTTGTAGCCGGCTTCGGCCAGCCACCAGGCCGAGGTCAGGCCGACGATGCCGGCACCGATGATGATGACTTGCTGTCCTGCTCCTGGGTGCCGCCGGGTTTCTTGCATCATGCCTCGCCTGTATTGCCTTCGTTGCACTCCCATGGTGCGGGAGCAGTCGATGAAAGCTTAGAGGCTGGGAAACAAGCGAGCCAATGAAACATCATGGTGCAGCCATAACTTCCAGGAATGCGTAGGCCGTCATTTCCGCGTGATGGCATGGAAAACCGCTGCCACAATCTGGTGCGTGATTATTTTAAATATTATCTATTTATTCATGAATGTTGACGTTTGGCACACCGAAACATTGTTTTTTTCACTTTATAACCGTTATTTATGCCCATTTTCTATTTATTCATGGTTCGATGGGATACACGCAAGCGCCTTCGCTATTACACTAGTCATACAAGGAGAACTGTATGAGCCGGACCAGTGTAGAACTCAAGGTCGATTTAAATGACAATTCGCCTTTATATATGCAGATCGCCCGCAAGCTGAGCGATGATGTACGCAACGGCCGTTACCAGGTCGACCAGGCTTTGCCATCTGAACGGACCCTGTCCGAATTGCTCGACGTGTCGCGCGTAACGGCGCGCAAGGCCATCGACCAGCTGGTCGAGCAGGGTCTCGTCGTGCGCCGCCGTGGATCGGGCAACTATATTGCCCCGCGCATCGAGCAGCCGCTATCGAACCTGTCGAGCTTTTCCGAACAATTGCAGCAGCGCGGCTACCGTCCCGGTTCGCGCTGGCTCAAGCGCGAAGTGGTGATTGCCAGCAGCGACGATCAATTGAGCCTGGGCCTGCCCCAGAATACCAAGGTAGCGCGCCTGGAGCGCTTGCGCCTGGCCGATGACGTGGTGATGGCGTATGAAGTGAGCGTCTTGCCGTTCAGCGTGGTGCCGGACCCGGCAGCCGTGGGCGATTCGCTGTATGCCTATTTAAACAGCATCCGCAAGGCGCCCGTGCGCGCCCTGCAACACATCCGCGCGATGAACGCGACCGCCATGCTGGCCGAACAGCTGGGCGTGCCCGATGGCCAGGCCGTGCTGTTCATCACGCGTATCGCCTACCTGGAAACGGGCGAGGCGGTGGAACTGACGCATTCCTACTGCCGCAGCGATCACTACGACTTCGTCGCCGAAATGCGGCGTTCTCCATAAACGCCCATAAACTCCCGTTATGCCCGCCTGACATCCTTTCATGGCTGACTGGCTGTCGTGCTACTGAGCTTGGTATTAAACTGGTTTTATCGTTTAACCCTGTTCGGACGTCATGCTGAAAACTGAAACCCCGAGCCGGCGGCATCCGGAGTTGGATACCTATCCGGTCGAGCAACTGGTGGCTGCCTTTGTCGATGATCAATTCTGGGCCGTCGAGGCGGCGCGGCTGGCGTCGCCGCAGATCCGTGCGGCCGTCACCGCCGCCCTGCCCCGTATCGCCGCTGGCGGGCGCCTGCTGTATGTGGGCGCGGGCACGTCGGGCCGGCTTGGCGTGCTCGACAGTGTAGAACTGAATCCCACCTTTTCCTGGCCGCCCGAGCGGGCGGTCGCCATCCTGGCGGGCGGCCAGGGCGCCATGTTTACCGCCGTCGAAGGCGCGGAAGATGATCTGGAGCAAGGTGCTAGCGACTTGCTGGCCCTGCGGCCGCAGGTGGATGACGTGGTGATCCTGCTGGCCGCGTCCGGCGCCACGCCGTATGTGCTGGGTGCGCTGCGGGCGGCGCGCGAGCTTGGCGCCTTGACGATAGGCATCGCCAATAATCCCGGCGCGCCGGTGGCGCTCGAGTCGGAATGCGGCATCGTGCTCGACACGGGCGCGGAAGTCATTTCCGGCAGCACCCGGTTGAAGGCGGGCACGGCGCAAAAAATTACCCTGAATACGCTTTCCAGCGCGCTGATGGTCGGTTTGCATAAAACCTATGGAAACTTGATGGTAGACTTGAAGCCGACCAACGCCAAGCTACTGTTGCGGGCGCTGCGGTTGACCATGCACGCCACGGGCGCCGATGAAGCGCAGGCCAGGGAAGTGCTGGAGCAATGCCAGTTTCACGTCAAGGTGGCGATAGTTGCCTTGTTAAAAAAAATCACCACAGACCAGGCACAGGCATTGTTGGCCGGAGCGAACGGCAGTGTGCGGGCAGCACTGGCGGCGTGATCCGATGGCGCATCATTCTTTTGTCCGGTCGGAGACGAAGGATGTATGGAGCTTGTGAAACACAGCGCGCCAGCGCGCGCGACTAATCCGTGGCGGTGGATCCCCACCCTGTATTTTGGCCAGGGCATTCCCTATGTTGTTGTCATGACACTGTCCGTGATCATGTACAAGAACTACGGTTTTTCCAATACCGATATCGCGCTCTACACGAGCTGGCTGTACCTGCCATGGGTGATCAAGCCGTTATGGTCGCCCTTCATCGATATGTACCGCACCAAGCGTTTCTGGATTATCGGCTTGCAGCTGGTGATCGGTGCGGCGCTGGCGCTGGTCGCCCTGACCACCGCCCTGCCCCATTTTTTCCAGATCAGCCTGGCGATCTTCTGGTTGATGGCCTTCAGTTCGGCCACGCATGATATTGCTGCCGACGGCTTTTATATGCTGGGCCTGGAGCAACACCAGCAAGCAGCCTTTGTCGGCGTGCGCAGCACTTTTTATCGCCTGGCGATGATTGCCGGCCAGGGTGGCCTGGTGTATCTGGCCGGCTACCTGACGCATGTCACGGGCAATGTGCAACTGGCCTGGTCCAGCGTGTTCGCCATCCTGGCGGGCTTGTTCATCGCCCTCTTCGCCTACCATTATTTTGTGTTGCCCAAGCCGGCCGGCGACCAGCCCAGCATCGCGCAGGTGGGCGCCTCGCCGCTGCAGGAGTTCCTCGCCACCTTTGCCGCCTTCTTCAAAAAGAAAGACATATTCCTCATCCTCGGCTTTTTGCTGCTGTTCCGCCTGGGCGAAGCGCAATTGCTGAAACTGGCTGCACCGTTCCTGCTGGACCCAGTGAGCAAGGGCGGCCTGGGACTTTCCACGGAAGAAGTCGGCCTGGTCTACGGCACTATCGGCGTGATCGCCCTGACCGTGGGTGGCTTGCTGGGCGGTTACGTGATTTCCCGCTTCGGCTTGAAGCGTATGCTGTGGATCATGGTGCTGGCCGTGCACCTGCCCGACCTGGTGTTTGTGTATCTGGCGACGGCCTTGCCCAGCAATATTTATCTGATCGCCGGCAGCATCGCACTGGAGCAATTCGGTTACGGCTTCGGTTTTGCTTCTTATATGTTGTACATGATCATGGTGTCCGACGGCGCCCATAAAACCGCCCATTACGCTATTTGCACGGGCTTCATGGCCCTGGGCATGATGCTGCCTGGCATGGCCAGCGGCTGGATACAGCAATGGCTCGGTTACCAGCATTTCTTCATCTGGGTCTGCATCGCCACCGTGCCGGCTTTCATCATGGCGGCGCTGGTCAAGATCGATCCTGAATTCGGCAAGAAGGCCGCCTGACGTCCATCAGCGCCGTGCGTGGCTTCACCGAATGCCCACGCACAGTAAAATGCCCCGCTTAGCTGCGTGATCATCGATCTGGACCCTATTTCTGCAAGGAATTGTTTTGCTTTCTACATTGAAAAAACGGCTGGGCGCCGCCGCCAGTGCGATCGCCGCGCTGGCCGTGGCCGGCTTGCTCAGCAGCTGTACCAGCACCAAAATGCCCTCCGATACCACGCCGGAACTGGGTGGTTTCCCCGGAGCCGCGCCGGTCGAGCACATCACGGGCGAAGTGCCGCCGCCGGCGCCGCGCGAATTTCGCGCCGCCTGGGTATCGACTGTCGCCAATATCGACTGGCCCAGCCGCAGCAACTTGCCGGTGGCCAGGCAGCAGGCGGAAGCCATCGCTATCCTCGATCGCGCCAAGTCCTTGAATCTGAACGCGATCGTGCTGCAGGTGCGCCCCAGCGCCGATGCCATTTACCCATCGCAGCTGGAACCGTGGTCCGAATATCTGACCGGCAAGCAAGGCCAGCCGCCATTGCCCATGTATGACCCGCTGGCATTCTGGGTAACCCAGGCGCATGCGCGCGGCCTGGAATTGCACGCCTGGTTCAATCCCTACCGCGCCCGCCACGCGACGGCCAAGTCGCCGCTGGCGCGCGACAGTTTTGCCGTCACCAACCCTGATTCCGTCAAGCAATACGGCCGCTACCTGTGGATGGACCCGGGCGACGCCGCCGCCTCCAGGCACACCACCGACGTGGTGCTTGACGTGGTGCGCCGCTACGACATCGATGGCGTGCATATCGACGATTATTTCTATCCCTACCCTATCGACGCGCCTGGCGCCGGCAGCAATGCAGGCGCCGGGGCAGAGACCGCCGCGCTCGATGCAGGCACGGGCGGGAGCAAGCGCGAACTGCCCTTCCCCGATGAACCATCGTGGCAGCAATATCTGCTGGGCGGCGGCCAGCTGGACCGTGCTTCCTGGCGCCGCCAGAATGTGAACCAGCTGATCGAGGCTTTGTATACCGGCATCCACCGCGAAAAGAGCTGGGTGCGTTTCGGCATCAGCCCCTTCGGTATCGGCCGGCCAGACCGTCGTCCGCCCGGTATCGTCGGTTTCAGCCAGTACGATAAATTGTATGCGGATGCGGAACTGTGGCTGTCCAAGGGTTGGCTCGATTATCTGTCGCCGCAACTGTACTGGCCGGTCGGCCAGGCGCCGCAGGCGTTTGGCGTGTTGCTCGACTATTGGCTGGCGCAAAATCCATATGGCCGCCATATATGGCCGGGCCTGTACACCAGCCGCATCGACAATTCGGCCAAGTCTTACACGCCGCAAGAAATCATCAAGCAGATCGAATTGACGCGCACGCGCCCCGGCGCGAATGGGCAAGTGCATTTCAGCATGATTCCCCTGATGCAAAACCGCAAGGGCATCAGCGATCAATTGAAAGCCACGGTGTATCAGAGCCCTGCCCTGATTCCCGCCACGCCATGGCTGGGCACGGAAGCGCCAGGCACGCCGACGGTCATCATGCGCCGCGATACGACCAGCGTGAACCTGAAATTCACGGCAGGTTCCGGCAAGCCCGTGACCCAGTACGCGGTCTGGGCCCGTTACGGCGCAGACTGGCGTTTCACGGTGGTCTCTG
Organism: Janthinobacterium sp. Mn2066; assembly: GCF_049319705.1. Lineage (NCBI taxonomy): Bacteria > Pseudomonadati > Pseudomonadota > Betaproteobacteria > Burkholderiales > Oxalobacteraceae > Janthinobacterium > Janthinobacterium sp. Mn2066. Next base: position 5,378 of record NZ_JBMOUF010000019.1, on the reverse strand, counting down.
GTCTGCAAGGCGAATTGACCCTGGTGGACGACGCCACCGGTCAAGTCAATGCCGTGGTGGTCAGCGCCGTGGATCGCCTCGGCAATGAAAGCCCGCGCGTCACTTTACGCCAGCCAGCCCAGTAACCGTCCAGTAAAGACGGCCCACCTATAACCTGCAGGCATGAAACATGCGCAAGCTTTCATGCCTGCAGGGCTTGCTTGGCTTTACACTGATGTGATGACTTCTTTCTCTACAGACAGGCTGGGCCTGGGCATCGATGCCGGCGGCACGCAGACGCGCTGGGCGCTGGCCCGCGTGGATGGCAGCATCGTCGCCGAAGGTGCGGTAGAGGGACTATCCGCCTTGCAAATGGGCAGCGAAACGGGCCGTGCCGCCTTGCAGGCCACCTTTGCTACCCTGTGCCGGGAAGTATTGTCTATCGCACAACCTTCCCAGGTCCTGGCTGGTTTGACGGGTTTTGGCGGCGATGGCGCCGAGTTGACCGGCTTGTTGGCGCAATTGCTGGCGCTGGACGTGACAAACGTGAGCCTGGGCAACGATATCGACATCGCGTATCGCGACAGTTTTGAACCCGGTGCAGGATATCTGGTCTACGCAGGGACGGGTTCGATTGCCGCCTGGATCGACCGTGATGGCGGCTTTCACCGCGCGGGCGGGCGTGGCGTGCTGCTCGATGATGGCGGCGGCGGTTACTGGATTGCACGGGAAGCCTTGCGCCAGATCTGGCGCCGCGAAGATGCATCTCCGGGCAGCTGGCAAGTTTCCCCTATGGCCGAAGCCGTGTTTGGGCATCTCGGCGGCAGCGACTGGTCGGTGTCGCGCAACTTTATGTATGGACAAGATCGCGGTACGATAGGCCGTTTGGCGCTGGCCGTGGCCGCGGCTGCCGACACCGATCCGCTGGCGCTCGATATCTTGCAGCGGGCCGGCCAGGAACTGGCGCGGCTGGCGCTGGCCTTGATCGACCGCTATGGCCCGCGTCCCGTGGTCTTGGCGGGCCGTGCGGCGCAATTGCATCCAGCCATTTTTGCCGCGATGCAGGCCGCGTTGCCTGCATCGCTGGCGCTGCAGCAAAAAGTGGCGCGCGCGCATCTGGCGGCGGCGCGTTTAGCCGCCAGGTCACAGCCGATTAGCTAATTTCTACACTCAGATGATGGATTACTCATGAAAATACTCGTACTCGCCCTGTTCATGGCCTTGTTGTCCGCCTGTACCACGACGCCAGCACCCCACATCGACCATAGCCTGACGGCGCGCGGCCAGAGTCCACGCGTGAAATTCATCATCATCCACTACACGGTCAGCAACCTGCCCCGCTCGATCCAGATCCTCACGCAACAGGAAGTGAGCAGCCACTACTTGCTGACCGACACGGCCACGCCGAAGTTTTATGCGCTGGTCGATGAGTCGCGCCAGGCCAACCATGCGGGTGTGAGTAACTGGAAGACTTATACCCAGTTGAATGTCAGTTCGATCGGTATCGAGATCGTCAATCCCGGCTACACGGACTCGCCGGAAGGCCGTATCTGGTATCCCTTCCCGCAGGCGCAGATCGATGAGCTGATTCCGCTGCTGAAAGATATCGTGGCCCGCTACAATATTTCGCCAGAAAATATCCTGGGCCATAACGAAATCGCGCCGCAACGCAAGCAAGATCCGGGACCGCTGTTCCCATGGCGCCAGCTGGCCGATGCAGGCCTGATCGTCTGGCCGGATGCCAACCGGGTTGCCGAGCAACGATTGATTTTTGACCAGCAAGTGCCGGACGCCGTCTGGTTCCAGAAAAAGCTGGCCCAGCACGGTTATGCCACGCCGCAGACGGGCATCTTTGACGAAGCCACGCGCAATGTCCTGATCGCCTTCCAGATGAAGTACCGCAATACCCGCTTCGATGGCATGCCCGATGGCGAAACGGCGGCCTTGCTGGAAGTATTGACGACGCCGGCCGCCAAGGCCGTGCCCGTGCCAGCTGTTGCAACAAAGTAGCATGCGGTTCCAGCCCATGACTTTTTCTTATATGCTTAATTCTTACGGCCTCCAGGGCTGAAGCGCGATAAAGGAATAAGTCATGCGGCTGCGTCATATCGAGGTGTTTCACGCCATCATGCAAGTTGGCACTATCAGCGGCGCGGCCCAGGTGCTGCATATTTCGCAGCCGGCCGTGACCAAGGTCTTGCAGCATTGCGAGTTGCAACTGGGCATGCCGCTGTTCGAGCGCGTGCGGGGCAAGCTCTATCCGAAACCCGAGGCCCACCGCTTATTTATCGAAACGGAAAAACTCAACCGCGATTTGCTGGGCATCCGCCGCCTGGCCGCCAGCCTGAAAAGCCATGCGGTGGAAACCATCCGCCTGGTGTCGACACCGACCATCGCCATCAGCGTCCTGCCTTTTGCCATGACCGCCTGGCGTCGCGACTTTCCCCACACGCGTTGCCAGCTGGCTACCCATCACACGGGCGAGATCGTCAATACCTTGCGCCTGGGCGAGGCGGACCTGGCCCTGTCGCTGCAAGACCCGCGTCATCCCGGCATCGTGGCGGAACCGATCGCGCAAGGCGTGATGACGGTCATCGCCCCGGCCGGTACCTGGCACGCTGCCGATTGCGGCACGCCGCTGACGGCGCATGGCTTGTCTGGCGAACTGATCGGCCACGCCGATAATGATCCGCTGGGCGAACTGGTGATCGCCGCCTGCGAAGCGCAGGATATCCACCCCGTCTTCAGTACCGTGGTGCAAACCTATCAAATCGCCCGCTCGCTGGTAGAAGCGGGCGCGGGCATGGCCGTGGTCGACCCATTCACGGCCGCCTCCGGTTCGCCCGAGCGTTTGCAGCGCCGACCATGGGCGCCGATGATCCCGATACAACTGTATTTATTGACGGCCAGCCATTCGCCGTTGTCGCATGGCGCGCGCCGCCTGGCTGACAGCATCGGCGTGGCCGCGCGCAATTGCCTGGAAAGAGGAGTGTAATGTCTGTTGCAAGTCTGCCATTGGAAGCGGTGGCCGGTGATCCGCAATTTCGCCACTTGAGTAGCATCGCCGGCATTGCTGTCGACTTGCGCTACGCCACGCCCGATAATTTCGTCGGCCGAGATTTATACAGCCCCATCGATTGCGCCTGGCTGCACCGCGATGCGGCTGCCGCGCTGGAAAAGGCGGTCGCCTGGTTAGATGAAGAACGGCCCGACCATCATCTGCTGGTGCTGGACGCCCTGCGCCCGCAGCGGGTACAGCAGCAACTGTGGGATGCGCTGCAAGGCACGGAATTGCTCGGTTATATCGCCGAACCCAGCCGCGGCTCCATTCACTCGTTCGGTATGGCGCTCGACATTACCATCGTGGGTCCCGATGGGCTGGAACTCGATATGGGGACGGGGTTTGATGATCTTAGTGAGCGCTCACATCCAGCGCTGGAACTGATATTACTGGAGCGGGGAGAAATTACGGAACAGCAGGTAGAGCATCGTCGGCTCTTGCGCGGCGCCATGTTCCAGGCTGGTTTCTTTGGCATCAACAGCGAATGGTGGCATTTCGATTGCGGCGACCGGGTGCTGGTGCGCCAGACCTACACCCGGGTACTCTAGCTAGAAGACCTGCAAGCCTTTCAGCATCACCAGCAGTATTAATACGGGCGACACATACCGCAGCAGGAACAGCAGCACCGTCGCCAGCCTGCGGTTCTGTAACAGGCCTTGATTGCCGATCGCCTCGATAAAGTGATCCTTGCCCCAGGCCCAGCCTGTAAACAAGGCAATCGCAATACCGCCCGCGGGCAAAAAGATATTCGACGAAACAAAGTCGAACAGATCAAACATATTCATATTAAACAGCTTGAAGTCGGCCAGGCTGCTGTGACTCAGCGCGCAAGCCGAACCCAGCAAGGCCAGCAACAGCATCGTCACCACCGTGGCCTTGTTGCGCGACCAGCCCAGGCGCTCGTGAAAGATCACCACCGGCACTTCCATCAGCGACAGCATCGCCCCCGTCGCGGCCACGGCGGCCAGGATAAAAAACGCCACCATCAGGAATTGCCCCATCGGAATTTGCGAAAACACGGCCGGAATGGTGATGAAGACCAGCGATGGTCCCGCACTGGGGGCGAAGCCAAAGGTGAACACGGCCGGGAAGATGGCGATGCCAGCCAGCATGGAGACGCCGAGGTCGGCTGCCATCACGCGCAAGGTCGTCAGCGGAATATCCTGGTCATCACGGAAATAGCTGCCGTAGGTCATCATCGTCCCCATGCCGACGGATAATTTAAAGAAAGCCAGGCCCATGGCGGTCAGTACCACCGATGCTGTCAACTTGCTGAAGTCGGGGTGGAATAAAAAAGCCAGGCCATCGCTGGCCTTGTCCAGCGACAAGCTGACCGCGCATAGCAGCAGTAGTAATAGAAAGAGCAGCGGCATCAGTTTCTTGGCGATCGCTTCGATGCCCTTGGTCACGCCCAGCATCAAGATGCCGCCGATAAACAGCAGCACGCCCCATTGCCACAACAGCGATTGCAGCGGGTTGCTGATCAGCGAGGTAAACGCCGCTTCCGTGACGTGCTTGTCGCTGCTGAGAATCGAGCCGTTGATGGCCTTGGCGATATAGGCAAACACCCAACCCACCACTTCTGAATAGAAGGCAACGATCAAAAAGGCGGCCAGCATGCCGATCACGCCAACCAGCCACCAGGGCTTGCCCGTGGTGGCCAGTTTTTCCATGGTCGAGATGGGATTGAGCTTGGCCCGCCGTCCCAGGGTGATTTCGGCAATCATCACGGGCAGGCCCACCAATAAGGTGGCCAGCAGATAGACCAGCAAAAAACCGGCGCCGCCATTGGCGCCAGTCAGATAGGGGAACTTCCAGATATTGCCGAGGCCGACTGCCGAACCTAAGGTGGCGGCGAGTACGCCAAAGCTGGAGCTAAAGCCTGCCCGTTTCAGGGTAAGGCCTGATCCTTGCGCTTGTTGTTTCATGGTGCTTCTTCTGTGTGTAGGCGCTGTTTTGCGTGGAGGGGCCGAAATTGTAGCAGTTCACCTCCGCCGCCCCTGAAAAAGCCTTGCTTCCAGAGGGAGGCTTTGCTATAGTTCGCCCCCTCGCAGAACAATGCATGTAAATGCAGAGTGAAGCAGAGAAAAAAGAAGGTTGACGAAATGTGCGAAACGCTTCATACTCTTCCTTCTTCGCAGCTGACAAACACAACGCTTTGTCGATAGCGCGAAAGTAGCACCGAATACAGTTCTTTAACAATTAACAGTCGATAAGTGTGGGCATTTGATGGAAGTGCAGCGCTGCGCAAGCAGCGTAAAACTTAAAATATCAAATGTTCACAAGAAATAATGAAATAGGACGCTACGAAAGTAGTGGCCTGTCAGTTTTTTGAGTG
>NZ_JBMOUF010000018.1:0-97663 GCF_049319705.1 Janthinobacterium sp. Mn2066 | reverse complement strand
AATACCGGCCTGTCACGTCGGGGGTCGCGGGTTCGAGTCCCGTCCGCTCCGCCAATAAAAGAAAAGCCCTTTGCTTCTTGAAGCCAAGGGCTTTTCCCATTTCAGGGCGGGAAATTCACTGCTAGAATCTGCCCACTCCGTCTACCCGGCTCCCACGATGCGCTTGCCTCGCAGTACCCATCCCTATCTCGCCCTGCGCCTGCGCCTGGCCCATTATGCGCTGCTGCAATTTATCGCCAGCCTCACCAGTTCCGTGGAAATCTTTCTGCTGCTGGCCGGACCAGTCTTGCTGGGCCTGCTCAGCGTGATGGCCCTGCCTGGCCTGATGGCGCCCACCCTGCCCTGGCCCACGGCGCTGGGACTGCTGGGCGCCCAGACACTCTTGACCAGCCTGCCCGCCTGGCTGCTGCGCAAACGCCTGTTGCCCGGTCCCCTCGCGGCCTGGCTGCGCCAGCTGCCCGTGGCGCCGCGCCTGCGCTGGTCAGCCGATGCGCTGGTGGCCGGCATGCTGATGCTGCCGCTGGGTATTGCTTATGCCATTTCGATCATCGTCTGGCTGGTCCAGTCGCCGGCCTGGCTGCACGCCGTCCTGCTACCAGGCATCGCCATCAACCTGGCCGTCTGGCTGCTGGCCTGGCTGCTATCGACCGCTATCCTGACCTTGCGCATGCGTGCGCCACGGCCCGTGCAACAGGCGCGGGAACAAACGGGGAGCGTGTATGTGCCGCATACGCCGCGCTGGCGCACCGTGTTCCTGTGGCGGCGTCTATTCTGGCTGCCATTCTGGCGCAATGAAAATGTGACCGGCATGCAGCAAAGCCTGCTGCTGGCCGGCACTGTGGCCAGCATGCTGGCCTGGCTGCTGCGCGTGCCGGTCGTGCCCGGCCCCTTGCTGGGCTTGCTGGCCAGCGCCAGCCTGATCATTTTGACGGACCGCGGCGACAAGGCCGTGCGTGAGCAGATCGCCGTGCTGCAGCCCTCGCTCAACGCCTGGCCCATCGCCAGCAAACCATTGACCGTGCTGGCCTGTGCTGTCAGCGTGCTGCCCGGCCTGGTCGTGCTGCTGGGCGCCGGCCTGGTATTGCACTGGGCCGATGCCGCCGCCTTGCAGCGCCGCGTGCCGCTGGTGTATTTCGTCGTCGCCAGCGCCGCCCTGCTGACCATCGCCGGCTTGCCCCGCCTGACGGCGCGGGGCAGAGTCGCGCTGGTCGTCTTCTCCATCCTTGCCTTGAGCGCCATCGGAAGCGAATTATGGAATTGAATGTGTCTCCTCCCGTGCTGCATATCGAGCAGCTCGATTTTCATTTCGCCACGCACAGCGTCTTCCAGCGCTTCAGCCGGCAATTCGGTCCCGGCATCACCTGGCTGCGCGGCGCCAACGGCGCCGGCAAGACCACCCTGCTGAAACTGGCAGGCGGCGCCCTGCTGCCCGCGCGCGGCGCGATCCGCCTGGACAAACTCGATAGCGGCTTGCAGCCGCTGGCGTACCGCGCCCAGGCTTTTTATTGCGGCGGCGACACGCCCGCCCTGCCCTGGCTGCAGGTACACGAATTTCTCGACCTGCACCTGGCCCTGTATCCGGGCAGCGACAAGACATTACTGAACGATGAATTGAGCGCGTTTGCCATGACGTCGACCTTGCAGCAAAGCATCACCGGCCTGTCCCTGGGCCAGCACAAAAAATTGCAGCTGGCCCTGGCGCTGGCCCTGCCCGTGCGCTTGCTGCTGATCGATGAACCGTTCAACGGCCTCGACGCCAACGCCATGGCTTATTTACGTCAGCGCCTGTCCGAACCACAGCGCCTGGCCCGCCAATGCATCGTGCTGACCAGCCACGTGGAACCGCAAGTGCCGCTGGCGGCGACCCTGGATCTGTCGCTTTTACACCCAGGCTTTGCCGACAAGCCATAGAACAGGGTAGGATGCCGTCTGCGCCCCGCTGGCGATCCTGGCGATACGGCGTAACGGTGCAACCCTGCATCGACCTATCTGGAGAACAGCATGTTGCGATACCCTGGCGCCGCCATCGCCGCCTTGATCCTGAACCTGGCCTTCGCTGGCAACGCCCTTGCCGCCGACCCGACCGGCACCGCCGCCGACTATGGCAGCCCCGCCAGCCAGATGGATGCCACGCGCACCATCACCATCGCCCCCGGCGAAAAGACCATCAACGTCACGCGTGGCGAAACGGTCACCATCGTGATCGGCCAGCAGCGCTTCAGCTGGAACGTGCAAACCTTCAGCAATACCACCGTGTTCGCCCTGGCCGAGATCGCGCCCAAGGAGATGCCGGTCGAGGATATCCTGGTGTATGTCGCCAGCGATCCCCTGTACACCGGTAGCTGAGACGTAAAAAAACCGGAATAGCCTTGCAGCCATTCCGGTTTGTTCCAGCGCAAGCACTTAGGCGGTCAGCGCTTCCTTGGCAGCCGCTTCTTCCACCACCTCATCGTCGCCGGAGCGGATCAGGTGATCGAAGGCGGACAGGGCAGCCTTGGCGCCTTCGCCGGTGGCGATGATGATTTGCTTGTACGGCACGGTGGTCACGTCGCCGGCAGCGAACACGCCGGGGATCGAGGTCTGGCCACGGGCATCGACTTCGATTTCGCCGTGACGCGACAACGCCAGGGTGCCTTTCAGCCACTCGGTGTTCGGCACCAGGCCGATTTGCACGAACACGCCTTCCAGTTCCACTTTCTTGGTCTCGCCGCTGACCCGGTCCTTGTAGCTCAGGCCATTGACGATCTTGCCGTCGCCGTGGATTTCGGTGGTTTGCGCCGACATGATCACGGTGACGTTCGGCAAGCTGCGCAGCTTGCGTTGCAGCACTTCATCGGCACGCAGTTGATCGCCGTATTCGATCAGGGTCACGTGCTTGACCAGGCCAGCCAGGTCAATCGCCGCTTCCACACCCGAGTTGCCGCCGCCGATCACGGAAACGCGCTTGCCCTTGAACAAAGGACCGTCGCAGTGCGGGCAGTAGGCGACACCGTGGTTGCGGTATTCCTTCTCGCCCGGCACGTTGATTTCGCGCCAGCGGGCGCCGGTGGCCAGGATGACGGTTTTGCTTTTCAGCACGGCGCCGCTGGCCGTTTCGATTTCAATCAGCTTGCCTGGCGTGAGCTTGGCAGCGCGCTGGGTATTCATGATGTCCACTTCGTATTGCTTGACGTGCTGTTCCAGCGCCACGGCAAATTTCGGACCATCGGTTTCCTTGACCGAAATAAAGTTTTCGATCGCCATGGTATCGAGTACCTGGCCGCCGAAACGCTCGGCCAGCACGCCGGTCTTGATGCCTTTGCGGGCGGCGTAGATGGCGGCTGCCGCACCGGCAGGGCCGCCGCCGACGATCAGTACGTCAAACACGTCTTTCTTGCTCAGGGCGGCCGCCTGGCGTACGCCGGCGTTCTTGTCCAGCTTGGCGAGAATCTCCTCGACATTGGTGCGACCCTGGCCGAAATGTTCGCCGTTCAGGAACATCATCGGCACCGCCATGATCTGGCGCGCTTCCACTTCTTTCGGGAACACGCCGCCATCGATGGTGGTGACCTTGATGCGCGGGTTAATCACCGACATGGCGTTGAGCGCCTGCACCACTTCCGGGCAGTTATGGCAGCTCAGCGAAATAAACGTTTCAAATTCGTAATCGCCTTCGAGGTTGCGGATCTGTTCGATCACGGCATCGTCGAATTTGATGGTGTGGCCGCCCACTTGCAGCAGCGCCAGCACCAGCGAGGTAAATTCATGGCCCAGCGGGATGCCGGCGAAGCGCACGCCGATATCGGTGCCTGGGCGGTTGATACTGAACGACGGGGTGCGTTCCTGGTCATCGCGGCGTTCCACCAGCGTGATGCGCTCGCTCAACAGGGTAATTTCCTGGAGCAGTTCCTGCATTTCACGGGCCTTGGCACTGTCATCGAGAGACGCGACGATCTCAATCGGCTGCACGACCTTTTCCAAATAGGCTTTCAACTGGGTTTTGAGAGTTGCATCTAACATGATCGACTTCCTTCCTTATTATTCTGCAGACACTATTTCTGCGGGTAACTGATGCCGGAACGGACCGGCCGGTCCGGCATGCACTACTTACAACTTACGACTTAGATCTTGCCGACCAGGTCCAGCGATGGGGTCAGGGTTGCTGCGCCCTCGGTCCATTTAGCTGGGCAAACTTCGCCTGGGTGAGCAGCAACGTATTGGGCTGCCTTGACTTTGCGCAGCAGTTCCGAAGCGTCACGGCCGATGCCGTTGTCATGCACTTCCAGCACTTTGATCTGGCCTTCCGGATTGATCACGAAGGTGCCGCGCAGTGCCAGGCCTTCTTCTTCGATCAGCACTTCGAAGTTACGCGACAGCACGGTGGTTGGGTCGCCGATCAGTGGGTATTGCACTTTCTTGATCGCGTCCGAGGTGTCGTGCCATGCTTTGTGCGCGAAGTGGGTGTCGGTCGAGATACCGTAAACTTCCACGCCCAGTTTTTGGAATTCAGCGTAGTTGTCAGCCAGGTCTTCCAGTTCGGTTGGGCAAACGAAGGTGAAGTCGGCTGGGTAGAACACGAATACAGACCACTTGCCTTTCAAGGACTCTTCGGTCAAATCGATGAATTTGCCATTTTGGTAAGCGGTTGCTTTGAATGGTTTAACTTGGGTATTGATCAGAGACATTGTAGTTTCCTCGTGGGTTGTGAATCGATAAATGCTAGTGTACGGATTTTTCTTCCATATGCAAAATTGATTGTAACAATAGTTTTGATACGTTTTGACTATCACTACCGCATAGGGAGAGCGATATTATCGCTGTTCCGGGAAAATTGGATAGCAGCGGGCGCACCGGCCCGCTGCAGTGAGCAGGCTTAGAACGCCTATCAAAACCTACTGCACGTTGGTATAGGCGGCCTGCGATGCTCACCGTACCTTCGTACGGTTGCGCTTCTTAGCCACCTCTACCTTCCGCTCGCTACGGTTTCGTTAGGCGTTGTTAGGCCTGGAGATCGGCGGGCACCTTGCCGCCATTGGCCGCCAGCTTGAGCATGACTTGTTTGTGCAGCCAGATATTCATGGAAGCGCTATCGTTGGTATCGCCCGTGAAATGCAATTCACCGGCCAACTCCTTGCGCGCAGCCAGGCTGCTGTCGAGGTCGAGCAATTTCAGGAGATCAACGATCGATGTGCGCCAATTGAGTTGCTGCGCATTCTTTTGCGCCAGGCCATTGAGCACCACTTCCACGTCGACTTCAGTGATGGCGACGGGTGCAGCAGCCGGTGCGGCCGCTGGCGCAGCCGGTGTGGCTGCTGGCGTAGCGGCCGGCGTGGCGGCCGCGTCTGGCGTGCGGTGGAATATTTTGTTGAAGATATTGCCGAGAATACTCATGGTGCACCTCTGAAGGGGAGTGGATGGCGCTCCCGGCGATGCACAGCAAGCGGCGGCCGGGAAACGATGCAGGAGAAATGCGGCAGCGCGGCAAGGCACGCTTCCGCCCTCCTCGATACATTGTGGCAGATGACGCAATTCCAGGGCGGACGCTTGATACGCGCCCTGGCCAGCCCGGCTCCAGCACCATGCCTGCCGTGTCGTTTTTTTGTCCCGTCCATCCGCCGTCACTTCTTCCGGCAGCGCCTCAAAGAGAAGCTAAGTAGCTGATCCATATAAGAAATTCTTCGATACAGCAACAGCGCGCGCAGCGATTTATCCCTTCCAGGGAAAGGGCATTTCCGTCGACCAGGTCAAGCTGCGTGCTATATTTATTTTCGTCAACAAACGATGTTCCACGTATCTATTTCCGGCTTATTTCTGGCACACCGGCAATGTGAATGCATCATTTTTTCTTCACCCGCCAGACCAGCCTGCGTCACATATCATGCATTTGACCCTGCAAGTCATTTTGGTTTCCCTCGTGGCCGTCATGGCTATCGGTTTCATGAAAGGCGCGTTCGGCGGCGGCTTTGCGATTATCGGCATACCGGTCCTCGCGCTGGTCATGGATCCGATCAAGGCGGGCAGCCTGCTCGCGCCGCTCTTTGTTGCCATGGACCTGTATGCCTTGCGCTTCTGGCGACCGAATACCTGGTCAAAACCCGACCTCGTCTTGCTGCTGCCGGGCCTGATCGTGGGCATCGCGGCAGGCTATTTCCTGCTTGAATATGTGGATCGCCATGTCATCGAAATCCTGATGGCCGTCACTACCCTGTTGTTTGCATTCTTGTGGTGGCGGGGAAAAGGCGCCGTCGTGACGCGTCCGCGCTCGACCGGCAAGGCGATACTCGCCGGTACGGCATCCGGTGTCACCACCATGGTTGCCCACTCGGGCGGGCCACCGCTGGCCATGTATCTGTTGCCGCTCGGCTTATCGAAGGAAATCTATGCGGGAACGACCAGCTTGTTCTTTACTCTTGGCAACCTGCTGAAGGCTGGCCCCTGGCTTGCCGTCGCAGAATTTTCAGCCAATTTCTGGATACTCATGGCGCTCTGCCTGCCTGCTGCGCTCTGCGGTGTCTGGATTGGATGGAAATTGCATGGCCGCCTGAACCAGGAACAGCTATACCGTCTGTGCTACGGTTTGCTGGTGCTCACGGCGCTGAAACTGCTGTGGGATGGCGTCATGGGCTTCATCCGCTAAGCGCCATCCCGGACCGATTAAAACACCACGCCGGCCACCAGGATCACGTTGGCGTACGGCGTGCATTCCCCCGTGCGCACGATGGCGCGGGCGCGCTTGCTCAGCTGCTTGAACTCTTCATGCGACAGCTGGCGCGCATCGGGCAGGTGCAAGGCCGCCACTTGGGCGGCAATCGCAGGATTGTGCTGCGGCAACTCTTCCGCCAGCACATGGTATTCCACCTGCATTTCACTGAGCACGGTGTGCACGGTTTCAATAAAGCCCGGTACGCCACGCGTCAGGGCCAGGTCGATCAGGGGCACGCCCGGCTGCGACGGCAAGCCGGCGTCGCCGATGACGACCATGTCGCCATGGCCCAGGGACGCGATCAATTGCGACAGGGCGATATTGAGCAGCGGTGATTTTTTCATGATGGAAACTTAAAATAATTCGTGCAGGTGGGGAATCGAAGTTTGCGCGCCGGGCTTGGTGACGCTCCAGGCAGCTGCGCGCTGGCCTTGGGCAATCGCTTCGGCCTCATCCAGCCCCGAAGCCAGGCCGGCCACGAAACCACCGATAAAGGTGTCGCCAGCGGCAGTGGTGTCGACTGCCTTGACGGCTTCGGCCGGGAAATCAACATCGCCGCCATACAGGGCGGCATGCACGCCTTTCGAGCCCAAGGTAATGATGACGTTGTCGCTGCCCTGCTGTTGCAAGGCGCGCGCCAATACACTGGCGTCGCTGCTATCGATGCCGGTCAGCATGGCCGCCTCGATTTCATTGGGAATCAGGTAATCGACCAGTTCCAGCACACCGGCCGGCACTTGCGCGGCCGGCGCCGGGTTGAGCACCACCGTCTTGCCCAGCGAGCGGGCCAGCCTGATCGCGTGCTCCACGGTCGCCATCGGCGTTTCCAGCTGCAGCACCACGATGTCGGCCTGGGCGATCAGTTCTTGCGCGGCATCGATGTGCGCGGGGCTCAGCAAGTCATTCGCGCCACCGGCGATCACGATGCTGTTCTGGCCATTGTCGTCGACCAGGATGGAAGCGATGCCGGACGCCACGCCCGGCAAGGTGGTGACATGGCTATCGATGATGCCATCGCTGCGCAGTGCTGCGCGCAAGGTCGTGCCAAAGGCGTCGTCACCCAAGCAGCCGATCATCGCCACTTGCTGGCCACCGGCTGCCACCTTGCCGCTGAGGCGGGCACAGGCCACGGCCTGGTTGGCGCCCTTGCCGCCAGGAATGGTACGGAAAGCGCCGCCCGTCAGGGTTTCGCCAGGTAAAGGCATGCGCGGCACGCGCAAGACCAGGTCCATATTGATGCTGCCGATAACCACGATCATGGTATTTGTCCTGTCAATTCAGTTGCTACATTTAAGGGGAAGGCGCTGGAACCGCGTACCCGCAGCACGGGCGCCATGCTGCGCTGCTGGCGCGGCAAGCCCGGTTCGGCGATGCGCGCCAGCAAGAAGTCCGCCGTCACGCGGCCCAGTTCGCGCGTGTTTTGCGCCACGCTGGTGAGCGCCGGATAGACGAAGTTGGCCAGGTCGATATCATCGAAACCGACCACGGCCAGCTGGCCGGGCACGCTGATGCCCCGCTCGGCGGCGGCGCGCAGCACACCGATGGCCATCAAGTCATTACAGCAAAACACGGCGTCCGGACGCTGGCCGGCGGGCAACGCCAGCAAGTCCAGTGCAGCCGCATAACCACCGGCGCTGGTGAAATCGGCATGGCGGCATAGGGAGTCAGGCAACGGTACGCCAGCGTCTTGCATGGCGGCGCGCGCGCCGGCGATGCGTTCATTGGAAATCGTCACGGCACGGGGACCGGCGATGCAGGCGATGCGGCGCCGTCCCAGTTCCAGCAAGTGCCGTGCGGCCAGCACGCCACCGGCGCGGTTGTCGACGGCCACCGCATCGATCGACAAATCGTTCGGTGCGCGGTCCAGCAGCACGGCCGGCACTTTCATCTTGCGCAGCAAGGCGCCATCGCTATCGGCCAGGGCAGACAGGATGAGACCATCGCAGCGCTTGGTCAGCAGCACGTTCAGGTACTCGCGCTGCTTGACGGGGTCGTCGTCAGAATTGCACAGGATCACGCTGTAGCCGGCCGCATAACAGCTGTCTTCGATGCCGCGCGCCACTTCCGAGAAATACGGATTCGTATTGTTGGTAATGATCAGGCCGATAGTGCCCGTGCTGCGGCTGCGCAGCGAGCGCGCCAGTGCGCTGGGCACGTAATGCAATTGCTCGGCCGCCGCCAGCACGGCGGCGCGCGCCTCGTCGCTGACGGGGCGCGTATTGTTGAGGACGTGGGACACGGTGGTGAACGATACACCGGCCGCCTGCGCCACTTGTTTGATGGTTGCCATGGGCTCCTAGTTTGCGGCTATGCGCGCTCGCCGCGGCGGCGATAGGTGTCGAGCACTACGGCAGCGACGATCACCAGGCCCGTGATGATACGCTTGACGGGCTCGGATACGCCCACTTGCGCCAGGCCCGCTTCCAGTACCGAAATGATCAGCACGCCGATAAACGTGCTGATGACGGAACCGCGGCCGCCCATCAGGCTGGTGCCGCCGATCACCACAGCCGCGATCACTTGCAATTCCATGCCCACGCCGCCATTCGGATCGGCCGCTTCCAGGCGCGACACCTGGAACAATGCACCCACGCCAGCCAGCAGGCCCATCAAGGCAAATACCAGCACTTTCGACGGTTTCGGGTTGATGCCGGACAAACGCACCGCTTCTTCGTTGGTGCCGATACCGATCCAGTGACGGCCCAGCACGGTGCGCGTCAGCACCAGATGGCCGATGACGACGATGGCAATCGAGGCGATAAAGGCCGGCGACAAGCCAAACAAAATCGGCGAACTGATGCCGTCGACGGCGCTGCCGATATATTCGGTGCGCGAATTGGTCACCTGATACGCCATGCCGCGCGCCATTTCCAGCACGCCCAGCGAGACGATAAACGAGGGAATGCGCCAGCCGACGGAAATCAGGCCGGTAATCGAGCCACAGACAGCCGCCACCAGCATGCCCAGCAGGGCCGAACTCCACACGGGCCAGCCCCAGTGCACGGTGGCCAGCGACAGCACGGAAGCGGCCAGCGCCATCACGGAGCCGACCGACAGATCGATGCCGCCGATGATCAAGACAAAGGTCATGCCGACCGCCATCACCACCAGGGTCGGGATGTCATTCGACAAGGTGCTGAGGGTAGCCAGGGTAAAGAAGTTTTCGCTGGCAAACGAGAACAATACGCACATGGCCAGCAGCGCGCCGATCAGGCCCGCATAGTTTTTCAGGTCGGCCAGGCTGCGCTGCAGATAGCTAGGGGAAGAAGTAGTCGTCATGGGAATCTTTCCGGCGGCATCAGGCCGCAGCGGCAGGGTTGTCAGAAGAAGAGGAATTCAAATAACCGGAGAAGGCGGCCGACAGCAACGCGTCCTGGCTCCAGGCGCCGCGCTCGAAGGTGTCGACGATCTTGCCTGCGCTCATCACGGCGATGCGGTCGCAAATCAGCATCAGTTCGCGCAAGTCGCTCGAGACGATGACCAGGCCCTTGCCCTGGCGCGCCTGTTCGGCCAGCACCTGATAAATATCAAACTTGGCGCCGATATCGATGCCGCGCGTGGGTTCATCGAACAGCATCACGGGGCAGTCGCGGTACAGCCAGCGGGCAATCACGACCTTTTGCTGGTTACCGCCCGACAATTCGGCCACCGTTTGGGCGCTATTGCGCGAACGCACGCCCAACTGGGCGATATAGTCGTCGGCCACCACCGCTTCGGCCGCCTCGTTGAGCCAGCCCGCGCTGCTGACGGTATCGAGCGAGGCCAGGGTGGTGTTGACGGCGATCGACTGGCGCAACAATAAACCTTGCCCTTTGCGGTCTTCCGTGATCATGGCGATGCCGGCCTTGACGGCAGCCTGCGGCGAGCCCAGCGCAGCGGGAATCTCGCTATCGCCGAGGAATACCTGGCCCGCGTCGGCACGGTCGGCGCCAAAGATCAGGCGCAGCAATTCCGTGCGGCCGGAACCGATCAGGCCGGCGATGCCGAGGATTTCACCTGAACGCACCTCGAACGAGGTCGGGTGCACCACGCCGGTCCGCGCCAGGCCCCGCACGCGCAGCAGTGGCGCACCGATGAGGCGGCCGCTCAAGTCGACCGCATCGTCGGCCGAGCGGCCCACCATCAGGCTGACCAGGTCGGCGGCGGAATAACCGGCGATAGCGTCGTCGCACACCAGCTGGCCATCGCGCAGCACGGCAATGCGGTCGGCCACGCGCTTGAGTTCTTCCAGGCGGTGCGAAATATAAATGATGGCCACGCCTTCGGCCTTCAGGCGCTCGATCTGCAGGAACAGCAATTCGACTTCGCGGTGCGTCAGCATGGCGGTCGGTTCGTCGAGCACCAGCAAACGGCAGCTGCCGATCAGGTTGCGCGCGATCTCGATCATTTGCTGGTGGCCTATGCCCAGTTCGCCCACCAGGGTCCATGGGTCGAGCCCACCCAGGCCCACTTTTTCCATCTGTTCGCGCGCATCGCGCTCCAGGCGGCCACGGTCGATCCAGCCGAAACGCTGCGGCAGGTTTTTCAGGTACAGGTTTTCCGCGATCGACAGGGTGGGAATCAGGTTGAGTTCCTGCATCACCATGCGGATGCCCAGCGCCTCGGCCGCGCCGCGCGTGGCGGGCTGGTAGGGCTTGCCATCGAGCAGCATGCTGCCCGTGGTGGCCGGTTCCAGGCCGCAGATGATTTTCGACAAGGTGCTCTTGCCCGCGCCGTTTTCACCGGTCAGCGCCAGCACCTGGCCGGGGAAAAAGCGCAGGGCCACGCCGCCCAGCACAGGGCCGACATAGGACTTGCCGATGTTATCCAGAGTCAACAAAGGGATGGCGTCAGACTGCGCCGGAGAAATATCGGTGGGCATGGGGGCTCCGCAAAAAAGGACAAACGGGGCTAGCGCTACATTACGATAGCGCTGGCCCCGGCGGGATCAGACGATCAGGACTTCGTGCCCTTGGTTACCAGTTCCACCTTGGTTTCGATGGTGCCGCCCAGTTCCGACTGTTTCTTTTTCTCTTTCAGCGCTTTCAGCACGGCGTCGATGGCGAACGCAGCTTGCTGCGAGCCGAACTGGTCGGCGGTCGCCAGCACGCGGCCATCGGCCAGCATCGGCTTGATCGCGTTGATGTTGTCGTAGCCCACTACCAGCACCTTGCCGGCCTTGCCGGCCGCCTTGATGGCGGCGATGGCGCCGATGGCCATGTTGTCATTACCGCACAGCAAAGCCTTGATATTCGGATTGGCGTTCAGCATGGCGGCCGCTACCGTGTTGGCAGGGGCGATTTCCCATTGGCCCGATTGCAGGCTGACCACTTTGGCGCCGGCCGCCGTCATGGCGTCCTGGTAGCCCAGGGTGCGCTGCTGCGCGTTATAGGTGGTCGACACGCCTTCGATGATGCCGACCGGGTCGCCCTTCTTGAGCTGCTTGGCCAGGTAATCACCCACGGCTTTCGCGGCCTTGCGGTTGTCCGGGCCCACGAATGGTACCGAGATACCTTTTTCTTTCAGCGCGCCCGCGTCGAGCTTGTTATCGATATTGACGACGATGATGCCCGCGTCGATGGCTTTTTTCAGCACCGGCACCAGCGCTTTCGAATCGGCCGGCGCGATCACCAGCGCGTTCACGCGCGAGACGATCATTTGCTCGACCAGCTTGATCTGGCTCGCCGTGTCTGTTTCATCCTTGATGCCGTTCGACAGCAGATCGTATTGCGCCGCGTGGGCTTTCTGATGTGCCTTGGCGCCGTCTTCCATGGTCAGGAAGAATTCATTGGCGAGCGACTTCATCACCAGCGCAACCTTCGGTTTGGCCGCCGTCTGCGCCATCGCCGGCAAGGCAGGCAGGACGCAGACGAGAGCAGCGGCAGCAATCATTTTCAGGCGAATACGGGATGTCATGACAGTCTCCAGAGTATGTGGGGTTAGCACGTCAAAGCGATGCTTTTTTGGAATTTCGCGTCGCGCAAACGTTTGCGCGACACAAATAGTGCCTCAATGCTGTATTCGAGTGCAAGCGAAACCGACGGTGCGGTGCAGCAAAAATACCCCCTGGAAGCTATCTCAGGACCTGGCGCTGGCCCATTGCACGGCCAGTACGCTGGCCAGCACCATCAGCAGCCCCAGCATGGACCAGCCCGTCATCGCCTGGCCCAGCAGTGCCCAGCCCAGCAGCACCGCCATCAAGGGGCTGAGCAGACCCAGCGACGAGACGGCCACGGGAGACAGGCGGGCAATGCCGCGGAACCACAGTGCATACGCCAGCAGGGCGCCGGCCAGGCACAGATAGGCATAGGCCAGCACTTGCTGCAGCGACAAGGCGGGCAACGGCGCGTCGGCCAGCCAGGCCACGGGCGCCAGCATCAGGCCGCCTGCGAGCAATTGCCAGCCTGTCAGCGCCAGCACGGGCAAGTCCGGCTTCCAGCGCCGCGTCAGATAGGTGCCGGCCGCCATGCAGGCGGCGCCGGCCAGGGCGGCGGCAATGCCGACCGGTTCCCACACGGTGCGGGGCGACAACAACAGCACGCCCATGCCAAGTACGCCCAGCACGCTGGCGAACAGGGCCAGCCGCACGGGCCGGCGTCCTTCCACGCCCCATGCCAGCCCCATCACCAGCAAGGGCTGGATGGCGCCCACCACGGCCGCCAGGCCACCGGGCAGGCGATAGGCAGCGACAAACAATAAAGCCTGGAACACGCCGATATTCAGGGCCGACAAGATCATAATGCGGCCCCAGTCGGACCGTGCGGGCAAGCGCCGCATCAGCAGTACCAGCAACAGGCCGGCCGGCAAGACGCGGATCAGCGCGGCAGTGAAGGGCCGGCCAGCTGGCAGCAATTCGGAGGTGACAATATAGGTGGAACCCCAGATCAGGGGCGCCAGTGCGGTGAGCAGAATATCGCCCCAGGCAGGGCGGGAAGCAGGTGAATTCATCAACTATCTTTACATCAAGATAAAAGCGCAGTCTGGGCGCAAACTATCTTGATGTCAAGATAAGTGCTTTTATATGCTGCTGCCCATGAAAAAACCCGGCACAAGGCCGGGTTCGGTGAAGATCAGTCCGCTTAACGGCGGCCGCTGCGGGCGGGCGCGCCGCCCTTGGCCGGCGGCTTGCCGCCACGGCCGACAGGCGCGGCGGCGGGCTTGGCTTTGGTCTTGATGGTCGACAGGATCGACGGACGCACTTTCGATTCCACGGCCGTAGCCTTCGGTGCGGCGGCCGTGCCGCCCAGGGCGATGCGGCTCTTGCCGGGCGCCACCTTGAACTTGTCCGGCGTGCCGGCGCCATGCGTCTGGCGGCTGCGTTCGCCGGCAGCCAGGCCGCCCGCTTCGGACGAAGTCCAGGCGGGAATCAAATGCTTGTCGCCATTGCCGATCAAATCGCCACGGCCCATGTTGACCAGCGCTTCGCGCAGGATCGGCCAGTTGGCCGGGTCCTGGTAGCGCAGGAACGCTTTATGGGTGCGGCGGATCTTGCCGCTGCGGGCCGTTTCCACCGCTTCCGAATCCGCCGTGACCTTGCGCAGCGGATTCTTGCGCGAGTGATACATGGTGGTGGCCATGGCCATCGGCGTGGGCATGAAGGTTTGTACCTGGTCCAGCTTGAAATTGTTTTTCTTCAGCCACAGGGCCAGGTTCAGCATGTCCAGGTCAGTCGTGCCAGGATGGGCGGCGATGAAGTAGGGGATCAGGTATTGCTTCTTGCCTGCTTCCAAGGAGAAACGGTCGAACATTTCCTTGAATTCATCATAGGCGCCGATGCCGGGCTTCATCATCTTCGACAAAGTGCCCTCTTCCGTGTGCTCGGGCGCGATCTTCAGCAAGCCGCCCACATGGTGCGTGACCAGTTCCTTCACGTACTCGGGCGAACGCACGGCCAGGTCGTAGCGCAAGCCGGAGCTGATCAAGACTTTCTTGATGCCAGGAATCGCCCGCGCCTTGCGGTACAGCGAGATCAGCTTGCTGTGGTCGGTGCCCAGGTTGACGCAGATCGAAGGATACACGCAGGACAGGCGACGGCACGACACTTCAATCTCTTTATCCTTGCACGCCAGGCGGTACATATTCGCCGTCGGGCCGCCCATATCGGAAATGGTGCCCGTAAAACCCTTGGTTTTATCGCGGATATGCTCGATTTCGCGCAGGATCGACGGTTCCGAGCGGCTCTGGATGATGCGGCCTTCGTGTTCGGTAATCGAGCAGAAGGTGCAGCCGCCAAAGCAGCCGCGCATGATGTTGACGGAAAAGCGGATCATTTCCCAGGCGGGAATATGCGCCTTGCCGTAGCTTGGATGCGGAGCGCGCGCGTAATTCATGTCGTACACGCCATCCATCTCATCCATCGCCAGCGGCAACGGCGGCGGGTTCAGCCACACATCGCGTTCGCCATGCGCCTGCACCATGGCGCGCGCATTGCCGGGATTCGATTCCAGGTGGAACACGCGCGAGGCGTGCGCATACATCACGGGGTCATCCTTGACCACGTCATACGCAGGCAGGCGCACCACCGTCTTGTCGTGCTTTTCCTTGGCCATCGCCAGGCGCTCTTCGCGGCTCATGATGCGGATCGGTTTGATCACTTCGGCCGACTTGGCCGCGTTTTCCGTGGCGCAGGCCGATTTATCTTCCTGCACCATCGCATACGGGCTGTAGTGCGGATCGATCTTGCCGGGCACATCCACGCGGGTGGAATTGTGCACGCCCCAGTCGTCGCCAGGCAGCCAGCCGGACGACACCATGAAAGCGGTGCCGCGCAGGTCGCGGATATCCTTGATGTGTTCGCCAGCGGCCAGACGGTGGGTCAGGTCGACCAGCGCCCGTTCGGCATTGCCGAAGATCAGCAAATCGGCCTTGGAATCAGGCAAGACGGAACGGCGGACCTTGTCCGACCAGTAATCGTAATGGGCGATGCGGCGCAAGGACGCCTCGATGCTGCCGATGACGATCGGCACGTCCGGATACGCTTCGCGCGCACGCTGGGCGTACACGGTGACGGCGCGGTCCGGGCGTTTATTCGGTTCCCCGTTGGCCGTGTAGGCATCGTCGGAGCGGATCTTGCGGTCGGCCGTGTACTGGTTGACCATGGAATCCATGTTGCCGGCGGTAATGCCGTAATACAGGCGCGGCTTGCCCAGCACGCGAAAGGCGTCGGCCGACAGCCAGTCCGGCTGGCTGATGATGCCCACGCGATAACCCTGCGCTTCGAGCAGGCGGCCGACGAGGGCCATGCCGAAGCTGGGATGGTCGATATAGGCGTCGCCCGTGACGACAATGACGTCGCACTGATCCCATCCCAGCGCATCCATTTCGGCGCGGGACATGGGTAAAAATGGCGCAACGGCAGCGCGGGCAGACCGCTTGGGAACGGTCGCAAATAAATTGGTAGGGGAGCTCATAGGGTACGGATTGTACCGGAATTGCATACGTCCAGCCTGACAGCCGGATTTTCACTGTCGTATTTCAGCGAAAAAAACGTTTTATTTTCAATTACTTGGGGTCAGACCCGGCGGGACAATGCGCCCCAGTGGGGCGCATTGCGATCGCGAAGCGACGGACCCCGATAAGAAGTGTATCAAATGCCCATATTGGCTAAAATCTCGCCCAGCTCACGCAAGGCCGGTTCCAGCTTTGGATGCTTCACGGCAAATTTGGCCGACAATTCCTGGCTGCGTTCGGCCAGGCCATAGGTGGTCGACTCTTCCAGGCCGGCCAGTTGTTCCTGCGCCGCGCGCTTGGCCAGCAGCAGCTGGATGTCGCCATCGAGTTTTTGCAGCAAACCATGTAATTCTTCATCGACGGGGCCGCCGGTCTCGATGCTCGAGTGCAGCTGTTGTAGCGATTCCTTGAGTTTGCTGTCCATGTCTCTTCCTGTCAGTCGGTAAATTGCGTGTCCAGGTACAACTGTTCCACCTTGCTCCTGGCCCACGGCGTCTTGCGTAAAAACTTCAGGCTAGACTTGATGCTGGGATCGCTGATAAAACAATTGATATCGATCCGCTTGCCCAGGCCATCCCAGCCATAATGGGCTTGCAGGCGCGTCACGATGGCTTCCAGGGTGACGCCATTCAAATCTTGCTGACTCATGTTTTCTTTCTGCTACCTGACTACGTACTAGCTACTATGCATCTTACCCAATTTTAGCGCTGGAGCACGTTACGCTTGCGAGCGCCACTCGACGCAACGCAAGCATAACGAGGCATCCGCTGATTACTTGGTGTTCAAGCCACGGCTTTCCAGCAGCGGTTCGATCTTGGCGTCACGGCCGCGGAAGTTGCGGTACAGCTGCAACGCATCGACGCTGCCGCCACGCGACAACAGCTGGCTGCGGAACCAGTCGCCGTTCTTGCGCGTCAGGCCGCCATTTTCCTTGAACCACTCAGCCGTATCGGCGTCCAGTTTTTCCGACCACAGGTAAGCGTAGTACGCCGCCGAGTATTCGCCATTGAAGCTGTGCGAGAAATACGTGGTGCGGTAGCGTGGTGGCACCGGTGGGAAATCGACGCCCGCGTCTTTCAGGGCAGCCGCTTCAAACGCCACTACGTCGGTCGGGATTTGCGACGGGCTCAGCTGGTGCCAGCGCTGATCCAGCAAGGCGGCAGCGATGTATTCCGTGGTCATGAAGCCCTGGTTGAATTTCTTCGCGGCCTTGACCTTGTCGAGCAAGTCTTGCGGCATCGGCGCGCCAGTCTGGTAGTGCTTGGCGTAGTTTTGCAGCACTTCTGGCCACACAGCCCAGGTTTCATTGAATTGCGATGGATATTCCACGAAGTCGCGCGGCACATTGGTACCGGAGAAGTACGGGTATTTCACGTTCGAGAACATGCCGTGCAGCGCATGGCCGAATTCGTGGAACATGGTGGTGACTTCATCGAAGGTCAGCAAGGTAGGCTGGCCAGCCGGCGGTTTCGGAATGTTCAGCTGGTTGGCGATCACCGGATGGGTGCCCAGCAAGCTCGATTGCGACACGTATTCATTCATCCAGGCGCCGCCTTGCTTGTTGCCGCGTGCATAGAAGTCTTCCAGGAAGATGGCCAGCGGCTTGCCGTTGGCGTCGAACACGTCATACACGCGCACGTCCGGGTTATAGACCGGCAAATCCTTGCGTTCTTTAAACGTGATGCCGTACAGCTTGTTGGCAGCGAAGAACACGCCGTTGGTCAGCACGTTGTTCAGCTCCAGGTAGGGCTTCAGCTGATTTTCATCAAAGTGGAAACGCTCGGCGCGCAGCTTGTCCGTGTAGATCGCCCAGTCTTGCGCTTCAACCTGGAAACCGCCCTTGTCGGCATCGACCAGTTTTTGCAGGTCCGCGGCTTCGCGGTGCGCATTGGCAACGGCTGGCTTGGCCAGTTCGGACAGCAGCGTGTTGACGGTCTGCGTGTTCTTGATGGTTTCATCTTCCAGCGAGTAGGCCGCATAGTTCGGGTAGCCCAGCAAGGCGGCACGGTCGGCGCGCAGCTTGGCCAGTTTCAGGACCACTGCGCGGTTGTCGAATTCGCCGCCCTGGATGCCACGGTTCAGCGACGCTTGCATCAAGCGGGTGCGGGTGTTGCGGTTGGTCAGCACGGCCAATGGCGCCTGGCCCGAGGTGTTGGTCAGCGCGATCACGAATTTGCCATCCAGGCCGCGTTTTTTCGCTTCGGCGGCGGCCGTGTCGATGTCGCTGGCCGTCATGCCGTCCAGTTCAGCGCGCGTATCGACCACCAGGCCCTTGGCGTTGGCTTCTTTCAAGACATTTTGCAGGAAAGTGGTTTGCAATGCAGCCAGTTCGCCGTTATAGGCTTTCAGTTTTTCCTGGTCGGCGGCCGAGAGCTTGGCGCCAGCGCGGACGAAATCGGTATGGTAGCGCTCCAGCAAACGTTGCGATTCGGCGTCCAGGCCCAGCTTGTCGCGCTGGTCGTACAGGGCTTCGATACGGGCAAACAGTTTGGCATTCAGGTGGATGCTGTCGTCGTGGGCAGCCAGTTTCGGCGAAATTTCCACGTTGATCTTGTCGATCTCGTCATTCGTGTTGGCGCCTGCCATATTGCTGAAGATGCTGTTTACGCGATGCAGCAACTGGCCGCTGCGCTCCAGCGCCACGATGGTATTGTCGAAGGTGGCTGGTTTTGGATTGTTGGCGATGTGATTGACTTCCGCCGTCTGGCGCTTCATGCCTTCCAGAAACGCTGGCAGATAATGTTCGTTCTTGATCAGACCAAATTGCGGCATCTGGAACGGCAGCGGGCTTGCCTTGAAGAACGGGTTCGAGGCCGAAAACGCGGCGCTGGCCGGTGCATTCGCCGTTGCGGTGACGGGCGTTGCGGCATAGGCAACTTGAGCCAGCATCAGGCTGGCGGCGATGATGAGCAATGTAGGACGGGTCATAAGATCTTTCTCTGGGAGCAGGGTAGAACCACAGGCAACGGTGCTGCGGACCAAGCGTCAAATCATATCAGCATGAAACATCGGAGTCACTGAACAGCTGCAAGTGGCTTGCACTGAGCGTTTTTCAACGGTTTTGAAAACGATTTACCAAATAAAAACGGTCGCCAGACAAGGGCGACCGTTTTTTGCTAAACCCGGCAAATCAGTCCGGGATTATCATTCAAGCACTTACTTAAGTATTTACCTACTACTTATTTCACGTTCAAGCCACGGCGTTTCAGCAGCGGTTCGATCTGCGCATCGCGGCCGCGGAAGTTGCGGTAAATATCCAGCGCATCGGCGCTGCCGCCGCGCGATAGCAGCTTGGCACGGAACCAGTCGCCGTTCTTGCGCGTCAGGCCGCCGTTTTCCTTGAACCATTCCACCGTATCGGCATCGAGTTTTTCCGACCACAGGTAGGCGTAGTAGCCGGCCGAGTAACCGCCCGCAAACGCGTGCGAGAAATACGTGGTGCGGTAGCGCGGCGGCGCCGGCGCGTAATCGATGCCGGCCTCCGTCAAGGCCGTCTTTTCAAACGCCAATACGTCGGTCGGGATCTGGGCCGGGGTCAGCTGATGCCAGCGCTGGTCCAGCAGGGCCGACGCCAGGTATTCGGTCGTCTTGTAACCCTGGTTGAAATTGTCGGCGGCCGTGATTTTCGCCAGCAATTCGGCAGGAATCGGCGCACCGGTCTGGTAGTGTCTGGCGTAGTTTTGCAGCACTTCCGGCCACAAGGCCCACATTTCATTGACTTGCGATGGGTATTCCACGAAGTCGCGCGGCACGCTGGTGCCCGAGAAACGCGGATATTTCACGTTCGAGAACATGCCGTGCAGCGCATGGCCGAATTCGTGGAACATGGTGTTGACTTCGTCAAACGTCATCAGGGTAGGCTGGCCCGCTTCCGGCTTCGGAATGTTCAGGTTATTGGCGATCACAGGCTTATTGCCCAGCAAGGCCGATTGGCTGACATAGGCATTCGCCCAGGCGCCGCCGCGCTTGTTGCCGCGCGCATACGGGTCCAGGGTGAAGATGGCCAGTTGCGTGCCGTCTTCGTTGAACACGTCGTAGACCAGCATGTCGGCATTGTAGACAGGCAAGTCGGTGCGTTGCTTGAAGGTCAGGCCATACAACTTGCCGGCGGCAAAGAAGACGCCCTTGGTCAGCACGCTGTGCATTTCAAAATACGGTTTCAGCTGGCTTTCGTCAAAGCTGTAGCGTTCGGCGCGCACCTTGTCGCTGTAGAAAGCCCAGTCGCTGGCCGCCACCTGGAAACCGCCCTTCTGTGCATCGATGACTTTCTGGATATCGCCCGCTTCGCGGCGCGCATTGTCGACGGCCGGCTTGGCCAGTTCACCCAGCAAGGCGTTCACGGCAGTGGTGGTCTTGGCCGTTTGATCTTCCAGCGAATAGGCGGCGTAGTTCGGGTAGCCCATCAGGGTGGCGCGCTCGGCGCGCAGGCGCGCCAGGTCCAGCACCACTTGCCGGTTGTCGAACTCGCCGCCATGGCTGCCGCGCGCTTGCGACGCGGCCATGATGCGTTCGCGCAAGGCACGGTTGGTCAGCAAGGACAACGGCGCCTGGCCGGTCGTATTGACCAGGGCGATCACGTATTTTCCATCGAGGCCGCGCTGCTTGGCCAGGCCCGCCGCGACATCGATTGCCGCTGGCGACAGGCCGTCCAGCTCTTCACGCGTATCGACCACGATGGCCGAGGCGTTCAATTCTTTCAGCACGTTCTGTGCGAACTTGGTCGACAGGGCGGCCAGCTGGCCGTTGTACGATTTCAGCTTGTCCTTGTCAGCAGCCGACAGCTTGGCGCCGGCGCGCACGAAATCGGTATGGTAGCGTTCCAGCAAGCGTTTCGATTCGGCATCGAGGCCCAGCTTGTCGCGCTTGGCGTACAGGGTATTGATGCGTTGGAACAACTTGTCATTGAGCATGATCGCATCGCTATGGGCAGCCATTTTTGGCGCCAGCTCGCGTTCCAGGCCCTGGATGGTGTCATTCGTGTTGGAACCGGACATCACGGAAAACACGGTGCGCACACGGCCCAGCAACTGGCCCGAGCGTTCCATGGCGACGATGGTGTTGTCGAAGGTGGCCGCTTTCGGGTTATTCGCGATGGCATTGATTTCCGCCAGGTGGGCGGCCATGCCGGCTGTAAAGGCGGGTGCGTAATCGGCGTCCTGCACCTTGTCGAACGGCGGGTAATGGAAAGGCAATGCGCTCACTTGCGCAAACGGATTCGAGGCAGGCAAGGCTGCCGCCGCGACAGCGGTCGAAGCAGTGGCTGGCGCGTTGGTGGCGGCAAAAGCGGCTGGCGCCAGCATCAGGCTGGCGGCGATGACGAGCAGGGTTGGACGGGTCATGACTTCTTTCAAAGAGCGCAAGAGAGCCGCGATTGTGTCGCGGGCCAACTTGAAATCATAACAGCATGACACTCTTGCGTCACTCGCAACTACCGATGGTATCGAACCCTGCTCTGATGAACGGTTTTCATCGACTGCACCTCAAAACATCTGTTCAATAATGCGGCGGGCGCTCGTTGACCACGCCGCCATTGGCTTGCTGCGCGCCATCGCGCACATGTTCCCCCAGCTTGTGCAGCATCTTTTCCAGCTGGTCGATGCGGCGGCCCTGCTGGTACACCATCTGGTTCAAGGAGTCGACCAGGTCCTCCTGCTGCGCCAGCTTGATTTCGATATCGACAAAGCGCGTTTCCATCTGTTCTGCATTTTCCATAGTACTCACGGTGATCCCTGGCATCAAAGGCGCATTTTACCGCCCACACTGGCGAGGCAGCTCAAACAGCCTGCGCTTTACCGCAAACAAGCTGCCATTGTTCGCTATTCTTAGTTCAGTCACGGATAAACCTGCTTGACGGATGAGAACAAACGATTACAATGATCATGCCAACTAACCCAATTGACACAACACCGCCGGCGCTGATCCTGATCGATACGCGCAAGACCGCCGAGTATCGCCGCTGGGAAGACAAGCTGCATGACGTGGCGGCGGCCGCCATCGACGCGCGCATCAAGAACTTGCAACACGGTAAAAAAGGCGACTGGAGTGCGGTGGGCGAAGGCGTGTGCGAACTGCGCTTTTTACAGACAGGGCCAGGTTGGCGCGTGTATTTTCACGAAACCAATCTGGGGACATTGATACTGTTGCTACTTGGCGGCAATAAATCAAGCCAGCAGCGCGACATCAAACAAGCGCAGGCGATACTGAAAGAACTGAAAGCCCGGCAAGCGGCCCTCCGCAAACACAAGGCAGCAGCGGGCACCTCAACAGGAGTGCGAAAAAAATGAATTCCCCCCTCAACAGCGACAGTTTCGACCTGGACGACCTCGAAGCGCTGGGCCTGTCCCCCTTCGATCCCACCCAGCACCTGAGCAGCAAGGAGGCGGTGGCGGCCTACATGAGCGAAATCGTGGCCACCGGGAATGCCGAACTGTTTCAATCTGCCATGAACGACGTGGTGCGCGCCTATGGCATGGGCAAGGTGGCCGCGCAAGCCGACATCACGCGTGAAGGCGCGTATAAAGCCTTGCGCGCAGGCAGCAAACCCCGCTTCGAAACCATTCTCAGCCTGCTCGATGCACTGGGCATGCAGTTTGCCATCATCCCCAAACCCCAGCGTGAGACTGGAGCGATCTGAACTTATGCCTTGGGCGTATTCAACAAGGCTTTCATGCGCGCCAGGCGTTCCTTCGGCGAAATCACTTCCGCTTCCGTGGGCACGGCGTCGCCCACGTCGAGTTCCATTTCCTTGATGAAGCGCGACGGGTCGCAATGGACTTGCTCGCCAGCCCGTTTGCGCTTCTTGCACCAGCTGACATGCAAGGTGCGCTGGGCACGCGTGATGCCCACATACATCAGGCGGCGCTCTTCCTGGATGCGCGCACCCAGCGTTTCAGCCGGTGCATCGGCATCGCCCTTGTGCGGCAAGATGCCCTCTTCCACGCCGACCAGAAATACGTGCGGAAACTCCAGTCCTTTCGAGGCGTGCAGGGTGGACATGCGCACGGCGTCCTGCTCTTCATCCTTGCCCTCCAGCATGGTCATCAGGGCCACCATCTGCGTCAGTTCCAGCACGTTCTTTTCTTCGCCGTCGCGCTCCTTGCCGCCACGGCCACGGTCTTTCAGCCAGTTGACGAATTCCAGCACGTTTTGCCACTTGCTTTGCGCCTGCCGCTCTTCAAACGCGTCGTACAGATACGATTCGTAATGGATTTCCTTCATCATGTCGTCCAGTACTTCGGCCGCGTTGTCGCCGCTGCCGGCTGGCCCCGGACGGCTGGCGCGCGATTCCAGGTCATTGATGAAGTTGCAGAAATCGCGCAGCGGCCCCAGTTGCCGGTCCGTCAGCTTGGCTTCGATGCCGCCCTTGAACACGGCCTGGAACAGCGAACACTGCCATTGGCCTGAAAACGCGCCCAGCACTTCCAGGGTCGACTGGCCCACGCCACGGCGCGGCGTGGTCACGGCGCGGATAAACGCCGGATCGTCGTCTTCATTGGCCAGCAGCCGCAAGTAACTGATGATGTCCTTGATCTCGGCCTTGTCGAAGAAACTCTGGCCGCCCGAAATCGTGTAGGGAATGCGTTCCTTGCGCAAACACTGTTCGATGATGCGCGCCTGGTGGTTGCCACGGTACAAAATCGCGTAATCGGAAAATTTATTCTTGCGCTCGAAATGATCGGCCGAAATCATGATGGCGACCTGTTCCGCCTCCTGCTCGTCGGTCTGCATGCCCAGCACCTTGATCGGCTCGCCCAGGCCATGCTCGGACCACAGCGACTTTTCAAACAGCTTCGGGTTATTGCCGATGACGGCATTGGCTGCGTTCAGGATGCGCATGGTGGAGCGGTAATTCTGTTCCAGTTTGATGACGCGCAAATCGGGGAAATCCGTCTCCAGCGTTTTCAGGTTTTCCACGGTGGCGCCGCGCCAGGCATAGATCGCCTGGTCGTCGTCGCCCACGGCCGTAAACATCGGTTTCTTGCCGATGCCCGTCACCATCAGTTTCACCAGTTCGTACTGGCAGGTGTTCGTATCCTGGTATTCATCGACCAGCAGATAACGCAAACGGCGCTGCCACTTGTCGCGCACGGCGTCATTGTTGCGGAACAATTCCACCGGCAAACGGATCAAGTCATCGAAATCGACTGCCTGGTAGGCGGACAAGGTGGCCACGTAGCTGCGGTAGATGCGCGCCGCATTGGCCTCGTCCTCATCCTTGGCTTGCGCCAGCGCCGTGTCCGGGTCGATCAGGCCATTTTTCCACAGCGACATGGCGGTCTGGATCTGGCGGATGATCTGTTTATCAGTGGTAATGGCCAGGTCTTGCACCAGCGAAAAACAATCGTCGCTGTCCATGATGGAAAAGCGGTCTTTCAAGCCCACGCCATTGGCTTCCTGGCGCAGGATCTTCACGCCCAGCGAGTGGAAGGTCGATACCGTCAATTGCTTGGCCTGCCGCGGCTGTTTCAGCAGCTTGGCGATGCGCTCCTGCATTTCCAGCGCCGCCTTGTTGGTGAACGTCAGGGCCGCGATGGTGCGCGGGTCATAACCCCGGTCTTCAATCAGGTGGGCGATCTTTTGCGTGATCACCCGCGTCTTGCCCGAGCCGGCGCCCGCCAGCACCAGGCAGGGGCCGTCGAGATAGGTAACCGCTTCGCTTTGGGGAACGTTAAGACCGAATTGTGGCGCTTTGGACATCAGGGTATTTCCGGAGGGAACAGCAGCCCATTGTAACAGTGTCGTGCACGCTATTTGCAGTCCGGGCTGTGCCCAAAAAGCCGGCAATGGTATTGATAAATGCCGCATCGTCATCATCTTCAACGATTGCATCTGTGCGGCAAGGCCTGGCCTGGAGTACCATTCCGCCTATATCGCCCGTGCGTTCCAACTTACCAAATGGCAGTCCTATGAAATTTGAACACCTGATAGAAATCAACGATCCACTTAATCCGCTGATCGACACCCTGAGCCTGGAGCAAGTATGGCGCGGGCTGGTGCTGCGCGCCGAATCGCCGATGCTGTTCGTGCCGCACCTGGATGAATGCCAGATCAGCGAGCGTGGCGGCAGCGGTTTTTCGCGCCGCCTGCGCTACGGCGAACTGGTGATCGAAGACAAGGTGATCCTGGTGCCGCAGATGCAGGTGCGCTATGAAGTGGCGGCGCAGAAAGACATCAGCGCTTCGTCGCTCGTCATGACGATCGAGATGCCCGATGAGGGTAGCCTGTGGGTGCGTTTCCAGTACGACGATGGTCACGACGCCGCCACCGATGCGGCCAATGCCATGTACGATGAATTCCGCCGCTCCGCGTATCAGGAGTCCGATATCGACACGGTACGCATCTTGCGCGAACTGGCGGCCGAGGGCCGCCTGGATACGGATTTACTCAATTAATGCAGGCAACCGCACCCGCATCAGGCCGCCAGCCGGCCTGCTTTGCGGCGCGTCATGAGTCCCAGCAAGCCCAGGCCGGCCAGCAGCAGGGCATAGGTTGCCGGTTCGGGTACCTGGGTGACTGAAACGTAGTTGATGCCCCAGCCCTCGTCAGCCAGGCCTTGCGGGTCGCCCGAGTAGGAAAATGTGAGGGTGTTGAGTCCGGATTGCAACCAGAGCATGGGGATCGACACGTACACGCTGCCACCGGCAAATGATCCATGCGATACGGGGTGGATCAAGGCATCCTCGGGGTTGTAGTAAACAACGTTGGCGCCGCCACCGCCCAGGTCCCAGGTCGCTGTCAGCACGGTGCGGCCATTGAGCGCCAGATTAAAGACATCGCGATAGGCATTGTCGCCATCGAGGCTGCCATAACCGCGGAGTTCAAAATCCACCAGCACGGGGACAGGCGGCCCCGAGAGGGTGAACGTATCGGTGATCTGGCCCGGGCTGGCCAAGGCGCCCAGGTTGCTGTGATTGGCGCCAAAAGAAAACCAGCGGTTGGCGGCATGGGCGTTGGACGACAAGGCGGCGACCAGCAGGGTGATCAGGAAAATCAGTTTTTTCATCGCTCAGCTCCAGGTGAGGGGGAGTCCACCGGCGGCCAGGGGGCCGCCTGGATATGGATTGCATCAACAGATATGCATCAGGCGGCCAGCTTGCCTGGCTTGCGGCGCGTCACGAATCCCAGCAAGCCCAGGCCGGCCAGCAACAGGGCATAGGTTTCGGGTTCCGGTATGCTCGCTACATACACCTGGTTAATACCCCATCCCTCGTTGCCGAGGCCCTCGGCCTGGCCCGAGTAGGAGAACGTGAGCGTGTTCAGTCCGGTAACCAGCCAGAGCACAGGGATGAAGACGTCCACCTTGCCACCGGCAAAACTGCCGTTCGATACGGCCTTGGCCACGGCGTTGTAGGGATTGGAATAAATCACGTTGGCGCCACCGCCGCCCAGATCCCAGGTCGCGCTCAATACGGTATTGCCGTTGAGAGACAAGTTAAACACATCGCGATAGTCATTCTCGCCGTCAAGACTGCCATAGCCCTGAATCTGGAATTTGAGGGACACGCCCCCATTGATAGCGCTCTCAAAACTGTCGCTGATCTGGCCCGGACTGGCCAGGGCGCCCAGATTGCTATGATCCCTCAGAATATATATCGTGCCGTAACCAGCGTAGGCATTGGACGACAAGACGGCAGTAAACAGCGCTATCAGGCAGATCAGTTTTTTCATCGCTAAGCTCCAATGAGATTGTAGTCATAGCCTATGTCTGAAAAACGGGAAACTGGCGCAAGCGCGCAGACACGAGCTATCCATGGTTGACGTATTTCTGTAAATAATAGTAAGTATTTTTGACAACAAAAACAACTGTGCACTTACCATTTACATAAATAAATTACCATTAATACAACGACACTGGAAACTTAAACGACAACCGATCATCACGGTCCTGGCGTGCAATCGGCACAGTCGGCCACGTGTTCAGGTTCCGTATCGAGGTGCACGACCAGCGCCCGCAGCGCCGTACGCACGCCCTCCTCGATGACGGGATGGTAAAACGGCATCTCGAGCATGGCCGGTACCGTCAGTTCCGCCTGGCAAGCCCAGGCCAGCAAATGCCCCAGGTGTTCTGCGCGCGGGCCGATCATCTCGGCGCCCAGGAAACGCTTGCTGCCAAATTCTGCGTAGACGCGCAGCAGCCCCTGGTTTTGCAGCATCACACGGCTGCGGCCCTGGTTGCTGAACGACACGCTACCGATGGCGAAGTGACCCGAGTGGCTGATGGACAATTGCTGGTAGGTGGCGCCCACGGTGGCGATCTGCGGCTCGCTGAAAGCGATCGCCAGCGGCGTGCGCCGCAAGCCTGGCGTCACTTGCGGATAACGCGCTGCATTGTCGCCCGCGATGCGTCCCTCATCGGCTGCTTCCGGCAACAGCGGCAAGTCGTTGTCGGCGTCGCCAGCAATAAAAATCGCACTCGTGCCGCATTGCATGGTGTGCTTGTCGTACACGGGGATGCCATGACGGTCGAGTTCAAGCTGCGCCTTGTCCAGGCCAATCGCGTGCAGATTCGGACTGCGCCCGATGGCGGCCAGCAAATACGCGAACGACTCGGTCTTTTCCTGGCCCCCGCCGTCGCGGCTGGTGACCAGGACACCGGCGCCGCCGGGCGCCTGGTCTACCCTGGCCACGCTGGTCTGGAAGCGGATATCGAGTTCTTTTGCCAGCACCGTGGCCGCTTCCTGCAACACCAGCGGATCGCTCAATTGCGCCAGCTTGTTGCCGCGTGCAAACACCGTCACGCGCACGCCCAGGCGGGCCAGCGCCTGGCCCAGTTCCAGCCCGATCACGCCGCTGCCCACCACCGCCACCGACTCCGGCAAATCAGTCCAGTCGAACACGGCGTCGCTATGGATCACGCGCTCGCCCGCGACCTGCCATTCGGGCGGCACGATGGGCGTGGAACCGGTGGCGACCACCACGCTGGCCGCTTCGACGATGGTGTGCTCATCCACCTGCAATCTGTTCGGCGCCAGGAAGCGCGCATGGCCCTGCAATTTCTCGGCGGCGGGAATCGCCTCGACGCCTTCGAGCACGAAGCCGACAAAGCGGTCGCGCTCGCTACGCACGCGGGCCATCACCTGCTTGCCATCGATGCGCACAGGGCCAGGATGGACGCCAAAACCGGGCGCCGCGGCCACCGCATGGGCCGCTTCGGCGGCGGCGATCAGCAATTTGCTGGGCATGCAGCCCACGCGCGCGCAAGTCGTGCCGTAGGGACCGCTTTCGATCATCACCACGCGCTTGCCATCGAGGCGCGCCGCCCGGTGGGCCGTCATGCCTGCCGTGCCACCGCCGATCACGGCCACATCCACTTGTATCGTCTTCATGTCTCTGTCCATCCCGCTGTGTTGGTGTGCTTGCGAGCATCGATACTACTCTTTTGCTGAAAATAAGGTTTTACTTTGCGGCAACACATGCATTAGTATTGCTAATCATTTTCAAAATTTATAAGCACCGCTAATGGGATCACTCGATTATCGCGCGCTGGCCGTGCTGGACGCCGTTGCCAGCCACGGCAGTTTCGACAAGGCGGCCCTGGCCTTGGGCATCACCCAGTCCGCCGTGTCGCAGCGCATCAAGGCGCTGGAAGACGCCAGCGGACGCTTGCTGATTATCCGTGGCCAGCCAGCCGTGCCGACGGGGCTGGGCCAGCGCCTGATCGTGCATCACCGCAACGTCAAATTGATGGAAGCGTCGCTCGATATCGACCTGGGCCACAGCGTCAGCATGCCGGAAATTGCCATCGCCATCGATGCCGACAGCCTGGCCACCTGGTTCCCCGACACCTTGCCCGCACTGCTGGCGCCGCCCCGCTGCCAGCTCGACGTGCGCCTGGCCGATAGCGATGCCGCCCTGCAAATGGTGCGCGACGGCACGGTGTTCGGCTGCGTGGCGGCAAGCAGCACCGCCGCCGATGCAGCGGCCGCCACCAGCGTGACATCGCTGGGTGTGCAACGCTATGTCTGCGTGGCCACACCCGTGTTTGCCGGGCACTGGTTTGGTGATGGCTTTTCGCGCGAAGCGGTATTGCTGGCGCCCGCCGTCGTCGGCCAGCACGGCTTGCTGGCGCGTTTCCTCGGCGAACAACTGGACATGCGCGACCCCTTCCCGCATCACACTTTGCCGGTGGAAACAGCGCGCCGGGCCTGCATCCAGAATCACCTGGCGTATGGGCTGATGCCGCAGCGCCTGGCCGCGCAGGCGCTGGCGACGGACAGGCTGGTGGACTTGCTGCCGGGCCGTACCCTGGACCTGCCCTTGAGCTGGCATGCCTGGGCACTCGATACCCCATTTACCAAGCTGCTGTCGGAACAGATCGTCAAGGCTGGCCGCGATTATCTGGGCTGATCAAATATCGAGCGGGTCCACTTCCAGCGACCATTTCACGCGCGTCTTCATGGCCCGCAGCACCGTCAGCCACTCCTTCAGGAACGCTTGCAAGGCCGGCCGGGAACTGGATTCCAGCAGCAGCTGGGCACGGTCCACGTTGTAGACACGCGTCATGCTCATCGGAATCGGATCATTGATGGTGATCTGCGGATGGAGCATGCAATCCTTGGCCGCCTGCAAGAACTCGATGGCGGTGGCCAGTTCCGGCGCCTCGGCGCGCAGCAGGGCCTGGAACAGATACGGCGGCAGCGCCGCCTGGGCCCGCTCTTCCAGCAGGCTGGTGGCGAAATGGTCGTAATCGTGGTTGACCACGGCGTCGTACAGCGGATGGCGCGCGTACCGCGTCTGGATCAGCACTTCAGAAATGCTGCCGCCTTCCGTCTGCGCGGCGCGGCCGGCGCGGCCCGCCACCTGCATCAGTTGCGCAAACAAACGCTCGCTGGCCCGGTAATCCTGTGAAAACAGGGCCGTGTCGGGGTTCAGAATCCCCACCAACGTCAGCTTTTTGAAATCGTGGCCCTTGGCCACCATTTGCGTGCCGATCAGGATATCGACTTCGCCCCGGTGCACGGTGTCGAAGGCCTCTTGCGCGCTGCCCTTCTTGCGCGTGGAATCGGCGTCGATGCGCAGGATGCGCGCCTCTGGAAACAGTTGCTGCAGCCCCTCTTCCACCCGCTGCGTGCCGCGTCCCAATGGCTGCAGATCGACGTTGCCGCAAGTGGGACAATGGCGGGGAATCCGCAATTCCAGGCTGCAATGGTGGCAACGCAAGCGGTGTTCGGGCTTGTGCAGCACCATGAACGAGGTACAGCGCGTGCAGTTACTGATCCAGCCGCACGATTCGCAGCAGATCACGGGAGAGTAGCCGCGCCGGTTCAAAAACAGCAGCGATTGCTCGCCGCGCTCCATGCGCAACTTCAAGGCGGCCACCAGATGCGACGTGAGGCCGTCTTTCGGCTTGTCGCGCTCCATATCGAGCAATTTTACGCGCGGCAAGACGGCATTTTTGACAGCCCGCTCGCGCAATTCCAGCTTGCGGTAGCGCCCTGTCTGGGCGTGGTGCCAGCTTTCCAGCGACGGCGTGGCCGAACCGAGCACGATGGGAATCTGCAATTGCCAGGCGCGCCAGACGGCCAGGTCGCGCGCCGAATAACGCAAGCCTTCCTGCTGCTTGTAGGAAGGATCGTGTTCTTCGTCGATCACGATCAATTTTAATTTCGGCAAGGACGCCAGTACGGCCAGCCGCGTGCCAAGCACGATGCGGGCCTGGCCCTGATGGGCGGCAAGCCAGTGCAGCATGCGCTCGCCTTCCGACAGGCTGCTGTGCAAAGTGGCCAGCATGACGCCGGGGAAACGCGCGCGGATATTGCCTTCCAGCTGGGGCGTGAGGTTAATTTCCGGCACCAGGATCAGGATTTGCGCAGCGTCTTCGCGTGCCAGCACTTGCGCGCACGCCTGCAGATAGACTTCCGTCTTGCCGCTGCCCGTCACGCCGTACAGCAAGGTCGGCTTGAACCCCTGCGCGCCGCCGATGGCGTCGGCAGCCTCTTGCTGGGCCGGATTCAGCGGCGGCATGTTCAGCGGCGTGCCGTCATGGGCGTCGGGCAGCTTGGCCAGCTTCTTGATGGCGCGGTCCAGCGCCACAGTGGTCAATACGCGCAGGTTTTTTGGCAAACCCGGCAAGGCAACCTCGCCCAGCGGGCGCTGGTAATAATCGGCGGCAAAAGCGGCCAGCGCCAGCCACTCAGGCGACAGGGGCGCCAGTTGCGTCCGCACTGCCAGCACATCCTTCAGCTTGGCATCAGGCACATCCGTGCTATCGGCAATGCCGACGATCAGTCCCACCACTTCGCGCCGGCCAAACGGCAGCAGCGCCAGCTGGCCCACCTGCGGTAGCGGTGCATCGCCGTCGCTACGCCAACGATAGTCGAACACCGCGTTCAGGGGTGTATCGAGCGCAATTTGGAGGATGTACTGCGTACGTATGCCCTGCGTCATGAATCTTGCCTATCTGAGTAAAAATCGCGCACGGCGATGCCACGGCCCACGGGCCAGCCGACCATGATACTTGGTCTATCCGCCGAATACCTAAGGACGCGTCCTGACAGTTGCGCCAGGGAAGAATTATGCCGTCAACTGCCTGAAGATAATTCTGTGGATAACTTTGTGGACAAAGCAAAATTAACTTCCAGAATATTGTGGATATAAAATTCGTATCCACGTCAAGGGGGGCACGAAATAAAAATTAATCCTTTAAAATCAGTCACTTGAAAATTCCTTCCCCGGAGAGCCAAAATAGCTGGCATCTTGCCGCTTCTGTGCATAACTGAACTATTCTCAAAATTTTTACTCGACAATGACAGCAATCGATTGCAACTATGCAAAGCAAAATCTTGGCAAAAATATTATGCAATGCAACATGAACCTCAAGTAAAACCTGAACAATGACGCTAAGTGCCGGTTAACAAAATACTTTTCTTTTTTATCCACAGAATCTGTTGATAACTTTGTGGACAAGGAAGGAACAAGGCATCTGGCCCGGGGAACAACCTTGGCAGGCAAAGCCAGGCATGGCCAATGAGTAAAAAATTACTCCTTATAAATCAATTACTTGCAATATCCTCCCGGGCTAGCCTTTTCCACTGCCTGTTATTTCCGCAGCAAAAAAAATTGTGCATAAGTCGCCCCTGCATGCTGCAGCGCCAAATAAAAAAGCAGGCTTCCCGAAGGAAAACCTGCTTTGGCATCGCCAGGCGCCAGCGGCGCCCGTGCTCGATGGCTTGCTTATTAAGCCACTGCCTGCCCGCTGCGCATGGCGCGGCTCATGCCATGCACGGCTTCGACCATGGCGGCCACCGATTCCGGCGGCGTGAACTGGGAAATACCGTGGCCCAGGTTGAACACGTGTCCATTGCCTTCGGCCGGCGCACCAAAGGCGTTGAGAACCTTGGCCACTTCCGCGCGGATCTGCTCCGGGCTGGCGAACAAAATAGCCGGGTCGAGGTTGCCCTGCAAGCCGACTTTATGGCCCACCAGCTGGCGCGCGCGCGTCAGGTTGACGGTCCAGTCCAGGCCCACGGCGTCGGCGCCGATGTCGGCGATCTGCTCGATCCACTGGCCGCCGCCCTTGGTAAACACGATGGCGG
The DNA here is from genome assembly GCF_049319705.1 of Janthinobacterium sp. Mn2066. Taxonomy (NCBI): domain Bacteria; kingdom Pseudomonadati; phylum Pseudomonadota; class Betaproteobacteria; order Burkholderiales; family Oxalobacteraceae; genus Janthinobacterium; species Janthinobacterium sp. Mn2066. The sequence goes on along the minus strand of NZ_JBMOUF010000018.1, from coordinate 65,017 downwards.
GAATCTTCACGCCATCCTTGTCGCGCTTCAACTGCGCCACCACTTGCTGCATATAGGCCAGCGAGAATGCCTGGTAGGCGCCATCGGCCAGCGCACCGCCCCAGGAATCGAAAATCATCACGGCTTGCGCGCCGGCATCAATCTGCGCATTCAGGTATTGCGCTACCGCAGTGGCGTTGATCGCCAGGATGTGGTGCATCAGGTCCGGGCGGTTGTACAGCATCTTCTTGATGGTATGAAACTCTTTCGAGCCGCCCCCTTCCACCATATAGCAGGCCAGGGTCCATGGGCTGCCGGAAAAGCCGATCAGCGGCACGCGGCCGTTCAATGCCGAGCGGATTTGCGTGACGGCATTGAAAACGTAATCGAGCGAGGACAGGTCGGGCACTTGCAAGGCTTTGACATCTTGCTCGGTACGCAGCGGACGCTCGAACTTGGGGCCTTCGCCATCGGCGAAATACAGGCCCAGGCCCATCGCGTCGGGCACCGTCAGGATGTCGGAAAACAGGATGGCGGCGTCCAGCGGGAAGCGCTCCAGTGGCTGCAAGGTGACTTCGGTCGCGTAATCGGGATTCTTCGCCAGGCCCAGGAAGGAACCAGCCCGCTCGCGCGTGGCGCGGTACTCGGGCAGGTAGCGGCCTGCCTGGCGCATCAGCCACACGGGCGTGTGCTCGGTCGGCTGGCGCAACAGGGCGCGCAAGAAAGTATCGTTCTGGAGCGGAGCAAATTGTGGCATAGCAGGCAATCGAGCTTGAAGAAGCCGTATTATCGCATCCAATCGTTGCTCAATCATTGATTCCAGTGCTCGTTTGCAGCATTTGCCGCATGGACAATAGCTTTCACTGTCCCGTCCCTTCCTTTATGATGATGAACGCCGCCACGCTGCACCACGCCGCCGGGCGGCATTCCCGCCCACTACCACACGGAGCCTGCATGACATCGATCCCATCCCGTATGACCGCCCCTTATGGCGCCTGGCCTTCGCCGATCAGCGCCGCGCTGGTGGCGGCCGGCGCCTCGCCACTGACGCAACTGGCCCTGGGCGGCGCGGATGGCAGCGATGTGTATTGGCTCGCTGGCCGCGCCAGCGAAGCGGGCCGCAATACCCTGCTGCGCCAGCGCGGTGCGCGGGTCGATGAATTGACGCCGCTCCCCTTCAATGTGCGCACGCGCGTGCATGAATACGGCGGCGGCGCCTACGTGGTTGATGGCGACACCGTGTATTTTTCGCATTTCGCCGACAACCGCCTGTATCGCCAGGCAGGCAGCAGCGCGCCCGAGGCGTTCAGCGCCGGCGGGACCACGCGGCATGCCGACTTCATCGTCGACCATGCCCGCAACCGCCTGATCGCCGTGCGCGAACAGCACCCGGCCGAGGGCCACGCCCATCCCGAAAACAGCCTGGCCGCCGTCAATTTTGATGGCAGCGAAACGGTGCTGGCGCGCGGCCACGATTTTTATGCGGCGCCCCGCTTGTCGCCCGATGGCAGCCAGCTGGCCTGGATCAGCTGGGACCATCCACGCCTGCCGTGGCAGGGCACGGAACTGTGGCTGGCCGACGTGCACGCCGATGGCACCCTGGGCTCGCCGCGCCTGATCGCCGGCGGCGAGCGTGAATCGATCTGCCAGCCGGAATGGTCGCCGAATGGCTTGCTGCACTTTGTTTCCGACAGCAGCGGCTGGTGGAATTTGTACCGCCTGCACGGCGCCGATATCGAGGCGCTGTGCCCGATGGAAGCGGAATTCGCCACGCCGCACTGGACCTTCGGCGGTTCCATGTACGGCTTTTTGTCGTCCGATGACATCGTCTGCACCTATATCCAGCAAGGCGTCAGCCACCTGGGCCTGTTGACGGTGGGCGCCGCCAAGCTGGAAAGCATTGCCCATCCGTACCAGGAAATCCGCGAACTGCGGGTGGGGCCGGGCTGCGTGGTCTTGCTGGGCGGCAGCCCTACCATCGCGCTGGAACTGGCCCGCATCGACCTGTCGAACAATGAACTGGAAGTGCTGGCCCAGTCGATTACCGAGTTGCCTGCGCTCGACTACCTGTCCGTGCCGAACAGCCTGAGTTTCCCCAGCAATCACGGCCGCACGGCGCACGCCTTCTTTTACCCGCCGCACAATGTGGACGTGCAGGCGCCGGAAGGTTCCTTACCTCCTGTCATCGTCATCAGCCATGGCGGCCCGACCAGCATGGCCAGCAATACCTTGAAACTGGCGACGCAATACTGGACCAGCCGCGGCATCGGCGTGCTGGACGTGAATTACGGCGGCAGCAGCGGTTACGGCCGCGAGTACCGCGATGCGCTCAAGGGGCAATGGGGCATCGTCGACGTGGAAGACTGCATCGCCGGCGCGCGCTACCTGGTCGCGCAGGGCCTGGCCGATCCTGAACGCCTGATCATCCGCGGCGGCAGCGCGGGCGGTTTTACCACCCTGTGCGCGCTGACCTTCCACGACGTGTTCAAGGTGGGCGCCAGCTATTACGGCGTGTCCGACCTGAAGGGGCTGGACCTCGATTCGCACAAGTTCGAGGCGCGCTATACCGATTACCTGATCGCCTCCCAGCCGCAGGCTGAAGTGCTTTACCGCGAGCGGTCGCCGATCCACCATACGGACAAATTGTCGCGCCCCATGATTTTCCTGCAGGGCCTCGACGATAAAGTGGTGCCGCCGCAGCAATCCGAGCTGATGGTCGATGCATTGAAAGCGCGCGGCGTGCCGGTGGCCTATGTGCCATTGCCCGGCGAAGGCCATGGTTTCCGCAAGGCAGAAAACATCGTGCGCACCCTGGATGCGGAGCTGTATTTTTACCAGCGCGTGCTGAAACTGGCGACGCCCGCTGGCGAGGCGCCCGTGCACATCGATAATCTGCCTGCCTGATTTTTTTCACCGTCACACCAACGCGGAAGCCGCATGACCGACCAGCATTTGCTCACCGAATTTAACGCGCTGGAACAGCACGACAAAATGATTTTGGCCTTGCTGGCCATCGCTGGCGAGCCGGTCGGCAAGCATGCCGTGTACGAACACTTGCAGCGCGCCAATGTCGTCGAGCCAGACGGCACGCCATTTACCCTGGCGGTCGTGACCGGCATGCTGCAGCGCCTGGCCCGCCTGGCCTATGCGGAAGAGATCGTCGGGCGCGGTTTTGCCTGCGCCGCCAGGCTGCGCTGGCCCGCCATGCATGCCGCCATCGAGCACCTGGTGTTTCGCGACCTGTGCCAGGCAATCGAGCTGATCAATCCCGTGCGCCGCAACTGGGATGGCTATGTGGAATTGCGCAGTTACCGGCAAGGCGTGGCGCGTTTGCGCATCGCCCTGCTGCGCAATGACGAGAGGCGCCAGGTGGCCGCCATCCTGGCCGCCTGCATGGCCTGTTATGAAGCGCAGCAACTGCATCCGCTGATCGAGATTTTCGGCCGCCCATTCGAGCCGGACATGCTGTCCTTCGTCGTGCCCCAGCTGCAGGATGAAATCCTGGCCGTGCTACTGGCCAACGCGCCGCGCGAACCGGCCACGGCGCAAGCCATCCGCAGCTATGCGCGCGCGCATTTCAAAGGCCAGTCGGATGCCGGCGACCATATCGCCGCCGCCCTGCCGCTGGCCCTGGCCGAAGACGCCATGCTGTGCGGTGAGCTCGACAGCGCCGCACAATACCTGGCAGGCCAGCAAGGGCCGCAGGCGCTGTTTATCGATAGCAGCATTGCCGTCTTGCGCGGCGAACATGTTCACGCCGTGGCGGGCTTTGAAACAGCCTTGAAGGGACTACGCAAGGAAAGCGGCAAACGCAAGCTGTGCTTTACGGGCATCGGCGGCCACCTGTATGTGCTGGCCTTGCTGCGCAGCAATGACGCCAAAGCCTTGAAAGCAGCGGAAAGCTATCTCGATATCGCCCTGCACGCGCAGCCCAACCATGACAGCGTGGTCTACCAGCAACTGAGCATGTTGCGCCAGGTACGCGCCGGCACCATGCAGGCGGACATCATTCCCACGCGCAACTGGGAAACAGGGGTGCAGGCGCAATTGTTCCAGGCTTTGCTGTACTACTGGCTGGCCTTGCCGCAATTGAACGAACGCAAGCCGCAATTGCATGCGCTGGTGCAGCAAGCCGATGCGGCCGGCTATGACCTGATCGCAGCGCAAGCGGCCGGCCTGCTGGGCCTGATGGGCGAACCGGCCCAGGAACGTTATGCCACCGCCAAGCGGGCCCAGCACGGCTTGACGGACATGGCGCCGTGGTTCGAGCGCCAGGAAGCGTGGCAGCGCCAGCTGAGCGCCCTGATCAATCTGCAGCAAAACGCCCCGCTTGAAACGCCGGGCAATCTCTCGCGCCTGGTATGGCTGGTGGCGTTCGATGCGCGCCACGGCATCACGGAAGTGGAAGTGCGCGAGCAAAAACGCGATGCCCGCGGCGGCTGGAGCAAGGGCCGCGCCATGGGACTGAAGCGCCTGGCGGAAGAAACACACGAAATCGATTTCCTGTCGCCGCAAGACATGCGCGCAGCCGCCAGCATTTCACCTTTTAAACAATATTATTCGTCGGCGCCCCGCTATGAAATCGAGCCCGACAAGGCGGCCGTGCTGCTGGTCGGCCATCCGCTGGTGTTCTGGCTCGATGCCCCCGAGACACGCGTGGAATTGCTGGCCGGCGCACCGGAACTCTTGATCAAGTCGCATGGCGGCCAGCTGTGGCTGGGCCTGCAACCGCCGCTGCCCGACAATGGCAGCAGCGTGGTGGTGTCCAAGGAAACGCCGACGCGGCTGCGCGTGGTGCACATCCTGGACGAGCACCGGCGCATCGCCGCCATCGTCGGCAGCGGCTTGTCCGTGCCCCTGCATGCGGAAAAACAAGTATTGCAGGCGATCGGCGCCATCTCGTCGATGGTGACCGTGCAATCCGATATCGGCGGCGGCGCCAGTGACGCAGAAGTGATCACCGCAGACTCTCGATTACACGTGCATTTATTGCCGTATAGCCAGGGACTGAAGATGCAGATCCTGGTACGCCCGCTGCGCGACAATGGCGCGTATTACGCGCCCGGCAGCGGTGCCGAAAGCGTGTTTGCCGACGTGGCGGGGCGGGCCGTGCAGGCGCGCCGCGACCTCAATGCGGAGCGCGAAGCGCAGCGCCAGCTGATCGGACAATGCCTGGTGCTGGAAGAGGCAGAGGAAGAGCATGGCGAATGGCTGCTGGGCCAGCCATCGCTATGCCTGCAACTGCTGGTGGAACTGCAGGAACTGGATCCGGCCGGCATCGTGCTGGCCTGGCCGGAAGGCGAATCGTTCCGCGTCTCGAAACGCATCGAGAGCGGCCAGATGCGCCTGAACATCAAGAGCGAGAAAGACTGGTTTGCCGCCAGCGGCGAAGTGCAGATCGATGAAAACAAGGTGATGGATTTGCGCGCCCTGCTCGATTTGATGCAGAACAATAAAAGCCGCTTCGTGGCCCTGGGCGATAACCAGTTCCTGGCGCTCAGCGATGAACTGCACCGCCGTTTATCGGAACTGGCGGCGTATGGCGAAACGCACGACGATGGCGTGCACGTGCATCCGCTGGCCGCGTTTGCGCTGGAAGAGCTGGCCAATGACGCGGGCGGCGTGAAAGCCGACAAGCTGTGGCGCGAACACTTGCTGCGCCTGCGCGAACTGGACGCATATCAACCGCAATTGCCCAGCACCCTGCAGGCAGACTTGCGCGATTACCAGCTGGCCGGATTTGCATGGCTGGCGCGCCTGGCGCACTGGGGCGTGGGCGCCTGCCTGGCCGACGACATGGGCCTCGGCAAGACCTTGCAGGCGCTGGCCCTGATCCTGGCGCGCGCGCCAAATGGCCCCACGCTGGTGGTCGCGCCCACCTCCGTGTGCATGAACTGGATCAGCGAAGCGCAGCGTTTTGCGCCTACCTTGAAAGTGAAACTGTTCGGCAGCGGCGACCGCGCCGGCATGCTGGACAATGTGGGCGCGTTTGACCTGGTGATCGCCAGTTATGGCTTGCTGCAGCAGGAAGCAGCCATGTTTGCTGGCGTACACTGGCATACCATCGTGCTCGATGAAGCGCAGGCAATCAAGAATGGCGCCACCAAGCGCTCGCAAGCCGTGATGGCGCTGCAAGGCGATTTCCGCATGGTAGCCAGTGGCACGCCGCTGGAAAACCACCTGGGCGAATTGTGGAACCTGTTCCGCTTCATCAACCCCGGTCTGCTGGGCACCCTGGACCAGTTCAACCTGCGCTTTGCCGGACCGATCGAAAAAGACCAGGACAAGCGCGCCGCGGCTGGCGCCCGCCTGCGCTTGCGGCGCTTGATCGCGCCATTCATCTTGCGCCGCACCAAGACGCAAGTACTGTCGGAATTGCCGTCACGCACGGAAATCGTGCTGGAAGTGGAGTTGTCGCCGCAGGAAATGGCGCTGTATGAATCGCTGCGCCGCGAAGCGCTGGAAAAGCTGGCCATGGTGGAAGGTCCGGCCTCGAAAAAAGCCATCCAGATCCTGGCCGAGATCATGAAGCTGCGCCGCGCCTGCTGCAACCCGCATTTGGTGGCGCCGGAACTGGGCCTGGCCAGCAGCAAGCTGGCCGCCTTCGCAGAACTGCTGTCGGGCTTGCTGGAAAACCGCCACAAGGTGCTGGTATTCAGTCAGTTCGTCGATCACCTGAGCCTGATCCGCCAGCATCTGGAACAGCATGGCGTCAGCTATCAGTATCTCGATGGCGCCACTCCGATGCAGGAGCGCAAGCGCCGCGTGGATGCCTTCCAGGCGGGAGATGGCGAAGTCTTCCTGATCAGCCTGAAAGCAGGCGGCATGGGCATCAACCTGACGGCGGCCGATTACGTGATCCATATGGACCCGTGGTGGAATCCAGCCGTGGAAGACCAGGCCTCGGACCGCGCCCACCGCATGGGGCAGCTGCGCCCGGTAACGATTTACCGCCTGGTGGCGAAACACACGATCGAGGAAGGCATCGTTGAGCTACATCAACACAAGCGCGACCTGGCCGACAGTTTATTGGAAGGCAGCGACGCGGCCGCGCGCATGTCGGCCAGCGATATGCTGGGCATGCTGCAGGAAGGGTTAAAGAGGTAAAAAACGTCACGCTCCCCCTGTTCCATGCGATGATTATTTTCCTTTTTTCTTTCCAGCACCATGACCGACTATATCGCCACCACTTCCGGCCAGCGTGCCACTTTTCTTTGCGGTAAATCCTGGACAGCCTATATCACCACGTTCGTGCTGGCCGTGCTGCTGTTTTTCGCCGCCCTGCCGCTGGCCTTCAAGTACAACACGCGGGCCGCGCTGGTGGTGCTGATCGGCTCGGCGCTGATCGTCGGCTACCGCCTGCTGTCTATCCGCAGCGTGCAGCTGTATTACGACGAGGCGGGCGTATGGCTAGCCTCGGGCATCTTGCCGTGGAAGAAAAAATTGAACGGCGTGAAATGGCGCGACATGGATGAAGCCAGCTATGAAAGCAATTTCTGGAGCTGGCTGTTCCGCTCTTATACGGTACGCATCGGCCAGCGCTATACCCAAGACACGGAAATTTTCGCCAGCGGGATGGCGCGCGGCAAGGATGCCGTGGCCAGCGTGAATGCGCGTCTGCAAGAGATGATACGCAGCCACGCCGTCACCTTGTAGGCAACTAGCGCAGTTGCCAGCCGCAAAAATCTGCGCAGGCCTGGTAATTGATGCTAATCTTTGGGCCGTCCAGGCAAGCAAACCCACGTTAAAAATAATTGTTTGTTACTTATATTGTCAGTTTTTTATTCACTGATTTTTACAAATAACCAAATAATCAAGAGATTTGAGATGATGACGAAGAATAAAGTTGTAATCGCTGCATTGATGATGGCCTTCACGATGGCGCCTGCCATCGCTGCCAAGAAAACGCAAAAACACGGCAAGGCAGCCGCCAGCGCCAGCAAGAAAAAAGCCGTTGCCGCCGCCGCGCCCGTCGCGGCAGAAAACAGCCGCGACCGCGCCATGAATACTCTCAGCGGCCAATTCCTGACGGCCCTGTGGCGCCTCGATCCGGAAGCGGCGATCTCCGTCGGCAAATATGATGGCGCCGCCAACCTCACCATTCCCGACGCCGCCAACCGCCAGGCGCGCCTGGCCTTCATCGATGAATGGACGGACAAATTCGGCAAGCTCGACGGCAGCAAGATGTCGCCCAAGCAGCGCACCGACCTGGCCCTGGTCACCAACAAGCTGCAATCGGACCGCTGGTATCTGACCACCTTCCGCGATTTCGAGTGGAATCCGGCCGAATACAACGTGGCCGGCACGATCGACTTTATTCTCAACACGGAATATGCATCCCAGCCGCAACGCTTGCGCACCTTGCTCAAGCGCATCGCCAGCGTGCCGCAATACTATGCGGCGGCGCGCGCCAACATCAATCACCCGACGCGGGAACACACGCAGCTGGCCATCGCGCAAAGCGCGGGCGTGCTGAGCGTGCTCGATGACCTGAACAAGACGGCGCAGGCATCGATCCTGACGCCGACCGAGAAGCAGCTGTACAACGTGCGCATCACGGCCGCCAAGACAGCCGTGCAAGGCTACGCCAGCTGGCTGGGCGAGCAAGACGCCTTGCTGGCGCAAAACGGCGCGCGTTCCTTCCGTATCGGCAAGGAATTGTATGACCAGAAATTTGCCTACGATATCCAGGCCGGTGTGACGGCAGAGCAGATGTACCAGAAGGCGCTGGACGAGCGCGAAAAGCTGCTGACGCATATGGATAGCCTGTCCGACGAACTGTGGAGCAAGACCATGGGCGATACGCCGAAACCAGCCGACCGCACGGCCAAGATCGGCATGGTGATCGACAAGCTGTCGAGCAATCACGTGGCGCCGGCTGATTTCGTACCGGAAATCCGCCGCCAGATTCCCGAACTGCAAGCCTGGGTCACCAGCCACAACCTGCTGACCATGGACCCGAAAAAGCCGCTGGTGGTGCGTGAAACGCCGGCTTATCAGCGCGGCGTGGCTGGCGCCAGCATCGAAGCACCCGGCCCGTATCGTCCGCAAGACCGCACCTATTACAACGTGACGCCGCTCGATGGCGAAACGCCGGAACAGCAGGAAAGCAGCTTGCGTGAATACAATCACTGGATCTTGCAGATCCTGAATATCCACGAAGCCATTCCAGGCCACTACACGCAGCTGATCTACGCCAACAAGTCGCCATCGCTGATCAAGTCCATCTTCGGCAATGGCGCCATGGTCGAGGGCTGGGCCGTGTATGGCGAGCGCATGATGCTCGAATCCGGTTATGGCGACAATGCCCCGGAAATGTGGCTGATGTACTCGAAGTGGAACTTGCGCAGCGTCACCAACACCATCCTCGACTACAGCGTGCACGTGCTGGGCATGACGGAAGAACAGGCGCTCGACTTGCTGACGCGCCAGGCTTTCCAGACCCCGCGCGAAGCCAAGGAAAAATGGCGCCGCGTACAGCTGAGTTCAGTACAACTGACCAGCTATTTCAGCGGCTTCAGCGAAATCATGGACTTGCGTGAAGAACGCAAGCAAGCCCTGGGCAGCAAGTTCGTGCTGAAGGATTTCCATGAGCAATTCCTCAGCTATGGCAGCGCGCCTGTCAAAGTCATCAAGGAATTGATGCAGTAAAAATCAGGAAACTTTCTGATCAAGGGCGCTGCGGCGCCCTTTTTCATGGGCTTGTGCGCGCGCAAACCGCTGCTCGCGCAAAGGACTAGCCTGATTGATGCCAGCGCCAACTATGCGGCGCCTGGCATTTGCCACTTTTTCTGCTACGCTGGAAGGCAGGGAGCATCATGAACATGACCATCCAATTCGATACGCTCGATTACGCAAAAAAATTATCCTCTGCCGGCATCCCCGCACCGCAGGCGGAAGCCCATGCAGCCGCCTTGGGCAATGCACTGGCGTCATCCGCCGTGGCACGCGGTGAACTGTCTGCACTGGAACAAAACCTGCTGTCCGCGATCAAGCTTGGCGAACAGCAGCTCCATGGCCGGCTCGAACGCATGGACTTGCGTCAGGGCGCGGACATGAAACATGTCTACTGGATGATGAGCACCCTGATCCTCCTGAACCTGGGCATCTTGAGCAAATTGATGTTGCAATAGCGTGCTGCAATAGCGTTTTAGTCCATCGACAAAAAAGCCGCTGCTTCTTGCGAAGTCAGCGGCTTTTTCATGTCAATAGCGAGCAATTCAGGAAGCTTCTTCGGGCGCTTGCGTGGCTTTCACAAAGATAGGCGCCACCAGCAAGCCCAGTTCGAACAGCAGCCACATGGGGATGGCCAGCGAAAACTGGCTGACCACGTCGGGCGGCGTGACGATGGCGGCGATCACGAAGGCGCCGACGATCACGTAAGGACGCATTTGCTTGAGCTTGGCGATGCTCACCAGGCCCATGCGCACCAGGATTACCACCACCACCGGCACTTCAAACGTGGCGCCAAACGCCAGGCACATCGACATGACGAAATCGAGATAATTTTCGATATCGGGCGTGACGGCTATCGAGGCGGGCGCGAAATTGCTGATGAAGTGGAATACGCGGCCAAACACGAAGAAATAACAGAAGGCCACGCCGGCGATGAACAGCAGCGACGAGGAAATCACCAGCGGCGCAATCAGGCGCTTTTCATGCGTGTACAAGCCAGGCGCAATAAACGCCCACAGCTGGTACAAGACCCATGGCAAGGAAACAATAAAGCCCAGCAGCAAGGTCACCTTCATGGGGATCAGGAAGGGCGACACCACACCGGTGGCGATCAGTTTCGAGCCGGCCGGCAGCGCGGCCAGCATGGGTTCGGCGATAAAGTCATAGATGTGCGCGGCGCCGGGCCAGTAAAACAGCACGGCACAGACGACGGCAAAGCCGATCGAGGCCTTGACCAGGCGGTTGCGCAGCTCGACCAGATGCGAGATAAACGTTTCTTCCAGCGGAGCTTTGTTACTCATGAGTAAAAGGACGTCGAGGAAGTGGTGCTACGGGGACGGAAGCGGGCCACGCGCGCGGCGCCCGATTGCACATGCATCTTGCCGCCATGACGGTGTTTGTACCAGCCCGGCACGGCCGAATTGCGCACCAGTTTCTTGCGGCGGAATTCGCGCGCCTTGCGGGCCAGCTCATCCTTGGTAGCGCGCAGCATGGCTTCATGCGCATCGCCACCCGGCTCGCCATAGTGGTCGTTATTGCCGCGCCAGCTATCTTCCATAGAGGAAATGTTGCCAGAGATAGAATTTTCCAGGCCATGCATGGATTGCTCCACGCTTTGCTTGACGGAATGCGCTGCGTCCTGCACTTCCTTCTGCAGGTTTTTCAGCTCTTCCAATTCAATTTCACGGGTGACTTCGGATTTCACCTGATTCAGGTAGCGCTGCGCACGGCCATACAGGGTGCCGGCCATGCGGGCTACTTTCGGCAACTTTTCAGGGCCGATGACTATCAGGGCAACCACGCCGATGATGGCGATTTTAGAAAGACCGAGATCGATCATAAGCGTACAAGTGCTGTGGCCAGGCAGGAAACTGGTCCCGCCCCGCTATCAGAACTTGCTTTTCTCTTTCGTATCCACGTCGATCGTGGTTTTGTCGGCCACTTGCGATGGCGTGGCAGCAGGGGTGTTTGCTGGCGGGGTTTCATCCTCGCCCTTGACGCCATCCTTGAAGCCTTTGACGGCCTTGCCAATATCACCACCGATATTGCCCAGTTTCTTGGTGCCAAAGACCAGCATCACAATGACCAGAACGATCAGCCAGTGCCAAATACTCAATGAACCCATCATATTCTCCTTGCGGGACGGCGCCCGGATCGCATCAAACTATGCAGACAGTATACACGCGAACCCGGCGCGCAGCGAAATCAGTGCTGGCCACGCCATGGACGCGGGCCGCCATACACGTGCATGTGCAGGTGATACACCTCTTGCCCGCCATCGGGGCCGCTGTTGATCATGGTCTTGAAGCCACCCGACGGTACGCCATCGGCGTCGTAGCTGACCGCGCAGCCGAACTCGGCCGCCAGTTTCGGCGCCAGGCGCAGCAGCTTGCCCAGCACTTCCGTATGGCTGTCGTCGCACTCGGACAAGGTCGATACATGGCGTTTCGGAATCAGCAGCAAGTGCACGGGCGCGGCCGGATTGATATCCTTGAAGGCCAGCAAATCATCGTCTTCATAGACGATGGTCGATGGAATTTTTTTCGCAGCAATTTTGCAGAAAATACAGTTATCCACGCAGTCTCCAGAATGATCAGGGTTGATGCGGCGTATCAGGCGTATCTGTACGCGCAGCTTTTTCGTCGAGGCCCGACAAGCCTTCGCGGCGCGCCAGCTCATCGAGCACCTGTTGCGGGGTCAAGTCGAACTGGGCCAGCATCACCAGGCTATGAAACCACAGGTCGGCGCACTCGTACAACACTTTCGACGGGTCATTGTCGCGCCGCGCATCCTTGGCGGCCATCACTGTTTCCGTCGCTTCCTCGCCGATTTTTTTCAGGATCGCATCGTCGCCCTTGGCGAACAAGCGCGCCACGTACGAGGTGGCAGGATCGCCGCCATTGGCCAGCTTGCGCGATTCGATCACGGCGGCCAGGCGTTTCAAGGTTTCACTCATTTTTTTGTGTCCGCGTAGATCGTTTCCGGGTCTTTCAGCACGGGATCGGTGACTTGCCACTCGCCCGTTTTCTCGTCGCCTTCGAATTTCTGGAAGAAACACGAATGGCGGCCCGTATGGCAGGCGATGCCGCCCGCCTGCTCGATCTTCAGCAAGACCACGTCCTCATCGCAATCGAGACGGATTTCCAGCACTTTCTGCGTATGGCCCGACTCTTCGCCCTTGTGCCACAGTTTCTTGCGCGAACGGCTCCAGTACACGGCTTCGCCGAGCTCCACCGTACGCGCCAGCGCGTCACGGTTCATCCAGGCAAACATCAGCACGTCATTGCTGCCCGCCTCCTGCGCGATCACCGGCACCAGGCCGTGCTCGTCCCACTTGACCTTTTTCAGCCACTTTGCATTGCTAGACACGATAGTTCCGTTTTGCATGTTATTCATATCCTATCAGCTCAACCGCATGGGAATGCCCTGCTGCGCCATGAAACGCTTGGCTTCCTGCACCGTGTGCTGACCATAGTGAAAAATACTGGCAGCCAATACCGCATCAGCCTTGCCAATCTTGATGCCGTCGGCCAGATCCTGCAAGCCACCCACGCCGCCCGAGGCGATCACGGGGATGCTGACCGCATCGGACACTCCGCGCGTCAGGCCCAGGTCGAAGCCCACCTTGGTGCCGTCGCGGTCCATGCTGGTGAGCAAGATTTCGCCAGCGCCCAGGCTTTCCATTTTACGCGCCCATTCGAACGCATCGAGGCCGGTGGCATTGCGCCCGCCATGGGTAAATACTTCCCACTTGCCGGGCGACACTTGTTTTGCGTCAATGGCGACCACGATGCATTGCGAGCCGTGCTTTTGCGAGGCTTCATACACCAGTTGCGGGTTGGTCACGGCCGAGGTATTGATGCTGACCTTGTCGGCGCCCGCATTGAGCAGGCGGCGCACGTCTTCCACCACGCGCACGCCACCGCCCACCGTCAGCGGAATGAACACTTGCGAGGCGACCGCTTCGATGATGTCGAAGATCAGGCCGCGGTTATCGCTGGAAGCGGTGATGTCGAGGAAAGTGATTTCATCGGCGCCCTGCTCGTCATAACGGCGGGCAATTTCCACCGGATCGCCCGCGTCGCGCAATTCCGTGAAATTGACGCCTTTGACGACGCGGCCATTGGTCACGTCCAGGCAGGGGATAATTCGTTTTGCAAGCATGATGGTATCCAATTGTCGCTTGGCCAGGGAAGGCATGCGCCTCCCCGGCCAGGCTGGCTTAAACAGCCTCGTCGCTCAGTTCGTCGGCGCGTTCTTGCGCCTGCGCCAGATCGATCGTGCCTTCATAAATCGAACGGCCGCAAATCACGCCTTCGATGCCTTCGGCCTGCACCGCGCACAAGGCTTCCACGTCGCCGATATTGTGCAGGCCGCCCGAGGCGATGACGGGAATCTTGACCGCTTGCGCCAGCTTGACGGTGGCGTCGATATTGATACCGCCCATCATGCCGTCACGGCCGATATCCGTGTAAATAATCGATTCCACGCCATACGCTTCGAATTTCTTGGCCAGGTCGATCACTTCGTGGCCCGACATCTTGCTCCAGCCATCGGTCGCCACCTTGCCATCCTTGGCGTCCAGGCCGACGATGATATGGCCGGGGAAGGCGCTGCAGGCGTCGTGCAGGAAACCCGGGCTTTTCACGGCCGCCGTGCCGATGATGATATAGCTGATGCCGGCGTCCAGGTAGCGCTCGATGGTGTCGAGATCGCGGATGCCGCCCCCCAGTTGCACGGGAATTTCTTCGATATCGTTTTCCAGCGCAAAATCCTGCACGGCTTTCAGGATGGCTTTCACGGCGCCTTCATTTTTCGGCTTGCCGGCAAACGCGCCGTTCAAGTCGACCAGATGCAGCCGCCGCGCGCCTTGCTGCAGCCAATGGCGCGCCATTTCAGCAGGATCTTCGGAAAATACGGTGGCAAGTTCCATATCGCCTTGTTTCAGGCGTACGCAGTGACCGTCTTTCAGGTCGATGGCGGGAATGAGCAGCATGGTCGTTGTGGTCAGGGTTATAAAGGTAAGTAAAAGTAGCTGGGAGGGTCAAATGAAAATCAAGGTTGCCAGTGAACGAAATTCTTGTACAGCTGCAGACCTGCGGCAGCGCTTTTTTCAGGATGGAACTGGGTCGCGAAAATATTATCACGGGCGACGGCGCAAGCGAACGGCTTGCCGTAGACAGTCTGGCCGACCGTGTGGGCCGCCACTTGAGGCTGAGCAAAGTAGCTGTGCACAAAATAAAAATAAGCATCATCGGCGATGCCATCCCACATGGCATGGGACGCCGTTTGGTGCACTTGGTTCCAGCCCATCTGCGGCACCTTGAAGCGCGAACCGTCTTCCTGCACCTGGCCGTCGAGCTGGAAACGCACGACTTTGCCTGGCAGCAAGCCCAAACCGGCCGCATCACCTTCTTCGCTGCTGTCGAACAGCATTTGCTCGCCGATGCACACACCCAGCACGGGCTTGCTGTCGGCGGCCCGCAGCAAGGCGTCCAGCACGCCCGATTCGCGCAGGCTGCGCATGCAGTCGGGCATGGCGCCCTGGCCCGGCAAGACGATACGGTCGGCGCTGTCGATATCGGCCACCTGTCCGGAAATGCACACGTCCGCTTCCGGCGCCACGGCCCGCAAGGCTTGCGCTACCGAGCGCAGATTGCCCATGCCGTAATCCACCACCACAATTTTATTCATGTGTTTTAATGTAAGAATCTACTAGCCAGGAGTCAAGGTCAGCTTACAGGCTGCCCTTGGTCGATGGGATGATGCCGGCTGCGCGCTCGTCGAGCTCGGCAGCCATGCGCAGGGCGCGGCCAAAGGCCTTGAACACGGTTTCGCACTGGTGATGGGCATTGGTGCCGCGCAAGTTGTCGATATGCAAGGTCACGCCCGCATGGTTGACGAAGCCGCGGAAAAACTCCAAGGTCAGGTCGACATCGAAGCCGGCGATCATGGCGCGCGTAAAAGGGATGTGGTATTCGATGCCTGGGCGGCCCGAAAAATCGAGCACCACGCGCGACAGCGCTTCATCGAGCGGCACATAGGCATGGCCATAACGGCGGATGCCCTTCTTGTCGCCGATGGCCTTGGCCACCGCCATGCCCAGGGTAATGCCCACGTCTTCCACCGTATGATGGTTATCGATATGCACGTCGCCCGTCGCTTCAATGTCCAGGTCGATCAAGCCATGGCGGGCGATCTGGTCCAGCATATGGTCGAGGAAGGGCACGCCGGTGTTCAGCTTTTGCTGGCCGGTGCCATCGAGGTTGAGGGCGACGCGTACTTGCGTCTCGTTGGTGTTACGCGTGATTTCTGCGGTGCGGTTCATGGCGGGACTCTGGCGGTAGGCTAAACGAGGGATGCTTTGAAGGCATTGAAAAAGACGGCATTTTCTTCTGGCGTGCTGACGCTGATGCGCAGGCAATTGGCCAGCACTGCATGCATTTTACTCACATTTTTGATTAATACCCGGTGAGCAAGCAATTTGGCATGGACATCGTCGGAATCTGGCACGCGTATCAAAAGAAAATTTGCCTTGGAGGGAAACACGGTCACGCCGGGCAAGGCCGCCAATTGTTCGGCCAGCGCATCGCGTGCGCTGTTGAGCAAGGCCGCCTGTGCATTGAGCACGTCGATGTGTTCCAGCGCAAATTCAGCGGCCGCCTGCGTCAGCACGTTGACGTTATACGGCGGACGCACTTTTTCAAACTGGGCCAGCAAGGCTGGCGCCGCCGACATATAACCGAGACGGATGCCGGCCAGGCCCAGTTTCGACACGGTGCGCATCACCACCAGGTTCTCGAATTCCGGCAAGCGGCCCATGAAGCTCTGCTGCGCGAACGGTTCGTACGCTTCATCGACCACCGCGATACCGGTGTCGCCCAGGGCGGCGATGATGCGCTCGATATCGGCCACGCTGAACAGGTTGCCGGTCGGGTTGTTCGGATACGCCAGGAACACCAGCGCCGGGCGGTGCTGTTCGATGGCGGCCAGCATGGCGTCGATATCGAGGCTCAGGTCGGCAAGCAAAGGCACGCCGACAAAATCCATGCCGGCGAACTGCGCCGAACGGGCATACATCACAAAACCGGGCACGGGCGCCAGCAGCACCGCGCGGCGCGACCGCTGTTGCAACGGCGCTTGCACGGCGCAAGCCATGGCCAGGATCGAGATCAATTCATCGGAGCCATTACCCAGCAAGACATCGTAGCCGGCGGGCACGCCCAGTTTGTCGCAGATGGCCGCCTTCAGGCTGGCGTACGACGGCGGATAGCGGTTCAGCACCGCGCCAGCCAGGCGCGCACCCAGTGCGTCGCGCAAATGCTGCGGCAGCAGATACGGATTTTCCATCGCATCGAGTTTGATATAACCGCTGGCGTCGGGCACATGGTAACTACCGATCGCCTGTACGTCTGCACGTACCGTATTGCTGATTAACTGATCGAGGAAAGACATTGCTGCAAGCACTCCTGATAATTTTTTAAGGGTCTAGGTGGTGACGTCTTCCGGCACGGCGGCCGGCGTCTTCCTGGACGGTGTTTTTCTGGCCGCCGGCTTTTTCACGGCGGTGGCTTTTTTCACGGCAGTCTTGCGCTTGGCCGCGGCTTTCTTGAGCGGCGCCGGCGGCGCGCTCATGTCCAGTTCCTGCGCCGTCAAACGCTGTTCGATGATGGCGCAATAATCGGGGTTCAATTCAAAACCGACGAAATCGCGCCCGCAGCGCTTGGCGGCCAGCGCCGTGGTGCCGCTGCCCATGAACAAGTCGAGTACGACACCGCCGGGTGGGCAGGAAGCCTTGACCATGCGCTCGATGATTTCGAGCGGCTTTTGGGTCGGGTGATCGGCCCGTTCAGGGTGTTCCTTGTGCAAGCGCGAGACGCTCCACAAGTCTTTCGGGTTGTAGCCCACTTCCAGCCATTTCGCGCCGATGAAGATCGAGCGCGAACGGGCTTTTTTGGTGGCCGCGTCGTAGGCGATGCGCACCGCATCAAGATCGAAGTAGTAATCCTTGCGCTTGACGAAGAAGCCGATGGTGTCGTGCACCGATGAAAAGCTGCGCACGCTGCCACCCATCGATGGCACGCGGCGGTCCCAGATAATCTCGTTCATCATCGCCATGCGCTGTTTCAGCATGACGAAAATCTCCGGCGAGTAGCGCCAGGTCAAAAAAATGTACAGGCTGCCGTTGGCTTTCAGCTTGGGCAGCGCCGCATCGATCCATTGTTCGGTCCAGCGCAGGTAGTCCGCCACCGATTGCTGGTCCGAGGCATTGCCGTAATCCTTGCCCAGGTTGTACGGCGGGTCGGTCAGGATCAGGTCCACCGAACCATCGGGAATCCGCGCCAGCCCCGCCAGCGCATCTTCGCAATAGACCCGGTTGAGCCAGTCCGGCCGGTCCGCCATATTCGTCATGGCTGCGGCTTCAAACGCAGTTCGGCGCTGCGCGCGTGCGCCTGCAAGCCTTCGCCATACGCCAGCGTGGCGGCAACACGGCCCAGGGTTTGCGCGCCCGCTTCACTGACGTGGATGATGGACGAGCGCTTCTGGAAGTCGTACACGCCCAGCGGCGACGAAAAACGCGCCGTGCGCGACGTCGGCAGCACGTGATTGGGGCCGCAGCAATAGTCGCCCAGCGACTCGGACGAGAATCGGCCCAGGAACATGGCGCCCGCATGGCGGATCTGGTCGGCCCATTGCTGCGGGTTCTCTGCCGAAATTTCCAGGTGTTCTGCCGCAATGCTGTTGGCGATCTCGCACGCCTCATTCATGTCGCGCACCTTGACCAAGGCGCCACGGTCGGCCAGCGAGGTGCTGATGGTGGCCTGGCGCGGCATGGTGGGCAACAGCTTCTGGATGCTTTCCTCTACGCGCGCGATATAGGCGGCGTCCGGGCACAGCAAAATGGCTTGCGCCAGCTCGTCGTGTTCGGCCTGCGAAAACAGGTCCATCGCCACCCAGTCCGGGTCCGTCGTGCCATCGCAGATGACAAGGATTTCCGACGGGCCGGCGATCATGTCGATGCCGACGATGCCGAACACGCGGCGCTTGGCGGCCGCCACATAGGCGTTGCCGGGGCCGACGATCTTGTCGACCGCGGCGATGGTCTGCGTGCCATACGCCAGCGCGCCGACCGCTTGCGCGCCGCCGATGGTGATCACGCGCGTCACGCCGGCAATCGCGGCAGCGGCCAGCACCATCTGGTTTTTCACGCCGTCCGGGGTCGGCACCACCATGATGATTTCCTTGACGCCCGCCACGTGGGCCGGAATCGCATTCATCAGCACCGACGATGGATAGGCTGCCTTGCCGCCCGGGACATAGATGCCGACCCGGTCCAGCGGCGTGATTTTTTGTCCCAGCACGGTGCCATCCGCCTCGGTATAGCTAAAGCTGCGCAATTCCTCGCGCTGGCGTTCGTGAAAAGCGCGGATGCGCTGGGCCGCCACTTGCAATGCTTCACGCTGGGCCGATGGCAATCCATTCAGCGCGGCCTGCAGCTCGGCTTGCGAAATATCAAAGGCCGCCATTTCCGCCGCGCCGCCATGGGGAATGCGGTCGAAGCGGTTGGTGTACTCCAGCACGGCGGCGTCGCCGCGCGCTTTCACGTCGGCCAGGATTTTCGTGACCGCCGTTTCAATCGCTTCATCGGTGCCGGCTTCGAACGCCAGCAAGGTATCGAGCGATTGTTGAAAATCATCCTGGCTTGAATCGAGCTTGCGTATCTGTAGCGGCATCATAGCCTCCTGCTGTTATCGGGTCTGCGAGGCGCGTTCAAAGGCCTCGATAATCGGCTGCAAGCGTTCGCGCTTGAGCTTTAAGGCAGCCTGGTTCACCACCAGGCGCGACGAAATTTCCATGATGTGTTCGACTTCGACCAGGTTGTTGGCGCGCAGGGTGCTGCCCGTGCTGACCAGGTCGACGATGGCGTCGGACAAACCGACCAGCGGCGCCAGCTCCATCGAGCCATACAGCTTGATCAAATCGACGTGCACGCCCTTGGCGGCAAAGTGCTCGCGCGCCGTGTGCACGAACTTGGTGGCCACGCGCAGGCGCGCGCCCTGGTGCACGGCTTTTTCATAATCGAAGCCCGCCTGCACCGCCACCGACATGCGGCAGGAGGCGATATTGAGGTCGATCGGCTGGTACAAGCCTTCGCCGCCATGCTCCAGCAAGACATCCTTGCCGGCCACGCCGAAGTCGGCCGCGCCGTACTGCACATAGGTGGGCACGTCGCTGGCGCGCACGATGATGACGCGCACGTTCGGATCGTTGGTGGCCAAGATCAGCTTGCGCGACGTCTCCGGGTTTTCCAGCACCTTGATGCCGGCCGCTTCCAGCAGCGGCATGGTGTCTTCAAAAATGCGGCCTTTTGAGAGCGCCAGTATCAGCTGCCCGTTGGCGCCACTGTTCGATCCGTTCATGCTCAGTCCTTGTTGTATTTATTTGACGCGCACGATGTTCGCGCCCACCGCCGACAGTTTCACTTCCATGCGGTCGTAGCCACGGTCGAGGTGATAGATGCGGTCGATCAGGGTTTCACCATCGGCCGCCAGGGCGGCGATCACCAAGGACGCCGAAGCACGCAGATCGGTCGCCATCACGGGTGCGCCGCGCAACTGCTTGACGCCGGTGATGATGGCCGTCTTGCCATCGATGCTGATGTCGGCGCCCAGGCGGTTCATTTCCTGTACGTGCATAAAGCGGTTTTCAAAGATCGTCTCGGTGACGCGGCTGGCGCCATTGGCGATGGTGTTGACCGCCATGAACTGCGCCTGCATATCGGTCGGAAAACCCGGGTATTCGGTGGTGCGGAAGCTGACCGGGGTCGGACGGGCCGACATCTCGGCACGGATCCAGTCGGCGCCGAAAGTCATCGTCAAGCCCATGGCGCGCAGCTTGTCGAGCGCCGCGTCCAGGATATCGGTACGCACGTTGCGCAGGGTGATGTCGCCACCGGTGGCGGCCACGGCGCACAGGAAAGTGCCCGTTTCGATGCGGTCGGCAATCACTGCGTGGGCGGCGCCGTGCAATGCAGGCACGCCCTGGATCACCAGGCGGTTGGTGCCGATGCCTTCGATCTTCGCGCCCATGGCCACCAGCAGGTGCGCCAGGTCGGTCACTTCCGGTTCGCAGGCGGCGTTTTCCAGGATGGTCTCGCCTTCGGCCAGGGTCGCGGCCATCAGCAGGTTCTCGGTGCCGGTGACGGTGATCATGTCGGTGACGATGCGCGCGCCTTTCAGCTTGGCGCACTTGGCGTAGATATAGCCGGCTTCGATGCGGATCTCCGCGCCCAGCGCTTCCAGGCCCTTGATGTGCTGGTCGACCGGACGCGAACCGATGGCGCAGCCGCCCGGCAAGGACACCTTGGCTTCGCCGAAGCGCGCCAGCATGGGGCCCAGCACCAGGATCGAGGCGCGCATGGTTTTCACCAGTTCATACGGCGCTTCCAGGGTGCTGATGGCGCTGCCGTTCAAGACTACACGGTCGCCGTCCTGCTGCACTTTCAAACCCGTCTGGCCCAGCAATTTCAGCATGGTGGAGACGTCGTGCAGGTTCGGCACGTTCGTCAGTTCCAGGTCGCCCGAGGTCAGCAGGCCAGCGCACAGAATCGGCAGGGCGGCGTTTTTCGCGCCGGAGATGGCGATGTCGCCGTTCAGGCGGTTGCCGCCGTTGATGAGGAGCTTGTCCATTGCTTATCCTTGGAATTCTTCAGGGGTCAGGGTTTTCATCGACAGCGCGTGGATTTCTTCGCGCATGCGGTCGCCCAGCGCCGCGTAGACGATCTGGTGGCGCTGGATCAGACGCTTGCCGGCAAATTGCGGCGAAACGATCACGGCCTGGAAGTGCTGGCCATCGCCCTCCACTTCAAGGTGGGTGCAGTCGAGGCCTGCCGACAGGTAGCCATGGATCAGTTCTGGGGTGGTAGTCACGATAAGTCCTTGATATTGAATAATATGGTAATTGAGCTTGGCGCAATTAGTGGCGCAAACGATAGCCGCTTTTCAGCAGACGGATCGACGCCAGCGCCAGCACCGCCAGGAAACCGGCGACCACCGATACGCTGATCCATGGGCTGACGTCGGACGTGCCGAAGAAGCCGTAGCGGAAGCCGTCGATCATGTAAAAGAAAGGGTTCAGATGCGATACCGTCTGCCAGAAAGCGGGCAGCGAATGGATCGAATAAAACACGCCCGACAAGAAGGTCGCCGGCATGATCAGGAAGTTCTGGAAGGCGGCCAGCTGGTCGAATTTCTCGGCCCAGATACCGGCGATCAAGCCCATGGTGCCCAGCATGGCGGCGCCCAGGAAGGCAAAGATGACGATCCACAGCGGTGCCACGAACGACAGGTCGACGAACCAGTAGGTGATGGCGAATACGCCAAAGCCCACCGCCAGGCCGCGCACGACCGAAGCGAGCACATACGCCGAAAAGATTTCCCAGTGCGACAGGGGCGTGAGCAGCACGAATACCAGGTTGCCCGTGATCTTGGACTGGATCAGCGAGGACGAGGAATTGGCAAAGGCGTTTTGCAGCACGCTCATCATCACCAGGCCGGGAATCAGAAAGGCCGTATAGCTGATGCCGGGGCTGGGCTGCACGCGGCCATCGAGCACGTGGCCGAATACCAGCAGGTACAGCATCGAGGTGAGCACGGGCGCGGCCACGGTTTGCGTCGCCACTTTCCAGAAACGCAAAGTCTCTTTGTAGACGAGGGTGCGGAATCCTGTCGAAATCATACGGTACCTTTATCCATGATCTGCAAGAAGATATCTTCCAGGTCGGCTTGTTGCAATTGCATTTCGTCGATTTCGGCGCCCGACTCGCGCAGGCGGGCCAGGATTTGCTCGACTTCGCTGTATTCATTGACGCGCAGGCTGAACTTGTTGGGCGCCTGCCGCTCTTCCGGATGCAGCAGCAGGTGCTGCAGGTCGGCCGGCAAGGCGCCATGTTTCAGGTGCACCTGCAGCTGCGAGCCGGCGATGCGGCGGATCAGGGCCGACATGGTGTCGAGCGCCACCACCTTGCCCGACTTGAGCATGGCCACGCGCTGGCACATGGCTTGCGCCTCTTCCAGGTAGTGGGTGGTCAGCACGACCGTGTGGCCGCCTTCGCGGTTCAGGCGCGAAATGAACTTCCACAGGGTCTGGCGCAGCTCCACGTCGACCCCGGCGGTCGGCTCGTCGAGCACGATCACGGGCGGCTTGTGCACCAGCGCCTGGGCCACCAGCACGCGGCGCTTCATGCCGCCGGACAGGGCGCGCATGTTCGTGTCGGCCTTGCCGGTCAGGTCGAGGTTTTCCATTACCTCGTCGATCCATTTGTCATTGTTCGGCAGGCCGAAATAGCCGGACTGCAGGCGCAAGGTTTCGCGCACGGTGAAAAACGGGTCGAACACCAGTTCCTGCGGCACCACGCCCAGGTTGCGGCGGGCATTGCGGAAATCCTTGACCACATCGTGGCCATGGATCTTGACGGTGCCCGCATCGGGCCGTATCAGGCCGGCGATGATGGAAATGAGGGTGGTCTTGCCGGCGCCGTTGGGACCGAGCAGGCCGAAAAACTCGCCCTCCTCGATCGCCAGCGACACGCCGCCCAGCGCCTTGAGCGATTTATAGCTCTTTTCTACATTCGTTATTTGAATTGCGGTCATGTGCTTATCAGATGTGATGCGTGTGTCAGCCACAAGGCGGGCCACAGGCCGGTACAAGGCGCCGCCTTCCGGAGAAGTAGCGCAACAGTCAATTATAGTTTGAAAATTCGTGGAACACTTGGAGATCAATCCGGCGGCGCTGCTGGCATGCCGGCTTGAAAGCTACTGCTGATGCGGGGAGTGGGACAGGATCAATGATGATGCAGGTCGGACGGGCTGCGTTCGGCGGTGTCGCCGGCAGTGCCGCAGTTTTCGTCGCTGGTGGTGCTCGAGACGAGCGAGCAGACGCCATACAGCTTGGTCAGGTTTTTCAGATTGGTCGGCAGGTTCTTCAGCTCCAGCACGCCGCCGGCCTCTTGCGCAGCGCGCTGCCAGGTCAGCATCACCGACACGGCCGCCGAATCGACGGCCTTGACGTTGCGCAGGTCAAACCGCGTCTGGCCAGACTTGATCGCCTCCAGACCCTGCGCCAGCGCCGAAGTGGCGTTGTGCACGGTCAGTGAAGTCAGGGACTGCAAAGTGTCGAGAGAGTCTGGCATGGCGTCGGGTTGCGCTGGTTTAGCGTGTGGAGCTATATGATAGCCGATTATTTGGCTTTGGGCGCCGGACGGTTTGCCAAAGCCTTGTTTTTCGCTTGCAAGGTCTTGATCAGGCCATCGATGCCGCCTTTGCTGATTTCACTGGCAAAGCTGCTCTTGTAGGTTTCCACCAGCCACGCACCCAGCACGTTGATATCGTAGATCTTCCAGCCAGTTGGCGTTTTGGAAACACGGTAGTTCAGCGGCACAGGTTCGCCGCGCGGCATGTTCACTTGCGAGCGCACTTCCACGTCGGTGTCGCTAGGATCGGCGCGCAGTGGCTTGAATTCCACGGTTTCATTCCTGACTTGCGACAGGGCGCCCGAATACGTGTAGATCAGCAGGGTGCGGAATTCTGCCGACAGCTGCTGTTGCTGATCCGGCGTGGCGTCGCGCCAGAAGCGACCAGCGGCCAGAGCGGTCATGCGCTGGAAATCCACGTAGGGCAGGATCTTGGTTTCAACCAGTTCGGTAACGCGCTTGATGTCGCCAGCCTGGATGGCCTTGTCGGTCTTGGCCGTGTCGAGCACGTCCTGGCTGATACGCTTGACCAGCACGTCCGGGGCTTCCGTTGCAGGGGCGGCAGGCGCAGCCTGTGCGGCGGTAGCGAAGGCGATGGTGGCCATCGCGAGCAATTGTTTCATTAATTTCATGGTTCTACCCTTATGGTGGTGTTGCTCGGCACCGGCTGGCATTTTATATACAGCCGTGTGTTCTTTCATGCCTTAGTCTACTCCTGCGGCTTGGCCTGTGACGCAACGGTATTGCTACCAGATGTTACGAGTTCGACAGGTGCCGGAGTGACGGCTGGGGCTTCAGGGGCAGCATCTGCGGTCATTGGCGCTTGTTTCAAGTCGTCATGATCCGAGTCCAGCGAGCTGGAATCGTTCTTGTATTTTTTGCTACGGCTCAAGTCGCCATCGAAGACCTTGCTTTCACGCGCTTGCAGGAAGCCGTCGCGGATGAATTCGTAGCGGTCCAGCGCCGCCGCTTCCATCAGGTTGGTTGCATCGAGCAGCGCGGCGCGCTTGTCGACCACGCGCGTGGCCGTGCCGATATTGCGCACCGACGCAGGTTCCTTGTAGCGCCATGGGTCGCCCGTGATATCGGCAGGCAGGGCCACCGTGTCACGCACGGTCGACGGCCCCAGCAATGGCAGCATCAGGTACGGGCCCGACTGCACGCCGTACCAGCCCAGGGTCTGGCCAAAGTCTTCATTGTGTTTCGGGATGCCCGCTGGCGACGCGAAGTCGATCAGGCCGAAAATACCGAAGGTCGAGTTCAGGCCAACGCGTGCAATATCTTGCAAGCCCTTCTCACCCTTACCTTGCAGCAAGTTGTTCACGGCGCTCCAGACGTCGGACAAGTTGCCGAAGAAGTTGCCCACGCCCGTTTGCACGAACGATGGCAAGACGGTCTTGTAGGCAGAGGCGGCCGGTTTCAAGGCATACGTATCGACCGTATCGTTGAACTTGAACATGGCGCGGTTGTAGCCTTCGAACGGATCGGCCGGATTGTTGGCGGTGGTGCTGGCGCAGGCGCTCAGGGTCGCGGCGATGGCGACGGCCAGGCCGATACGGGCCAGGCGAGCTTTGCTGCTGTGTTTGTTCGATTCGCTCATTTGCTATCCTTTCCATCCGCTGCCTTGCTGTAGATGAACTGATTGATCAGGTCTTCCAGCACTGTGGCCGATTGAGTGCGGGCAATCTTGTCGCCCTCTGCCAGGTTTGCCAAATCACCGCCTGCTTCCAGGCCGATGTATTGCTCACCCAACAGACCAGCCGTCAGAATCTTGGCCGAGCTGTCTTTCGGGAATTTATAACCGTCTTCGATGTCCAGCTTGACCAGCGCCTGGTAGCTCTTGTCATCGAACGTGATCTCGGCCACGCGGCCGACCACCACGCCGGCGCCCTTGACGGGCGCTTGCGGCTTGAGGCCGCCAATGTTGTCGAACTTGGCACTAATGGTATACGTCTTGCTGAAAGACAGCGAGCTCATATTGCCAGCCTTGAGCGCCAGAAACATCAATGCTGCTACGCCCAGCAAGACGAACAAGCCTACCCAGACATCCAAAGATTTACGTTGCATAAACAATCCTAAATAATTTTTACTTGCCGCAGCCTGCGCAGACACTGCGCAAGCCGCTAATTTTTACGCCAGTGACCGAATTACTTGCTAAACATCAACGCCGTCATCATGAAGTCCAGCCACCACACCATCAGCGACGATATAACAACCGTGCGCGTGGTGGCGCCGGAAACATCTTCTGGCGTCGGCTGTGCCTGATAACCCTGGAACAGGGCGATAAACGTCACCGCGATACCGAACACCAGGCTCTTCAGGGTACCGTTACCGACTTCTTTCCAGACATCCACGCCGCTTTGCATCTGCGACCAGAACGAGCCTTCGTCGACACCGATCAGCACCACGCCGACCAGGTAACTGCCGATGATGCCGACCGCCGTGAAGATCGCGCCCAGGATCGGCATGGCGATCACGCCAGCCCAGAAGCGGGGCGCCAGCACGCGCTCGACCGGATTCACGGCCATCATTTCCATGGCGGACAATTGCTCGCCGGCCTTCATCAAGCCGATTTCGGCCGTCAGCGACGTGCCTGCGCGGCCCGCAAACAGCAGCGCCGTCACGACCGGCCCCAGTTCGCGCGTCAGCGACAGCGCTACCAGCAGGCCCAGCGATTGTTCCGCGCCATACGTCGTCAAGGTGTAATAACCTTGCAAACCAAGCACCATGCCGACAAACAGGCCGGACACAGCAGTAATCACCAGCGAGCGATTACCAATAAAAAACAGTTGCTCAATCACCAAGCGCGGACGGCGCCACAGGCCGCCCGACGAGGCGATGATGATAAAGAACGAACGCACGGCAAAGCCGAGGTCTTGTACCGAACGACGCAGCCAGGCTCCGATCGCACCCAGAAAACGCGCGATCATCGGCCCGCTCCCGCTTGCAGACCCAGGTCATCGGCCAGCGACTTGCCCGGATAATGGAATGGCACGGGGCCATCGGCTTCCGCATTGACGAATTGTTTGACATACGGGTGCGTGGAGACGGCCATTTCGGCCGGCGTGCCATGCGCCACAATTTTTCCTGATGACAGGAAATACACATAATCAGCGATCGCGAAACACTCCTTCACATCGTGCGACACCAAAATGGACGTGGAACCGAGCGCATCGTTCAGATTGCGGATCAAATTGGCCGTCACGCCCATCGAAATCGGGTCCAGGCCGGCAAACGGTTCGTCATACATGATCAATTCAGGATCGAGCGCAATCGCCCGCGCCAGCGCCACGCGGCGGCCCATGCCGCCCGAAATCTCGCCCGGCTTCAGTTGCGCCGCATTGCGCAGACCCACTGCCTGCAGCTTCATCAGCACCAGGGTGCGGATCAGTTCTTCATTCAGGTCCGTATGTTCGCGCAGCGGAAACGCCACGTTTTCAAACGCCGTCAGGTCGGTAAACAAGGCGCCGTGCTGGAACAGCATGCCCATCTTGCGGCGCATCTGGTACAGCTGCCTGGTATCGAGTGCGTGCACGACCTGGCCATCGACGTTGACGGTGCCGGCGCTGGGGCGCAACTGGCCGCCGATCAGGCGCAATACGGTCGTCTTGCCGCTGCCGGAACCACCCATGACCGCCACAACTTTTCCACGTGGGAAATCCATGTGTAGGCCCGACAAGATCGAACGTTCACCATAGGCAAAGTGTAAATCACGGATTTCAACAAGATTTGGCACGACGGAA
The DNA here is from genome assembly GCF_049319705.1 of Janthinobacterium sp. Mn2066. Classification (NCBI taxonomy): domain Bacteria; kingdom Pseudomonadati; phylum Pseudomonadota; class Betaproteobacteria; order Burkholderiales; family Oxalobacteraceae; genus Janthinobacterium; species Janthinobacterium sp. Mn2066. The sequence goes on along the minus strand of NZ_JBMOUF010000018.1, from coordinate 37,369 downwards.
CTCATTTTTTTTAATGGCGTATTGTAGTGCAGAAACGCCAAACTCTGCTGAGAGGCCCCCTTGGGCATCCCGGTAAGGGGGAAGAATACAACACTAATGAATCGAAAGTCAGATAGTTTATTGTAAAAAGCCACGCTCTGCTTGCGATCGCCCTTCAGCGGAGGTGGCACGGACAAAATGACAGGGGCCACGACGCAGTTTGCGCCATGGCCCCCGAAGCAAGCAGCTGATGCTGATCAGCGTGGCAGCAAGGAATTACCCATCAGGAAGGTATCGACGGCGCGCGCGCATTGGCGGCCTTCGCGGATGGCCCACACCACCAGCGACTGGCCACGGCGCATGTCGCCGGCGGCAAACACCTTGGGCACCGACGTGTGGTAGCAGTCATCCCCCTCGGTGCTGGCGCGGGCGTTGCCGCGCGCATCTTTATCCACGCCAAAAGCATCCAGCACTTGTTGCACAGGAGAAACAAAGCCCATCGCCAGCAAGACCAGGTCGGCTTTCATCTCGAATTCCGAGTCCGGCACTTCGCTCATCTTGCCGTCTTTCCACTCCACCCGGCAGGCGATCAGTTTTTCCACCTTGCCGCCCTTGCCTTCGAAACGCTTGGTGGCCACCGCCCAGTCGCGCTCGCAGCCTTCCTCGTGCGACGACGAAGTGCGCAGCTTGGTCGGCCAGTACGGCCAGACCAGCGGCTTGTTTTCTTTTTCCGGCGGCTGCGGCATCAGTTCGAACTGCGCCACCGAGGCGGCGCCGTGGCGGTTCGAGGTGCCCACGCAGTCCGAGCCCGTATCGCCGCCGCCGATCACCACCACGTGCTTGCCGGTCGCCTTGATCTGGTCTTTCAGCTTGTCGCCCGCATTGACCTTGTTTTGCAGCGGCAAGAAATCCATCGCGTAATGCACGCCTTTCAGTTCGCGGCCCGGCACCGGCAAGTCGCGCGGCTGCTCGGCGCCGCCGGCGATGATGACGGCGTCGAACTCTTTTTCCAGGTCTTCCGGGAAAATCGTTTCCTTGGCCCAGTTATTCACGCTGGCAGGGAAATCCTTGCCGACCAGCACGCTGGTGCGGAATACCACGCCTTCGGCTTCCATCTGTTTCACGCGCAGGTCGATGTGCGACTTTTCCATCTTGAAGTCGGGAATGCCGTAGCGCAGCAAGCCGCCCACCCGGTCGCTCTTTTCAAACACCGTCACGGCATGGCCGGCGCGCGCCAGCTGCTGCGCCGCCGCCAGGCCGGCAGGGCCGGAACCGACGATGGCCACTTTCTTGCCCGTGCTGAAACCGGCTGGCTGCGGCACCACCCAGCCATGCTCCCAGCCCATGTCGATGATTTTATGTTCGATCGACTTGATGCCGACCGGATCTTCATGGATGCCCAGGGTGCACGCCGACTCGCACGGCGCCGGGCAGACGCGGCCCGTGAACTCCGGGAAGTTATTGGTCGAATGCAAGATATCGAGTGCTTCGCGGTAGTTACCACGGTAGACCAGGTCATTCCAGTCGGGAATGATGTTATTGACTGGACAACCCGTATTACAGAAAGGGATGCCGCAATCCATGCAGCGCGCGCCCTGCACGGTCGCCTGCGCATCCGTCAGGTGCAGCACGAATTCCTTGTAGTTCTTCAAACGGGCGGCAGGCTCCAGATATTGCTCGTCCTGCCGCTTGAATTCCATGAAGCCGGTAATTTTACCCACGATAATTCCTTTGTATTTGGCTAGCGGGGAGCGGCCTGGCCGCTCCCGGTCATAGTGTTAAGCTGGCTCAGGCCGCAACGGCTTCGACTTGCATGGCGGCGTCGGCGGCCATTTCGATCAGTGCGCGCTTGTATTCGTTCGGGAAGACCTTGACGAACTTGGCGCGTGCCGTGGCCCAGTCATCGAGCAGGAAACGGGCGCGGGTGCTGCCCGTATGCTTGAAGTGGCGCTCGATCAGGCGTTTCAGGATCACTTCGTCGGCTTCCGGCAAGCCATCGCGGTGCTGGGTATGCCAGGCGTCGCGGTCCACTTGCTGTTCGGAAGCGCTCACCACCTTGTCCAGGCTGACCATGGCCGTGTTGCACTTGCTGGCAAATTCGCCGGCCGGGTCATACACATAGGCAATGCCGCCCGACATGCCGGCCGCAAAGTTGCGTCCCGTGGCGCCCAGCACCACCACCGTGCCGCCCGTCATGTATTCGCAGCCATGGTCGCCCAGGCCCTCGACCACCGTGGTGGCGCCCGAGTTGCGCACGGCAAAGCGTTCGCCGGCCACGCCATTGAAGAAGGCTTCGCCGGCAATCGCACCGTACAGCACGGTGTTGCCGATGATGATGTTGTCCACTGCCCAGCCGCGGAATTCCGTATTCGGCCGCACGATGATGCGTCCGCCCGACAAGCCTTTGCCCACGTAATCGTTGCCTTCGCCCACCAGGTCGATCGTGATGCCGTGCGCCAGGAAGGCGCAGGCCGACTGGCCCGCCGTGCCTTGCAGCTGGATGTGAATCGTGTCGTCCGGCAAGCCGGCATGGCCATAACGCTTCGCCACTTCGCCGGACAGCATGGTGCCCACCGTGCGGTTCAGGTTGCGCACCGGCGAAATGAACGAGACGCGCTCGCCCTTTTCCAGCGCCGCGCGCGCCTGCGCGATCAGCTTGTGGTCCAGCGCTTTTTCCAGCGCGTGGTCCTGGTTTTCCACGTGGCGACAGGACTGGCCATCCGTGGTTTCCGGCTTGTGGAAGATGGCAGAGAAGTCCAGGCCCTGCGCCTTCCAGTGCGAAATCGCCTTCGATTTATCGAGCAGGTCGACCCGGCCGATCAGCTCGTCATAGGTACGGATGCCCAGCTGCGCCATCAACTGGCGCGCTTCTTCGGCGACGAAGAAGAAGTAATTGACGACATACTCGGGTTTGCCCGAGAACTTGGCGCGCAGCACCGGATCTTGCGTAGCCACACCGACCGGGCAAGTATTCAGATGGCATTTGCGCATCATGATGCAGCCTTCGACCACCAGCGGCGCCGTGGCGAAACCGATTTCATCGGCGCCCAGCAAGGCGGCGATCACCACGTCGCGGCCGGTTTTCATCTGGCCATCGGCTTGCACGCGGATACGGCTGCGCAAACCATTGAGCACCAGCGTTTGCTGGGTTTCGGCCAGGCCCAGTTCCCACGGCGTGCCCGCATGTTTCACGGAAGACAAAGGCGAAGCGCCCGTGCCGCCATCGTGGCCCGCCACCACCACGTGGTCGGCCTTGGCCTTGGTGACGCCGGCCGCCACCGTGCCGATACCCACTTCCGACACCAGTTTCACGGAAATCGACGCGCGCGGATTGGCGTTTTTCAAGTCATGGATCAGTTGCGCCAGGTCTTCGATCGAATAAATGTCATGGTGCGGCGGCGGCGAAATCAAGCCTACGCCGGGCACGGAAAAGCGCAGGCTGGCGATGTATTCCGACACCTTATGACCAGGCAACTGACCGCCTTCGCCCGGTTTCGCGCCCTGCGCCATCTTGATCTGGATCTGGTCAGCCGAATTCAGGTAGGCGGCCGTCACGCCGAAACGGCCCGACGCCACTTGCTTGATGCGCGAACGCATGGAATCGCCTTCCTGCAGCGGGATATCGACCACGATCTGCTCGGCGCCCACTACCGACGCCATGGTCTCGCCCTGGCGGATCGGGATGCCCTTCAGTTCCTGCGTGTAGCGGTTCGGATCTTCGCCGCCCTCGCCCGTATTCGACTTGCCGCCGATGCGGTTCATCGCCACGGCCAGGGTTGCGTGCGCTTCCGTGCTGATCGAGCCCAGCGACATGGCGCCGGTCGCAAAACGCTTGACGATTTCTTTCGCCGGTTCCACTTCATCGAGCGGGATCGCCTTGGTCGGATCGAGCTTGAACTCGAACAGGCCGCGCAAGGTCAGATGACGGCGGCTCTGGTCATTGATGATCTGCGCGTACTCTTTATAGCTGGAGAAATTGTTGCTGCGCGTAGAGTGCTGCAGCTTCGCAATCGCGTCCGGCGTCCACATATGGTCTTCGCCGCGCACGCGGAACGCGTATTCGCCACCTGCATCGAGCTTCTCGGCCAGCAAGGGATCGTTGCCGAAAGCCAAGTTGTGCAAACGCAGCGCTTCTTCCGCCACTTCAAATACGCCGATGCCTTCCACGTTCGAGGCTGTGCCCTTGAAGTATTTGTCGACCAGCGACTTGTTCAAGCCGATCGCTTCAAAGATTTGCGCACCGCAATACGACATATACGTCGAGATGCCCATCTTCGACATCACCTTCATCAAGCCCTTGCCGACGGCCTTGGTGTAGTTGTAGATCGCCTTGTCGCCGGACAGATCGCCCGGCAAGCCATGCGCCAGCTCGACCAGGGTTTCCATCGCCAGGTAAGGATGAACGGCTTCCGCGCCATAGCCTGCCAGCAAGGCGAAGTGGTGCGTTTCACGCGCCGAGCCCGTCTCCACCACCAGGCCGGTGGAGGCGCGCAAGCCCTTGCTGACCAGGTGCTGATGCACGGTCGATGTCGCCAGTAGCGCGGGGATCGCCACCTGATCGGCGCAGATAGCGCGATCCGAGACGATCAAAATGTTGTGGCCGGATTTCACGGCATCGACCGCCTCGGCGCACAGCGAGGCCAGGCACGCTTCCACGCCTTCCTTGCCCCAGGCCAATGGATAGCAGATATCGAGTTCATACGACTTGAACTTGCCGCCCGTATGGGCACTGATATTGCGCAAACGCGTCATGTCGTCAAAACCCAGCACCGGTTGCGCCACTTCCAGGCGCATCGGCGGATTGACGTTATTCGTGTCGAGCAAGTTCGGTTTCGGGCCGATAAACGATACCAGCGACATCACCATCGCTTCGCGGATCGGGTCGATCGGCGGATTGGTCACTTGCGCGAACAATTGCTTGAAGTAGCTATACAGCGGCTTGAGCTTGTTCGACATCACGGCCAGCGGCGAATCATTGCCCATCGATCCAGTCGCTTCTTCGCCGGCCACGGCCATCGGCGCCATCAGGAATTTCAAGTCTTCCTGCGTGTAGCCAAACGCTTGCTGGCGGTCCAGCAAGGACGTCTGGGCTTTTTCGCCCTGTGCAGGCGCCTGCCTGGCCTGGCCGTCCAGCAGCTTGATCGCGTCGAGCTTGATCCGCACCGAGTTGATCCACGCTTTATATGGCTTGGCGTTGGCGTAGGTATTCTTCAATTCCTGGTCGTCGATGATGCGGCCCGCTTCCAGGTCGATCAGGAACATTTTTCCAGGCTGCAAGCGCCATTTCTGGATGATCTTCGATTCCGGGATCGGCAGCACGCCCGATTCCGAGGCCATCACCACCAGGTCATCGTCGGTGACGATGTAGCGCGCCGGACGCAAACCGTTGCGGTCCAGGGTGCCGCCGATATGGCGACCATCGGTAAACGCCATGGCGGCCGGGCCGTCCCACGGCTCCATCATGGCGGCATGGTATTCATAGAAGGCGCGGCGGTTGTCATCCATGGTGGTGTGGTTTTCCCACGCTTCCGGGATCATCATCATCATCGCCTGGGCGATCGGATAACCGGCCATCAGCAGCAATTCCAGCGCATTGTCGAAACACGCCGTGTCGGACTGGCCTTCATAAATCAGTGGAAACAGCTTTTGCAAGTCTTCGCCCAGCACGGCCGACTTCATCACGCCTTCGCGCGCGCGCATCCAGTTGAAATTGCCTTTCACCGTGTTGATCTCGCCATTGTGCGCGATCAGGCGATACGGGTGGGCCAGCGGCCATTCAGGGAAAGTATTGGTCGAGAAACGCTGATGCACCAGCGCCAGCGCCGAGATGCAACGCGCATCCTGCAAGTCCTTGTAATACACGCCCACCTGGTCGGCCAGCAACAAGCCCTTGTAGACGATGGTGCGGGCCGACATCGACGGCACGAAGAATTCCTTGCCATGCAGCAGTTTCAAGGCCTGGATGGCGTGGCCCGACGATTTGCGGATCACGTACAGTTTGCGCTCGAGCGCGTCGGTGACCATGATGTCCGGGCCACGGCCGATGAAGATCTGGCGGATCACGGGTTCCTTGGCGCGCACGGTGGGCGACATCGGCATCTCGGTATCGATCGGCACGTTGCGCCAGCCCAGCACCACCTGGCCTTCGATGCGCACGGCGCGCTCGATTTCCTGTTCGCAGGCGATGCGCGAAGCGTTTTCTTTCGGCAAAAAGACCATGCCCACGCCGTATTCGCCAGGCGGCGGCAATTCCACGCCCTGCTTGGCCATTTCTTCGCGGTAGTACTGGTCTGGAATCTGGATCAGGATGCCGGCGCCATCGCCCATCAGCGCATCGGCGCCCACGGCGCCCCGGTGATCGAGGTTTTTCAGGATCAGCAAACCCTGTTCGACGATCGAATGGGTCTTGTTGCCCTTGATATGGGCGACGAAACCGACGCCGCAGGCATCGTGTTCATTGGCTGGGTCGTACAGGCCTTGCGCTTTCATGGGCTTCTCCGCTGCATATGACTATCGAAAAACTAGAGTAGTGCAATGCAATAGAAAACTCAACTGAAATAATTAGGGTCGGAGTCGAATTAAATCATATTTTGCCGACCTCAAAATTAAATGGGGACATAGTCAACGCAATCCTGATTCGGTCCTGGAAAACAAGCTATATTTTATTAAAAAGTTATTGCTCGGCCGTTTCGCTGGCGCTCTTGCGCGGCCGTCCCCGCTTGGCGGGCAGCACTTGCCGCTTCATTTTCAGTTCCAGCGCCTGCTTGAACGCCTCGGAACCCAGCGGCCACCCTTTTAGTACCGCCTGTTCCACCGTCTTGACCTGGCTGCTGCCCAGGCCCTGTTCAAACAGACGCAGATAAGCTGCTTCGCGGTCGAACGGCGTGTTGCCCAGCGCCCAGTACAAAGCGTGGTCAGTGATCAGGGCATCGGGACGGAAACCCGCATGGTGGGCATAGCTGGACCAGCTGTAGTCAAGTGGCTGGGCAACCAGTCCCGCTTGCACGGGCACACATTCCAGGTAGCGGCAGCAGAGCAGGAAAAAATTGTCGGCGTCGATCACGGCCGTTTTGTAGCGCCCTTGCCACAAGCTGCCTTCACGGCCGTATTTTTGATTGAAATACGGCACGTAATAGCGCCCCAGCCATTGCATCAACTGTCCCAGTCCCGTGCTATCGGCCGGCGTAGCCAGCAAATGCAGTTGATCAGGTAATAAAACGTAGGCGTGGATGGCGACCTTGAACATTTTTGCCCCGCTTTTCAGCCAGGACAAAAATTGCGCGTAATCATCGGCATCCTGGAACACCGGCTGGCGGTTGGCGCCGCGCTGTATCACGTAATGGGGGAGATTGGGGATGATCAGGCGGGGCAAGCGGGCCATGGTTATGTGCGTAAAAAAGGCTAAAGCCTTGATTTTACACACACTACCGTGCAGGACATGACTCTGGCCCTGATTTATTTTTGATGCCGGAAAAACAGCTTGACTCTGTCCCTTTTTAGCCCGCCATCGCTATGGCATAACCATTCAAGACAAATTAAAGCTGGCCGACAAGCTATAACCTTCGCCATACGCGCTGCGCAGTGGCAAATCCTGGCCCAGGCCCGTCTTGGCTTTCTTGCGCAGGCGATATACCAGCATGTCGACGCGGCGGCCGGCATCGGGATCTTCGCCGCCCATGCCGGCCACGATCACGTCGCGGGGCACCGGGCGGGTGTTGATCGTCAGCAGGTGCAGGAAGTTGAATTCCTTTTCCGTCAGGGCGATCACCGACCCCATCAGCTCAAGTTGGCGAGCGCTTACTTTCAAGGTCCATTTGTTAGGCTCGGGCATGGGGTCTTGCGGACCGACGCGGCGGTCCAGCGCCTCGATGTGGGCGGCCAGTTCTGGGAATTTGATCGGCTTGGTCAGGTAATGGTCGGCGCCCAGGCGCAAGCCCAGGATGCGGCTGTCAAACGCCACGCGGCCCGTCAATACCAGCACGCCGATCTGCGGATACAGCTGGCGCATACGGGGGATGACATTGAAACCATCTTCATCGGGCAGGCCCAGGTCGAGCACGACCACGTCAACATTTCCATGACTCAAAGCCGTCCACATACCGCCAGCCGAGCTGGTGATATGGACTTCGTGTTCGAGTTCCACCAGAAACTCCGCCATGTCTTCTGCGTAGTCCAGGTTGTCTTCGACGATCAGTATTTTCGTCATTGCTACGCCATTCTTCCGTTAGTGGAACATCGTGGGCAAACCTGCCAAACACTCCTGCATCCATGATGGACGGCCTAATAGGTTTACGTCAAGGAATTATCATGGTTGCTTACAGCGGAAGCAAGGCTTTTCCCCGCATCGACGGGGATCGGCAGCCAAATTCGGGAAATCGCACCGCCTTCAGGACGATTCTGCAGCTGTAAACTGCCGCCATGCACCTCGACCACGGCGCGCGCCATGTACAAACCCAGGCCAGCGCCCGCATGTCCGCCCGCATGCATGCCGCGAAAACCTTTTTCAAATACCCTGCCCATCTCGTCGTCAGGCACGCCCGGCCCCTGGTCGCTGACGCACAAGGCCACGCCGCCTTCAGGCGCCAGCCGGCCGGACAACACGATCGGGCTGCCGGCCGGGCTGAACTTGACAGCGTTGTCCAGCAAGATTTTCAGGCACAAGCTCATGCCCTGCACGTCACAACGCAGATACGGCGGCAAGTCTTCATCGAGCTGCAGCTGCACCGGATGGCTGGCCGGCACGGTAGCGGCCGCCTGTTGCAGCAAGGCCAGCGGCGCGATGCCGTTCGCGGTTTTTTCACGGCCGATGGCGGCCATGCGCTCGGGCGACAGATAATCGTTGATCATGGCCAGCAAACGGTCCACGGCTGTCTGGATTTTCACGTAACGCTTGTGCGTGCCCTCGTCGGCGCCCGCCGCACCGGCCGTCGCCACCAGGCGCTGGATGGCGCCATCGATGGTGGCCAACGGCGTACGGAATTCGTGCGACAGCATCGATGCGAAACGCTTTTGTTCCTTTTCGCGCTCTGCCTCTTGCGCCTGTGCCTGCGTGACATCGCGCACCACGCCCACCAGCGAAACGGGCTGGCCGGCCGCATCGAGCACGAAGGTCGAGGTGATTTCCAGCGCCAGCATATGGCCGTCGCGGTGCGGCAATTCCACTTCGCGCAGCAGACTCAAGCGGCTGGTGTCGCCAGCGCGCCAGCGCTGCAAGCGGGCCGGCACGTCAGCGGCCAGGCGCGCCGCGTGCTCCCGCAGTGCCGGCAAGTCATGGCCGCTGAGGCGCTGCGCAGCCGGACTCACATAACGCAGTTCCAGGGTGGCGCAGTCCAGCAGCCAGAGCGCATCCAGGCTGTGTTCCGCCAGCTGGCGAAACTGCGCCTCGCCGGTCCGCGCGCGCAGCAGCGCGCGGCGCAATTGCACGAAACGCAGCGCCATCAGGATGGCGCCGGCAAACAGCAAGAGTAAAAAGGGCAGCATGCTTTACACCTGGCAAGATTGAAACGCCAAGTATAGAGCGCGCCACGCCGTTTAATCTTCCAGCGGCGCGAAAATTTGCTGCAAGTCTTCCTGCGTCAGGGCCATTTTTTGCGATTCGCCTTCGACCAGGATCGATTGCGCCAATTCTGCTTTCTTTTGCTGCAGCAACTGGATTTTTTCTTCCAGGGTGCCCTTGGCGATCAGCTTGTAGACAAACACCGGTTTGTCCTGGCCGATACGCCAGGCGCGGTCGGTGGCCTGGTTTTCCGCGGCCGGATTCCACCACGGGTCATAATGGATGACCGTGTCGGCCGCCGTCAGGTTCAAGCCCACGCCACCGGCCTTGAGGCTGATCAAGAAGATCGGCACGGCGCCCTGCTGGAAGGCCGCCACCTGCGCGCCGCGGTCCTTGGTTTCGCCCGTCAGCAAGGCATATGGAATGTCGCGCGATTCCAGTTCTTCCTCGATCAATTCCAGCATGCTGGTAAATTGCGAGAAGACCAGGATCTTGCGGCCCTCGTCCAGCAAGTCTTCCACCATCTGCATCAGGTCGAGCAGCTTGGCCGAACCGGCCGACTGCTTTTTCGCCGGCAGGGATTTCACCAGGCGCGGGTCGCAACAGACCTGGCGCAGTTTCAGCAGCGCTTCCAGGATCACGATCTGGCTGCGCGCCACGCCCTTCTTGTCGATCTCTTCGCGCACTTTCTGGTCCATCGCCAATCGCACGGTTTCGTACAGGTCGCGCTGCGGCCCCGTCAATTCGACCTTGCGCACCATTTCCGTCTTCGGCGGCAATTCCTTGGCCACATTGTCCTTGGTACGGCGCAACAGGAACGGCTTGATACGGCGGTTCAGCAGCATGCGGCGCAGCGGATCATCCTGGCGCTCGATCGGGTGGCGGAATTGCGTATTGAAGGTTTTCTCGTCGCCCAGCAAGCCCGGCAGCAAGAAGTGGAATTGCGACCACAATTCGCCCAGATGGTTTTCCAGCGGCGTGCCGGACAGGCACAAACGGTGGCGCGCGCGCAGCAGGCCCGCGCTTTGCGCCGCCTTGCTGCGGGTATTCTTGATGTAATGCGATTCATCAAGAATCACCAGGTGGAAATCGTGTTCGCGCAGAATATCCTCGTCGCGCGGCAACAGCGCATAGGTCGTCAGCACCAGATCGCATTGATCGATCTGATCGAACTGCTGGGCGCGGTCCTTGCCTTGCAGCAGCAAGACCTTCAGGGACGGCGCAAACTTGGCCGCCTCGTCCTGCCAGTTGCCCATCAGGCTGGTCGGCGCAATCACCAGCGCCGGATGCGTCAGGCGGCCCGCTTCTTTTTCTACCAGGATATGCGCCAGAGTTTGCACGGTCTTGCCCAGCCCCATGTCATCGGCCAAAATCCCCGCCAGGTCATGGTCGCGCAGGAATTGCATCCACGCCAGGCCGTCCGCCTGGTAATCGCGCAAGGTCGCCTGCAAGCCGGCGGGCGCCGCCACTTTTTGCACGGAACCGAACTGGCTCAGCTTGCGGCCCATGGCGCGCAATTGTTCGCCGCCCGTCCAGCGCATTTCCAGGCCGCGCGCCAGCTCTTCCAGGCGCGCCGCGTCCAGGGTCGACATGCGCACGGCATGCTTGATCTTGTCGCTGAAATACAGCTCGCCCAGGGTATTCAAGATCGGCCGCACCCGGCCCCACGGCAGGGCCACGCGGGTGCCATCCGGCAAGGTGGCCAGCATGTGATCTTCCTCGCCATGCGCTTCGATGGTTTTCGGATTGAAATCATTGGGCGCATTGCGTATCAGTTGCACCAGCACCGGCAGCAGCGGCACGCGCTCGTGGTTGACGACGATGCCCAGCTCCAGCTCGAACCAGGCATTGCCGCTGTCCGGATCCTGGTCATCGATCTCGGCATACCAGTCGCCCACCTCGCTCACGTCGTAGCGGTACTTGGCCGTCTTTTCCACGATCCAGCCCTGCGCTTGCAACTGTTCAATGCCGGCCTCGGCAAAGCGCAGCCATTCCGCCTGGCTAGGCAGCAGCAAGGCGCCCTTCAAGCCGCTCAGCGGCGCCGAACCGGGCTTCTTGAATTGCAGTCCCGCCAGGGTCGCCAGCGCGCGCGCCTCGTCGGCCGTATTGCGCTGGATAATTTCCGTCACATCGCCGATCTGGCGCACCACGCGCTGGGCCGGGTCGAACGACACGCGCTCGCCATCGTAATCGTAGGACAGCACGGCGAAATCGTGCCAGCGCTGCAAGCTGCCATCGGCCAGCATGGCGCTATCGAGCAGCAAGACCGGCTGCGCCGGCACATCCTTGCGCAAGCGCTGCGGCAAAGGTTGCGGCAGCGGCATCAGATGCTGCAAGCCTTGCGCCAGCAGCAATTGCGACACGCGCACCTTGTCGTTCGCATTCAGGGGCGGCGCCTGCGCCACCAGCGCCTGCAGGTCGGCCAGCGAAATTTCGGAGCCGCCCTGGTTCAGTTCCAGCACCCCGCACGACAGATTATCGATATACCACGGCGGATCGGTCGGCAGCATGTAGTCGATCTGGTCGGCGCCATGGTGTTTCACGCCTTCCGGCGGATCGACTTGCCAGCCCAGCCGCATGGTCTTGCCCTCGTCGCGCCAGAACAGCCGGGCCGGACGGACCGGACCTTCCTTCAGCGGATACACCAGGCCATTGCCCACATCGGCCCAGGAATTGGCCCACAACAGCTTGTCTTGCTCGGCCAGCATTTTCAGCAGGGCCGCACCGACCTTGCCCTTGGGCTCGGTAGCGCTGCCCGTCTGCGAATTCTGCCCGCTGCGCATGGCAACGAAGAAACGCACCAGGTCTTCATCGGCGGGCGTCAAAAAGGTGGGCGGCGCCGACAGCAGCGAAAAAATTTCGCTGATGGGACTGGCCGCCGCCACGTCGCCATTCGGCCGCAGGCGCGCCTTGTACAGGCACAGCGCCACATGGCGTCCACCGCTGGTGGGCGCCAGGACATAAATCAGGCGATGCTGGTTCAGTTTGGCGTCGGGCTCGACAACATTGAGCACGGCTTTCGGATGAGCGGCTGCCTCCACCCGTTGCAGCCACGTGGCGATGGCGTACGGCAAAGGCGCTCCCGGCGCGGCCGGGGCAACTGGGGTTTCACTGGTTTCGTCGCGGGTAAAATCCATGGGGCGCATGAGTATGTAAAGGTCGTATCCAAATCGGCAACAGGCGATATTATCCGCCATACACGCGCTGCTGGCTTGATTCGCACACGCTGTTTAGGCAGTTTTCCTGTGCGATGCTTAAAAAATAATTATTTAATGCTACATTCCAGCCATTCGACAAGCAAAATTGACACGCATGGGCGTGAAAACAGCCCGCAGAGGCATGTGACATGCGCCTTGCCCTGTCTGGCCCCGGCCGCCAAAATGATTCATTTAGGAAATAAATCAAGCTATTTGGCAATTTTTTCAGTCGCCGCTGGCCGCCGGCGGTAACGCACAGTCCATTTGCACTGTCAAGATTGCGCAATCGCGCCGATTGCGTATCATTCCAGGCTTGATCGCTTTGGAAACAACCATGCTGCCCACTATCGAACAACGTCTTGCCCTTGAACTTGCCGCCAAACCGGTGCAGGTTGCCGCCGCCATCGAACTGCTCGATGAAGGCGCGACCGTGCCCTTTATCGCCCGTTACCGCAAGGAAGCGACCGGCGGCCTCGACGATATCCAGTTGCGCCTGCTCGAAGAGCGCTTGCGCTACCTGCGCGAACTGGAAGAGCGGCGCGCCGCCATCGTGGCCTCGATCACCGAACAGAACAAGATGACGCCCGCCCTGTTAGATGCCGTCATGCACGCGGAAGACAAGACGCGCCTGGAAGATTTGTACTTGCCATACAAGCAAAAACGCCGCACCAAGGCGCAGATCGCCATCGAAGCGGGCTTGATGCCACTGGCCGATGGCTTGCTGGAAAACCCGGAACTGACGCCGGAAATGGAAGCAGGCAAATTCCTGCGCGAGGCGTTTACCAGTGCCGATGGCAACAACCCTGGCGTGGCCGACACCAAGGCGGCGCTCGATGGCGCGCGCCAGATCCTGATGGAACGTTTTGCCGAAGATGCGACCTTGCTGCAAACCTTGCGCGAGTACGTGCAGGAACACGGCGTGGTCGAATCGAAAGTGGTGGAAGGCAAGCAGGATGAAGGCGAAAAATTCGCCGATTATTTCGATTACTCAGAAACTATTTCTACCGTGCCATCGCACCGCGCCCTGGCGCTGCTGCGCGGCCGCCGCGAAGGCATCCTCGACGTGACCCTGCGCCTCGATACGGAAGCGGAAAAACCGAAGTGGGATGCGCCGCACAATCCGTGCGAAGGCCGCATCGCCGCCCGTTTCGGCATCAAGCAACTGGGCCGCCCGGCCGATAAATGGCTGGCGGACACGGCCCGCTGGACCTGGCGCGTGAAAAGCTTCATGCACCTGGAAACGGAATTGATGGGCGCGCTGCGCGAACGCTCGGAACTGGACGCCATCAATGTGTTTGCCACCAACCTGAAAGCGCTGCTGCTGGCAGCGCCAGCCGGCCAGCGCGCCACCATGGGCCTGGACCCGGGCCTGCGCACGGGTGTGAAAGTGGCCGTGGTCGACGCCACCGGTAAAGTGGTCGATACGGCCGTGATTTATCCGCACCAGCCGAAAAACGACTGGGACGGTTCGCTGCATACCCTGGGCCGCCTGGCGGCCAAGCACAATGTATCCCTGATTTCGATCGGCAACGGCACCGCCTCGCGTGAAACCGACAAGCTGGCGCAGGACTTGATCAAGCAGCATCCGGAAGCGAAGATGACGAAGATCGTCGTCTCGGAAGCGGGCGCGTCGGTGTACTCGGCGTCCGAGTTCGCCTCGAAAGAATTGCCGGACATGGATGTGTCCTTGCGCGGCGCCGTCTCGATCGCGCGCCGCCTGCAAGATCCGCTGGCCGAACTGGTGAAAATCGATCCGAAATCGATCGGCGTGGGCCAGTACCAGCATGACGTGAGTCAAAGCCAGCTGGCCCGCTCGCTCGATGCGGTGGTGGAAGATTGCGTGAACGCCGTGGGCGTGGATGTCAACACGGCCTCGGCGCCGCTGCTGGCGCGCGTGTCGGGCCTGTCGGCCAGCGTGGCGCAAAGCATCGTCACCTACCGCGACATGAAGGGCGCGTTCACTTCGCGCGCGGCACTGAAAGCCGTGCCGCGCCTGGGCGACAAGACGTTTGAACAGGCAGCGGGCTTTTTGCGCGTGATGGGTGGCGAGAATCCGCTGGACGCGTCGGCGGTCCACCCGGAATCGTACCCGCTGGTGGAAAAGATCCTGGCCGACATCAAGAAAGACATCAAGGCCGTGATCGGTGAAACGGCGCTGCTGAAAACCCTGAGCCCGGCCAAATATGCCGACGAGACCTTCGGCGTGCCGACCATTTCCGACATCTTGAAAGAGCTGGAAAAACCGGGCCGCGATCCGCGTCCGGAATTTACCACCGCCACCTTCAAGGAAGGCGTGGAAGAAATCCGCGACTTGCGCCCTGACATGATCCTCGAAGGCGTGGTCACCAACGTGGCGGCTTTCGGCGCGTTTGTCGATATCGGCGTGCACCAGGATGGCCTGGTGCATATTTCGGCCCTGTCGAACAACTTCGTGAAAGATCCGCACACGGTCGTGAAAGCGGGCCAGGTGGTGCGCGTCAAAGTGCTGGAAGTCGATGAAAAGCGCAAGCGCATCGCGCTGACCATGCGCCTGACCGATAGCGCACCGCAAGCAGGTAGCAAACCGGAACAGCGCGGCGACCGCAACGACCGCCGCAGCATGGCCCAGCACCAGTCGCAATCGCGCAACGCGCCTGAACCGGCCGGCAGCATGGCCGCCGCCTTCGCCAAACTGAGAGGCTAACCGCATGGCCACCGCCCCAAACTGCATTATTACGGCGGTGGACGCCGATAGTGCCGAGGCGCAGCAATTGCTGCAGGACTTGTCGGACGCCTTGCTGAGCATCAACGGCGACAGCGGGCGCTCCTCGTTCGACGCCAGTGAAACCCGCGGTGGACGCGGTGGTTTCTTTATCGCCAGCAATAGCGATGGAAAACTGCTGGGCTGCGCCGCCTTGCGGCCCCTGGGCGGCGACGGCAACAGCACCATCGGCGAACTCAAGCGCATGTATGCGCGCCCCGGCCAGGCTGGCGTGGGCGCCGCCCTGGTGGCCCATGTGGAAAACATGGCGCGCCAGTATGCTTATGCAGAAATCTGGCTGGCGACCCGCCTGGCCAATGACCGGGCGGTGGCGTTTTACCGCAAGCACGGCTATGCCGACATCCCGGCGTATGGCAAATATGTGGGCGCCGCGCAATCTATTTGTCTGGGGAAAGTGTTATAAGCCTGCCAGCGTGGCCGGCATTCCCCATTTGTGGGCCCGGCCCATACTCATGGCGTCGTTTTCTTATAAAATGACGCCATCTTATTTATTTCCCCATCAGAGGCAGCTATGAGCGACGTACAAACCTGGATCAAAGAAACCGTGACGAACACGCCCGTCGTGCTGTTCATGAAGGGCACGGCCCAATTTCCGCAGTGCGGCTTTTCCGGCCGCGCCATCCAGATCCTGAAAGCATGCGGCGTTGAAAACATCGCCACCGTCAACGTGCTGGACGATCCGGAAGTTCGCCAAGGCATCAAGGATTACTCGAACTGGCCAACCATTCCACAACTGTATGTCAAAGGCGAGTTCATCGGCGGCTCCGACATCATGAATGAAATGTTTGAGTCGGGCGAACTGAAATCCCTGTTGAATGCCTGATAGCCAACAACAAAAGCCGCGCCGTATCGTCATCGCCATCACGGGCGCCACCGGCGCCGTGTATGGCTTGCGGCTGCTGCAATTGCTCGGCGCCATCCCCGGTGTCGAGACGCACCTGGTCTTGTCGGATGCGGCGGTATTGACCCTGCATCAGGAAACGGGCATGGCCCGCAAGGAAGTCGAAGCGCTGGCGCACGTGGTGCACAAGCTGCGCGACATCGGCGCGGCGATTGCCAGCGGCTCGTTCCAGTCGGATGGCATGGTGATCGCGCCGTGCTCGATGAAAACGCTGGCGGCCGTGGCCCATGGCTTGTCGGATAACCTGATCACGCGGGCCGCCGACGTGGTGCTCAAGGAGCGTCGCCGCCTGGTGCTGATGGTGCGCGAAACGCCGTTCAACCTGGCGCACCTGCGCAATATGACCGCCGTGACCGAAATGGGCGGCATCATCTTCCCGCCACTGCCCAGTTTTTATCACCA
Source organism: Janthinobacterium sp. Mn2066 (assembly GCF_049319705.1). Taxonomy (NCBI): domain Bacteria; kingdom Pseudomonadati; phylum Pseudomonadota; class Betaproteobacteria; order Burkholderiales; family Oxalobacteraceae; genus Janthinobacterium; species Janthinobacterium sp. Mn2066. Next base: position 20,633 of record NZ_JBMOUF010000018.1, on the reverse strand, counting down.
TCCGCAAAGCATTTCTGAAATGGTCGACCATACTGTGGCGCGCGTCATCGACCTGTTCGGCATCGAACATGGTCTGGCGCCGCGCTGGAATGGCCTGAAGGCCAGCGCCAGCGACGGCGGTACTGCTCTGTAATGCCAGCGGTTCAACGCTTTTCGAACTGAACCGCGCTTGCCTGCTTCAAATCCCTGGCTTCTTCAACCATCCTGCGGTGGGCTATCCGTTTGCGCATGACTTCCGCATGTTGCGCGGCAGTCATGGGCGGCACGGTCATCAAGTCTTTCAGCTGCGCGGTGTTGCTGTAGTTACTTTTCATAAGACGGCTCAAATGCTCGGCTCCGTGGTGGATGACAACTGGCTGTTTCTGATGTGATTATGAGCTAGTATTTGCCACTGCGCTGACTGTTACACGATGATCATCAAAAAATCGGGTTGCAGCGCAACATACGAGGTCTTATTGTGCGGCAAAATCATGTCTCCAGTATGACCCGGCGCAAAAAAAGTACAAGGGTGAGGCCGCCGGCGTGTAGCCGGACGGCAACGGCGTGTGGACGCCAGAATGATTACTTTTGGTAGTTAACCCTGACCAGCATGCGAATAAATTCGCGCGCGATTTGCCGATGATGTTCATCTAATCTTTGCAAATCAGCAATCAATTTCACATCGGCCGACTCAAAACGCGACAAGGCGCCGGTCGATTCGCCATTCGGCGTGGCACTTTCAGGGCCACCAAAACGCAACCATTCCGCAGGCACGCCCAGCCATTGGGCGATCATGCGCAATTTCTCTTGCGTCGGAATTGCTTCACCTACCAACCATTTCCTAGCAGCATGCACGGTAATCGGGCGCCCATCGAAACGGATGTTGAATTCCCGTGCCAATCTGGTCGGGCTATCTGGGGAGTAATGGGCGTTTTTGAGAGCCAACTGAAGTCGTTGGCTAAAGCTTTCGCGTTCGTTAGAAGAATTCATAGGTGCACTATTTCATGTTGTAACATGAAAGTCAGTTTCTTGAATGACCATACGGATTGTTACATTTGAAAATAAAGTAATTAACAATTAACAGTCCGACGGGGGTTTCAGATAAAAACCTGAGCCGAATTTTCTATTGTTATCCTGTATGGCTTCGGGTCAAATTCGCGGCCAGCTTTGATTTTCGCACTGCAACACGATTCAAAGCTTCGGTTTGGCGCTACAACGTACGGTATCGGATCATGCGCTCCTACACCGCTGAGTGCAAGACGCATGTCATACACTTTCCTAATAACAAACTTTATATAAACACCATTTTATTTGCATTTTAGAATGCAAGTAAAGTGATATTTCATTTCTAAAATGTTTCTTAGGAACATGTTATCGCGCCATGATTGCCTGGTTTGCAATTCGCTCCTATCATAACGAAAATATGCGCAGTTGACACAAAGAAAGTTCCTTTTGGTGTCATATTAGCCACCAACTCTCGATCTGCGCCTGCTTTTTGCGCATGGAATCCATTTATTCGTTGCAACTCTTCGCTAAGAGCAACTACGTATCGCCATCGCGTTTTCCTTGCTGCCACCCGCTGCAGGCGCGCTACAATGTGATTGACGTTAACGTCAATGACAGTAAAACGACACTTTCACCGCCCACTACGCCCAGCCATGCAAACGACACCGCCCGTACAGATGACGACCTACACCATCACCGAACTGGCCCGAGAATTCGACATCACGGCGCGCGCCATCCGCTTTTATGAAGACCAGGGCTTGCTCAGTCCCAAGCGCGAAGGCGCGGGCGGGCGCAACCGCGTCTACACGCCACGCGACCGTACCCGCCTCAAGCTGACCCTGCGCGGCAAGCGCCTGGGCCTGGCCTTGTCCGAGATCAAGAGCCTGGTCGATATGTATGAAACACCCAAGGACACGCGCGCGCAGATGGACCGCTTCCTGGGCGTGCTGGCCCAGCACCGGCAAACCCTGGAGCAGCAGCGCATCGACATCGAAATGGCGCTGGCGGAAATCAGTTCGCACGAAGAAGCGTGCGCGCAGATGCTGGCCAGCCTGGACGGCGGCACGGTCGTGGCAAAATAAGACCCGCAGTACCCGGCGTCGCGATCGGGTGTATATTTCACGCTTACTTGACGTTTACGTTAACGTCACGACTCGGTATCATTAGCTTCTGACACGGCAGCCTTGATTGCCATACTTATAACGAAGACGAGGACGACATGCTCCATCTCCCAGGCTTGACCTTTGACCACGGCGAAGATATCGCCTCGCTGCGTGAAGCGATCCAGCAATTTGCCGCTGCCGAAATCGCCCCGCGCGCCGCTGAAATCGACCGTACTGACCAATTTCCCATGGATTTGTGGCGCAAGATGGGCGAGATGGGTTTGCTCGGCATCACCGTCGGCGAAGAATACGGCGGCGCCGGCATGGGTTATCTGGCCCACATCATCGCCATGGAAGAAATCTCGCGCGCCTCGGCATCGGTCGGCCTGTCGTATGGCGCCCACTCGAACCTGTGCGTGAACCAGATCAAGCGCAACGGTACCGAAGAACAAAAAGCCAAATACCTGCCGAAACTGATCACGGGCGAACATATCGGCGCGCTGGCCATGTCGGAACCGAACGCGGGCTCGGACGTCGTCAGCATGAAACTGCGCGCCGATTTCAAGGGCGACCGCTGGGTCTTGAACGGCACCAAGATGTGGATCACCAACGGCCCCGATGCGGACGTGCTGGTGGTGTACGCAAAAAATGACCTGGAAGCGGGTCCGCGCGGCATGACGGCTTTCCTGATCGAAAAGAACTTCAAGGGTTTTTCGATAGCGCAAAAACTCGACAAGCTGGGCATGCGCGGCTCGCACACGGGCGAACTGGTGTTCCAGGATTGCGAAGTGCCGGCTGAAAACGTGCTGGGCGGCCTGGGCAAGGGCGTCAACGTGCTGATGTCGGGCCTGGATTTCGAGCGCACCGTGCTGTCCGGCGGCCCGCTGGGCATCATGCAAGCCTGCATGGACCTGGTGGTGCCGTATGTGCATGACCGCAAGCAATTCGGCCAGGCCATCGGTGAATTCCAATTGATGCAGGGCAAACTGGCCGATATGTATTCGACCATGATGGCCTGCAAGGCCTATGTCTACGCCGTCGGCCAGGCCTGCGACCGCGCCAGCACGCCCGAAGCCGTGCGCCAGTTGCGCAAGGATGCAGCCGGCGCGATCCTGTACAGCGCCGAAAAAGCCACCTGGATGGCGGGCGAAGCGATCCAGGCATTGGGCGGCAATGGCTACATCAACGAGTATCCGGCCGGCCGTCTGTGGCGCGACGCCAAACTGTATGAAATCGGCGCCGGCACCAGCGAAATCCGCCGCATGCTGATCGGCCGCGAGCTGTTTGCGGAAACGAAGTAAGCCACCCTAGATAACGGAGATCCATCATGCATGATCCAGTAGTCATCGTCGGTGCCGCGCGCACCCCCATGGGCGCCTTCCAGGGCGACTTTTCCAACGTTACGGCCAGCGACCTGGGCGCCGTGGCCATCCGCGCCGCCGTCGAGCGCGCTGGCGTGGCGCCGGAGGCCGTCGAGCACGTGTATTTCGGCAATTGCCTGATGGCCGGCCAGGGCCAGGCGCCTGCGCGCCAGGCCCTGCGCAAGGCCGGCTTGCCAGACTCCACCGGCGCCGTGACCCTGTCGAAAATGTGTGGCTCGGCCATGCAAACGACCATGTTTGCCCACGATACCTTGCTGGCCGGCAGCGCCGAGGTGGTGGTGGCGGGCGGCATGGAATCGATGACCAATGCGCCCTACCTGATTCCCAAGGCGCGCGGCGGCTACCGCATCGGCCACGGCATGATTTACGACCACATGATGATGGATGGCCTGGAAGACGCCTACAGCCGCGATGAAAAAGGCAATGCCCGCTCGATGGGCACCTTTGCCGAAGAGTGCGCCAGCCAGTACGCGTTCACGCGCGAGGCGCAGGATGCGTTTGCCATCGCTTCGGTACAACGTGCCCAGGCGGCCAGCAAGGATGGCAGCTTCGCATGGGAAATCGCACCCGTGACCGTCTCCGGCCGTGGCGGCGACACCGTGATCAGCCTCGATGAAGGTCCACAAAAAGCGCGCCTGGAAAAAATACCTTCGCTCAAACCTGCCTTCAAGAAAGACGGCACCATCACCGCCGCCTCGTCGTCGTCGATCAATGACGGCGCTGCGGCGCTGGTGCTGATGCGCGAATCGACAGCCAGGAAACTGGGCTGCACCGTGATCGCCAAAATCCATGGCCACGCCACCCATGCACAGGCGCCCAACGAATTCACCACGGCCCCGATCGGCGCGGTGAAAAAGCTGTACGCCAAGACGGGCTGGAGCAGCAGCAATGTGGATTTGTTTGAAATCAATGAAGCGTTTGCCGCCGTGCCGATGGCTGCCATGCATGATCTCGACATTCCACACAGCAAGATCAACATCCATGGCGGTGCCTGCGCGCTGGGCCATCCGATCGGCGCTTCCGGTGCGCGCATCATCGTCACCCTGCTGGGCGCCCTGAAAAAAACCGGCGGCAAGCGCGGCGTGGCAGCCTTGTGCATCGGCGGCGGCGAGGCCACTGCAATGGCGATCGAACTGGTATAAGCTTCCTGCTTGACACGACAGGCGCGCAGTCAGCATTCAGCTTGCAGACGGCGCGCTTTTTTATTTCATTCCAGGGAGAAGCACATGCCTACAGCATTGATCATCGGCGCCTCGCGCGGCATCGGCCACGAAATCGTTCGTCAATACCGCCACGACGGCTGGCGCGTCATCGCCACCGCCCGCAAACCGGACGATTGCGAAGCGCTCAAACAGCTGGGCGCCGAAGCGCATCTGCTGGACGTGACGGACGTGGAAGGCTGCGCCGGCATGGGCTGGAAACTCGATGATGAAAAGCTCGACGTGGCCATCCTCAATGCGGGCGTGTTCGGTCCCCGTCATGATGGCTTTCCCTCGCAGCAGGATTTCGACACGGTGATGCACACCAATGTGCTGGCCGCCATGCGTTTATTACCCATCCTGGCGCCGCTGGTCGCCCATGCGCAAGGCAAGCTGGCCGTACTGTCATCGCACATGGGTTCGCTTTCCGAACGCAACAGCCCACGTGGCTCGCTGTACCGCGCCAGCAAGGCGGCCTTGAATTCCGTGCTGATCGATACGGCCCTCGTGCATGGCCCGCAAGGCGTCAGCTGCGTGGCTTTCCATCCGGGCTGGGTACGCACGGCGATGGGCGGCGACGGCGCCGATATTTCCCCTGAAGAAAGCGCGGCCGGCATCCGCGCCACCCTGGCCAGCCTTGCGCCCACGCAAGAGGCCGTGTTCCGCAATTACGATGGCAAGCCTATCGGCTGGTAAGCGGACAAACAGCTGACCCGGCGCACAATCATAAAAACGAAAGAGACAAGCACCGATGATACTGAATCAAGAACAAGCGATGATCCAGGACGCCTTGCGCAGTTTTTCGCGCGAGCGCCTGGCGCCCAACGCAGCGCGCTGGGACAAGGAACATCATTTCCCGAAAGAAGAATTGCAGGAACTGGCCGCGCTCGGTGCATTCGGCGTGGCCGTGCCCGAAGCGCTGGGCGGCGCCGGACTCGATTATGTCTCGCTGGCCCTGGTGCTGGAAGAAATCGCCGCTGGCGATGGCGGTACGTCGACGATTATCTCCGTCAACAATTGCCCCGTGTGCAGCATCGCCATGATGTACGCCAATGAGGCGCAAAAAGAACAGTGGCTGCGCCCGCTGGCGCAAGGCAGCATGCTGGGCGCGTTTTGCCTGACCGAGCCCCATACAGGCAGCGACGCCTCGGCCCTGCGCACCACGGCCACGCGCGACGGCAATGACTACGTCATCAATGGCGCGAAGCAGTTCATTACCAGCGGCAAATATGCGGACGTGGCCATCGTCATGGCCGTGACCGACAAGGCGGCCGGCAAGCGCGGCATCAGCGCCTTCTGGGTGCCCACCAATACACCCGGTTATATCGTGGCAGGACTGGAACAGAAGATGGGCCAGCATTCGTCGGACACGGCGCAAATCCTGTTCGACAATTGCCGCATTCCTGCGGAAAACCTGATTGGTGAAGAAGGACAAGGCTACAAGATCGCCTTGTCCGGCCTGGAAGGCGGACGCATCGGCATCGCTTCGCAAGCGGTGGGCATGGCGCGCGCCGCGTACGAAGCGGCCCTGTCGTATGCGCGCGAGCGTGAAAGTTTCGGCAAACCCATCTATGAACACCAGGCCGTGCAATTTCGCCTGGCCGACATGGCCACCCAAATCGAAGCGGCGCGGCAATTGATACGCCATGCCGCAGCGATGAAGGATGCCGGCTTGCCCTGCCTGAAAGAAGCGGCCATGGCCAAGCTGTTTGCGTCCGAAATGGCGGAAAAAGTCTGCTCCGACGCGATCCAGGTGCACGGCGGCTATGGTTATGTGTCCGACTTCCCCGTCGAACGCATTTACCGCGATGTGCGCGTGTGCCAGATTTATGAGGGGACCAGCGATATCCAGAAAATCCTGATCGCGCGGGCGTTGTAAAGCTGGGGTCTGACCCGGCGGGTCAGACCCCAATCATGCGCCAACAATAGACGAAAAAAAAGCCTGCATAGTTGCAGGCTTTGTTCCAATGTATTACCAATGCTTTAATCGAGTCATGGACGCCAGTGCTATCTGCAAAGTGCCTCCTGATTTTCGGACTCCCATGCTATCTGCATGGTGACTCCAAGGTGTAGCGACCATCGTATCCGGAATTACAAAAATCCATACTTCACACTGTCACGCCATCGGCATTACACCTGTGCCGGTCGCCGTGCGAGGGCTGAATAGTGAGACTATTTGCAAGCAAATCTCAATCACTGAAGCTATTATAGCACAGCTTTTTTGTGCGATGCAACAACTATTTAAAATCAAGTATTTAGCGCACCTGACGGCTTGTCCTTGTCGCCGCGGGCCACTCTTTCGTATTCGGAAATGACTTGTGCGCCCAACAGCAGCAAGGTGGCGCCGATCTCCAGGCTGAACATCACGACGATGGCGGTCGTCATCGAACCGTACACCACGTTCACTTGCGACAAGGTGGAAAAATACCAGACCAGCACGTGGCGCGCGATTTCCCACAGCAGGGCTGCCGTCACGCCGCCGATCAGCGCGTGCGAGATCGACAGCCGCCCCACCGGCATCACCAGGTAGATTGAGCTGAGCACGAGGATTTCCCCCACCAGCCCCAGCAAGTACAGCAGCACGCCGGACACGCGGCCCAGGCCCCAGTCGTGGCGTAAAAAGTGCACGCTTTCCTCGCCCATCACTTGCAAACTACCCGCCACCAAGGTGATCAGCAGTATGCCCAGGCCCAGGCACAGGATGTAGCAATAGGGCAAGATGGCGGAAATCAGGTAACGGCGACGGCGGATGGCCACGCGGTGCACGAAGATCACGCTCATGGCGTTTTCCAGCACGGTAAACGCCAGCGAACTGAAAAACAGCATGGTCAATAGCAGCAGCCAGCCGATCACGCCGCGATTATCGAGAAAATGCGCGACCTCGGCCACGATGGCTTTCGATTGGCCCGGCACCAGCCATTCCAGGTAATGGCCTATGGTTTGCAGCAATTCGTCTTGCGCAATCACATGCGACAAGGCTACCACCACCAGCATCAGCAGCGGCACGATGGAGAGCAGCGAGTAATACGCCACGGCGCCCGCCAGCAGCAAACCCTGGTTGGCGCGGAAGGCTTTCAGCACCTGCAGCGTAAACGCCAGCGGATGGCCGAGGATATACGCACTGGCGCGGCGGTTGAAGATGTCCATGCGCTCAGCATACCGGCAATACGCTTGCCGCGCCGCGCGCACGGGTACGCTACGTGACAGCCGCTTCCAGCAAGGTCAAGCTTTGCCGCTCGGTATCCAAAGTAGCCAGGATCTGCAACGGCAAGGTGAACTGATGGCGGATATGGCCGAAGGAATAGCCGGTCACGGCTGGCACCGATACAGGCAGCAAATGCTGGTCCACGGTGGCGTCCAGGGTCAATGAGGTATCGCCTTCATCGGCTTCGCAATGCTCGAAAATACCCAGCATCAAGGCTGCCGCGTGCCTGAAGCCGACCGATAAATCCAGCTGGCACAACATCCTGTCGATGCGGTAAGGCGCTTCGTTGACGTCTTCCAGGAACAAAATATGCTCGCGGAAATCGGCCGCATACGGCGTGCCGGCCAGCGCACTGACCATGGCCAGGTTGCCGCCCATTAAACGGCCCGTGGCCAGGCCGCCATGCACGGTGCGGATGGCGAAGTTGGATTGCGTTTCAGCAAGTAGCTGATTTTCCGCCGACATCGTGATGGTGTAGCGCGGCTGCGGCGTCATCAGCACATTTTGCAGCTGCGTCACCGTGTAATCGGAAAACGTCGAGGACGCCACCGGGCCGTGGAACGTCACCAGGCCCGTCTGGCTGGCGATGGCCAGGTGCAGCGCCGTGATGTCGGAATAGCCGATCAGTATCTTCGGGTAGTTGCGGATCAAGCCATAGTCGATCAGCGCCAGCAGCGAGATGCAGCCCGAGCCGCCGCGTATCGCCCACACGGCTTTGACTTGCGGATCGCGGAAGGCGGCATGCAAATCGTCCAGCCGCTGCTGCACCGTGCCCGCATAATTGCCGTGCACGGCGCGGATGTTCGCACCCAGCTGGGCCCGCAAGCCCAGCGATTCGATATTGTGGATCGCCTTGGTAATCGCTTCATCGTCCGTAACACCACCGGGCGCGATGATGGCGACCAGGTCGCCCTGGCGCAGCCGCGCCGGCTTGATCAGGGGAAGGGGAGTCGGCATAGGTTTTGGCTGCGCCGCCGCCAGTGCCGGCAACCCAACTGCGCCGGCTGCCCCCAGGGTGGAAGCCAGCAAGCCGCCGAAGCGGCGTCGGCCAGGATGGGTGGGACTGGACATGCGGCTCTTTCTGGCAATCTGCCTTTACAGGAACTTGTACTTTACCTGGAACGACAGCGCACGCCCACGCGGATCAGCAACCCGTGGGTCCCATCCCGCACCGACGACATCATCGACGTTGTGGGCCGTAAATGGCGGATCACGGTCAAACAGGTTCTGGATGCCCACGGTGATGGTGGTGTTCTTGAAGCCCGTATAGGTGCCCGACAGACTGTACGTCGTATAGCTGGAGACGTCGGGGTTGAAGCCGACCGGGTAAGGCAGCGCGCCGCCGTTCGGCACCTGGTCCTTATAGCCGGAGCTGTATTTCTGCGTCAGCAAGCCGCTCCAGTCGCCACGCGACAGGCTGAACGAGGCGTTGTGTTTCCAGCGCAGGTACAGATCGCGCGTGTAGAAATTGCCCACGTACTCCTTGTATTCCTGGCCGGCGATTTCCGCGAACTTGAAGCTTTGCGTCCACGTGCCATCGAGCGCCGCATTCCATTTGAAGCCATTGACTTTGCCTTCGCCACGCAAGCTCAGGTCGGCGCCACGCGTGCGCGAGCCGGCGGCATTGATCCAGCCGCCCTGCACGTAGTTGATCGTGTCGTCCGGGTTGCGGATGATGTATTGCGGCAACAAGGCAGCGTTCTGCAACACGATGGTGGCCGAGCGATTCAGGATGCGGTCCTTGGAATTGATGGCCCAGTAATCGAGCGACGCCGAATACCCCTTGAACGGCTCGATCACCATCCCCAGGCTGCCTTGCTTCGAGGTTTCCGGTTTCAGGTTCGGATTGCCGCCCGAAAAGTAATTCAGGCGCGCCGGGGCGCAAAATGCCGGGTCCCCAGGATGGCGTGCGCAACCGACCGTATCGATCACGCCACTCGACAACTCCTGGTACAACTGCCCCGAATACAGCTGCGTGAAGCTGGGCGCCAGGAAACCCTTGTTGGCCGAACCACGGAACAGCAGCCATGAAGCCGGCTGATAACGGAACGAAACCTTGGGGTTCGTCGTCGCGCCCACCAGGCTGTAATCATCGCGGCGCAGCGCCAGCTGCATTTCCAGGTCCTTGACGATAGGCACCAGCAATTCCGCGTACACGGCCTTGACGTTGCGGCTGGCCTTGTCCAGCGCGGCATTGCCCGGCGACAAATACACGGTCGTCGCATCGATATCCTGGGCGAAGGCATAACTCTCGCGGCGCAGATCGAAGCCCACGGCAGCGGACAAGGGACCGGCCGGCAATTGCATCACTTCGCCCGACAGCGAACCATCGATGCCCGTCAGGGTCGTCTTGCCATGCTGGAAGTCGCCACGGAACTTGGTCGATTCGATCAAGGCCTTGGCGGCGTCGGTCTGGGTCTGGCCTGGACCCACCCACGGGTTGATGATGCCGCTGGCCAAGGCCGGGAACAGGGCGGCCGTGTACGCATAGCCATCGGTCAGCCTGGTATTGGTCTTGCTTTCGGCATGCGATACGCCAGCCTTGTAGTCCCACTTGCCCAGCGTGCCTTCGAAGCCGACCAGCAAACGTACGTTGTCGGTGGTGTTTTCCTGCGTGCGGTTGCCGAAATCATTGGCGCGCCATTTATAGGAAATCGGCTTGGTCTTGTCGAACGTCGGGATGTAGGCCGACAGGTCCTGGTAATACGCGCCACCGACCGGATACAGGCCGCCATTCGCGGCCGTGGCCTGGATCTGCATCGGCGTAAATTCCGCCGTCGCCTTGGTGCGCGAACCAAGCAACTCGACAAACATCGTGTGATCGGCAGCCAGCTTGAAAGTGCCACGGCTGAGCAGATTGACGCGTTCGACGGGGAAGGAGATCACATAATCGCCGCCGTAATCGTAGGCGCAGGAATAGGTGGTACGCAGCGGCGAGGTGACTTTCGACCAGAGCGCCGTCTGGTATTGCGACATGCCAGCGACCGTGTCGCACTTGCCCTGGAAACTCAGCGGATTGGCTTGCAGATACTGGTTCGTGCTGCCGGGCACCGTAAACGAGGTACCGAGCGCCGTGCCGGCCCCGGTCAGCTGGTTGGCATATGGCGTGCCGGTCGTGTCCGGCGACAAGCCGCGGCCAGGCTGGAAGCCGTTGGCAAACTTGCGCTGGTTCGAGCTGAGCTTGTCGTCATTGTCCGCCGTCAAGCTCACCATGATGTTGTAGCGGTCTTCTTCCAGGTTGCCATGGCCGGCCAGCAGGGACGCGCGACGTTGCATGCCGCCGCCCGCTTGCGTGGAATTGGTGGTGCCCGATACTTCCAGGCCGTTGTAATTGGTTTTCAGGATGAAGTTGATCACGCCGCCGATGGCGTCCGTACCGTAGATGGCAGAGGCGCCATCCTTGAGAATTTCAACGCGGGCAATCGCGCCCATCGGGATCGAGTTCAGGTCGACCGCCTTGCCGCTGGCGCCGTGGGTGGCGATGCGGCGGCCGTTCAGCAACACCAGGGTACTGTTCGGGCCCAGGCCGCGCAAGGAGGCAAACGAGGCGCCGCCGCTGACGCGGTCGGCATCGGCGCCAAACACGTTATTGCCCGAAGTCATGTTATCGGCGCCCGTGCCATTCGAAGAGATGATGGACAGCAATTGCTCGGCACTGGTGATGCCCTGTTTTTCGATTTGATCGTAACTGATCACCTGCACCGGCAAGGCGCCTTCATTGGCCACGCGCTTGATGCTGCTGCCCGTGACTTCCACCCGCTGCAACGGTTGCGGCTCGGCTTCCTGTGCCAGTGCCGGGCCCACCACCCCTATTAATGCCATCAACTGCGCCAGCTTTTTCAATTTCACGGGTCTCTCCTTCGTTTGGGCAAGCGAAACTTGAATTTTTCAAGTCAGGTCGTTTTTTCATGTCGTAGCGTCGGTCTCGGTAGGACTTTTCGCATTACTTCTTCTAATGACTTCTACGCATGACTTTATTTGTTTTCAATTTCAGAGTAACGCCTTGCCTCAAACACCCGCTAATGAAAAATGCTTTCCTAACTATAACTTTTTGGAATGAATGCCTTTTTCGCAGACCATGGTCACTTGCCAGCCGGGCGACCCCGCGTCATATCGACATCCAGATAGCGCCAGGACGTGAATTCAACGGGATGGCGCCTGTAGTTTTTTAGCCACGGCTGCTGCAAGTCGGCTGAGATGGGATGTGTCAGCAGTACCCACGGCGTGTACGCGTGGATCAGCTGTGACATGTCGAAGTACAGACTGCGGCGGCGCGGCGAATCGGACAGCAGGCGCGCCTCCTCATAGCGTTTATTGTAATCGGGTAAATTAAAGCGGGCATAGTTGGCGCGGCCACTGTTGGGACCGTACAACAATTGCATAAAGTTATCACCATCAGGAAAGTCCGCCACCCAGTTGGTCTCGAACATCTGCACCTTGCCGAGGCGCGACGCCTTGATGATTTCCGTCTTCTTGTCGCTCTTGAATTCCACGCGCAAGCCGATGGCGTTCAAATTGCGGCGCCACAATTCATCACGCAAGCGCCCCACCATATTCGCTTCCGTATGCATGCTCAAAATCAAGGGCGTGCCGTCCGGCTGATGCCGGAAACCATCGGCTCCCAGCTTGTAGCCATAGCGGTCCAGCAGCGCGCGCGCCAGCGCCGGATCGTAGCCGACAGGGCTACGGTAATCCTTGTCATATCCGAGCACGTTCGGCGGCAGCGGCGATTGCGCCGGCAAGGCCAGGCCTTTTTTCAACAGCGCAATATCTTCGCGGCTGTTATAGCTGAGGGCAATCGCGCGCCGCAGGGCCAGCTTGTCCCTGGTATAGCCGCCCAGCACGGGATCGTCCATATTCATCCACATGTAATACGTCTGCAGCACGGGAAAGCGGTCGAGGGTGATGCCCCTGGCCGCCAGTTCCGGTTTCAGCTTGCCGTGCTCCAGCACCATGTCCGTCAAGGATTCCGGCACTTGCTCCAGATAATCAAATTCACCTTTCAAGAAGCCCAGCATGCGCGATTGATATTCCTCAACGATGCGCACCTCGATACGTTGCACCAGCGGCAATTGCTTGCCTTCCAGCGCGGCGGCAATCGCCTGGTAGGCGGGTGGCAAGGCGGCCAGCGCTGCCGCGTCCGTATGAAACACGTTTTTGCGGAAAGTCGGGTTAGCTTGCAGCACGATCTTGTCGCTGCGCTTCCATTCCTTGACCATGAAAGGTCCCGTGCCGACCGGGTGATTGCCGAACTGGCCGGCCGCCGGATACGCTTCAGCCACTTCGCGCGCCACCACGCCGGTAGCCGGCATCGCCAGGTAAAACAAAAAGTTCGGATCGACGCCATTCAAGCGGATGCGCAAGGTGTATTTGTCCAACGCCTGCAAGCCCGCGATCGGTCTGTCGTAGCTGAACTTGGTCTTCAAGGCCGCATCGCCCACCAGTTTGTCTTCCAGCAAAAACAGCCATGGCGATTTCAGGTTCGGGTCGTACAGCCGCGTCAGGCTGTACACATAATCTTGCGCCGTCACTTCGCGCGGCTGGCCCTTGAAGGCCGGGTCGGGCGTAAAAAAAATACCGGGCTGTATCTGGAAGATATACGTGCGGCCACCATCCTCGACCTTGGGCAAGCCGCGCGCCGTATTGCCCTGCAGTTTGACGGGGCGCGCCAGGTAGTCGTAGCGCAGCAACGGGTCAAACACGTTTTCCATCAGGTTCAGGCTGGCCAGGTCCGACGCCACGGCTGGGTCCAGGCCCGTCTCGCTGGTGCTCAGGAACAAGTGCAAGGTCTTGCCAGCGCGGCCGTCGACATCGGCCGCCTCGGGCGCGGCTTGGCTGCCGGTGGTAAAAAGCAGCGCGATGGCCAGGCCGGCGGCCCAGACGGTTTTATGCAGAGACATCATCAGAATTCCAGTGCAGAAGGAAAGGCGTCACCGAGACTACGCGGGCAAGCCATGGCGCGCCAATGAAAACAGACTGCCAGCTTATAACTTTTTGGCATGTGATTGCTGCATTCTTTCATCAACTCGTATCGGGCTGCCTCTATACTTGGCTTGCAGATAGTTTCCTCCGTTCCCCCGAAACACAGAATTGATCCAATATGGCACTTAATTACATCTGGTCCGGCTTTTTCCTCGTTGGTTTCCTCGCTGCCATCTTGCAGTGGATATTTCTCGGTGACACGGATATCTTCAAGCGCATCATCGATGGTACGTTTGAAACAGCGCGCATGGGCGTGATGGATATCGCCCTACCGCTGGCCGGCGTGATGACCTTGTGGCTGGGGATCATGAATATCGGCGAGAAGGCCGGTATCGTGGGCTGGCTGGCGAAAGTGATCGCTCCCTTCTTTTCTCGGATCTTCCCGGAAATTCCCAAGGACCATCCGGCCACCGGCCACATGGTGATGAATTTCTCGGCCAACCTCTTGGGCCTGGACAATGCCGCCACGCCATTCGGCTTGAAGGCCATGGAAAGCCTGCAAACCCTGAATCCGAACAAGGACGAGGCGACCAACGCGCAAATCATGTTCCTGGTGCTGCACACCTCGGGCCTGACTTTAATTCCTTTGGCCATCATGGCGCAGCGCTCGATCCTGGGTGCGGCCGATCCGTCCGACATCTTTATTCCCTGCATGATTGCCACCTATGTCGCCACCGTGGTGGGCATCATCACCGTTGCCATCAAGCAGCGCATCAACCTGATCAACCGGGTCGTGCTGGGCTGGCTGGGCGGCATGACCAGCGCCATCGTCGCGCTGATCTGGTATTTCACGCACTACCTGACGAAACAGGAAATCGAGCTGGTCTCCAAGGTGGTCAGCAACCTGGTGTTAATTAGCGTGATCGCCATCTTCATCATCGGCGCGCTGCGCAAGCGCGTGAATGTCTACGACGCTTTTATTGAAGGCGCAAAAGGCGGCATCCAGACTTCGATTACCGTGATTCCCTATCTGGTCGGCATGCTGGTGGCCATCAGCGTGATCCGCAACGCGGGCGTGTTCAACTTTGTGATGGAAGGCCTCAACTGGGTCTTTGCCAACCTGGGCATCAATACCGACTTCGTGCCGGCCCTGCCAACCGCCATGATGAAGCCGCTCAGCGGCTCCGGCTCGAAAGCCATGATGATCGACGCCATGAACACTTACGGCGTGGACTCCTTCGTCGGCCGGCTGGCCTGCGTGTTCCAGGGCTCGGCCGACACCACCTTCTATATCGTGGCCTTGTACTTCGGCTCGGTGGGCATTCGCAAGACGCGGTATGCCATCACGGCCGGACTGATCGCCGACCTGGCCGGCGTGATCGCCGCCATCTTTGTCGCCTATGTCTTTTTCCATTAAGGAGAGCCATGTTACGTCCCGTCTTGCTTGCCGCCTTGCTCGCCGGCATAGGTATCAGCAATGTCCACGCGCAATTGCCTGAATCCGTCAGCCTGCTGTTGCGCAGTGCCAATATTCCAGAAGACGCCATCGGTGCGATTGTCTTGCGCGGCAATACCACCGTGCTGTCGCATGGCGCCGAGCGCAGCATGGAACCGGCATCCACCATGAAAATCGTCACCACCGCCGTCAGCCTGGAGCAATTGGGCCCGATCTTCCGGGGCCGCACGGAATTGCGCACCAGCGCCGACGTCATCAATGGCGTACTGAAGGGAGATTTGATATTGCGCGGTGGCGCCGATACGGATTTCAATGCCGATGTGCTCGAGCACATGCTGCAAGCCTTGCGCAACCAGGGCATCACCACCATCAAGGGCGATCTGATCCTGGACCGCCAGCTGTTCCAGCCAGCCCGGCCCGATATCGGCGCGCCGCCCTTCGATGAGTCGAGCGAGTTCCGCTACAACGTCATCCCCGACGCCTTGCTGCTGAACACGAATCTGCTCGACATCCAGATGAGTTCGACGGAGCGGCAATTACAACTGCTGATGATGCCGGCGCTGGATAATGTCAGCATCAGCAGCGACATGAAACTGATCAAGGGCAATTGCTCCAGGTGGGAAGATGGCTGGCGCCCGCCCGAATATGTGCGTGGCCCGAATGGCCAGCTGCAAGTGATATTGCACGGCACCTTCCCGCAAAATTGCACCAAAGCCACCAGCATCAATGTACTGGACCGTAACGATTACGCGGACCGCTTGTTCCGTGCCACCTGGAAACGCCTGGGCGGCACCATCACGGGTAAGGTGCGCGAAGCAACGCCAACCGGGCTGCCTGCCACGGCCGACCCGGTCGGCACCCGCTTGCTGGCGGACCACGTGGCGCGCGCCTTGCCGGAAGTGCTGCGCGATACCAACAAGAATTCGGACAATACCCTGGCCCGCACGCTTTTCTTGAGTCTGGGCAGCTTGCAAAGCGATGGCTGGCTGGGCAGCCGGCCTGTCGCCATGGCCGCGCCGGAAGACACGGCCACGCGCGCACGGCAAGCCATCCATGCATGGATGGTTCAGCATAATATCGATGACCAAGGCTTGCAGATTGAGAACGGCTCCGGGCTGTCGCGCACGGAAAGGGTTTCACCGCGCCTGATCGCGGGCGTGCTGCAAGCCATGCAGCAAAGCGTGTGGGCGCCCGAGTTCCAGTCCAGCCTGCCCATCGCCGCCCTGGACGGCACCATGCGCAAGCGCCTGCTGAACAGCCCGGCGGCAGCGCGGGCACGCATCAAGACAGGAACCCTGAATAATGTGGTGGCCATCGCCGGCTACGTTCCCGACGCCAACAACCAGCTCTGCATCGTGGTCGCCATGATCAACAGCAAGCTGGCAGGCAACGGTAATGGGCGCGCCATTACCGATGCGTTGATCGACTGGGTAGCCAAAAGCGGCGCCATGCCAGTGATAGCCGGTCAATAAAGAACGGCCATCAAAGCCAAAAAGCAGCGCTACGCGCTGCTTTTTTTTGTCAGCGGCAAGCCGCGCCACCTAAGCAAGGTATTCAGGTTGAACTTGCCGATGACCATCGACCGGATGGCGTTCCCGACCAAATTGTTGTGTATCGGCAGCGTGCCTGCAGCGGCATAACGCTCAAGCGCCGGACTTGCCAATTGCTGGCGCAGCATCCCCTGTTCTTCCCACATTTGCTATCGCTTTTCGTGTAACAGCTTGCATTTCCTGCATAGATCAATGTAATAGTTTGTCGATAATTATCAGGAATGCATAGCGGTGACGCTTGCAAACTTGCCATCTTCAGTCACGACGTCACAATACGGTCATAAATTCGTTTCATACTTATGGTTGCAACGCCAACCGTTGCTAATTATGCATCCCTTATATTCATTTCGAATTATCGTGGCGTTGCCTTGACGGCATCATCATATGTATTCCAGGAGCCTGTCGATATGTTAATTAATAATAATTCTCTCAAGATTTTATGTGGAAGTGTTGCGTTAGCGCTCACAGTAGTCGCTTGTAGTTCAGGCGATAGCTCGCCTGCAGCGAGTGGCGGAAATGGATCTCCCGCGCCAGCTGTTTCGGCACAGGACGCGTTGACAACCACAACGCCGATCAAGCACCTGGTCGTGATCTTCAGTGAAAACCGCTCGTTTGACCATTATTTTGGTACCTATCCCAACGCAGCGAACCCCCTCAACGAGCCAGCCTTCAATGCGGCTCCCGGCACTACCGTGCCGAACAACCTGACGCAAGGCACACTGCTGACGAATAACCCGAATTTCCTCAATCCGCAAAATAATGCCACTGCTCCCGGTAGCGGTATCAATCCATTCCGTCTGGATCGCAGCCAGGCGAATACCAATGGCCAATCGCACGACTACGCGAACGAGCAATTGGCCTACAACAATGGCGCGGCCGACCTGTTCCCTGCAAAAACCGGTAACAACGGTGGCGGAAGCGGCACCAAGTTCGGTACACCCGGTCTCGTCATGGGCTACTACGATGGCAATACGGTCACGGCACTCTGGAACTACGCCCAGAATTTCGCCATGAGCGACAATATGTACACTGATACGTACGGCCCTTCGACGCCAGGCGCACTCGAAGTGGTGTCTGGTCAGACCAATGGCGCCATCCCGGCAAACGGTGCGGCGCAAGGCGACAATGTGATTGCCGACGGGGCTGGTGGTTTCACGATGAACGGCGACTCCGATCCGGTCGGTGACGTTTGCTCTTCGACCTCCGCCAGCAGCCTCGTGCAAATGAGTTCGAACAACAAGAACATCGGCGACCTGTTGAATGCCCAAAACATCACCTGGGGTGGTTTCATGGGCGGCTTCAATCTCGCAACCGTCAACGCCAACGGAACAAATGGCTGCAAGCGCAGTACGTATTCGAGTGTGCTGGCCGCCAACTCGACGGACTATGTGCCTCACCATGCCTGGTTCCAGTATTATCCGACGACGCAAAATCCAGCGCATACCCGTCCAAGCTCGACTGCTGTGATCGGCGCCACCGATCCGCTCGACAGCACAGCGACTCCCGTACATCATCAATATGACGTGAATGACTTCTTCGCTGCTGTGTCTGCAGGTAACTTCCCCTCGGTAAGCTACATCAAGGCGCCCGCCGTCGGCGATGCGCATCCTGGCAATTCCGATCCACTCGATGAACAGGCATTTATCGCCAACGTGGTTAACTTCCTGCAACAGCAGCCAGACTGGAAGAATACCGCCGTGGTCGTTACATACGACGACTCGGATGGCTGGTACGACCATGCCTATACGGCACCGACCACCTCCTCGTTCGACCCCGTGCATGACCAGTTGAACGGTGTGGGTTCCTGTACTTCCAGCGCTGCAAAACAAGGCGTTGGCGTCACCGGCAGTGCAGTCAACGGCCGTTGCGGCCCTGGCACCCGTATTCCCTTATTGGTAATTTCGCCTTATGCGAAGGTGAACTATATCGACCATACCCAAATCACTCAGGCGTCGATCGTCCAGTTCATCGAGGATAACTGGCTGGGGGGTAAGCGTCTCGGTAACGGTTCGCACGATGCAACAACGGGCAGTATCATGAGCTTGTTCAATTTCAAACCCGCCAACCCTGCGCCACCCGTCTATATCGACACGACAACCGGCCTGAAGGTTTCAACACCTCCTGTTGTTAACACCAATCTGAGCTGATAATCGGCCGCCTTGCGCACGAGCGGAAGACGGCTTAACAGCAGACACTGCTGCTAATTCTCCAGCCAACCCCAAAAAATCCAGGCTATCGAATTTTTTGGGGTTTAAACAATACCACCATGTCCACAACTTCTTTTCCCCGCTTCTTTCGCCGAGGCTGGTCGATAGCAATCCTCAGCGCCGCAGTCATCTGTATCGCCGCGACCATCGCGCAATATTACCGTCCCCAAGCTCTGCCGGAACCGATAGCGCAGCTCGCCGGAGATATGTTCGGCATCAACCCTCACCCGGTCAAGCTTGTGCGTCCTCCGGTTATGCCGCTTAGCGCCGTCGCCCTGATTGGCCAGCGCATATTTCACGACCCGACGCTCTCGGCATCAGGCAGGCAATCTTGTGCGTCCTGCCATAACGCGCAAAACGGATATGGCCCGCCCAATGGACAGTCGGTGCAACTCGGCGGCCTGCACCTGGCGACAGCTGGCTTGCGGGCCGTGCCCTCGTTGGCCTACCTGTATCGCCAGTCTGTATTCGGTATCGGTCCTGAAGCCGGAGAGACCGACACGCCGGTG
Source organism: Janthinobacterium sp. Mn2066 (assembly GCF_049319705.1). Taxonomy (NCBI): domain Bacteria; kingdom Pseudomonadati; phylum Pseudomonadota; class Betaproteobacteria; order Burkholderiales; family Oxalobacteraceae; genus Janthinobacterium; species Janthinobacterium sp. Mn2066. The sequence goes on along the minus strand of NZ_JBMOUF010000018.1, from coordinate 1,116 downwards.
AATCTCGATCAACTCGCCTCCTCCGCCCTCAATACGCCTCGCCAGCAAAAGGCCGCAGACGTCAAGGTGGCGGCACCAGCAATGGTGCCGCAGGGCGGGTTCTTCTGGGACGGCCGTGCGAGCACCCTTCAGGACCAGGCAATCGGTCCTTTGACCAATCCGGCCGAGATGGCCAACGTGGACAATGCCGAGGTCGCGCGTAAGTTGGCCAAAGCTGGTTATGGCGCCGAATTAGCAAAAATTTTCGGTACAGCGGTGACGAAGGACCCGAACTTGTTCGTTTCCGAGGCCATGTTCGCAATCGGCCGTTACCAATTCGAAGATGCTTCGTTTCATGCGTTCTCCAGCAAGTACGACTATTGGCTGGAAGGGCATGCACGATTAACGTCGTCGGAACAACGTGGCATGGTGCTTTTCAACGATAAAAACAAGGGAAATTGTGCCGCGTGCCATTTGAGTCAACCGTCCCAGGATGGTCAGCCACCGCTGTTTACCGATACGCAGTACGAAGCACTGGGGGTTCCCCGTAACCGGGATTTACCGGCAAATCGTGCTGCAACGTTCTACGACATGGGCATCTGCGGCCCTCTCCGCCGGGATATGGCGACACAATCGCAGTACTGCGGCATGTTCCTGACCCCGACCCTGCGCAATGCGGCAATGCGAAAAGTCTTCTTTCATAACGGCGTCTATCACGACCTGAAGCAAGTCCTGGATTTTTATAATTTGCGGGCAACGCAACCCGAAAAAATTTATCCGCACGATAAAAATGGACATGTTCAACAATACGATGACCTACCTGCAAGCGATCACGCCAATATCGACGTCTTCGATGCACCGTTCGACAAAAAAGCTGGCGATAAGCCGCCGTTGAACGACGCAGAGATCGCTGACCTCATCGCTTTCTTGAAGATACTTAACGATGGATATAAACCATGATGACGCATATGCCGGTCCGATATATGGGGCCGGCTGATTATCGAGAGTGCGAATGAGGAGCTCGTCGTCTCCCCCTGGTCGTATTCGACCTACCGAGCTCCGGGGTCAGACCCCACACCAGCCAGCATGATTGCACCAGCGCGCCTCAAGGGGGTCTGACCCCAGCCGTTCAGGTGT
>NZ_JBMOUF010000017.1:0-101126 GCF_049319705.1 Janthinobacterium sp. Mn2066 | reverse complement strand
GACAAAGCGTTGTGTTTGTCAGCTGCGAAGAAGGAAGAGTATGAAGCGTTTCGCACATTTCGTCAACCTTCTTTTTTACCCGCTTCATTCAGCATTTGCATGCGTCGTTCTGCGAGGGGGCGAACTATAGCCAAGTCCGGACGGTTACGCAAGCTTTTCTTCCATAGCCGCGTAAAATGACGGTTTTCCCTGATCTGCGCCCGTCATGACCATCCTGCTCTCTACCCTGAACGCCCGTTATACCCATGCTTCGCTGGGGCTGCGCTATCTGCTGGCCAATATGGGACCGCTGCAGGCACAGACGCGGCTGCAGGAATTCGTGATCGGCACCAAGACCACGGAACTGGTCGAGCGCATCCTGGCGAACAAGCCGCGCATCATCGGTTTCGGTGTCTATATATGGAACGTGGAAGAAACCACCAAGCTGGTCGCCATGCTCAAGCGCGTGGCGCCGGAGGTCATCATCGTGCTGGGCGGACCGGAAGTGTCGCATGAGCCAGGCGAACAGGAGATCGTGAAGCTGGCCGACTACCTGATCACGGGCTGGGGCGACGTGACTTTCCCCAAGCTGTGCGGCGAAATCCTGAACGGCCCGAAACCATTGATGAAAATCCATGCGGGCGTGCAGGCGCCGCTGGCCGAACTGCAACTGCCCTACTCTTTATATACGGAAGACGATATCAAACATCGCACCATCTACGTGGAAGCTTCGCGCGGTTGCCCTTTTAAATGCGAGTTCTGCCTGTCGGCGCTGGACAAGACAGCCTGGCCGTTTGCGCTGGACAATTTCCTGGCCGAAATGGAATCGCTACATGCGCGCGGCGCCCGTTTGTTCAAATTCGTCGACCGCACCTTCAATCTGAATATCAAGACCAGCCTGAAGATCATGCAGTTCTTTTTAGACAAGATCGCCGCCAACCCGGACGACCCGATCTACGCCCACTTCGAACTGGTGCCCGACCATCTGCCCGATGCACTGAAGGAGGGAATCAGCAAGTTCCCGCCCGGTGCGCTGCAATTCGAAATCGGCATCCAGAGTTTTAACCCGGACGTGCAATCGCTGGTGAGCCGCAAGCAAGACAATCAAAAGGCAGCCGACAATATCCGCTGGCTATGCGAAAAATCGAACGCCCACTTGCACGTGGACTTGATCGCCGGCCTGCCAGGCGAAGATGAAGCCAGTTTCGCCGCCGGCTTTAATAAACTGGTGGCCCTGAATCCGCATGAAATCCAGTTCGGCATCCTGAAACGCCTGCGCGGTACACCGATTATTCGCCATACCGAGCAATTCGGCATGGTGTACGACCCGCATCCGCCCTATACCATCCTGGCCAACAAGCAGCTGGACTTCATGAGCATGCAGCGCCTGGTGCGTTTCGCCCGCTATTGGGACCTGGTCGCCAACTCGGGCCGTTTCGCCAATACGGTGCAGTGGATGCTGGGCGATGCGCCCTTCGAGAACTTCATGGATTTCTCAAACTGGCTGTACGCGCACACGGACGCCACCCACCGCATCGCCATGGAGCGGCTGGCCAAGCTGGTGGCGCAATGGCTGCAAACGCGCGGCCTGAGCGCAGCTGAAGCAAATGCCTTGCTGGCCAGCGATTATGCGGGCGGCGCCCAGGCGCATGCCCACAGCCACGCGCCCAAGACGCGCCCGGAGGTCACGTTGCCGCAGCGCCAGGCGCGCCATCTTGCCGCCTAAGGTGTGCTGGTAAACATAGCAAAATGAACATCGGTGGCGGTCTGGGCCAATCTCCCTTAAACTGGTGCGATGCCCACTGTCCAATCGCCGATACTGACTCTCTCCCAGACCAGCTCCCAACAGGGAGCTCTTGTGACTGCCAGCGGCACCTGGCAGGTGCATGCGCTGGCGCACGACAATGCCATCAAGGCCATCGAAGCCCAGCTCAAGCCTTTGCTTGGTGACAAGAATGTCAGCTGGGACTTGTCGCAAATTGCGAGCATGGACCATATCGGCGCCCAGTATTTCTGGAATGCCTGGGGCAAGGCGCGTCCCGCCCAGCTGACCCTGGCGCCTGCGCAGGAAGAATTTTTCAAGCGCATCGAGGAAACCGGGACGCTGGAAATGCCGGCCTCCCGCGCCAACCGGCTGACGCCGGTGATGAAGCTGGGCATGGCCATCCTGCTGTTTTTCGAGCATTTGAAGGGCTTTATTGCCCTGGTGGGCCAGGTGACGCAGGATACGGCGCGCTTTATCCGCCACCCGCTGCGCGGCCCCTGGCGTGAAATTTCCGCCAATATCTACCATGCCGGCTTCCAGGCGCTGGGCATCACGGCGCTGGTCGGCTTTCTGATCGGCGTGGTGCTGTCGTATCTGTCTGCACAGCAATTGCGCGCCTTTGGCGGCGATATCTATCTGGTCAACCTGCTGGGCATGAGCGTGATCCGCGAACTGGGGCCGTTATTGGCGGCGATCCTGGTGGCCGGCCGTTCCGGTTCATCGATCACGGCGCAGTTGGGCGTGATGCGTGTCACGGAAGAGCTCGATGCCATGCTGGTGATGGGCATTTCGCACGGTTTCCGCCTGATCATGCCGAAAGTATTGGCGCTGGCCATCTCCATGCCCCTGCTGGTAATCTGGACCGATACGGCCGCACTGATCGGCGGCATGGTGGCAGCCAAGACGGAACTGAATTTATCAGCACGTTATTTCGTCCAGAAACTGCCCGATGCCGTTCCGCTGGCCAACTACATGATCGGCCTGGGCAAGGGCGTTGTCTTCGGCATCCTGATCGCCCTGATTTCCTGCCACTTTGGCCTGCGCATCAAGGCCAATACGGAAAGCCTGGGACGCGGCACCACCACCGCCGTCGTCACGGCCATTACCGTGGTGATCCTGGCGGACGCCGTGTTTGCCATCGTCTTCAATGGAGTGGGCTACCGATGACAGACAATCTTTGCAGCCCGGCCAGGGAAGGCCAGTTCAATCTGCACGGCGACGCGCCCGTGGTGGAAATCACCAATCTGTGGACCAAGTTCGGCCGCACGGTGGTGCACCAGGACTTGAACCTGGAAATCGAACGCGGTGAAATCCTCTCCATCGTGGGCGGCTCCGGCACGGGCAAGACGGTCTTGCTGCGCCAGATGCTGGGCCTGGAACATCCGGCGCGCGGCTGCGTCAAAGTGTTTGGCGAAGATATCAATCAAGCCAGCTCGGAACAATTGCAGCAATTGCGCAACCACTGGGGTATGTTGTTCCAGCAAGGCGCGCTGTATTCGGCCCTGACCGTGTTCGACAATGTCGCCCAGCCCATGCGCGAATTGCGCGTGCTGCCGGAAGCGCTGATACGCGACGCCGTGTTGCTCAAGATGAATATGGTGGGCCTGGGCCCGGAGCATGCGGCCAAGATGCCGTCGGACTTGTCGGGCGGCATGATCAAGCGCGTGGCGCTGGCGCGCGCCCTGGCGCTGGAACCGAAGCTGCTGTTTCTCGATGAACCAACGGCTGGCCTGGACCCGGATCTGTCGGAAAGTTTCGTCAGCCTGATCCAGTCGCTGCACCGCGAACTGGGCCTGACGGTGGTGATGGTCACGCATGACCTCGACACCCTGTTCGCCCTGTCCACGCGCATCGCCGTGCTGGCGGCAAAACACGTGATCACGATCGGCCCCACGCGCGAGGTGATCCAGTTCGATCACCCATTCATCAAGCAATTTTTCCTTGGCGACCGCGGCAAGCGCGCGCTGGAAGCGCTCGATGAAAAGAATAATGGAAATGACAACGCTGCAGCGCCAGGCGAACACGCCGGCATAGACAAGAAAGCGGAGAAGTAATGGAAAACAGATCACATGCCCTGATGACGGGCTTTTTCACGCTCACCCTGCTGATCGCCGCCATCCTGTTCGGCGTCTGGTTCAACCGCGACCGCGTGGAACGGGTGCCCTACTTGCTGGCCACCACCTTGTCAGTGCCGGGCCTGAACCCGCAAGCTACCGTGCGCTACCGTGGCCTGGAAGTGGGCAAGGTGGACGCCATCGATTTCGATACGCAAAAAGCGGGCCAAATCCTGGTGCATATCAGCGTTGCGCCCGATACGCCGGTGACCACCACCACCTTTGCCAGCCTGGGCTACCAGGGCGTCACGGGGATTGCTTATATTCAACTTGACGATGAGCATGTGGGTTCCAAATTGCTGGGGACCAGCAAGGAACAGCCGACCCTGATCCCGCTGCGCGCGGGCTTGCTCGACCAGCTGGAAAAGCGCGGCAAGCGCATCCTCGACCAGGCGGAACAGATTACCAACAAGGTCAACAACCTGCTAAGCCCGGACAACCAGGCGGCCATGCTGGGCGCCTTCACGGAAGTGAGCAAGGCGGCCAAGGCGTTTGGCGCGATTCCCCAGCAGCTGCAGCCGACCCTGGTGCAATTGCCGCAATTGACGGAACAGACGCGGCAAACCCTGACGGCCGTCAGCACGGCCAGCAAGAACGTGTCTGACCTGACGCAAACCTGGAAAAAACTGGGCAACGATATCCAGGCGCCAGGCGGCGTGCTGGACAAGGTCAATGGCACGGTCGACAAGGTGGGCAACTCGGTGGAAACGGTGGCCAACGGCGTGGCACTGGAAGTACTGCCGCAAGTCATCGACCTGAGCGGCGAAGCACGTTCCTCGATGCGCGCCCTGAAAACCACCATGAGCACGCTCAACGAACAGCCGCAAAGCATCTTGTTTGGCGCCCCCGACATTCCGCCCGGTCCGGGCGAACCCGGCTTTTCGGCGCCAGGCAAATAAGGAGAACCCCATGTCCATCTCTCGTCCAATCACCGTATTGACCCTGGCCACTGCCTTGTTGCTGGGCGGTTGCGCCAGCCGCGGCCCGGTGCCCACTTTCTATGATTTCGGCCCGGCCGGTGCCGGCATGACTGCGGCACAACAAACGGCGGCGCCGCTGCCGGTGCTGGTGATTGCCGACGCGAATGGCCCATCCTGGCTCGACAGCCAGCGCATGTATTACCGTTTGCTGTACGCCGATGCGCAGCAATCGCGGCCGTATGCCTACAACCGCTGGAATACGCCGCCGCTGCAACTGCTGAGCCAGCGCCTGAAGACACGTGTCGCCCAGGGCGGCGTCAAAGTGCTGTCGACCACCGATGCGGCCGGCGGCGTACCGCTGCTGCGCATCGACGTCGATGATTTTTCGCAAAACTTCGATACCCAGACGCAAAGCAGCGGCCATGTTTCGCTGCGCGCCTCGCTGTTCCGCGGCCACCGCCTGATCGACCAGAAAACCTTCAGCCGCAGCAGCGACGCCCGCAGCGCCGATGCGCAAGGGGGCGCGCAAGCGCTGGCGTCCGCCTCGGACGCCATCGCCGCCGACCTGCTCACCTGGCTGGGCACGCTGAACATACCGAAAGAATGACTGTCCCGGAAACCGCCGACAGTCAGCCAGCAGCGCTGCCGCCCCTGAGACACTCGCCGCTGGCGCGCGCAGCGCTGCTCGCCTATGTTTTCCTGATCGTGTATGCCAGCTGGTTTCCGTTTACGGGCTGGCGCAGCACGGGCCTGTCGCCGTTCACCTTCCTGGAAAACACGGCCATGCCACGCTACTGGACCGGTTTCGACGTGGGCATCAATATCGTCGGCTACGTGCCGCTGGGCGCGCTGATCGTGTATTCCCTGTTTCCGCGGGTCACGGGCTGGCTGGCCATCCTGATCGCCAGCCTGTGCGGCGTGTTCATTTCCGGCAGCATGGAAACCGTGCAAAGCTACCTGCCCAGCCGCGTGTCATCGAACCTGGATTTCTATACCAATTCGGCCGGCTGCTGCGCGGGCGCCATCATCGGCGCGCTGTCGGCCCGCAAGCTGCTCGATCAAAGCCGCTTGCTACGCTTGCGCCAGCGCTGGTTTGCCCAGCACGCCAGCCAGGGCTTGATACTGGTCGCGCTATGGCCGCTGGCGCAAATCTATCCGCAAGGCTATCTGTTCGGCCTGGGACAATTGCTGCCGATTTTGTCGGACTGGCTGTCGACACTGGTGGGTAGCGACATCGACCTGGCCGCCTACCTGCGGCCCGATACCATCTTGACGGTAGAACAGTATTGGCTATCAGAAACCATCATCACGGCTTGCGGCATGACGGGCGCCGTGCTGACTTTGCTATGCCTGCTGCGCCGTGGCGCACCGCGCGCCACCATGATGCTGCTATTGATAGGCGGCGCGCTGGTGGTGCGCTCCATGGCCAGCGCCCTGCTGTTTTCGCCCCAAAACGCTTTTGTGTGGATTACGCCAGGCGCCCAGGGCGGCTTTTTGATCGGCCTGATCATGCTGGGCGGCCTGGCCTTCGCCCCCCATGTGGCGCAGCGCCGGGTGGCGACCGCCACATTACTGCTGAGCCTGGTCATGGTGAATATCACGCCGATCAATCCTTATTTCATGTCCACCTTGCAAGGCTGGGTGCAAGGCAAGTTCCTGAACTTTAATGGCGCGGCGCAATTCCTGGCCTTGCTGTGGCCATTCGTCACCTTGTGGTTCCTGTGCCTGCCTTCGCACAGGCTGAATCGGCAAGAAGATGTACAGCGCCAACGTCGCGGCGACCCTCCATAAGCGTTATGATGGCGCATTGAGAATATCGCAGGAGAACTGTATGAGCGAAGCATCGTATTTTGAACGCCACGTTTTTTTCTGCATGAACAAACGTGAAGACGGCCGCAACAGCTGCGGCGACCATGGCGCGGAAAGCGCGCAAAAACATTGCAAGCGTCGCATCAAGGACTTGAACATGAATGGCGCGGGCAAGATCCGCATCAACCAGGCTGGCTGCCTGGACCGCTGCGAAGAGGGACCGGTGCTGGTCATCTACCCGGAAGCGACCTGGTACACCTATGTCGACAACAGCGATATCGATGAAATCATCGACACCCACCTGGTGGGCGGCAAAGTCGTCGACCGCCTCAAAATTTAAGCAGTGTTGATTTAATCTTTATTCATCTCACGCTTTAACTTTAATTTAAGCCTACGTCACCAGTATGAGCATCATGAACAGAAACTCGGAAAAATTTACCCTTGCCGGCCATGCAGGCAGCATGGAAGGCTTGCTCGATTTCCCGGCAGACACCCCGCGCGGCATCGCACTGGTTGCCCATCCGCATCCGCTGTATGGCGGCACGATGGATAACAAGGTCACGCAAACCCTGGCGCGCGCCTTTGTCGCCCTCGGTTATGTGGTGGCGCGCATCAACTTTCGCGGCGTCGGCGCTTCGGAAGGCGTGCACGACCATGGCGCAGGCGAAACCGACGATATGCAACTGCTATACGAACACATGCTCAAGCTGTACCCCGGCTTGCCAGTAGCCTTGTCCGGCTTCTCGTTTGGCACCTTCGTGCAGTCGAAACTGCAGGAACGCCTGAGCGCCGCCGGTACCCCGGCCGAGCGCCTGGCGCTGATCGGCAGCGCGGCCGGCAAATGGGCCATGGCCGACATTCCTGCCGACACCATTTTGATCCACGGCGAGCTCGACGAGACAATTCCCTTGTCCGCCGTGTTCGACTGGGCGCGGCCGCAAGACATTCCCGTGATCGTGATTCCGGGCGCCGACCACTTTTTCCACCGCAAGCTCAATCACATCAAGAATCTGGTGATCGCGCTGTGGCATGGCGATAAACCGGTATCGGCGCAAGACGAGCACTGAAGTGTGGGCTTACTACCATTTCCACGGCTATAATTAGTCCGTTTTTTCCACGCGACCGTGTCAGCATAAGCGACATGGTCCTCAGCCTTCATCTTTTTCGCAGACCAGCCTCCATGAAAAAACTCTTAGCGGCACTGGCCTCCAGTGTACTTTTCCTATCTTCCGCCTTTGCGCAAACCATTCCGGCCCCGACCATCGCCGCCAAGTCCTGGCTGCTGCTCGACGCCACCAGTGGCCAGATCATTGCTTCGCAAGATCCGAATGCCCGCATCGAACCGGCGTCCCTGACGAAGATCATGACGGCATACCTGACGTTTGCCGCCCTGCGTGAAAAGAAACTGACGCTCGATCAAAAAGTGAATGTCTCCGTGCACGCGTGGAAAGTCGATTCCAGCAGCTCGAAAATGTTCATCGATCCTGCCACGCCAGTCTCCATCGATGACTTGCTGCATGGTTTGATGATTCAATCGGGTAACGACGCCGCCGTGGCGCTGGCCGAAGCCGTCGCCGGCGATGAAGGCACGTTCGTGGTGCTGATGAACCGCGAAGCGCAACGCATGGGCTTGAAAAACACCCATTTTGGCAACCCACACGGCTTGCCTAGCCCTGAGAACTATTCCACGGCACAAGACTTGTCCGTGCTGGCCTCGCGCGTGATCCTCGACTACCCGGAATTCTATAAAATCGATTCCATCAAGAGCTTTACCTACAACAAGATCACCCAGCCTAACCGCAACCGCCTGCTGTGGCTCGATCCTACCGTTGACGGCATGAAAACGGGCCACACGGAAGCGGCCGGCTTTTGCATGATCGCCTCGGCCCGCCGCCCTGGCGGTTCGGGCGAGCGCCGCCTGATTTCCGTGGTGCTGGGCACCACCTCCGACCAGGCCCGTACGCAGGAAAGCCAGAAGCTGCTGAACTGGGGCTTCCAGAACTTCGATACGGTCAAGCTGTACTCGAAAGGCCAGGCCGTGGCCACGCCGGAAGTGTGGAAAGGCTCGAAAGGCACCGTGAAAATCGGTTTCGCGCGCGACGTGCTGGTGACCGTACCGAAAGGCGTTGCCGCCAAGATGAAACCAGTGCTGGAACGCAAAGATCCGCTGGTGGCGCCATTGGCCGAGAATGCACCGGTCGGCAAACTGAAAATGATGGTCGACGATAAAGTGCTGCTGGAACTGCCAGTGGTGGCGCTGGAACCGATCAACCAGGCCACCATCTTTGGCCGCGCCTGGGATTCGATGCGCCTGTGGCTGAAATAATCGCCAGCCCGCCATCGTCCCCATGAAAAATGCCCGCCATGCTGCGGGCATTTTTTTTCGCGGCCAGGATAGCAAGTGGAAGCGCTACCATCTCCTGCACTCATTGCTCAATTGCTGGCTATAATCATCAGGATTATCCACCCGCCTTCATCAGAAAGCCTTCCATGAGCCAAGTACTACCCGCCAGCTTGCAGTCGCCACGCAGCCGCCTCAGTCCCACTGGTCCCGAATTGTCGCGCATCGTCGCCGGCATGTGGCGCATCGGCGAATGGAACATGACGGCGCAGCAACGCCTGGCGTTTATCGAGCAATGCCTGGCCCTGGGCGTGACCAGCTTCGACCATGCCGACATCTATGGCGACTACAGCGCCGAAGGCCTGTTTGGCGAAGCGCTGGCCTTGCAGCCGGGCTTGCGCGACAAGATGGAGCTGGTCAGCAAATGCGGCATCAAGCTGCTGTCGCAGCACCACCCCAGCCATGAGATCCAGCATTACGACACCAGCGCGGCGCACATCACCGCGTCGGTCGAGCAATCCTTGCGCCAGCTGCGCACGGACCGCCTGGACTTGCTGCTGATCCACCGTCCTGATCCGCTGATGAACTTCGATGAAATCGCCGGCGCGTTCACGCAATTGAAGAACGCGGGCAAGGTGCTGCATTTCGGCGTGTCGAATTTCAGCCGCCACCAGTTCGAGAGCCTGAACCGGCGCTTCCCGCTGGTGACGAACCAGGTCGAGTTTTCGCCGCTGCACGTGGCGCCGCTGTTCGATGAAACCTTCGATGGCTTGCAAGACCTGAATGTGTCGCCGATGATCTGGTCGCCGCTGGCCGGTGGCCGTTTGTTCCAGGGTGGCGATGCGAACGTGGAAAACCTGCGCAATGTCATCAAGGCCATCGCCGACGCGCATCAGCGTCCGTTTGCCAGCGTGGTGTTTGCGTGGATCATGCAACTGCCATCGCGCCCGCTGCCACTGACGGGCACCGGCCGCATCGAAGCGGTGGGCGTGGCCGTGGAAGGCACGCAATTCACGCTCAGCCGCAACGAATGGTTCACCATCCTGCGCGCCGCGCGTGGGCACGAGGTGGCGTAACAGTCTGAACGCCTAATAAAACCGTAGCGAGCGGAAGTCAGTTGTGGCTAAGAAGCGCAGCTGTGCGCATGCACAGTGAGCATCGCAGGCCGCAAATCACGACGCGCAGCAGGTTTATAGGCGTTCTAATCCATCTCGTCGGGATCGTTGAATACCTGGGGCAAGGCAATACCGCGCCACCCCAGGTACCACGCCAGGTTCAACACCAGCGTGGCGACGATGTAGACGGCGAAGAAGAAGGCAAAGAAACTGGTTTTCAGCCACACCAGCGCGGCGATTGCCAGGATCAGCACCAGCAAGGCGGCCAGGCTTTTCTTTTGCTTGGAGCTGGGGAAACGCAAGGTCGACACCATCAGGCTGCCCACGCCCACCAGCAACAGCATCAGCAGATAGCTGTGCAGCTGTGCATCGATCGGCGCCGGCCACGCCACCACCACGGCGGCCACGCAGGCAGCGCCGGCCGTAATCGGCATGCCGACAAAATACAGCGGGTCGGTACGGCCCACGTTCACATTGAAACGCGCCAGGCGCATGGCGCCGCAGGCCACGAAGAAAAAGCTGGCCATGCCGCCAAAACGCAGCAGCAACGGATCATGCACGCCCATCTGCACAAAACCATAGCAATACAACAAGACCGCTGGCGCACAACCGAAATTCATCACGTCGGCGATCGAGTCAAGCTGCACGCCGAACTGCGAACTGGTGCCGGTGGCGCGCGCCACAAAGCCATCGAGCGCGTCAAACACCCCGGCCAGCACCAGCAGCACGGCCGCCAGGCGGTACTCGGCGGGGTCGCCCACACCGGCGTTATCGACGGAAATAACGATGCTGGCAAAGCCACATGCTATCGAAAGCAAAGTCACCATGCTGGGCAAGGCGTATTTGGCGCGGTGAAGGCGCGACTTGGGCAAGGTGTTCAAATTATGGACAATCAAAAAAATCAGTATAAAAGCAGCGGAAACGCAAACGATGCACTATGCTCATTCTACCCTGCGCGCGTGCGGCACCGCAGATGTGGACAGCCGCACACAGCAATGAGATATCTTTGCAATGATGCTCTACAGCACATAAAAATGCCTTAGAATCGATTCACAAGGTTGCCGCCTTGCCAGTATCCGTTCATATTCAGCTCGACTATCAGCCTTACCTTTTGACACAGGAGCCAGCTTGATCGCCTCATCCCAGCGTTGGAAACCATGGATCCCCGCCCTCTTGACCGCAGCATTGCTCAGTGCCTGCGGCGGCGGGGGCAGCGATACGAGTAACAACACGGCGCTATCGCCATCCACGCCGGCGTCGCAATTGACGCAGGAACCGGGGGCACCGGTCGCGACCAACAACATCGCCACGGACGGCTATAACTGGATCAATTACCGGCGCGGCCAGATCGGCCTGGCCAGCCTGTCGCGCAACAGCCTGATCGACCGGGCGGCGCAGGGGCACTCCGATTATCTGAAAGCCAATAACACGGTATCGCACGAGCAGGTTGCCGGCAAACCCGGTTTCACCGGCGTCAAGCTGGCAGACCGGCTGAGCAATGCCGGCTATGTGATCAACACATCCAATTCCTATGCCTACGGCGAAGTCATCGCCGGCGCCGCGAATACCTCGGGCTTTTACCTGGCCGAAGAATTGATCACCGCCATTTATCACCGCTTCGTCATCTTTGAACCGATCTTCAAGGAAGCCGGCGCGGGCGCCGCCGTCAGCACCAGCGGCTACGCCTATTTCACCACCGATTTTGCCGCCAACAACGGTTATGGCCCAGGATTGTCGAATGGACAAGTCGTCACCTACCCGTTCAATGGCCAGACCAAGGTGGCGACCAGTTTCTCCAGCGACAACGAATCGCCCGATCCCGTACCGAACCAGGATATCGTCGGCTACCCGATCAGCATCCATGCGAACATCTACGACACCCTCAACGTCACCAGCTTCACCGTGCGCCAGCGTGGCGCCAGCAGCGATTTGACGGTGCTGCTGCTGAAAAAAGCCACTGACACGAATACGCCGGCCTCGGCCGCTTCCATCATTCCCCTGTCCACGCTGTCGGCGGCCAGTACCTATGATGTCAGCTTCACCGGCACCGTCAATGGCGCAGCGGTCGTGCGTACCTGGTCATTTACTACCCGCTGACGTGAAGACATCAAACGAACACGGCCTCAAGGATATCCGGATGTAGAATTGCTGTTCCCGCTTTTCACGTAATCGACAAGGTTCGGGCTTTACCCTGCAGATCAGCCATGCTGAAACAAAACGCCACTTGCGATGACGAGGCCGCCACGGCTCCGGTTCTCGATATCGAGACCGGACTGGGCCGCATTATGGGCGACCGCATCCTGTACCTGAAAATCCTGCGCCGCTTCCTGCACGACCATGGCGCCACGCCCTGCCAGATCCGCAGCGAATTCAAGGCTGGCAACTATGCCTCGGCCCGGCTGAAAACCCATAGCCTGAAAGGCGCTGCCGGCATGATAGGCGCCCACCGCGTCCATGCGCTGTCGCTGGCCCTGGAAGCATCGCTGCGCGCCCAGGCGCCTGATTTGCAACAGCAGATGCAGCAACTGGAACTGGCGCAGGATCAATTATTGAAGGCAGTCAGCAACCTGCTGGGCACGCCAGAGGAAAAACATATCGCGGCGCAAGACATGGCGCCCGATCCGGCCGCCCCCGCCATCCAGCTGCTGCTGGCGCGCCTGGCCAGCCATTTGCGCGAAGGCGACGGCGCAGCCATCGATATCCTGGAAAATTCCGCCACCCTGCTGGCCGCCAGCCTGGGCGTCAACGTGTATCAGGAAGTGGCGGCGGCCGCGCATGAATTCGATTTCGACGCCGCCCTGGCGGCGCTGTTGCGCTGCCGCTAAGCCTTCCAAGCCTGGTATTGCGCTTCTTCCGCATACGCCGCGCTGCAATTCCTGCCGCAAAAACGGCGCACCGCATCGAGTGGCTTATCGCAATACCAACACGCGCCCTTGGGCGGCAAGACCGCGATCAGTTCCGGCGCAGAAGGCAATGACAGGCTTGCTGTCATGTCCCGCTCGCCTTCCACGACTTCCGGCTGTGTGCTCTCCATGGCGCTTCCTTTCCTAGCGGCACTTCAAGGCCGCTCAGCAAGATTACGCCAGCGCTGTTTGCCGTATATGACAATTCTCAATGGGCGCTTGTCTGCAAGGAAAACTTATGTAGAGGCTCCTGATCCAGCAGTGCGAGGATCCGTGGCATGGCGTTCTTTGCCGCCTGATAACCCGCCATGATGGCTTGCGTACGCTGGGCAGCGTCGTGCATGTCGGTCACGCTCACGCTGGGGGCGATCAGCACATCGGCTTCCAGCATTTCCGGACGGCTCACGAGACAAGTCTGGGTATGCGCAACCTTGGCAAACGCCGTCAGGAATGAACTCCCCTGCTGGCGCGGACTTTGGCAATAAATATCCACGCCGATAACCACCTCCGCCCCCATCGCACGGGCAAAGCGCACCGGCACCAGGCTGGAAATGCCCCCATCGACCAGTGGACCGCGCGCTGAAGGAACGGCGGGCATTGCGCCAGGCACCGCGGCCGATGCGCGTATCGCCAGGCCCGGGTCGCCGGTTTCAATCAAGACCGCTTCACCACTCTCGATCAGCGCGGCCACGGCGCCGAAGCGGCGCGGCATGGCTTCGATCGCCGTATTGCCCGCCATTGCGGCGGCCCACCGCTCCAGGGCGTCGCCACGCATGAAAGACACCGTGCTCAGCCGCCAGTCAGTCAGGCTTCCGATATCCGCCTGCAGTGCAAGCTGGCGGATATCGGCGGCACTGCGGCCACTGGCATAGGCGGCGCCGATCACGGCGCCAGCCGATGTGCCGGCAATCGGTCCGACCTCGACACCCGCTTCTTCCAGGGCCAGCAGCACGCCGACATGCGCATAACCGCGCAGCCCGCCGCCGCCCAGCGCCAGGCCCAGCACGGGACGCGCGCCGGCATGACGTGGACGAAGGATGGCATCGCCGCGCACCTGCGCCAGGCTGCGTACTTCCGCCACGCCGGTCACCGTATCGTGCCGCTGGCTGACGCAGCCAGCCATCAGCAGGCCGGCCAGCAGCAGGCAGGCGCAGACGCACCATGGCAGCCACGGGAGGGCTTTCACGGGAGTCATTTTTTCATCCGCATCATGGCGCGCATTCCGGACAGGAATTGCTCGTCCGTGCTATTCCAGCGCGCATGGGCCAGATGGAGACTGTCGGCGCCCGCCGCAAAGCGCAATTGATCGGACTGGTCGTTGGCGGCGGTAAAGATGGTCTCGGCAACGTCTTGCGCTTCGGTAATGGCGCCGGGACTCGCCCATTGCGCCATCAATTGTCCTGCGTAAGCGGCGTAGGCCGGGGATACCAGGCCATTCATGCGCTCGCCTGCGTTGGCCGTGAAGCGCGTATTCGGACCATAGCCAGGCTCGACCAGTTTGACGCGCAAGCCGACGCAATCGAGTTCATAAAACAGCGACTCCGTAAAACCTTCGATGGCAAATTTGCTGGCCGCATACGGGGCGACCAGCGGCATGCCGGCAAAACACACGCTCGACGTCACATTGATGATCATGCCTTCGCCCGCTGCGCGCATGCCCGGTATCACGGCTTGCGTCATGGCCATCACGCCGAAAGTGTTTGTTTCAAACACTTCGCGGATGGTCGCGGCCGGCGTGGCTTCAAATGCCGAAAACAGGCCGATGCCGGCATTGTTGACCAGCACGTCGATCTTGCCAAAGGCCGCCTGGCCCAGGCGTATGGCGCCGCTTATGCTGTCTTCATCCATAATATCGAGCGGGACCACGCAAAGGCGCTCGGCCGGCCCCTGCAGCAAGGCGGGATCGGGCTTGCGCATGGTGGCGATGACATTCCAGCCCTGCGCCAGAAAGTGCTCGGCCGTCGCCTTGCCGTAACCCGAGGAACAACCTGTGATCAATACCGTTTTCATGTGCATCTCCTTTAAAAAGTAAGATTCATGATAAGGTGCTTGACCAAGACGATCCATAGCGGGTAGTCTTTGAATCATGCGCGATCATCTAAATAGTGACCCTCTAGCTGCCATCGTTGGCCTCTTGCGGCCACGCACCGTCCTGTCGAAATTCGTCAGCGGCTCAGGCAGCTGGGCGGTGCAATACCCAAACTATGGCCAGCCCAGTTTCTGCCTGATGCTGGAGGGTTCCTGCTGGATGCAGCTCGACGCCAGCGCACCATTCCTGATGGAGCCTGGCGATTACATCCTGTTGCCCGCCACGCCGGGCTTTCGCATGGGCAGCGACCTGGCCGCCCTGGAACGGCCGGTTACGCGCATCGCGGAAGCGAGTCCGACCGGGGAAGTGCACCATGGCAACCAGCAAGACGCGCCTGCCATCCGCATGCTGGGCGGCTACTTTCTATTCGATCCCACCAGCGCTCCGCTGCTGGTGAGTTTGCTGCCGTCCGTGATCCATATCAAGGCTGCCGATAGCGGCGCAGACCACCTGGCCTGGATCGTGCGCGCCATCGGCACGGAAACGCAGTCGCAACGGCCGGGTGCCGACGCCATCCTGATGCGCCTGGTGGAAGTGATGCTGATTGAAGCGCTGCGCTGGCAACCGCCGGCAGGGCGAGAGGCAATGTCCGGCCTGCTTGCCGGCCTGAGCGATACGCGCATGGCGGTGGCGCTGCGCCTGGTGCATGCCGATGTGGCCAGGCGCTGGACGGTGGAAGACCTCGCCGGCCAGGCCGGCATGTCGCGTGCCGCGTTTGCCGCGCGCTTCATGCAGGTGCTGGGTATTCCCCCCATGGAATACGTGCTGCGGTGGCGCATGGCCCTGGCCAAGGACATGTTATGGCACGATGGCCTGTCCCTGGGGGAAGTGGCGCATGCGATCGGTTATCAATCGGCCAGTGCCTTTAGCACGGCCTTCAGCCGCTCGGTTGGCCTGTCGCCGAGCGCTTTTGCGCGCAGCAGCCGCGCTGCGACGGCCGCGCAATAAGCAGAAACCGGATCCGTCTTATTTACCGATACAGAAACGGCTGAAAATCACGCCCAGCAAATCGTCGGGCGAGAATTCACCGGTGATGCTCGACAGTTGCACCTGCGCCAGGCGCAGTTCTTCGGCGAACAGGTCCAGCGACTGGTCGTCCTGGGCCGCGTGTTCGGCAGCGATATTCAAATGCTTGCCGGCAGATTTCAAGGCGATCAGATGGCGTTCGCGCGCCAGATACAGCGATTCGCCCGTCTGTTGCCAGCCGGCGATGCGCAGCAGTTCGGCGCGCAACAGGTCGATGCCCAGATGGTCGTGCGCCGACAGATACACGTGGGTGGCGTCCGGCAACACATCCACGCTGGGCTTGTGGCCGGATAAATCGATCTTGTTCCATACGCGCACCACGGGCACGCCTTCGGGGAAGGCGGCGACGATGGTTTCATCGGCCAGGGTCGGGCCCTGGTCGGCGTCGAGCAAGTGCAGGATCACGTCCGCCTTGCCGATCTCGCCCCAGGTACGCTCGATGCCGATGCGCTCGACGGCGTCGATGTTCTCGCCGGCATTGCGAATGCCGGCCGTGTCGATGATGTTGAGCGGTATGCCTTCGATCTGGATGGTTTCGCTGACCTTGTCGCGCGTGGTGCCGGCGATCGGCGTGACGATCGCCACGTCGGCGCCGGCCAGCGCGTTCAGCAACGACGATTTACCCACATTGGGCTGGCCGGCCAGCACCACGTTCAAGCCTTCGCGCAGCAGCGCGCCTTGCGCCGCCTGGCTGAACACTTTATTCAAGGCCTCGATCACGGCTTTTAATTGGCCACGCGCATTCGATTTTTCCAGGAAGTCGATTTCTTCTTCCGGGAAATCCAGCGTGGCTTCGACCAGCATGCGCAAGCCCGTCACTTGCTCCACCAGTTCGTGGATGGTCTTGGAAAAAGCGCCCGACAGCGATTGCGAGGCCGATTTTGCCGCCGCTTCGGTCGACGCATCGATCAGGTCGGCCACCGCCTCGGCTTGCGCCAGATCCAGCTTGTCGTTCAGAAAAGCACGGCGCGTGAATTCGCCGGGCTCGGCCAGGCGCAAGCCGCTGTCCTTGCCCGCTTCCAGCACCCGCGCCAGCAGCAATTGCAGCACCACCGGGCCGCCATGGCCCTGCAATTCCAGCACGTCTTCGCCCGTGTACGAGTTCGGTCCCTTGAAGTGGATGGCGATGCCCTGGTCGATCAGGCTGCCATCGGCCTGCGTAAACGGCAGGTAGCTGGCGTGGCGCGGTTTCAAGGCCTGGGTCCCGAACAGGGCTGTCATCAGGGGAGCGAGATTTTTGCCGGAGGCGCGTACCACGCCGATGCCGCCGCGTCCGGGAGCGGTGGCGATGGCGGCGATAGGGGAAGAGTCGAGTTTCATGGGGATATTGTAGATTATTTCAGGGCAAAAGCAGGCGCAAAAAAAGCCCGCGCGAGGCGGGCTTTCGGTTCGCGGGCCGTGCTTACTTGGCGGCGGCTGGCGCGTATTTCTTGGTGATCACCCATTGCTGGCCGATCGACAGGACGTTATTGACGACCCAGTACAGTACCAGGCCCGATGGGAAGAAGAAGAACATCACCGAGAATGCCAGCGGCATGAACAGCATCATCTTCGCCTGCATCGGATCGGCCGGAGCCGGGTTCAGCTTGGTCGTGATAAACATCGAGATCGCGTACAGCACTGGCAGGATGCACCATGGGTCATGCTGTGCCAGGTCGGTGATCCAGCCGATCCATGGCGCGCCTCGGATTTCCACCGACGCGTTCAGCACCCAGTACAGGGCGATAAAGACCGGCATCTGGATCAGAATCGGCAGGCAGCCGCCCAGCGGATTGATCTTTTCAGTCTTGTACAGCTCCATCGTGGCCTGGTTCATCTTTTGCGGATCGCCTTTATAGCGCTCGCGGATCGCCTGCATCTTCGGCGTGACCAGTTTCATCTTGGCCATGCTGCGGTAGCCGGCAGCCGACAGCGGGAAGAAGGCCAGCTTGATCAGGATGGTGAAGGCGATGATCGTCCAGCCCCAGTTACCCAGCACGCTATGGATGTGTTCCATGACCCAGAAGATCGGCTTGGCGATGATGGTCAGCCAGCCATAATCCTTGACCAGTTCCAGGCCAGGCGAGACAGGCTCGAGCAGGTGGGCGATTTGCGGACCGGAGTACAGCTTGCTGTCCAGCGCAGCCGAGGCGCCAGGCGCCAGGGTCGGCAGGGACACCACGTTGCCTATCGCGTACAGGTTGGTCGACAGTTTCTTGGTGAAGATATCGCGTGCGATATTTGCTGGCGGGATAAACGCCGAGACAAAGAAGTGTTGCGAAATAGCAAACCAGCCGCCGTCCGCTTTTTGCGGATGCAAGCCCTTCATGGCCGCGTCCGTGCCTTTTTTCTCATCTTCCAGGGTGGCTTTTTCGATTTTCTCGAACGTCAGCTTCTGGTACTTGTCTTGCGGCGTGTACAGGGTCGGGCCCGTGTAGCTGCTGTTGAAGAACGAGTCGCCCACCGGCTTGTTGCCGTCATGAACCAGTTGCATGTACAACTGTGGCGAAACTGGCGTGGTGCCCACGTTCGATACACTATCGCGCACATCGATCACATAATCGCCGCGGGTAAAGGTAAACGTCTTGGTCAGCTTGACGCCGCCTTGCACGGCTTCCATCACCAGTTGAATCTGCTTGCCGTCACCCAGGGTGCGCACGCCAGGCAATACCGTGAAACCGGTGTTATGCGTAGGGAAAGGACCGCCAATCAGACCCGATTGCGCCACATACGTATGGTTCGCGCCTTCGTCGAACAGCACTTCATTTTCCTTGCCGGCGTCAGGCTGGCAAGCCTTGAACAGGCCGAAGCAGCCGCCGAACCAGCCCGGATTGCCCGCGCCCTTGAATTTCAGCAATTCCAGACGCTTGACCTGGGCACCCAGCGTGTCGATATCGACCTTGATGACATCGGTGGTGATGGTAATGCGCTCGCTCTTGAAAGCGGCGGGATCAGCGCTATCGCCAGGCGCGCCTGTGGTCACACCGCCGGTCGCCGGCAAAACGGTCGCGGCTGGGGAAACGGGGGCCTTCGCGGTTTGTTCCGTGTTCGAGGAGAACATCGACGGCTTGCCGTTCGAGATCATCCATTCGTTCCAGAGAATTACCAGCGAGACGGAAAACACGATCCACAGGATGGTACGTTTATTGATATCCATTAGGGTATTTGTCAGGAGTGGTTGCAACCGCAAGCGGTCGTTGAAGATTGTTTGCCATCGGCCGGTGGTACCGGATCGACGCCCCCTTCATTCCAGGGGTGGCAGCGGCAGACGCGTTTGGCAGCCAGCAGGCTGCCCTTGGCGGCGCCGTGCACGCGCAACGCTTCCATCGCATAGTGCGAACAGCTAGGATAGAAACGGCAATTCTGTCCCAGCACGGGGCTGATCAGTAACTGATAAGCACGCAGCAAGAACAGCAGCAGGGTTTTCATGGCACGGACGGTGGTGGCGCCGCAGCGGACGAGCGGGCCTGGGCGGCGACTTGCGCCGCAAACAAGCGGCTCAGTTCATCGCGCAGTTCGGCCTTCAGCCTGGCCGTGGTGGCCGGACCATCCTTGCTGTTGACGGCGCGCGACAGGCGCACCACACAGTCGACCGGCGGCAGCGCGCTGTTGCGAAACAGCTCGCGCGTCACGCGCTTGATCGTGTTGCGGGTCGCCGCGCGGGGCGCGAAACGCTTGGCCACAACGACGCCCAGCCGCGCATGCGGCAATTGATTATGTCGGGTGTACAGCACAAAATGCGCTGTTTTTTGCGAAGGGCGCAAACGAAAAACGGATGAAAATTCATCCGTTTTAACGATACGCCGAAAGCGCGCGAAGTCGTGTGAACCTTCGCGAAAATTGCCGACTGGAGTACAGCTAGCCACGCGATCAGCTGTCAACGACAAGCCTAGACGGCCAGACGTTTGCGGCCTTTTGCGCGACGTGCGTTGAGCACATCACGGCCACCACGGGTAGCCATACGAGCGCGGAAGCCGTGCGTACGCTTACGGCGAACGACGGAAGGTTGGTAAGTACGTTTCATGTTGGTCTCGCTAAAAACAAAAAAAATGCAAAATCGGGTCTGACGTCCCGTCAGTTTTTGGTGCCAATGACAATCGCGCACTTATGCCAAGGCACAAGCTGGCCAATCTCATCGCCCGCTGAAACGCGTAGCAAATCTGCTACTGCGTCGTTAATCCACGCTTAGTCCATATTGTCGTTCCAAATGAATAAACACGGAATACGGGCGGGGAACCCTGAATTATTCAGCATATGGCCCCCTGTTGTCAAGGATTGCCGTGATCGCCAGGGATTTTCCACTTGGCATCATAGGGCGCTATGCCGCATCAGCACTCGATGGCGGCGAAAAACAGTGAGGATAAGTCGCGTCTTATGCACATGCCGCCACGCACCCCACATAAAAATAAGCGTCGCGCCTGTGGATAACTTTGACGGTCGGGAGTAGAATAGCGCGTTACGTGTGGCGAGCCCTCGCGCGACGCCGGCCTTGCAACACGGTGACCGCAGGGCAGAATCGATACGCCCTCCCACACCTTTTCACATAGACGATTCATGGATAATTTCTGGCAGGCCTGTTCCGCGCAGTTGGAACTGGAGCTGACACCGCAACAATTCAGTGCGTGGATAAAACCGCTTATCCCTCTCGATTACGAAGAGGGCAAGCTGCGCATTGCTGCGCCCAATCGATTCAAGCTCGATTGGGTCAAGACCCAGTTCGCCAGCCGCATCACCGCATTGGCGGTGCAATACTTTGAAGCGCCCACGGACGTGCAGTTCGTGCTCGATCCGCGCCTGGCATTGCCTAAAAAACCAGTTGCCGCCAGCACCCCGGCCAGCGATCCGAATGGCGGCGCGCCCAGTGCGCGCAGCGCCGTGGAAGCGCCGCCGAGCGTGCCGGAACTGAGTATCGGCGCCGCGCCGCGCCGCGAGCAAAGCCGCATCAACACTGATTTGACCTTCGACAGCTTCGTCACCGGCAAGGCCAACCAATTGGCGCGCGCCGCCGCGATCCAGGTGGCGAACAATCCCGGCGTGTCGTATAACCCGCTGTTCTTCTACGGCGGCGTGGGCCTCGGCAAGACCCACTTGATCCATGCCATCGGCAACCAGGTGATGGCCGACAATCCGGGCGCGAAGATCCGCTACATCCACGCAGAACAGTACGTTCGCGACGTAGTGACCGCTTACCAACGCAAGGGTTTCGACGACTTCAAGCACTACTATCACTCGCTCGACATGCTGTTGATCGATGATATTCAATTCTTCGGCGGCAAGAGCCGCACGCAGGAAGAGTTCTTTTATGCGTTTGAAGCACTGATTGCTGCCAAGAAACAGATCATCATCACCTCGGATACCTATCCGAAAGAAATCACCGGCATGGATGACCGTTTGATTTCGCGCTTCGACTCGGGCCTGACGGTGGCCATCGAACCGCCGGAACTGGAAATGCGCGTGGCGATCCTGTTGAAAAAAGCCAAGCAGGAAGGCGTGACCTTCTCCGACGACGTGGCGTTCTTTGTCGCCAAGCACTTGCGCTCGAACGTGCGCGAACTGGAAGGCGCGCTGCGCAAGATCCTCGCCTACTCGCGTTTTCATGGCAAAGACATCACCATCGATATCGTCAAGGAAGCCCTGAAGGACTTGCTGTCGGTACAGAATCGCCAGATTTCCGTGGAAAACATCCAGAAAACGGTGGCCGACTTCTTCAATATCAAGGTGGCCGACATGTATTCGAAGCGCCGTCCGGCCAATATTGCCCGTCCGCGCCAGATCGCCATGTACCTGGCCAAGGAATTGACGCAAAAGAGCTTGCCGGAGATCGGCGAACTGTTCGGCGGCCGCGACCACACCACCGTGTTGCACGCGGTGCGCAAGATCGCGCTGGACCGCACAAAAAATCCGGAATGCAACCACGAATTGCACGTTCTTGAGCAAACTTTAAAAGGCTAGAGCACGCAGCCGCAACACTGGCTCAAATCGTGCTTTACCCTTATTATCTGGAAGAGGGTCCGCGGCTGATCCGTCGGACTTTGCAGAGCAGCTTCCAGAGCAACATTGTTAAATAAATACGTTAAACTAAGTATTGTTAAACCTATAGATTGAGGATAAATATGCAATTGGTCAAAACCACCCGAGATACCCTTCTCCGGCCACTGCAGATCGTGAGCGGTATTGTCGAGCGTCGGCACACTATGCCGATTCTGGCCAATATCCTCATCCGCAAAGACGGTGAAAATGTCTCCTTCCTGTCCACCGACACCGAAGTGCAGATCACCACGCACGCGGAAATCGGTTCGGGCGCCGATGTGACGGGCACCACCGTGGCCGCACGCAAGCTGCTCGACATCCTGCGCGCGCTGCCGGAATCGGGCGACGTCACGATGACCCTGCTGAACAAGCGCCTGACCGTGCAAACGGGCAAGTCGCGTTTCGCGCTGCAAACCCTGGCGGCGGAAGAGTTTCCAACCGTGCAACAAGCGGAAAGCTATAACGCGACCGTCACCCTGCCCCAAAAAACCCTGAAACACCTGTTCAACATGGTGCATTTCTCGATGGCGCAGCAAGACATCCGCTATTACCTGAACGGCTTGCTGCTGGTTCTCGATGGCAATAACGTGATCGCCGTGGCGACCGACGGCCACCGCCTGGCCTTCTGCCAAGTGGCGACCGAGCAAACTTTTGCGCGCCAGGAAGTCATTATTCCGCGCAAGACCATCATCGAACTGCAGCGCCTGCTGGAAGAAAACGATGAACCAGTACAACTGGACATCGCCGCCAACCAGGTCAAGCTGACCTTTGCCGACATCGAGCTGATCTCGAAACTGGTGGAAGGCAAGTTCCCTGACTACACGCGCGTGATTCCAAAGGGTTATAAAAACGACTTCACGATCGGCCGCGATGAACTGCTGCGCTCGCTGCAACGCGCCGCCATCATGACCAGCGACAAGTTCAAGGGCGTGCGCTGCATCATCACCCCGGGCAGCATGAAGATCAGCTCGACCAACGCCGACCAGGAAGAAGCGGTCGAGGAACTGGAAATCGACTACGGCGGCGATGCCGTCGACATCGGCTTCAACGTGACCTATTTGCTGGACGTGCTGAACAACCTGAAGTGCGAATATGTCAACATCGCGCTGGGCGACTCGAATTCGTCCGCCTTGATTTCCATCCCGGACAATGCCGACTTTAAATATGTCGTCATGCCGATGCGCATTTAATCAAAGGGGTCAGACCCGCCGGGACTCGGCGTCCCCGTCTGACCTCAGCAGTTGCCGTTGGCTTAAATGCAATATCACGCAATCAAGAAACCCAATGAAAAGCTGGGGTCAGACCCGAAGGCTCTGACCCCGGAACAGTACCAGTTAATTGAGAAAGCAGTCCATGTCCGAGAATCCACAAGACACCCCGATCCAGGCCAAAACGGAAGAATACGGCGCCTCCTCCATCCAGATCCTGGAAGGCCTGGAAGCCGTACGCAAACGCCCCGGCATGTATATTGGCGACACCTCGGACGGCACCGGCTTGCACCATCTGGTGTTCGAGGTGCTGGACAACTCGATCGATGAATCGCTGGCCGGCCACTGCACGGAAATCCACGTCACCATCCACGCGGATAATTCGATCTCGATTACCGACAATGGCCGCGGCGTGCCGACCGGCCTGAAAATGGACGACAAGCACGAGCCGAAACGCAGCGCTGCCGAGATCGTCATGACCGAACTGCACGCAGGCGGCAAGTTCGACCAGAACTCGTATAAAGTATCGGGCGGCTTGCACGGCGTGGGCGTATCATGCGTCAACGGCCTGTCGAAACTGCTGAAACTGACCATCCGCCGCGACGGCAAAGTCCATTACATGGAATTCGTGCGTGGCGTGCCGCAAAACCGCATCGTCGAAATGCGCGATGGCGTGGCCGTTTCGCCTATCCAGGTCATCGGCGACACCGACAAGCGCGGCACCGACGTGCACTTCTGGGCCGACGAAGAAATTTTTACCCACGTGGAATTCCACTACGAAATCCTGGCCAAGCGCATCCGCGAACTGTCCTTCCTGAACAATGGCGTGAACATCAAGTTGTCCGACCAGCGCACGGGCAAGGAAGAAGTATTCGCCTTCGAAGGCGGCACCCGTGGTTTCGTGGAATACATCAACAAGGCCAAATCGGTCTTGCACCCGACCATTTTCCAGGCCACCGGCGAGCGCCAGTCGGACCAGGGCACCAATATCACGGTCGACGTGTCGATGCAGTGGAACGATGCCTACAATGAACAAGTCTTGTGCTTCACCAATAACATCCCGCAACGCGACGGCGGCACCCACTTGACGGGCCTGCGCGCAGCGATGACGCGCGTGATCAACAAATACATCGACGAACACGAATTTGCCAAGAAGGCGAAAGTGGAAATCAACGGCGACGACATGCGCGAAGGCTTGACCTGCGTCTTGTCGGTGAAAGTGCCGGAACCGAAATTCTCGTCGCAGACGAAAGACAAGCTGGTCTCGTCCGAAGTGCGCGGCCCGGTCGAAGAGATCGTCGCCAAGACCCTGGCAGATTACCTGCAAGAAAAACCGAACGACGCCAAAATCATTTGCGGCAAGATCGTCGAAGCGGCGCGCGCGCGCGAAGCGGCCCGCAAGGCGCGCGACCTGACCCGCCGCAAAGGCATCATGGACGGCCTGGGCCTGTCGGCAAAGCTGGCCGATTGCCAGGAAAAAGACCCCGCCCTGTGCGAACTGTACATCGTCGAGGGTGACTCGGCAGGTGGCTCGGCAAAACAGGGGCGCGACCGCAAGTTCCAGGCGATTCTGCCGCTGCGCGGCAAGGTGCTGAACGTGGAAAAAGCCCGTTTCGAAAAAATGCTGTCCTCGGAGCAGATCACCACCCTGATCGCCACCCTGGGCACCTCGATCGGGCCGGACGAATTCAACGTCGAAAAACTGCGTTACCACCGCATCATCATCATGACCGATGCGGACGTCGACGGCGCCCACATCCGCACCCTGCTGCTGACCCTGTTCTACCGCCAGATGCCGCAACTGGTCGAGCGCGGCCACATCTACATCGCGCAACCGCCGCTGTACAAGGTCAAGGCCGGCCGCGACGAGCGCTATCTGAAAGATGACGCCGAAGAAGCCACCTACATGATGACGGTGGCCCTGAACACGGCCGTGCTGGTGCCAAAAGAAGGCGCTGACGGCCTGTCCGGCGACACCCTGGCCGAACTGGTACGCAAGTTCAACTTGTCGAACAGCATCATGACGCGCCTGACCCGCGTGATCGACCGCGCCGCCCTGACCGCCATCATGACCGGCGTGCAGCTGGACCTGTCCACGCTGGAACTGGCCGACACCTCGGCGCAAGCCCTGCAAGCGGCCATCAACGACACGGCCGTGACAGTGCACGTACGCTCCGACGAGCTGTCGGAAAAACACGTGCTGCGCATCGAACGCATGCATCACGGCAACGTCAAAGTCAGCTCCATCGACGCCGACTTCGTACAAGGCCCCGACTACGCCGTCCTGGCCAGCGGCGCCTCCACCTTCCAGGGCCTGATCGGCCCAGGCGCATTCGTGCGCCGCGGCGAAGGCGAGCGCATCAAGGAAATCGCCGTCACCGACTTCCACCAGGCCATCCAATGGCTGCGCGACGAAGCCGAACGCACCGTCACCAAACAGCGCTACAAAGGACTGGGCGAAATGAACCCGGACCAACTGTGGGAAACCACCATGGACCCGACAGTGCGCCGCTTGCTGAAAGTGCAGATCGAGGATGCGATTGCTGCGGATCAGATCTTCACCACCTTGATGGGCGATGATGTTGAGCCACGGCGTAACTTTATTGAAACCAATGCGCTGCGGGCGGGGAATATTGACGTTTAACTATAGTTCTTGATTTATATCAAAAGCCAATCTTTCAAGATTGGCTTTTTTATTGCCATAATACATTTCTTATTTTATGAAAAAGCTATAGAATTTTATTTTAAACAACAAATAAAAAAATTATGGAATCCTTTATTAATTTTATTAGCACGATAGAATTCAAAAATTACGTTGGCATCTTTTATGCTATTCTACTTTTTATTTTCTTGTTTGGACTTGTTTGGCTACGTACAAGATCAACTCATACACTAATGTCAAGACTCTGGAAAATTTCTCATGGCAAATCTGAGTGTACGGATACAGAAATAAAAGAAATCTTAGATGGCCGCTCCGCCTTAATGCAGTTCCGATTCACGACAGGAATCCGTATTCGCCTGCATTCACAAATAAAACCGTTAATCCAATGGGCAAATAAAAATCATGAAGATATTGATGACATTGCCAGATGTGGAACTTTTTTTAACTTGGAAAAACCTGATCTAGAAAGAAAAACGGGAATTGAAAAAGTACTTCTTTTCATCATTCCACCTATCTTATCTTTTTCCTTATTTATAATGTTTATATTTTCAACCGCTACCGCCCTTACTGATCAGGCATTAGTAAATATGAAGGAAAGTGGGAGATGGATTTTAATAAATAAAGATATCGCAAGAAGGATAGATTATTTTTACCTTGTAAATTATAAAACAATCAATAAAGATGATTGCGAGAACATAACTGAAGAAGAAAAATTAAAAACTTCTCTTGGGGAAAAAGATATAAAAATAATTTGTAAACTTCTAAAAGAACAAAATAAGATTGACATTGACTTTCTCAACCAGACCGTGGAAGAACAAAAAATATTTTTTCCTATTTTTGCCTTGATTTTTCTTATCTTCACTGTAATTACAGCCAAATTCATATTAAATTTTTTCAGATCCCTGGCCATGGAAAGCAGATTGAAAAAAATAACAAATACCCCAACCGAAGATTTTTCAATCTAGGGAACCAAAGATTTATTCATCGGGTGTAGTTCCCTGCTGTGGGCCGACCTGAGACAATAACGCTACGTGTTTAGAGTCGTATGATTATGTCCCCTCTTGTAGCTGGCCGCTCTTCAAAACCAGATACATCTACGTAAACTGTTGGACAACCTCAAGCAGCCGCCCTCACATGACCCAAGCATTGCATAGCCGCGCCCGCCCCCACCTGATTCGGGAAGGAATCAAGAACTCCACGCTGTCCCAAGCCAAATTGGCCAGGATATACAACGTCAGCCACCAGACCATTCGCAAGAGGCAGGACCGGGACAGCGGCTGATGCTTCACATCTTCCCAATACGATACACACCACGCTGACACAAGAGCAAGAGTTGGTCGTCATGGAGTTGCGCCGCACGCTGTTATTTCCCATTGTTGACTTGTTGAGCGTCCCCCGCGAGTTCATCAATTCTGCTTGGCCTGCGCCGCCATGACGTCTCCAGCCTGCTCGCACTGGCCGCGCAGGAAGGCGACAAGCCGGTCACCAAGAAGTCTTTCAAGGACTACGAGCCCGGCTTTTTACATATGGATATCAAGTACTTGCCTCAGATGCCAGACGAAACCGAACGCCGTTATCTGTTCGTCGCCATCGTCAAGCTGCTCACCGACCGCTTTACCAGCAAGCAAAAAGATCCGGAAACGGGCGACCGGATTTCCACCGGCAAGCACGCATTTGACGTACTGTGCAAGCGCCTGGCGATCGAGCATCGCTTGATCCCGCCACGCCATCCGCAGACCAACGGCATGGTTGAACGCTTCAATGGCCGCATTAAATAGATTGTCAACCAGACCCGTTCACGTCCAGGATGAGCTTGAATCGACGCTACGCAATGGGGTGAGTTGAATCAACTGGCGTATGCGGGGGTGTTGCGAACTGCTGTTTTATGACGAGTCCGTTTTCAGTCCGAATCCGCCGATTCCGTCTGGTTAGTCGCCGATTGGACAGTCACGTGGCGTGGAGCAGCTGTCGCATAGTTGGACTTAAAAATGCTAAACAGGTTCTTGAGCATACCCAAGGGCCATTGATGGATCAACCAGTATCACAGCTAACACACAGACCCAACAAGAATTGACATGACGATTAATCTGTAATAAAGTCACCGACACACAAACCAATCATCTCACCATGCCTACCAGTACCCGCTTCGCCGTTGCCGTCCATGTCCTCGCTGCGCTAGCCGTGAGTGGCGACAAGCCAATGCGCTCGGAAGACCTTGCGTATTCCGCGAACACGGGTGCCGTGGTTATCCGTGGCTTGCTGTCGCGCCTGAACGATGCAGGGTTGACGCGCTCGCAGCTGGGGGCTGGGGGTGGCGCCATGCTGGCGAAGCCAGCGGCAGAGATCAGGTTGCTGGACGTGTATGCGGCTGTCGAGGATACGGAGCTGTTTTCCGTGCACCGCACGCCTCCGTGTGAAAGCTGCGCTGTCGGCGGCAATATTCTCGATGCGCTGCAGCCTGCACTGGCTCGTGCGCGTGGCGCGCTGGAGGATGAATTGGCAAAAACCACCGTCGCGGATATTGCGCTGGAAGTGTCGCGCCTGGGGAAATTTTCCATCCCATTGATTTGGTGATTTTTTTATTTATAAATGTCGATGTGTCGCAAACACACTATTAATATGCGAACGACACATGCAAAGAACCGCCAGCCTGCAGGGGCGCTGGCGGCTCTTCTTTCCAGCCCCTTACATCCACAGGAGTACATCATGAGTATAGGTATCATTGGCGCAGGCGCCCTGGGTTCCAGCATTGCCCGTCTTCTCGCCAAAAACGGTATTGCCGCTACCATCGCCAACCGCCGCGGTCCGCAATCGCTGGTCTCGCTGGTCCAGGAACTGGGGCCTTCCATCACGGCGGGGACGGTCGAAGAAGCGGCCAGTGCGGATATCGTCTTTCTCGCCGTGCGCTGGGCCGATGCCAGGCAGGCTTTGGCGCACTTGCCGGCCTGGAATGGACGTATCGTGATCGATGGCATCAATCCAGTCGAGTTCCTGGACCCCGATTCGCCGGACGCCAAAGACCCGGCCAATCCGCTGGCCGCTTATGGCATCAAGGCGATCGATCTTGGAGCGCAGCATTCCAGTGAGTTGATCAGCCAATTGCTGCCTGGCGCGCGCGTGGTCAAGGCATACAACCATCTCGACGCGAATGCCTACGCAGAAGCGGAAGCGAACGGCGGCCAGCGCGTGCTGTTTTATTGCGGCGATGACGCAGCGGCCAAGTCGGCAGTGCGGCAATTGATCGAAAGTACGGGTTTCTTCCCGGTGGACCTGGGCACCTTGGACGCGGGAGGCCGATTGGCATCGCTGCCGTTTGGCGCCTTGTCCGCGCATAATTTCATCTGGATTTAAGGGCAGCTCACGCTGCGGCGTTCGCTCGCCACCCCGCCGGCGTCACGCCTTCCCACAGGTGAAACGCCCGGGTGAACGAGTTGACTTCCTCGTAGCCCAGCAAAAAGGCTACTTCGCCTATGCCCAGGCTGGTGGCTTTCAGCAAGCGGCGGGCCGATTGGTGACGCACTTGGTCGAGCAAGTCCTGGTGGGTGGTGCCCAGTTCGCCCAGGCGGCGCTGCAGGGTGCGCACGCTCATGCCGAGCGCCTTGGCGATTTTTGAGATGGCAGGACGTTCGCCAGCCATCGCTTCGACCAGCGCGTCGCGCACGTCATCGACCAGGGTGCGGCTGGCGTCATTGTTCGATAACGCAAGATCGAGCCCCGGCAATAAAATCGCCAGGAATTGGGCATTGCGCTTGACCATGGGCAGCGCCAGCGCGGCTTCGTCGAAGACCATCACGTCGTGCGGGGCGTCGAAGCAGATTTCGCAGCCGAAATGCTGCTGCAGCATGGCTTCGTGCGCGGGCGCACGGGTCAGTTCGATGCGGCGCGGCTTGACGGCGGTATTCGTGCCTTGCTGGGCGACTTTGACGATGCCGGCAAAGATCAGGTCAGTCAACAGCGCTGGCGGCTCTTCATGGGCCAGCAGCCATTGAAAGCGCAAACGTGCTTCGCCTTGCGCAATATCAAGCCAGACTTTTTCCGGACACACCAGGCGCTTGTAGCGGGCCAGGCGCTCCAAGCCTTCACCCAGGGTATTCGAATGCAGGGCGGCCAGCGAGGCCACGTTTTCTTCATCGGTCAGCGCAGCATGCCCCAGCTGCAAGCCCAGGCCGGGGTCGGCGGCGGTTTGTTCGACGGCACGCCACAAGGCGAAAAATTCGGCCGTCGTGCCTTCCGGCCTGGCAACATTAAAGCGCGAGCGCGGCAGTTTTGCCAGGCGCAGGACGGCATCGACATCAAGGCCGGTGTGCGCAAGATGCTCGAACAGCACCATGGGGATGGGGACGCGGTCAGCCATCGCAGGGATCAAAAAAATAGTAGAAAAAGGCCAGCAGCAGCTACAGTAACATGATGCTGCTGACCATCCGGATTAGGCGAGGGGGCGCTCATCCACCCAGTCAACTAATAACTGGCGCTCCGAGAACAGCCAGACGCCATCCGCTTTCACGAAGCTGTCGTGGTAGCGGATCGAGGCGATCATCAGGCGGCGCTTGCCGTCGGCCACCGTCACATGGTGCGCCAGGCAATAGGCCACGCCGGTGGCCTTGTCGCCCGTCAAGGTCAAGATCGTGCTCTGGCCGATGAAGTGGGTGGTGGCGTCGTACTGGTTCAATGCCGCAAACACGGGGGCCAGGTCCTGGCGCGTGTGCAAGTCCATCGATGGCGTCGGGTCCTTGGCGTTCATGAACACCACGAAATGGGTGTCTTCCGTGAACAGGGCCATCTGGCCTTCGGCATCGCGGCGGTCGGCGCAATAGGCGTAGGCTTCGACCAGTTCACGGATGGCCAGGCGATCTGCCGCTTCTGCGGGGGATATGGTGATATGTTTGCTCATTAGAATGCTCCTTTGGCTTCGAGGATGGCGCGTGGTTCAAGGTAAGCTTCAATGCCGTAGCGGCCATATTCGCGGCCGACACCGGAGTGTTTGAATCCGCCCCAGGGCGCTTGCGGATCGTCCGCCATATTATTGATGACAACGCGGCCGGCGCGCAATTGTGTGGCCGCGCGGCGTGCGCGCGGCAAGTCGGTGCCGATCACGGCGGCATGCAAGCCGTAATTGGAATCGTTGGCGATCCGGATCGCGTCTTCGTCCGTGTCGTAGGCAATGATGGCCAGCACGGGGCCGAAGATTTCTTCCTGGGCGATCGTCATCTCGTTTTGTACGTTGACGAAGACGGTCGGTTTCACGAAATAACCGGCTTCAAAACCTTGCGGATGGCCAAGGCCGCCGACCAGCACTTCGGCGCCTTCTTCGATACCCTTGCGGATATATGACTGCACGCGCTCATACTGGTTGAGCGACACCATCGGCCCGATCGCCGTCTTCGGGTCGGCCGGGTTGCCGACGGCAAACGCGCGCATCACTTCTTTCGTGACTTGTCTGACTTCTTCCAGGCGGCGGCGCGGCACCAGCAAACGCGTGCCGGCGGCGCACGCCTGGCCGCTGTTCAGGAAAGCCATGATCAGGGCCGACGGGATCGCCTGGCCCAGCTCGGCGTCGTCCAGCACGATGGTAGGCGACTTGCCGCCCAGTTCCAGGGTGACGCGCTTCATGGTGGCCGCGCCTTCGCGCATGATGTGCTGGCCAACTGCCACCGACCCCGTAAACGAGATCTTGTCCACGTCCGGGTGGCGCACCAGTTCCGCACCGACCACGTCGCCCCGGCCGATTACCACGTTGAGCAAGCCCCTGGGCAAATCGGCTGCGTGCAGCGCTTCGAGCAAGACGCGGGTTTGCAGCGAGCACAATTCGCTGGGCTTGACGACGACGGTACAACCGGCGGCCACGGCCGAGGCCAGTTTCAGGCAAATGAACAGGGCGTTGGCATTCCAGGCGGTAATCAAACCGGCGACGCCGACCGCTTCCTGGGTGACTTTGGTGGTGCCCCAGCTGCTTTCCAGCGGCATGTCTTGCAGGGCGATTTCGGCTGCCTGGAAAGCGTTGATGCCGGCTTCCACGATCAAGCGGGAAAACTGCACCACGCCGCCATATTCTTCCACCATGGCGGCGGTCAGGTCGTCCACGCGCGCCGAGGTGGCGGCATGCAGGCGGCGCAGGATGCGCACGCGCTCTTCCTTGCTGGACTGGCTGTAGCCGGGGAAGGCGCGCCGGGCGGCGGCGATGGCGCGCCGCGTATCTTCCTCGTCGGCCAGGGTGGCGCGGCCGATGACGGCGCGGTCGGTGGGGCGGATGATGTCGACGACTTCACGGCCGTGCGACTCGACGAAAGCGCCGTCGATATAATGGGTGGTGATGGTCTGGATCGTATCTTTTGCAACAGATGTGTTCATGGCTAACCTTTATGGAATGAGGGGCAGCAAAGGGACGATAGCCCCGTAAAGTGAACCCTTCTTGCGGCCCACTGACGGTGGACAGGTCAAGAGTAAAGCTGCTTTACGCCACGCGCCAATCGGATCGCGCCAAAGTTACATCGCATAGTGCCAAACTGCATTGCTGCTTTTTATCTCCCCACATCAAGCGGTAAAGCTGTCGGCGTCCCCCTGGCTAGCCAGCAACTTCTGCAAGGCGCCCTCATTCAGCGATGGCTGGTTTTTGAATGCTTCAGAAAAAAAATCCATGAAAAGGCTGGCCCTGCGCGGCAGCAGCCTGGCGGCAGAATAGACGATCTGGATCGGCACCGGCGGCGGACTGAAGTCCGTCAGCAGCAGCTGCACGTCACCACGGCGCACGGCGTCCTCGAACATCCACAGGGGACCATAACCGATGCCCAGGCCATCGATCACGGCCTGGTACACGCCATCGAGCGTGTTGGACTTCAGGCTGCCCTTGATCGGCACCTCGCCATCGCTGAACAGCCAGGAGGCGCCGGCGGAAAACAGGGTATACGCGATGCAGTTATGCTGCGCCAGGTCTGCCGGCAACTTCGGCGCCGGATTTTTTTGCAGGTAAGCAATGCTGGCGACACACACGCGCTCGGACGCGCCGATACGCCGGGCGCGCAGGTTGCTGTCCTTCAAGGTGCCGATGCGGATGGCCAGGTCGATACCGTCTTCCACCATATCGATGAAGCGGTCGCTGATCTGCACGTCGACTTCCATCCCGGGATGCTGTTCCAGAAATGTTACCACCCACGGCAGCAGCTGGGTGCGGCCCAGGGAAGTGGGGCAACTCACTCTCAGCAAGCCGCCCGGTTTGTCTTCCCCCCTGGCATTGGACTCGGCTTCGGCGATCGCATCGAGCACCTGCCGCACTTCCGCATAGTAGCGCTCGCCTTCCGCCGTCATCGTCAGCTTGCGGGTGGAACGGTGCAGCAGCCGCGTACCGAGATGCTGTTCCAGCGCCGCAATGTTGCGGCTCACATTCGGTTGCCCCGTGCCCAGCTCGCGCGCCACGGCCGAAAAGCTGCCCGTTTCCACCGCCCGTACAAAACATTGCATGAGTAACAGACGATCCAATTGATGCTCCTTTAGCTATAGCTACTGCCACTACCATATGCATTCATGCCTCTGATGCATAGGCATTATACGGCTGGATGGTCTTATCGGCGGCTGGCCCCGCCCCGATACTTGCTTCATGGCTAGCTTGGATGCAAGGCAAACCTGGCCCTCGCAAGCAAGCCCTTCACCTGACCATTAAGGGAGTATCGACATGAGTAATCTTCAAGGTAAAGTCGCCGTCATCACGGGCGGCAGCAGCGGCATCGGCCTGGCAACGGCGCAACGTTTCGTCCAGGAAGGCGCCTACGTCTACATCACGGGCCGCCGCCAGTCGGAGCTGGACAAGGCAGTCGCACTGATCGGCAGCAACGTGACCGCCGTGCAAGGCGACGTCACCAGCCTGCCCGACCTGGACCGCCTGTACGCTACCATCCAGGCCGAAAAAGGCCAGCTGGACATCGTGGTGGCGAACTCCGGCATCGTGGAACCCAAGTCCACCCTTGACGCGAACGAAACGCACTTCGACAAGACCTTCAACATCAATGCCAAGGGCGTGTTCTACACCGTGCAAAAAGCCTTGCCACTGATGGGCAAGGGCGGCGCCATCATCGTGGTCTCGTCTATCGTATCGAGCAAGGGTTTCCCTGGCTACGCCACCTACAGCGCCACCAAGGCGGCCGTACGTTCCTTCGTGCGCACCTGGACCATGGAACTGAAAGAGCGCGGCATCCGCGTCAACACCCTGAGCCCAGGGCCGGTCGACACGCCGATGATCGACAGCCAGGCGGAGACCAAGGAAGGCGCCGACCAGGTGCGCGCCTTCTTCGCTACCCAGGTGCCACTGGGCCGCATGGGCCAAGCGCAGGAAATCGCGGCGGCCGCCCTGTTCCTGGCGTCCGATGAAAGCAGCTTCATCGCCGGTATCGACCTGCCGGTGGACGGCGGCATGGCCCAAGTCTAAGTGTCATCAAGCACTTGCGCCTGACGGTGCAGGTGCTCGACCGCCGGCACTTTCTCAACAAGCAAGATAACAGGAACCATCATGTCCCTCTCCATGTACGATGCCTCCATCCCGGTCTTGATCCGCGGCCTGGGCATCATGTCCCGCTACCTCGACAAGGCGGCAGCCTATGCGGCTGAAAAGAATATTCCCGTCTCGGTGCTGCTGCAGGCGCGCCTGGCGCCGGACATGCTGCCGCTGGCGGGCCAGGTACAACGCGCCAGCGACAATGCCAAGGGGGGCGCGGCCCGCCTGGCCGGGATCGCCGGCCCCAACTTCGCCGATACCGAAACCACGCTCGAAGAATTACAGGAACGCGTGGCCAGGACCGTCGCTTTCCTGGAAACCATCACGCCAGCACAACTGGAAGGCAGCGCCAGCCGCACCAACGAACTGCGCTTTCGCAGCATCAACGGCGTCATGCGCGGCGATGTCTATCTGCTGACATTCTTGCTGCCGAACTTCTTTTTCCACATCACGACGGCACACAACATCCTGCGCCACAACGGCTGCCAGCTCAATAAACGCGACTATATCGGCTCCGATAGCCTGTCCTACGTCAGCCCGCCAGTGACCAGCTTCTTTGGCTGGCAACCCGCCGGCACGGCCACCTTAAAATAAATGCTTACAGATAAGCCCCACCCGACACCTCGATGCGCTGGCCATTGATCCAGCGGTTATCGTCCGACAGCAGCGAGGCGATCATCGGGCCTATGTCGTCGGGCAAGCCGGCGCGGCCCAGGGCTGTTTGCGAGGCCGTGTGGCGGTTGACTTCGGGATTGTCGCGCACGCTGCCGCCGGCAAAATCGGTTTCGATCGCGCCTGGCGCCACGGTGTTGACGCGGATGCCGCGCGCACCCAGCTCCTTGGCCTGGTAGCGCGTCAGCACTTCGACCGCGCCCTTCATCGCCGCGTAAGCGGAAAAACCGGGCAAGGTGAAACGGGCCAGGCCGCTCGATACATTGACGATGCGCCCGCCATCGCTGATCAATGGCAATAATTTTTGCGTCAGGAAATAGACGCCCTTGAAATGGATGTTCATCAGGTGGTCGAAATCGGCCTCGCTGGTCTCGGCAAATGGCGCCCATACGCCCGTGCCGGCGTTGTTGACCAGGTAATCGAAGCGGTCGCAGCCCCAGCCGGCCAAGACGGCCCGGGTTTCTGCGGCAAAGCGGGCGAAGCTGGCAACGTCGCCGCTATCGAGCTGCAACACGGCGGCGCGGCGGCCCAGTGCGCTGATTTCAGCGGCTGCGGCGTCGGCCTCGCCACGGTTTGCATGGTAGGTCAGGATGATATCGACGCCTTTTTTGGCGAGGTGCATCGCAGTATTGCGGCCCAGGCCACGGCTGGCGCCGGTAATCAGGGCAATGTTGGCAGTGTGTGACATGATAGTTTCCTGAAAGAGAAATCGAGGAAACCAGTGTGCGTTTTATCGCCGCGGGCAGGAATCTGCAAAACTCTGAATAACTTGCCTGAAACTCCAAACCGCTTGCGGGCTGGCGCTGCAGCACGTTACGATGGGTGCTCAAAAAACAGTCAACTGTTCACGCACAGCCGCCATGTCTTCCTCCCCGCTCGCCGCCGCCATCACCCGCTATACCGATACCCATGCGGAGACGGGCGGCTTCCATGAAACCGCTATCGCGTCCTTGAAACTGATGCGCATCGGCCAGCATACCTTGCCCAGCTATACGCTCTACACGCCGAACTTGTGCATGACGGTGCAAGGCGCCAAGCAGGTGATGCTCGGCGATACCGTCTTCGATTACGGCCCCATGGAATACCTGGTGGTCAGCGTGGACTTGCCTATTATCGGCAGGGTGACGCAAGGCAGTGCCGATAGACCCTTCCTGGCCTTGATACTCGATATCGACGTGGCGCTGCTGCAAGATGTCGTGCGGCAACTCGATCAAGCGCCGCCAGTCCATGCGCCCAGCAGCCTGGGTATCTTTATCGGCAATTTTTCTGGTCAAGCGGCCGATTGCGCCTTGCGGCTGATGCAGCTGCTGGAACAGCCGCGCGCCATTCCCGTGCTGGCTTCGTCGCTGCTGCGCGAACTGTATTACTGGCTGCTGTGCGGGCCGCAAGGCGAACAATTGCGCCGGCTGGTGGCGCCCAACAGCAACACCCTGCGCATCGCCGAAGCCATCCACGTCATGCGCAAGGAATTTGACCAGCCGATCGGCATCGAGCGGCTGGCGGCGCTGGCCGGCATGAGTCCCTCCTCGTTCCACGCGCATTTCAAGACCATCACCTCGGTGACGCCGCTGCAATATCAAAAACAGCTGCGCCTGCTGCAGGCGCGGCGGCTGCTCGTCACGCGCGCGGCCAACGCCTCGCAGGCCGCCTACCAGGTCGGTTATGAAAGCCCGTCGCAATTCAGCCGTGAATACACACGCATGTTTGGCACGCCACCGAGCCGCGAACCGGCACAGGTATCCAGGTAAATAATTTCCATACCGCATAAGAGCATGGCATTTTATTATTCTGCGGTATGATTTCCGATCGTGCGGCGGTGCCCGATCCCTGCCCTGCCCGCCCCTCACTTCAAGCTCAGCCACGCTTGCGTAGCCATTCTGCCTAAGGAACTTTTATGTTCGGTTTTAACTTGCGTGTCGCCAAGATGGTATGGACGGCTTTCCTGGTCGCCCTGCTGCTGTACCTGACTTACCGTGTTGCATCAACCCTGATCGTGGTGGTGTTTGCGATTTTCTTCAGCTATCTCGTGTATCCGCTGGTCGAGCTGCTGGAACGGTATGGACCGAAGCGCTTGCCGCGCACGGCGGCCATCGGGATCGTGTTTCTGGTCGTTATCTTGCTGGTGGCGATACTGGGTTCCATTTTCGGCACGCGTATCGAGGAAGAAGCAAGCAAACTCAGCGCACAGCTGCCGACCTTGCTCAAAGGCAGCAATTTTGCCGAGCGTATCCCCCTGCCGGAATTCATGGAACCTTTGCGCGCCCGTTTGCTGGCGTTTATCCAGGAACAATTGAGCAGTGGCACGGGACAAGCCATGCCCCTGGCCAAGGAGCTGGGCTTGACGGTGATGCATGCGGCCAGCAACCTGATCTATCTGGTGCTGGTGCCCGTGCTGAGCTTTTTGCTGATCAAGGAAGGCCCGGACATGCGCGACGGCCTGCTGTCGTTGCTGAACCGCCCCAACAAGAAATTATGGGGCGCCATCATCGAAGACCTCGACATCTTGCTGTCGCGCTATGTGCGCGCCTTGCTGCTGCTGTCGATCGCCACCTTCATTTCCTACAGCGTGGCGTTTTCGCTGATGGGCGTACCGTACAGCCTGCTGCTGGCCGGCGCCGCCGCCTTGCTGGAATTCATCCCGTTTGCCGGTCCGCTGGCGGCCGCCATCCTGGCCGTGGTCGTGGCCGGCTTCAGCGGTTTCGACCATGTGTTCTGGCTGATCGGCTTTATCGCCGCCTACCGTCTGTTCCAGGATTATGTGGTCAATCCGTATTTGATGAGCGAAGGCGTGGAAGTGAGTCCGCTGATGGTGATCGTCGGCTTGCTGGCCGGCGACCAGCTCGGCGGCGTGGTCGGCATCTTCCTGTCGGTGCCGGTAATGGCAGCGATCAAGATTGTCTTCGTGCGCGCCCGGGCGGCCTTGCAACTGCGTCATGATGCGATGGAGAAAGCAGAACAGGCGGCGGCAGAAAAACGCGCCAGGGAAGCGGAAAAAGCAGCGGAAAAAGCGGCGGCGCTGCAGGATGCGCCTGGCGCCGCCACGCTGGATCTTTAATTTAATGCATTAAAACTCTTCCCACTCGCCGCTGCTGTCGGCCACCTGTTTGGCAGCACGCGGCCTGACGGCCAGTTTCCTGGCCGGACTTGGCAGCGGCGCGCGCCTGGCCGCTGGCGGCGCTGACGGCGCGGGCGATGTGCGCACCGCAGGCCGCCCGCCATGTCCAGCATCAACTTTAAAGATGCTGACCATGGCCGACAGCGCCGCCGCCTGTTCCTGCATCGCGGCGGACGCAGCGGCCGCTTCTTCCACCAGCGCCGCATTCTGCTGCGTCACGGTATCCATTTCCGCCACGGCCTGGTTGATCTGGCCGATGCCCATTTCCTGCTCGCGGCCCGCAGCGCTGATCTCGGCCATGATGTCCGTCACGCGGCGGATGCTGGCGACGATTTCTTCCATCGTGCTGCCCGTCTGAGTGACCAGCTCGCTACCGGCATCCACGTTCTGCACCGACGCTTCGATGAGCAGCTTGATATCCTTGGCTGCGCTGGCCGAGCGGTGCGCCAGGTTGCGCACTTCGGTGGCCACTACGGCAAAGCCGCGCCCCTGCTCGCCGGCGCGCGCCGCTTCCACCGCCGCGTTCAAGGCCAGGATATTCGTCTGGAAGGCGATGCCATCGATCACGCCGATAATGTCGGCAATCTTTTTCGACGAGGCGCTGATGCTGCCCATGGTGGTGACCACCTGCGCCACCAGTGCGCCGCCCTTGACGGCCACATCCGACGCCGACACGGCCAGCTGATTGGCCTGGCGCGCATTGTCGGAATTCTGCTTGACGGTCGAGGTCAGCTCTTCCAGCGACGAGGCTGTTTCTTCCAGGCTAGACGCTTGCTGTTCCGTGCGGCTGGACAAATCGAGGTTGCCCGAGGCAATTTCATTGCTGGCGGTGGCAATCGCGCCGCTGCCATCGCGCACGCCGCGCACCGTGTTCGACAAACGGTCCTGCATCTGGTGCAAACCGTCCAGTAATTGTCCCATTTCATCGCGGCGCGTGATGACGATGGTATTGGCCAGGTTGCCTTCGGCAATCGCGCCGAAATGGCGCAGGGCTTGCTCCAGCGGGCCGAAAATGGCGCGCAGCAAGAGCACGCTGGAAATCACGATGATCAACAGGCCCGCCACGATGCCGGCAATCGCCAGGCCCACCTGGGTACGGTAGCGGGACTGGCTGTCCGCATACATCTGGGCGGTTGATGTGACCTGGAACTGGGTCAAGGCTTCGGCCGCGTCGTTCAGTGTACGGTAGAGCGACGAGAGGCCGGTCATCATCATGCGGTCTGCCTCTTCGGCCTTGCCTTCACGCAAAGCCTTGTCCAGCACCAGCAAGCCATTGTTGAGGTAATCGAGACGTTTTTTGTCCATATCGTCGGACAAGCGCTTTTCTGCCGGGCTTTGCGGCAAGGCAAGATACACTTTCCATGCCTTGTTCGAGTCTGCGATGAATTGCGTTGCGCGGCCCAGGGTATCCTTGACGTCGCTGCCATCCGGGTGCAATACCACCCGGTCTATCGTGAAGCGGGCACGGCCCAGCGCAATTTGCGATTCGCCGATCGCTTGGGTGGAAGCAAGCTGGTTGGTGTACACCTCGTTCAAGCTGGCATTGGCCGACTTCAGGCTGATGATGCTCATGGCGCCCAGGACAGCGATCAACAGCCCCAGCACGGTCATGGTGACGATCAGGCGCATCTTTATTGTGATTCTGGAGAACATGCAATTTTTCCTAGTGTAAGGGCGCAACCATCCCCGCGTTTCTCCGGCAACAAAGAAACGTCCAATAGACGAGGATGTGAATGACTTGTTCAGGACAAATTCGGTCGATGGAGCGTCTGCGGCAGCAGGGGGGAAGGCGGCCCGCTCAGATCGATAAGGAGAAAAAATTCAGGGTAACGGGGTAGAGGTTGACCCGGTTTTTATTTCCTGATTTCAAGATACAGGGAAAAATTATCAGTAGCAATATCCACAATCAATTTTCACACTTTGTCACCGGAAGCTGATGTTTTTTAAGCAGAATGACGTTCCGGGGTCGTAGCGGAACGCCATTTATGCTATTGAAATCAAAACAGGCTTTCCTCAGCTACATGGCCGGACACTCAAGCAATTCCCGACACGTCCGCACGCCGCGCAAACAGGGGCCGCTGCACCGTTTGCGCCAGCAGCACGCCCAGCAGGGAGATGCCGCCGCCGACCAGGTGATAGCCGTGCATGCTTTCATGTAGCCAGACGATCGCCAGCAATGCCGTCAGGATGGGCAACAGATTGACGTAGATGCTGCAACGGTTGGGTCCCAGCCATTTCACCCCCTGTATCCACAAAAACGATAACACGATGGACGAGCCGATGCCCGCGTAGCCGATCAGCGGCAAGGTGGTGGCGTCGAGCGCAGCCCGGCCCGCTGGCAGCAGCAGGAAAAACGGCAGCATGCACAGCAGGGCGGCCAGCGCCTGGCAATAAATCATTTGCCAGGGCGGCACGGATAAACGCCAGCGGCGCAGCAAGACGCCGTACAGGGCAAAGATCAGGGTCGCCAGCAGCATCAGTGCATCGCCCGCATGCACGCCCTGGTGCAGCAGCGCCAGCACATCGCCGCGTCCGACCAGGTACAGCAAGCCGCCAAACGACAATACGCCGCCGGCCGCCATGCCGACTGTCAGGCGCTCGCCCAGCAGCAGCACGCTGAGGATAGCCGTCATCAACGGCGCCAGCGCCGTGACGATGGCCATATTGGTGGCGGTGGTGCTGTCGGCCGCCCGGTAGGACAAGCTCTGGAACAGCGCCATCGACATCAGGCCGCACACGGCCAGCTGCCACCAGTGGCGCCGCAGCACGGTGCGATTGCGCCATAGCGGGCGGACGATAAACGGCGTCATTATCAGTAGCACCAGCACCAGCCGGTAAAAGGTGATGGCGGTGGGGGCGATGCTGGAAGCGGCCAGCTTGGAGACGATCACGTTGCCGGCCCACAGCAACATGGCAAGAAAGGGGTATATATATGCACGGACAGGCATTGTCAGGCTCCAGGAATAATGGAAAACCATCATGCCGCAACCGTGGTCCGCCTTCTCGCGCTAAGATGTCTGCATCTATCGCAAAAGTGACATATCGTGCAAATTGCTGATTATCAAGTCCTGATCCCCGTCAACACGCGCGCCATGGCGCTGGCTGTTGATTACCCGCACGGTCACGTGATTTCCGTGCACCGGCATACGCATGCGCAATTGATCTACGCCACCGATGGCGTGATGACCATCGAGACGCAGGATGGGCGCTGGGTGGTGCCGCCCACGCGCGGCGTATGGCTGCAGGCGGGCGTGGAACACCAGATCCGCATGAGCGGCGAGGTCAGGATGCGCACGGTGTTCGTCGATTGCGCCCATTCGCCGCTGTTGCCGCGCCATAGCTGCGTGCTGGAGGTCAGCCCCCTGCTGCGCCAGCTGATCCTGGCGGCCATCGATATCGCGCCGGACTTTGCCGAAGGGGGCCGCGACTGGCATCTGCTGCAACTGCTGTTGCATGAACTCGACAGCCTGCCCGTGCTGCCCCTGTATTTGCCGGTGCCCGCCGATCCGCGCCTGCGCAGCGTGTGCAGCCAGTTGCTGGACAAGCCGGGCGAACATGCGACGGTAGAGGACTGGGCCAGCCAGCTGGGCATCACCACGCGCAGCCTGCACCGCTTATTCCAGAAACAAACGGGCATGCGCTTCGGCCACTGGCGCCAGCAAGCCAGGCTGCTGCGGGCGCTGGAGCAGCTGGCGCGCGGCGGCAAGGTGATCGACGTGGCGCTGGACAATGGCTACACCAGCCAGAGCGCGTTTGCCGCCATGTTCAAAAAACATTTTGGCACCACGCCGACGGCGTTTTACCAGCCGACCGCCTCCATCGCCAAAAAAAA
Source organism: Janthinobacterium sp. Mn2066 (assembly GCF_049319705.1). Classification (NCBI taxonomy): domain Bacteria; kingdom Pseudomonadati; phylum Pseudomonadota; class Betaproteobacteria; order Burkholderiales; family Oxalobacteraceae; genus Janthinobacterium; species Janthinobacterium sp. Mn2066. Next base: position 59,085 of record NZ_JBMOUF010000017.1, on the reverse strand, counting down.
TGCTGCTATGCATCAATAAACATGGGCGATTGCCGACGCGCTTGATATCATCGCAAGCCTGACGAACCGCACCCATCCGGTGACGGTTTCCCCCTTCTTTCGGCACCAACATGACACAGAATTTCTTCCAGACCTTTATTTTGCTTTTGCTCGTTACTGATCCCTTTGGCAACGTTTCCCTTTTCGTCAACGCCCTGAAACGTGTTCCTGTCGAACGCCGCTGGAAAGTCGTGGTGCGCGAATGCATGATCGCCTTCGGCATCTTGCTGCTGTTTATGTTCTTCGGCCGCCACTTCCTGAAAGCCATGCAATTGTCGGAAATCGCGCTGCGCATCGGCGGCGGCGTGATCCTGTTCCTGATCGCCATGCGCATGGTGTTCCCGCAACCGAGCAATGGCAATAGCGACCACGACATGGCGGGCGAACCGTTCATCGTGCCGCTGGCCATTCCCGCGCTGGCGGGCCCGTCCGCGCTGGCTACCGTGCTGCTGTTTTCCTCGCATGAAGTGAGCGAAGTGGTCGCCCACGTAGCAGGCTTGACGGCCGTAGCCCTGGTCTGGCTGGCCGTCTTCCTGTGCGCCGAACGCCTGCAGCGGGCATTGGGGCCACGCGTGATGACGGCCTTCGAACGCCTGATGGGCTTGATCCTGACGGCGATGGCCATCGAAATGTTGTTGGCCGGCATACGCGCCTTCCTGAAATCCGTCTAGCCTGGTCCAGGGAGCCAGACCATGAGCCGTTGCGCCCACCTCTGCCTGATGGCCGATTACAACCAGTGGATGAACGCCAAGGTCTACGCGGCGGCGGCCAGCTTGCCGCCCGGCGAATTGCAGCGCGAGCGGGGCGCCTTCTTTGGTTCCCTGCTGGGCACCCTGAACCATGTGATGGCGGGCGACACGCTATGGCTGCAACGCTTCGCCGCCCACCCGGCCGGTTTCCCGCTGCTGGACCCCATCCGCGCCCTCACCCCACCCACCTCGCTGACCCAGCCCCTGTTCGATGACTTTGCCGCCATGCAAGCCCACCGGCACTGGCTGGACCAGCAGATCGTCGACTGGACCGCCTCCATCACGGAAGTGGACCTGGATCATTTGCTGGACTACCGCAACAGCAAGGGACCGAACCGGCGCCAGTTCTTTGGCCTGCTGATGCATTTCTTTAATCACCAGACCCATCACCGGGGCCAGGCCAGTACCCTGCTGTCGCAAGCGGGCATGGACCTGGGCGACACCGACCTGCTATTCCGCATTCCCAACCATCTGTAAGCTTGGCACGCGGTAGCGCCAGGCCTTGAACACGATCACCCCCAGCGCCAGCGCGGCAAACAGCACGCCGCTGGCGATCGCCCCCTGCATGCCATAGCGGGCAATCGCCAGGCCGCCGGCTAGCGCGCCCACCGTCACGCCCAGGTTGATGGCGGCGATATACACGCCGATGGCAAACGCGGGCGCGTCCTGCGCTTCGCCGCTGAGCCATACTTGCGTGACGATCAGCCCGCTCGTATGCGCCGCGCCCCAGAACAGCGCCAGTACGGCCAGCCCCATCCAACCTATGCCTGCGCCCGCATAACGGTACAGCAACCCATACGCCAGCCCCAGCAACAAAGGTTGCAACAGCACCGTGCGCAATACCTGGGTGCCCAGCATACGCCCTGCCAGCAAGTTGCCGGCCACGCCACCCACGCCAAACACCACCAGGATCGAACCCGTCTGGCGCGGACTCAAGCCCGTCACCTGTTCCAGGTAAGCGGCCGCATACGCATACACGGAAAACATGGCGGCAAACACCAGCACGGCCGCGATGATATTGAGCCACAGCGCCCCCTTGCGCAGGATGGCCAGCTGGCGGCCATAGGCCATGGGTTTTTCCTGCGGCGTATCGGGTAAATAACGCCACAATCCCAGCGCGGCGAATATATTCACCAGCGCGCAGGCGAGGAAGGAAGATTCATAACCATACTGGGCCGCGATCCAGGTGGTGAGCGGTATGCCCAGCACCATGCCCAGGCTGGTGCCGACAAAGGCATGCGCACTGGCCTGCGCCGATTGCTGCGGCGGATACAGGGCCGCGGCCGCCACCATCGCCAGCGAAAAATACACGGGGTGGAACAGGGCCGGCACCATGCGCAGCGCCAGCAGCCATTCAAAACGGGGCGCATACGCCGACACCAGGCTGGCCAGCGCGAACACACACAAGGAGACCAGCAGCACGCGCTTGCGGCGCCAGCGCGTGGCCAGCAAGACGAGGAAAGGGCCGCCCGCTGCGATCACCAGGGCAAACAGGCTGACCAGCCAGCCCGCCTGCGCGGCCGTGACCTGGAAACGCTGCATGATCATCGGCAAGATACCGACCACGCCAAACTCGATGCAATACAGGCCAAACAGGCCCAGCGCGAGAAAAACAATCGGCTGCGGGCGCATCATGGCGTTTCCTTGACGCCATACACGGCCTGGCACAGTTCGCCTACGAAAGGCCCCGCCATGCCTTCCAGCGCCGTATTCGTGAACGCCACCACCGATAATTCGCGGGCCGGATCGACAAACCAGGAATGGCCATAGGTGCCGCCCATGCGCCAGGTGCCGGCCGCTTCCGGCGTGGCCGCCAGCTGCGGATCGTTCAGCACGGTAAAGCCCAGGCCAAAACCGCGTCCGGGCCAGAAAGGCAGTTCAAAACTACCGGTCTGGCTAGTGCCCAGCTGGTCGACCAGGCTGGACGGCAACAACGGTGCGCCACCCAGGCGCAGCGTTTCCAGCAAGCGCATGAAGTCATCGGCCGAACCGACCATGCCGGCGCCGCCCGACGCATGGACTTGTGGATTCAGGGCGCGCGCCGGCGACAGCTGGAAACCTGCCATGCCTTCCAAAAACGGCAGATGGTCGTCACCCGTATCGCGTAGCCGGCGCGGCAATGCATCGGGCGCCGTGCGGTCGGCATAGGCCACGGCCAGGCGCGCCGGGTCGACGGCAATAAAACCGGTGTCGTGCATGTCCAGCGGCGCCGTCACCAAACTGCGCACCGCCTGTGCCAGTGGCAAGTCCGCCGCTTGCTCGATGATGGCGCCCAGCACATCGGTGGCGATCGAATACGCCCAGCGCTCACCGGGCGCATAGGCCAGCGGCACCGTTGCCAGGCGGCGCAGGTTGTCTTCCAGCGTGATCACGAGCGCATCCATGCCGTCCGACACGCCCGCCTGCGCATACGCCCCAGCGGGCGGCTGGAAAAAGCCATAGTCGAGGCCTGCCGTATGCGTCAGCAGATGGCGCACGGTAATTCTTGCCACGGCGCCATCCGGCTGGCGCGGCTGGAAATACGGCAGCCAGCGAGCTACCAGGTCATCGAGGCCCAGACGGCCCTGGCCCACCAGCGCCAGCGCGGCCGTCGACACGATCGGTTTGCTGACGGACGCCAGGCGGAACAGCGCATCGGCGCGCATGGAAAGCTGCGCTTCGCGGTCCAGGTAGCCGGCCGCGCGCCGGTAAATTTCGCGACCCTGGTGGCGCACCAGCACCACGGCGCCCACCAGGCGCTGCTGCTGCACGACAGTATCCAACAGCGTGTCGATGCGGGATGACAGAGTGACGGGAGAAAGATCGATGGACATGATGAGCCTTGTAAATGGACAGGCTGACAGGGTAAAACCATCGTCATCAAAGAAAAATAGGCTATAGTTTCTTTCACAGCGGACGTTGGCATCCGCAATCGAAAGAACACCTTGGATAATCTGGCAGGCTTCTCGGCTTTCGTGCAGGCGGCGGAAACACGCAGTTTCGTGGCGGCCGGGCGCGTGCTGGGCATATCGGCCTCGGCCATCGGCAAAAGCATTGCTAGATTGGAAGAGCGCTTGGGCGTGCGCCTGTTTCACCGCAATACGCGCAGCATCACGCTGACCAGCGAAGGCAGCGTTTTTTTGGAACGCTGCCGGCGCATCCTCGGTGAAATCGAAGCGGCGGAACTGGAACTGTCGAATAGCAAGAATGCGCCGCAGGGGCGTTTGAAAGTCAGCCTGCCCTTGGTCGGCAGCTTGCTTAATCCCGTGCTGGCCGCCTTCGTCCGCGCTTATCCGCAAGTGGAACTGGACCTGGATTTTACTGACCGCCGGGTCGATGTGATCGAGGAAGGTTATGACGCCGTGGTGCGGGCGGGCGAAAGCGCCGACAGCCGCTTGATGAGCCGGCAACTGGGCCTGTTCCAGCTGCAGATCGTGGCTTCGCCCGCCTACCTGGCCCGGCATGGAACGCCAGCCGCGCCGGCAGACCTGGCCCGGCACACGTGCCTGCTGTATAAATTTCCCAGCAGCGGCAAGATTGAAGCCTGGCCGCTGCCGGCATGGAGCAGCTTGCTGGCCGCCGGCCTGCCCACCGTACTCAGTTGCAACAATGTCGACACCTTGCTGCACTTTGCCGAAAGCGGCCTGGGCCTGGCTGCCCTGCCCGACTTTGCCGTGCGCACCGCACGCGAGGCTAGCCGCTTGCTGCCCGTGCTGGCCCAGCACACACAGCACACAGGCGCTTTCCGCATCCTGTGGCCAGGCAGCCGCCATGTGTCGCCCAAGCTCCGCGCCTTGATCGATTTCCTGGCGGAGCACGTTTTTCAAAAAGGCTGAGTTCGCTTCAGCACCTCTCTCGTTGTTTCCATACGACAAGCTATTTCATTTGCTGCCTATCTTTTCACTTTTCTTGGATTACCGACAATTAACAGTATTGCCACACGGAATTTTCAGGAACAATTACGGACTGGCCACGCTACGTACAAACCCGTAGCGCCCTGGCGTCATCGGCCGGTTTTCCTCTTTATTCCAGAAACACGAAAGCAATCATGTCACTCAATCATTATAAAATCGGCACCCGCCTTGGCATTGGATTTACCATCGTGCTGGGCTTGCTGGTAGCGGTATTGCTGGTCGGCCTGTATTCGATGGCGCAATTGAGCGGCCGCACCCATGACATCGTTGCAGACAAGAACGTCAAGACAGCGCTGGCCAACACCATGAGCGACAACGTGCGCAATATCACCCTGGCCATCACCAGCCTGGTGGTCGCGCCCACGGACGCGCTGGTGCAGACGGAACAAACAAAGATAGGCGAGGCGCGCCAGCACTATGGTGCGGCCAAGGAACAGTTGCTTAAAAAGGTGGCGACCGACAAGGAAGCGGCCTTGATGAGCGAACTGGACGCCGCCCTGAAAGCGGGTGCACCGCTGAACAACAAGGTGATCGAACTGCGCAAGGCAGGCCAGACGGAAGAAGCGGCCGGGATCCTGACCCAACAGGCGGCGCCTGCCCTGAAACGCGTACTCGACACGCTCGACAAGCTGGTGGCGTATGAAGGCGAGCAAGTGGCAGACGCGGCGGCCGATGCCGAAACGCTGAGCAGCAGCGCGCGCACCACCATGATTATCCTGGGCAGCGTGGCCGTGCTGCTGGGCGCCTTTGTGGCCTGGATCATCACGCGTTCGATCACGCAGCCGATCAACGCGGCCGTGGCCGTGGCCGAAACGGTGGCTTCCGGTGATTTATCATCGAACATCGTCATCAATGCCAGCGATGAAACGGGCCGCTTGCTGCAAGCGCTGAAAACCATGAACGACAGCTTGCTGGGCGTGGTGGCGCGCGTGCACCAGGGTACGGACGCGATCGCCACGGCATCGGGCGAAATTGCCGCCGGCAACTACGACCTGTCTTCGCGCACAGAAGAACAAGCCAGTGCGCTGGAAGAAACCGCGTCCTCAATGGAAGAGCTGACCTCGACCGTGAAACAGAACGCGGACAATGCACGCCAGGCCAACCAGCTGGCCAGGAGCGCTTCCGAGGTGGCGGTGCGCGGCGGCCATATCGTCTCGCAAGTAGTCGACACCATGGGCAGCATCAATGCATCGTCACGCAAGATTGTCGACATCATCGGCGTGATTGACGGCATCGCCTTCCAGACCAATATCCTGGCCCTGAACGCGGCGGTGGAAGCGGCGCGCGCGGGCGAACAGGGACGCGGCTTTGCCGTCGTTGCCACCGAAGTGCGCAACCTGGCCCACCGTTCGGCCTCGGCCGCCAAGGAAATCAAGGAACTGATCGCCGCCTCGGTGAGCAACGTGGACACCGGCTCGCGCCTCGTCAATGAAGCGGGCCAGACCATGGGCGACATCGTCGACAGCATCGTGCGCGTGACCGACATCATGGGCGAGATCACCTCGGCCACGCACGAGCAAACCGTCGGCATCGAGCAAATCAATATGGCGATTGCCCAGATGGATGAAGTCACGCAACAAAACGCCGCCCTGGTGGAAGAAGCGGCAGCCGCCTCGCACAGCATGCAGGAGCAAGCCGCTGAACTGGCGCAGGTAGTCGGCTTCTTCAAGACCGGCAATGCCGTGACGACACAGAAAGCGAAAACTGAACGCAACAGTGCGGCGCCAGCGATCAAGGCAGCACCAGCGCCAGCCCGCAAAGCCGTTGCCGCCACGCAAGCGCGCACTCACAACAGTGAATGGGAAGAGTTTTAACGGGATGACGGTGTCACTGGCACCCAAGGCCCAGCCTGCCTGGCCTTGAGCGTTTGCCGCAGATAATCAGCCAGTTCCGCTCCCGGTGCAGCAGGCTCAGGTCCACCCAGATAGCGCTGCACCAATGCTTCGAGCAAATACAGCGCAGCCTCACGGTACAGGGGCTTGCGCGGATTGTGCTCTTCGTCCGGGTCCACCAGCAGGCTGACGGGTTTTCCCGCCAGTTGTAGCCGGGCGACATAATCGGTCACTGCGGCAATCTCGACCAGCCCATCCCTGGCGCCGGCCATGATCAGCAGCGGCCTGCGCAGTTGCTCCGTATGACGCGCGGGCGCGGCGGCATCCAGTGCCGCCATCATGGCCACATCCTGCACATCGACGCCCAGTTCCGGCAAGCTCAGCATCAGGCCAGCATCGCTCTCGGGTATCGCCGCAAGCCTGCGCAAGGTGCGTGCCAAGTCTGGCGGTGGCGCTATCGCCATGCCAAACTGGAACATGGTCGGCTGATGCGTCAGCGTCAGCAAGGTCGCATAGCCGCCAAAGGAATGGCCAGCGATGGCCAGCCTTTGTTTGTCACCGACGCCCTGCTGCAACAACCACTGTACGCCATCGAGAATATCAGCCTGCACGCGGCCGTTGCCCAGATCAGCGCCAGCCGCCTTGAGATAATGCAAGCCATAGCCGACCGAGCCGCGAAAATTGGGATGGAACACGGCCACACCGCGGTTCGCCAACAACTGCACCAGCGGCGTATAGGTCGCGTTGACGCGTTCCCACGGCCCACCATGGACCAGGGTCAACAAGGGCACCGTCCTGGCGTTCTTACCCGGTGGCAAGGTCAGATAACCGTGTAGCAGCATGCCATCCGAAGCACGGTAATGGATGGCAGTGGTCTGCGCCAGTTGAGCTGGCGGCAATGGCTGATCTGCCGCGCGCTGTCGCTGCAAAATTTCACGCATGCTGCGCTGGCTGCTGTCGTACAGCCAATAACGCTCCTGGCTCAGGCGCGATCCGGTTTCGGTCAGCAACAATGTTGCGCCACCAGCCGATGCTGCAATGAAGACGCCCCCCTCAGCAAATTGACGGTCTATATCAGCCACCGCGCGACGCGCAACAACACTCAGGCCGACGTGGTGCAGCATGGGCGATTCAAGCATGGCAAATAGCGGTGCTTGCTCTGGATCACTAATCACCCGGCGGATATCAGCCAGGGCAGCACGGTCGGCTAGTACCACGCGCCGCGTGCCACGGGCCAGATCTATTTCTACCAGCACACTGCGATCACCGCCATGCGCCATGAGCATGCTCAGGCGCGCGCCATCGGGCGTGGCCGCTACCAAGGTGCACTCATCGAGAGGAAGGCAACGCAGCACCTCCTGCCACCGCGTGGCCTGACGGCGCATGATGACGAATCGGCCATCGCTGGCACGGACCATGGAAAACTGCAGCTGACCACTGGCGTCAAACAAGAAACCCTTAAGTTTTTCACCCTGGTACAAGAGCTCGCGCTGGCCTTCTCCATCCATGCGCTCCAGACGATAGCTGGCGCGGGCGACATCATGGCTATCGATCAGCACATGCCGTGCATGGCCGAGACCGGGACCGGGACTGGCAGAAAATAACTGATGTTCGGTCTTGCCGTCGAAGGCGAACAATTTGCGGCTGCTACCATCGGCGAGCGACACCACCGAGACGCCGTCACGAGCGATTAAAAACAGCAGACGGCTATCGCCTGACCAGAACAAGGCCACCTGTCCTGCCGAGGCCAGCAGGCGCCGTTCCCCTTGAGTGCGCGTATCGAGCACATGCAAGCTGGTCTGTGCCCCCGCACCCTCCAGATACGCGACTGACAATCCGTCTGGCGACAGGCGCACGGCGTGCAAACGGGGGCGGCGCTCGAATGCCTCGCGCGCTATTTTCGGTGCAGCAGGCAGCGCAGCATTGCGTGCCAACCATGGCGCCAGTGTCTGCGTCGCAGCGGCGGGCGCTGCCAGAACAGGTGTCCACGCGCAGGCCAGAAGCAGGGCCATCAGAACGCACGCGGTACGACGCAAGCGGCTCATGCGACGGCGGCGTCAGCAGGCTGGCGCGGGCGTTGAAGCTGCGGCAGCGGATACAATATCAGCAGGGTCAGCAGACAAGGCAGTCCCAACAAAGCACAGGCCAGCAGCCAGCCAGACGCTACGCCAGCGGCTTTGCGCCGCCAGTAGCAGGCGCCGATAAAGCTGCACAAGGTCGCCAGCAGCGCGGCACTCCAGACCGGCCATGGCCGCGTGGTTTGCCCGGCATCACCGCCATTCAAATCGGGCACCGTACCATCGGCATGCAGTTGTTGCGGCAGCTTGAGCAGCGCGTGCATGACAGGCGAGAGCCACCAGTCGGCATGTTCGAATAGCAGCGGAAAATCGTGCCCGATGGCGCGCGTGGCGATCACCTGGGCGCGGCCGCCCGCATCGACAAACAACACGCTTTGCTTGCTGCCTGAGGCACCGTCCAGCATCGCCCGCCCCCCTGTAAACGAGACCAGCGTGCCATCGAGCATGGGCGCAATATCGACACGCTCCAGGTCACTCAAGGGGCCGGGCAATGGCAAGCTGAACAACTCATCATCCACCGCGTGGCCCTGGAGCAGATCGGATGGCGCATAGGCGTTCACATGACCATTGCTCAGCATATAAACGCGCGCACCGATTTTCCTGGGTGCGGCGACCAGTTGTTCGCCTGCCGGCAAAATTGCTTTTGGCCGCAAAGCATGGCTGGATGGATCGAACGCCAACACCATATTGGCTGTCAGTATGCTGGTGGCGAACACAGGCACGTCAGGAAACGCTTGCAAGTCGCCCAAGCCGTGCAGACCCAGTTGATTGACCAGCGCCCCCGTACGCATGTCATGCACGTCAAAGCGCATATGGTCGTGATTGAAGGTCAGGCGTTGCTGCAGATCGGTCAGCTCGGCTTGCGATGGCGCGTTCTGGTTGCTTAATTGCTGCCGCACGGCATAGCGCGTAATCGTTGGCTGCAACGTCCCCACTTCCAGCAAAGGCAGTTGTTGCCGCCAGTGTGATGCGCGCACATCCTGGCTGCCAGCGAGCCCGGCCAGCAGCAGGCTGCGGCCATCGGCACGGCTGGTCTGCACGTGGCCGCCATCCGGTGGCAAGGCCATGGTCTGCGGATGCTGGCCCAGGCCAACCTGAACGATATGAAAGATACTCATCGTTCCCCACAGCAACAGGCAATACATACCCACCAGCAATGGGAGCGACTGCGCCAGCGTGGCACCAGCAGCACCGGCGAGTGGCATGCGGCCGGGCGTAAAATTGGCGTGCACATTCCAGGCCAGCAACGCTGCACACGGCACGGTTGCCAGCAACACACTGGCCGCGCTCGCCGTATGCATCAGCATGAAATAAGGCAGCAAGACGATCAGGAAAGCCCAGCGCATACGGCTGCTCATGATGGCGGCGCCGCACAACCAGGCAATCAAGCTCATCATCACCAGATAAGGCACGGCCAGATAGTGGCGCATGTCGACCGTGCGCGGCGACAGGAAATCCGTTCCCAGCACGGTCAGCAGCAAGGGTAGGCCGATGGCGAGCATGATCAGCGTCGCCGCTGCCAGCATCAAGGCCGCCAGGATAGCCCCCGGTGCCAAAGGCCGGTGTAGCAGCCACAGCCAGCGGCTGGGCTGGCGATAACTGCCGATTTGATGCACTGCAAGGCCCAGTCCTGCCAGCATATAGGCTGCCAGTATCACCAACGGCATGGGCGTGGCTTGCTGGAAAATGCTCCCCAGCCGACTCAGAAATAATTGCAACAGTAAATGGGTAGCAGCGAATATCAGGGCCGTGCGCAGATAGCGGCGGCATTCACTCAGGTACAAATCACGCATGATTCAGTCTTTTCTCAGGCCGCTTGTAGCGTCGTGGCAATGGTGGAGATATGGCCGCGCGCCAACAGGGCATTGATGGCGCGGTCCAGGCTGACAGGCATGCTGTACACGCTGCGTGCGCCTAGCAGGCGCAGGCGCGCAGCAAACTCTTCGCCTTGGTCCAGCACAATGAAATGGCTCAGGCCTTCGATCTGTTCGGTGTGCAGGATGCCGGGCAGCGCGCTGGTATCGGGCGGCAAAAAGGGAAACTCGGCCACCCACAACTGCACCCGCTCGCATAGGGCGTCCGGCGCCGATGCATGCAGCAAGCGGCCCCGTTCGAGGATGATCAACTGGTCGGCCACGCGCTCAATTTCCTCCATCTGGTGCGAGCAGTAAATGATGGTCATGCCATCGCTATAGCTGCTTTCCATCATGGCGCCCAGGAACAGACGCTTGGCTACCACATCCAGGCCCAGCGTAGGTTCGTCGAGTATCAGCAGTTCGGGACTTTGCCCCAGCGCCAGTGCCAGGTTGACGCCGGCCCGCTCGCCACGCGACAGTTGTGCAATGCGCTGGCCGGGCAATACATTGAAGTTACGCAACACGCTGCGATAACGTTCCTCGTTCCAGTGTGGATACAGGCGGCGCTGCATGGCAGTCAACTCGTCCACCTTGAGCCACAGCGGCAAAGTGTGTTCCTCGTTGACATAGCCTATGCGGCCGCGCAAGGCCGGTGTCAGTTGCGCGCAGTCGCAGCCGAGAATGCGGGCACTGCCGGCAGTGGCCGCCTCAAAGCCCAGCAACACGCGAAACAAAGAAGACTTGCCTGCGCCATTCGCGCCGACAATGGCATGGATGCCGCCGCGCGCCACGCTCAGGCTCAATTTGTCGAGCGCATGCTTGTTCTTGAAACGCAGGCAAAGCTGATCAGTTTGCAAGATGGGTTCAGTTGTCATGGGGCGATCTCAGGCGGTTTTCTTGGGAGCGCACAGGGCCAGTTCGCCAGCCACCCGCTGCAGCACGGTTTCGGCAGGGTAGTCGAGTGCGATGACGTCGCCAACGAAGCGGGTCAAGGCCTCATCCAGGCGCCGCTCACGCTCTTCGTCCGACAGGCGCTGACGCGGCGCGGCCACGAATAGCCCCAGGCCGGCACGCGCATCGAGCCACCCTTCTGCAGTCAGTTCGCCATACGCCTTGGCGACCGTATTTGGATTAATGCCTAGTTGCAAAGCCAGGCCCCGTACGCTGGGCAAGCTGGCGCCAAGGATCAGTTCGCCACTGGCGATCAAACGCCGTACGCCATCGACGATCTGGCGGTGGATGGGACGCGGATCGCCGGTGACGATCTGTAGCATCAAGGGACTGCGACGGTTCATGAGATAACTCCACTGTACTATTACACGCAGTACAGTAACCGTAAGCATGACTTGCTGTCAACAACAATCATGGCTAGCCGTTGCCGTCCGGCTAATTCAGATGACGGCTCCACTTTTTTTTGCAGCAAAGGCCGCGCGATAGGCGAAACTGCAAAACAGATAGCCGCCATACGCTTTACAATCCTCGCTCGCTTTACAAAATATTGGTCATCATGAATCAGGCAGAACAGCAGCGCCTCCTGGCTATCCTGGAGTATTGGCACAAGATTGAATTCTTTATACCGTTTGACCTGAATCAAATCACGGAAGTTGAAGACCCGTCCACCGTGCGTCTCCTTCAGCGTGAACACCTGGCGCAATTGCCGCCGCAGTTTTATACCCAATTACACGTCGGCGCCGACCGCGAGATCGACGGCTTCCAGCTGTTCCTGAACGTGTTCGACAAGGCCGAAATCGGCAAGGTCTTGCCTGCCGGCACAGAAAATATCGCCGACATGGAAAAGACGGAACTGGCTGGGCGTTCCTGCTTTGCCCGCATCAGCCTGAACGCGCTGGGCGAACCGCAGTTCGACCCCGTTTCCGTCTCCACCCTGCCATGGGCGCTGGGCCGCGCGCGCACGCCGAACTGGTCCGGCCTGAGCCTGGACGCATTCAGCGATAGCCAGCTGGCCTTGCAGGACAGCTTGCGCAATTTCGCCGCCGCCCGCAGCAAGCAGGCGCAAGTGACAGATGAGGCGGGCAATGTCACGGCGCCCTTGTCGGGACTGGAAATCGGCGCACTGGCCGACTTGCTGGCCGATTGGGCCGGTTTCCGGCCATCACCGGGCCAGCCGCTGGCCGTGCTGGAAATCCGCACGCGCAAGAAACGCCCCATCAAGGACGCGGACGCCAGCCTTGAGGGCAACGGCAACCGCACCTTGGACTTTGGCGACACGGTGGAACCCACCATCGATATCCTCAACAGTTTTTACCTCGATGACCTGGAGCACATCATCCGCACCTTGCGTGGCGGAAAGGTACCTGCCACTTTGGCCGCCTACCTGACGCCGCTGGCCCAGGAAGAACGCATCGACCTGTACAGCCCCGCCGGACGCCAGGCGCTGGCCGCCATGCTCAATCCGGCCAATATGAACCGGGGCCACTGGCTGGAAGATTCCACTTACGCCATGAGTTTGATGCAGCAGTTCGCCATCCATGGCGCCCGCACGGGCCTGGCCGAGCGGGGCATTTTCTCCGTCAACGGCCCGCCAGGCACGGGCAAGACCACCCTGCTGCGCGAATTGTTTGCCGACAACATCGTGCGCCGCGCCGCCGTGCTGTCCAACCTGGACCGCGCCGCCGACGCCTTTATCGGCAAGGTAGCCGTCGCTTTCGAGGGCGTGCGCGACCCGATCACGATCGCCCGTTTGCGCCCGGAACTGACAGGCTTTGAAATGGTGGTGGCCTCGTCCAACAATGCCGCCGTGGAAAACATTTCGGCCGACTTGCTGAAACCCACGCAACTGGGCAAGGAATGGGCGCGCACGCGCTACTTTGAAAGCGTGGCGCGCCGCGTGGTGGCTGACGGCAATGGCGCCAATCGCCAGTTGAACGAAGAGGAAGCGCCATGGGGGCTGATTTCCTGTGCGCTCGGCAATAACAACAACCGCCGCCGCTTCATCAGCAATTTCTACGATGATGACTGGGATACCGGCACGCCACGCAAGACGCAGCAAGCGCAGAATATCCGCCAGTGGCTGGCCAGCCACCAGGGTATCAGTTTCGCCCAGGCATCGCGCGAATTCCGCGAGACGGAACACGTGGTGGAAAAAGCGCTGGCCGAGCAGGCGCAATATGCGGCACTGTGGCAAGCGGTGGGCACCTGCAGCCAGGAAGAATTCCTGGCCAGCAGCCAGCAGGCGCTGATCGCGGCGGAAGCGGAAATGGATGGCGCCAATGGCGCGCTGGAAGCAGCGCTGGCGCAGCAGGATATCTTGCTGGTCAAGAAGAAGGAATTGCAGGAAGACGAGCGGCTGGTGAGCTTGACGCAACCGGGCTTCTTTGCCCGTTTGTTCCGCACGGCAACGGCGCGCGCCTACCAGTCCGCCGTGGTGGACAATGCCGAAGCGCAACGCCAAGCCGCCAAGGACGTGTCCAATATCAAGCTGCTGCTCAAGGGCGAGCTGGAACCGCGCTGCGAACGCGCGCGCCTCAGCCTGCACGTGGCCCTGCGCACGGCGCAATCGCGCCAGCGCGAATGGGATGACAGCACGGAAATGCTGCGCCGCGCGCGCCTGCGTTTCCACACCTTGATCGCGCCGGCCTCGCTGGAAGAACTCGATGGCGATGCCTTGCAAATTGGCGGCCTGTGGCATGAACCGGCGCTGGCCCGCTTGCGCTCGCGCCTGTTCGCCAAGGCGCTGGCCCTGCACGAAGCGTGGCTGGCGGAAGTGGCGAAAAAAGGCGGCCCCGGCTTTGGCGGCAACTTGCTGGCGGTATCCAAGCTGTTGAAAAACAAGCGCGCCTACGACCAGTCGCATATCGCCATGGTCTGGCACAGCCTGTTCATGGTGGTGCCCGTCGTCTCGACCACGTTTGCCTCGTTTGCGCGCCAGTTCCAGGGCATGGGAGCAGAATCGCTGGGCTGGCTGTTCATCGATGAAGCGGGCCAGGCCGTGCCGCAAGCGGCCGTCGGCAGCCTGTGGCGGGCCAAGCGCGCGGTGGTGGTCGGCGATCCGCTGCAGATCGAACCCGTGTTTACGGTGCCGGGGCGCCTGGTGCAAGCCTTGTCCACCCTGTCGCCGCACACGCAGAACGGCAGTTATGCACCGACCGCCGTGTCCGTGCAAACCCTGGCCGACCGGGCCAACCGCTATGGTGCGCAAGTGGGCAAGGACAGCGGGCAGCCGCTGTGGATCGGCAGCCCGCTGCGCGTGCACCGCCGCTGCGTGGAACCGATGTTCTCGCTGGCCAATACCATCGCCTATGAAGGCAAGATGGTGTACGGCTTGGCCGACACTGCGCCACCCGCGCAGGCACGCGGCTTGAGCCGTGGCCCCAGCCGCTGGATCGACGTGGCCGGCCCCGTCAGCTACAAGCAGGTGGTGCCGCTGCAACTCGATTTTGTGCTGGAAGTCTTGCTCAAGCTGTATCGCCGCGATGGCAAGCTGCCCGAGATGTATCTGATCACGCCGTTCAAGGCCGTGCGCAATGAATTGCGTTCGCGCATCATGGACCTGGACTGGGATCGCCGGCTCGGTTATGGCAAGGCGCCCACGGCCCGTGAATTGGGCCAGTGGTGCAGGCAAATGGTGGGCACCGTGCATACCTTCCAGGGCAAGGAGCAAAGCGTGGTGATGCTGGTGCTGGGCGCCGACAACAGCACGGCCGGCGCCGCCCAGTGGGCAGCGTCCACGCCGAACCTGCTGAACGTGGCCCTGACCCGCGCCAAACACCATATCTACATCCTCGGCAACCCGCTGCTGTGGGGCCAGCTGCCCCACTTCGCCCCGGCCTGCGCGCAGCTGGCGCATACCGATATGCACGAATTTTTAATAGAAATGGGGTAAACCAGGATCAGCTGACCGACTTCGCCGTCTGCCCGAACAGCACGTTTTTGGCATCGGCGCTGACGGTCGGCTGCTGGTTGATTTCAGCGGCGCGGGCGTAGGCGCGGATGGTGGCCGGGCGGGCGGCGATGGCGGCGAACCAGCGGGCCAGGTGCGGGAAGTCGGCCAGGTTCTGGCGCTGGCGCTCGTGCGGCACGATCCAGGGGTAGATGGCCATGTCGGCGATGGAATACTCGTCGCCGGCAACAAAGGCGCGGTCGGCCAGGCGCTTGTTCAGCACGCCATACAGGCGGTTGGTTTCATTGACATAACGGGTGATCGCATACTCGATCTGCTCGGGTGCATACTGCACGAAATGGTGGTTCTGGCCCGCCATGGGGCCCAGGCCGCCCATTTGCCAGAACAGCCATTGCGACACTTCGGCGCGGCCGCGCACGTCGGCCGGCAGGAATTGGCCGCTTTTCTCGGCCAGGTATTGCAAAATCGCCCCCGATTCAAACAGCGACAGCGGACCGCCGCCATCGGCCGGCGCCTGGTCGACGATGGCGGGAATGCGGTTGTTGGGGGCAATGGCCAGGAATTCCGGCTTGAATTGCTCACCCTTGCCGATATGCACGGGAATGATGTTGTAGGGGATGCCCGCTTCTTCCAGGAACATCGTTACTTTGTGCCCGTTGGGCGTAGTCCAATAGTACAGGTCGATCATCGTGGTCTTTCCATGAGGTAGAGGATAGCTGGCTGGGGCGCGCCCGTCTGTATTGTCGCGCCGCAACTGGTGCGCATGGATATAATGCCACGTAAGCGGAAAACAAGACGGCGGGCACTCGATTTCCCACCAGTGCAAGTACCCACTCTCAGCCACCATACCGGGAACCAACGAAGAAAGCCGACCATGCGCAAAATTCTGATCCTTTTGTTGCCTATCCTGCTGTCAGGCTGTGTCAAGGATTTCGCCATTTATACGATCGATGGCCAGGACCACGCGCTGACCGTGCGCCGCCAGCAAAATTACTTTTGGCAAGATACGGTGGAAGTGCAACTGATGGCGACCCACTTGCCGCAATGCCAGCGCCTGCATATCCTGTCCACCGAGGCGCCTGCCGACATCACGGTGGAAGTGTTTGCGGCCGGCGATGACGTGTGGAATATCCGGATGGGCAAGCAACTGTGGCAGGCGGAAACGAATACCTGCAATAGCCTGACGGAAATGGAAAATGATCCGAAAGCCGACCTGGGCCAGCCAGTGGGCAAATTCGAGGTAGTCGATGACAAGCTGGTGTTTGAAGCGGCGCCACCAGCGGCGGCGCCGTCCCAATAGAAGTTATGCAGCCAGGCTGCGCAGCGGCTTCCTGGGCGCTGCGCGCAAGGCCGATGGCGCCGCAGCCGTCACCCGCAGGGCGCCATTTTCCTGGGCCGACAAGGTAAACCGCGACACCAGCTGCGCCAGTACGGCGGCCTGGTCCTGCATGCTACCCGCCGCGGCGGCCGCCTGCTCCACCAGCGCTGCATTTTGCTGCGTCACGCTATCCATTTCCGTAATCGCCTGGTTGACATGGCCGATGCCCGTGCTTTGCTCATGCGAGGCAGCCGTGATGTCGGCCATGATATCGGTCACGCGCGACACGCTGGCCACCACCTGATCCATCGTCGTGCCCGCCTGCGCCACCAGGCTGCTGCCGGCCGCAATGCTGTCGACCGAAGCGCCGATCAAGCCCTTGATTTCCTTGGCGGCGGCGGCCGAGCGTTGCGCCAGGCTGCGCACTTCCGAGGCCACCACGGCAAAGCCGCGCCCTTGTTCGCCCGCGCGCGCCGCTTCCACCGCCGCGTTCAGGGCCAGGATATTGGTCTGGAAGGCGATGCCGTCGATCACGCCGATGATGTCGACGATCTTGCGCGAGGAAGCGTTGATGGTTTCCATGGTGCCGATCACCTGCGCTACCACCGCGCCGCCCTGGCGGGCCACGGCCGAGGCCGACTTGGCCAGTTCATTCGCCTGCACCGCGTTGCCCGTGTTTTGCGTCACGGTCGAGGTCAGTTCTTCCATCGATGCGGCCGTTTCTTCCAGGGAACTTGCCTGCATTTCCGTGCGGGCAGACAAGTCCATATTGCCGCTGGCAATTTCACTGGACGCCGTGGCGATGGTGTCGGCGCTGTGGCGGATTTCGCTGATCGCGCTGACCAGGTTGGCCTGCATGGTCTTCATGGCGAACAGCACGCTCTGGCGGTCCTTGGCATGGGTGCGCACGACGCCGCTCAAGTCGTTATTGGCGATGCGTTCGGCCACTTGCGCCGCATATTCAGGGTCGCCGCCCAGCGCATGGCGCAAGCTGCGGTTAATCGCCACCACGATGGCCGACAGCACGACGCACACCAGTACCAGCAGACCCAGCGCCGTCCACAGGGACTGGCGGAAGGCGGCGTCGATATCGTCCATGTACACGCCGACCACGACGGTCCAGTTCCATGGCTTGTAGGCCACCACGCGGCTCATCTTGGGTTCCGGCTTTTGCTGACCGGGACGGGGGAAGTGATAATAGACAAAGCCCTTGCCCGCATCGCTCTTGCCGACGTTGGCGATGTCGCGGTACAGATACGTGCCATTGGCGTCCTTGAAGTCGGCCATGTTCTTGCCATTGGTTTGCGGCGCGCCCGGATTCATCACGACCGACGAGTCAAAACCGATGATCGACAGGTAGCCGGTCTCGCCAAAGCGCATGCTGTTGATCACGGCAAGCGCCTGCTTTTGCGCTTCGGGCGTGCTCAGGGCGCCGCTGGCAGCCAGGTCGCCGAACATCTTGACGGCGCCCAGGCCCAGGTCGGCTGCGTTGGCCAGGTCGGCGCTGCGCTCCTCGATGCGTATCTTGCGGATTTCCAGTGCGTTATATACAAAAATGATCGTAATGCACAACAGGCTGCAAATCAGGGGTATCCATAACTTTTGCTGGAAGGTCAGTTTCTTCATGCGTGTCTCCAACTTTTGTGGTGTTGCAGCGATAAGGACATGCCCCGCTTCCCGCCCGGACGGCCGGAATGCGGCGGCGCAGATGCTCTGGCGGCATCATTCAGACAACACCAGCATACGCTTGAAGTAATGAAACTGACAATGCCTATGAGAAATGTTTTTTTAAAAACGCCAGGCATCGCATCGGGCTGGCAAGAAGCAGAGGGGAACTGTGGCAGAATGCGCGGCAAATAGACCAATACCGTTGCATCCACAAGAAAGAACCGCATGACCAAGATCGAAGCCATGAAGCGCATCAACGACCGCCTGGGCAAACCCACGCTGACCGACAAGAACACACATTTCGCCAGCGTGGCCAGCTATGGCACGGATGAGGGCTGGTGGCTGAAGATCCCGTTCCTGACCTTCAAGCAGGAATTGCACTTTATCCTCAACAATGAAAAAACCAAGAGCTTCCAGCACTTGAAAATCGGCGCCAACCAGATCCTCAGCCCCGGCATGAAGTTCCGCAGCACGGGCGGCGCGGCCGACGCCTTCATGTCGGCCTCGGCCCCAAAACGCCTGATCGACTTGCTCGATGGCGGCAGCAAGTACAATTTCACCAAACATCTGGTGAGCGAATACCGCTACTAAATACCGTTACTAAAACGCCTCGTCAAGTCAGTACTGTTGTATCAAGTACAGACTGCGGCGGCAGCCACGCCTGCAGCAGGCTGTGGGCGATATCGAGCGCGTCGTCGCGGCTGCTGCCGAAATGCAGCGGATAACCCCAGAACTTGTTGAACATCACGGCAAACGCCTTGCCCGCCAGGCGCTTGGCGCAATCGGGCTCCACCATCACCATGCCCTGGATATACGCGCGGATCACGGCCTTGTTCTGTTTCATCCATAAAGTCGTGCGCTTGCGCTCCTCCTGCGTGTGTTCATGGCCGCTATCGGCGTAACCTTCGTCGGTGAGAATGACGAACGCTTGCCGGCGCGTCAGCAAGGCATCGAATTGCGCAAACAGCGCCTCGGTATTGCCGCCAGATGCAGCGTCGTGACGCATCCAGACCAGTGGAAAATTGGAAATGTCGAGCAGCATGGTATTACCTCCCTCATCAATAGTGCCGTTGCCCATCCGTCCAGACCTTCATCAAAGCACTGGCGGCGGCTGTTGCCGTTGAAGTGAGGCTGCGGATAGGCACACGATACCGAAGGCAGCACTGGACGTCATTGCACAAATTGGCCACAATATTACTCAATCCAGCCAAACAACACTCCCATGTCCCTGCCCATGTTTCCCACCATGCCGCCATTACGGTCTGACATACCCTCTTCCATGGAGCAGATCGACGACGTGCTGCGTCCCGTGCTGGCCGTGGGAGTGGCCTGTGTGACCCGCGAATGGGAACAGGCGCCGCACCGCCACCGCAAGGGGCAGTTGCTGTACGCCGTGCGGGGCGTGATTCATTGTGAGGTGGAAAGCGGGGTATGGATCGTGCCGCCCCAGTGCGCCATCTGGATACCGGGCGGCTTGCTGCACGCGGCGCGCGGCGTGGGCGAGGCGCAATGTTATTGCCTGTTTGTCGAGGCCGACATGGTGCCCGCCCTGGCGCCCGCCTTGCCCGGCAATTGCTGCACCCTGGCAGTCTCGCCCCTGCTGCGCGAACTGATCATCAAGGCGGCCAGCTTTCCCACCTTGTATGTACTGAATGGGGCGGAAGAGCGCCTGGTGGCTACCCTGCTCGACGAACTGGCGGCCGCCCCGGTGGAAGACTTGCACTTGCCGCTGCCGCGCGATGTGCGTTTGCGCCAGCTGGCGGACTTGCTGCTGGCGCAGCCAGCCGATAAAAGCACCTTGACGCAGTGGGCGATGCGCATCGGCATGAGCGAGCGCAGCATGACGCGGCAACTGCTGGAAGAAATCGGCATGAGCGTGGGCCGCTGGCGGCGGCAACTGCATGTGATCATCGCCCTGCAGCGGCTGGCAAGGGGACATAGCGTCAAAGCGGTGGCGTTGGCGCTCGGTTATGAAAACACCAGCGGCTTCGTCACCATGTTCCGCAAGGCTACCGGCAAGCCGCCGGCGCGCTACCTGGCCGAACGCAAGCAGGCAAGCGACATGTGAACAGGCGAAAAAAAGGCGGCATCGCGCCGCCTTCTTCCTGCATCTGCAGCGAAAATCAGCTTTCGCGGGCCAAGGCCAGAAATTCCGTGCGCAGCGCCAGGTTTGGCTGCATCTCGCCCAGCATGGCCGAAGTGATGGTTTCTTCGCCTGGGGTACGGATGCCGCGGCTTTCCATGCACAAATGACGGCAGCGCACGACCACGCCCACCGATTTCGGTTCCAGCACTTCCATCAAGGCATTGGCGATCTGCATCGTCATGCGTTCCTGCACTTGCAGGCGCTTGGAGAAGCAATCGACCAGGCGCGTCAGTTTCGACAAGCCGACGATTTTGCCATTCGGCACGTAGCCGATGGTGGCCTTGCCAAAGAACGGCGCCAGGTGGTGTTCGCAATGGCTGTAGACGGGAATGCCGCGCACGACGATCAGTTCGTTGTACTGTTCCGCGCCATCTTCAAACGCTTTCAACAGGTCGACGGGGTCCTGGGCATAACCCGAGGTCCAGTGTTTCCAGGCTTTTGCCACGCGTGCCGGCGTTTCCAGCAGACCAGGACGCTGTGGGTCTTCACCCAGGCTGCTGATCAGGCGGCGCCAGTCGTTTTCGGAGAATTCTTCTTGAGACATACTAAAACACCCAAATAGTTACAATTGCCGCCAGTATATAGAAAAGTGGACAAGCTGCCTGAGCCAGCCACGCTTTTCCTATTTGCCGGGCGGACGGTGCGCCTGCACCAGCATCGCGGAAATCGACACGCTGGAGGTCGCTTCGGGCCACACATCGTCTGCACCGAACCAGCGCGCCTCGGCAATTTCATTCTCGTCCAGGCGAATCTCGCCATCCAGATAATCGGCCGTAAACGCAATCATCAACGAATGGGGGAAGGGCCAGGACTGGCTCATGAAGTAGCGCAGATTGTGCACGCGCAAACCCACTTCTTCCATCACTTCGCGGTGCACCGCTTCTTCGATCGATTCGCCCGCTTCCAGGAAACCGGCCAGCGGACTGAAACGCTGCGAAGGCGAATGTTTGTGCATCGCCAGCAACACCTTGTCCCCCTTGCGTATCAGTACCATCATGGCCGGTGAAATGCGCGGGTAGGCCAGCATGCCGCAGGCGCCGCATTTGAAACTGCGCTCGCCCGGATGGCGCTGCATGGGCGTGGCGCACACGCCGCAATAACGGTGCGTGCGCGCCCACTCGGCCAACTGGGCCGCGCGGCTGATCAAGCCCAGGAAACCGTCATCAACCACGTTGAACAGCGAGCGCAGGCCGTGATACGCCAGGCGGGTATCTGGCAGGGTTTCGTCATCGGTCCAGATGGTCTGGCAGTAGCGGCCTTGCCACATGCCTACCGGCTGCGCCTGCGCCAGATCAAGGCCCAGTGCCTGGACGCGCTCACACTCGGGCAAGGCATGCTCCAGGGTGTCCAGTAGCAAACGGCCACGGTGGAATACAAAGGTCAGCGGATCGCCCGGCAGGGGCGTGGGAACATCGATGAGGGGCAAGAACGCGTCGGGAGTCTGCAGCATGCTAAGAGGAATTTTGTAAAGGTTGCTCATCATACTCCCGCTTCAAGACGCCTGCGCGCGTAGCAGCAAAGTGGCCAGCAGCACAAGCATTGATGGGATATCACAGTGTTTTTTTACTGCTACTGCGATTCGTTGCGTAAACGAGACTGATAACGATTCCCATTTACGAATCAGCTACCGATTATTACAATGTCTCCCATTCTCTCCATCGCCAGCCATCTGCCGATGCGTTTTTGCATCCCTTCAGCAGCGCCAGCCAGGACTTCTCAAGATCATTGAAAGCAAAAAATGGCAATCAAGAGCCGCAAACACGTGTCATCCCGTTTCAACCAGCAGATCGGCGCCGCGCTGGCGGTGATGCTGCTGCCCGTGGCCGCCCACGCAGCCGACGCGGCCAGCCCCGCCGATCCGGCCGGCCAGGCGGCACCCGCATCGCAGCAAACCCTGAACGAAGTCAAGATCGTTGGCGCCAAGGAAAATGATTTCAAGGCAGACAAGGCGTCATCACCGAAATACACGGAAAAACTGGTTGATACGCCGCAAACCATCGTCGTGATCAAGAAGGAATTGATCGAGCAGCAAGGCGCCGTCACCCTGACCGACGCGCTGCGCAACACGCCTGGCGTGGGGACCTTCTTCCTCGGCGAAAACGGCAGCACCAATACGGGCGACGCCGTCTACATGCGCGGTTTCGATGCCTCGGGCAATATCTATGTCGATGGCGTGCGCGACGTGGGTTCGATTTCGCGCGATGTGTTCAATATCGAGCAGATCGACGTGCTCAAGGGCCCGGCCGGCACCGACAGCGGACGCGGCTCGCCGACCGGTTCGATCAACCTGGTCAGCAAGACGGCAACCCTGGAAAACAATTTCAATTCCCTGCTGACGGCCGGCAGCGGCAAGCAAAAGCGCGCCACGGCCGACTGGAACCGGGTGATCGACGCCGACAGCGGCACGGCTTTCCGCCTGAACCTGCTGGACCAGAACAGCGGCAACCCGGCCCGCGATGACGTCAAGAACAAGCGCTGGGCGGTAGCGCCCACCATCACCTTCGGCATCGGCAAACCGACGCGCATCACGGCCAGCTACCTGCACGTGGACCAGAACAACGTGCCCGATGGCGGCGTGCCGACCATCGGCTTGCCTGGCTACACCACGCCGGACACCATTACCGCCACCAATAAAGTCGTCCGCACTTTCCTGAACAGCGCGGCCAAGGTCGACCCCAGCAATTTCTATGGCTCCACCTCGGACTATGACAAGGTCAAGGCCGACATGGCGACCTTGCGCATCGAGCATGATTTTTCACCGACGGTGCAATTGCAAAACACCACGCGCTACGGCAAGACCAAGGAAGACTATCTGCTGACCTCCTTCATGGGCAGCACGGCCAACCTGGCGACGCCGGTGGCCAGCGATCCATCGACCTGGACCCTGGCGCGCTCCTTGCGCACGGTCAAGGACCAGGAAAACACGATCCTGACCAATCAAACTGTCGTGACCGCGCAATTCGACACGGGCAGCTTGAAACACACGCTGGTGACGGGTGTCGAATTCACCAGCGAAAAGCAGACCAACTACAGCTATGTGCCGGCTAGCCTGGGCACCCTGGCGCCCGCCAATCTGTACCACCCGAATCCCAACGATGCCGTCATCGGCTTTAACCCGGTGCGCAGCGGCGCCTATACGGAAGGCGAAGTCAACACGCAAAGCGTGTATGCGTTCGACACCATCAAGTTCGGTGACAAGTGGAGCGTGAATGGCGGCATGCGCTTCGACCACTTCAACACCACCTATGACGCCGTCACCCTGCAAACGGCAGTGGCGGCCGGCCAGGTGCAGCCTTTGCCCGTGGGCACGCCAATTCCGACCCATCTGACCCTAGGCAACACCCTGGCCAACGGCAAGCTGGCCGTGTCCTACAAGCCGACCGCCGACAGCAGCGTGTATGCACTGTGGGCCAGCTCGAAGGCGCCACCGGGCGTGAACTTTGCGCTGAGCGCGGCGGCCAGCAGTGCGCAGAATCCCACCTATGACCCACAAGAGACCACCACCAAGGAGCTCGGCGGCAAGTGGGACTTGCTGAAACAAAAACTGTCGCTGACGGCCGCCCTGTACCAGACCACGGTCAAGAATGACGTCGAGCAAGACCCTGTGATCCCGACCCTGTACTACCAGACCGGCAAGAAACGCGTGCAGGGCGTGGAAATCGGCGTAGTCGGTGAAATCATGCGCGACTGGCTGGTCAGCGCCGGCTACACGCGCATGAATACGGAAGTGGAATCGGGCAAGGTGGTGACGGCGTCGGGCATCAATAACCTCAGCTATACACCGAAACAGGCGTTCACCAGCTGGACGTCGTACACCCTGCCATTCGGCCTGAAACTGGGCGGCGGCGCCCGCTATGTGGGCGACATGCTGCGCGGCACCGATGGCGCCGTCGGCACGCCGGCCCGCATCGATGGCTACTGGGTCTTCGACGCCATGGCCACGTATAGCGTCAGCAAGAACCTGGACTTGCAGCTGAATGCCTACAACCTGGCCGACAAGGTCTACGTGGCAGCGATTAACAAGAGTGGCTATCGCTACACGCCAGGCCAGCCGCGCTCGTTCAGCCTGACGGCCAATATCAAGTTCTGATCCCGTCCTGCCTGGCCGCCATGTGGCGGTTTGGCAAGCAAGCCCCTCCCTCCGGAGGGGCTTTTTTATTTTATAAACATTGTCATTGATGGTGCAGGCAAGCGCCCTTTGTATGAAAAGTCATACGGCCTGCCCCATTGTCGTCCAACAATTTGCACATGCAAGCTTGCCCGGGATGCGATTACAATGCGGCTGCAGCAAAAAAACAGCATGAAATCATACCCTTACATATCTGCGTGGCAAAAACCGATTTCAGGCATATCCTTTGCTATGTAAAAGTTTTATGACACGCAAACACAAAAAAATTACTAATGAGCAACGCCAGATATGAATTGCTCATTAATTAACATTAATACATAATCCGCTCGCAGCGGCGCTTCATCTGGAGGAGTCAACATGAAAAAGAAACGGCCATTAACCCTGTACATCCTGATTGCGATGATACTGGGCATCGGCGTGGGTTACGCATGCAACACGGCATTCCCGGATGCCAAGGCCAGCGCAGAAATCGCTGGCAATATCTCCATCGTCACCGATGTCTTCCTGCGCCTGATCAAGATGATCATTGCGCTGCTGGTGTTCTCCACCCTGACGGTCGGTATCGCCCACATGGGCGACGGCAAGACGGCTGGCCGCATCGGCTTGAAAGCCATGTGCTGGTTCATGGTGGCCTCGCTGGTGTCGCTGGCGCTGGGCATGGTGCTGTCCAATCTGATGCAACTGGGTACCAACCTGGGCTTGCCATTGCCGGACGTACACGCCAGCACCAATCTGAAGACAGCCGCTTTCACCATGAAAGACTTCTTCACGCACCTGGTGCCAAAATCGCCGATCGAGGCGATGGCCAATAATGAAATCCTGCAAGTGCTGGTGTTCTCCATCTTCTTCGGCGGCGCACTGGCCGGCCTGGGCGAATCGGGCAAGGCGCTCACCAACGTGATCGACCAGCTGGCGCAAGTCATGCTGCGCATCACCGGCACCATCATGAACATGGCGCCGCTGGCCGTGTTCGCCGCCATGGCGTCCGTCGTCACCACCCACGGCCTGGGCGTGCTGCTCACGTTTGCCAAATTCATGGGCGGCTTCTACCTGGGCCTGGTATGCCTGTGGGCGCTGCTGATCGCGGCCGGCTTCTTCGTCATCGGCCCGCGCATCTTCAAGCTGGTCGGCCTGATCCGTGAACCATTCCTGCTGGCCTTTTCGACCGCCAGTTCGGAAGCGGCCTACCCGAAACTGCTGATAGCGCTCGACCAGTTCGGCGTGGACCGCAAGATTTCCAGCTTCGTAATGCCGTTGGGTTACTCCTTCAACCTCGATGGCTCGATGATGTATTGCACCTTTGCCGTGCTGTTCATCGCGCAAGCCTACGGCATCGACCTGTCGATCGGCACCCAGATCACCATGCTGCTGTTGCTGATGCTGACCTCGAAAGGCATCGCGGGCGTGCCGCGCGCCTCGCTGGTGGTGATTGCTGCTACATTGACCCAATTCAATATCCCGGAAGCGGGCCTGTTGCTGCTGATGGGCGTGGACCAGTTCCTGGACATGGGCCGCTCGGCGACCAATGCAGTCGGCAATGCCGTTGCCACCGCCGTGGTCGCCAAATGGGAAGGTGGCCTGGCCACGGAAGAAGAAGCCGCCGCTGCCAACGCCGCCAGCCAGAATACGGAAAGCCATTGGGGCGAAGCCGATCACGCCAGCAAGGCTTGAACCAAGCCCCCTGGTCCGCCATGCGCGGGCCAGGGTCTTGCATCCTGACGTCTGAGGTACTCATGAAAAAAGCATTGTTGATGACGTTGCTGGCCCTTGGCGCCTGCAACGGCGCCCTGGCGCAGTCCAACGTCACGATTTACGGCGTCGCCGACGCCGGCCTGGTGGCCGACAAGGACGCCACCGGCGCGCGCCTGAACCGCATCGCCAGCGGCGTTGCGTCAGGCTCGCGCATCGGTTTCAAGGGCCGCGAAGACCTGGGCGGCGGCCTGGCCGCCAGCTTCGTGCTGGAAAACGGCTACAACATCGACACGGGAACCACCGGCCAGGGCGGCTTGCTGTTTGGCCGCCAGGCGTATGTGGGCTTGTCGGGCAGCGCCGGCGCCGTGACCGCCGGCCACCAGTATTCGCCGTATTACCTGGCCTTGCGCGACGTGGCCGATCCGTTTGCCATCGGCCTGGCCGGCACCGCATCGAACCTGATGGCGACCAATATGCGGGTCGACAATATGCTGCAATACACCACCCCAAGCTACCACAAGCTGTCGGCCGACCTGGCGTATGGCTTCGGCGAAGTGGCGGGCGACAATGCAAAGAACCGCAGTATCGGCGGCGCCGTGCATTACATCGATGGACCGCTGAACCTGACCCTGGCGCATCACCGCAAGGATAACGCCCTGGCGACCCAGCAAACCCGCAACACCCTGCTGGCCGCGCGCTATGATTTTAAGATGCTGCAAGCGAACTTTGGCTACGCCGACAACCGTGCACTGGACAATAGCAAGAGCAACGATTTGCTGCTGGGCTTGAGCGCACCGTTTGGCCGCACCAGGCTGGTCGCTTCCTACATCCGCCACGACGACAAGAGCGTGCTCAACCGTGACGCCCGGCAATGGGCCATCGGCGCGTTTTATTCGCTGTCCAAGCGTAGCGACCTGTACACGGGCTACGGCCATATCAACAACAAGAACGGCGCCACGTTTACGGTCGGCAATGCGACCGATAATGGCACCGGCAACACGGGCTTCAACCTGGGCATGCGCCATACTTTCTGATGACGCCTGCTTGCGCAATACCCAGGCCGCCGGCGTCAGATCCGGCGGCTTTTTTATCTTTGCAGCATCGGGATGCGATACTGTCAGCCTATGAATAGCAGCAAACCACCTCTTTCCTGGCGCCAGCGCCTGATGCAGCGCCCGGGCCGCAAGGCGCTGGCCTGGGGTCTGGTGCTGGCCGCCTGCCTGGCGATCGTCTGGCTGGTGTATTTCTGGACCGAACGCATCGCCATCGGCAAGCTGCAGGCCAGCGGCGCGCAGCGGCTGGAGGTGTATATCAGCAGCCTGGAAAACGCGCTGGAAAAATACGATTTCCTGCCCAAGACGCTGGAGTTGAACCGCGATGTGATCCGTTTGCTGCAGCACCCGGAAGATCCGGTATTGGTCGATACGGTCAACCATTACCTGGAGCAAATGAACGCCCAGGCCAAGTCGTCGACGATTTTTATCAGCAACCTCGATGGCAACACGCGCGCGGCCAGCAACTGGCGTTTGCCGGACAGCTTTATCGGCGACAATATTGCCTTTCGCCCCTACGCCAAGGATGCCTTGCGCGGCACGCCAGGGCGCTTTTATGGCGTGGGCACGACGCGGCTGGAACCCGGTTATTTCTTTGCCCATGGCATTTATCAAAATGGCCGCATGCTGGGCCTGGCGACCGTCAAGCTGAACCTGGAAAACCTGGAAAAACGCTGGGTGCAAGGGGCGGACAAAGTGATGCTGGCCGATGAACATGGGGTGATCTTTCTCAGCTCCATGCCGGACTGGAAATACAAGACCCTGGCGTCCTTGTCGGCCGACGTGGTCGAGGAGCTGAACCGCACGCGCCAGTATTACTCGAAGCAACTGGAACCGATTCCCTTCATTGCCGACCGCCAGCTGGGCAATGGCGCACGGGTGATCACCATCCGTGAGCAAGACCGTGCCGATGGCCCGCCCAAGACCACATCGAGCGTGATGACGCAGATCAAGCTCAAATCGCCGAACGGCTGGACGTTTATTTATCTGTCCGACCTGGCGCAGGCCAAGGCCAGCGCGCGCGCGGCGGCCGCCTTTTCCTGCGTGCTGCTGGGCTTTTTCATGCTGCTGTTCTTTTACCTGCGCCAGCGGCGCGCCGCCGTGGCGCAAAAATTGCGCGCACGGGAAGATTTGCAGCACGCCTACGACAACCTGGAAACCATGGTCGAGGAACGCACCTCGGAATTGAACGCCATGACGCAAAGCCTGAGCCAGGAAATCGAGGTGCGCAGCAAGGCGGAACAAAAACTGCACATCACGCAAAACGAGCTGTTCCAGGCTGGCAAGATGGCCGTGCTGGGGCAAATGTCGGCCAGCATCACGCATGAGCTGAACCAGCCGCTGACGGCCCTGCGCACCATGTCCGACAATGCCGTGATCCTGCTGGAGCGGGGCCGGCTCGACGATGCGCGGCGCAACCTGACTAAAATATCGCAGATCGCCGCCAGGATGGGCGCCATCACGGGGCAATTGAAAGTGTTTGCGCGCAAGTCGACCACCAGCCTGACCTCGGTCTCGATTCCCACCGCCATCAGCAATGCCCTGTTCCTGGTCGAGCGCCGGCTGCAGGTGGAAAACGTGCGCTTTACCTTGCAGTTGCCGCCCGACGATATCTTCGCCCTGTGCGAGAGCAACCGCCTGGAGCAGGTGCTGGTCAACCTGTATGCGAATGCGCTCGACGCCATGCATGGCAGCGAGGTGCGCAGCTTGCGCGTCTCGGTAGCATGCACCGAGGAGCAAGTCCTGATCCACGTGGCCGACACGGGGCCGGGCTTGTCACCAGAAGTGTATGAACACCTGTTCGAGCCGTTCTTCACCACCAAGCCGCAAGGCCAGGGACTGGGCCTGGGGCTGGCCATTTCCGAACAGATCACGCGCCAGTTCGGCGGCCTGTTGCGCGCCGAAAACGCGCCCGGTGGCGGCGCCATCTTCACCATCGAATTACAGATTGCAAGGCAGGAGGAAAAACATGTTTGAAGGTTTGAAAGTCTTGCTGGTGGAAGACGACCCCACGGTACGCGAAGGCAGCGAACAGGCGCTGCAACTGGCCGGCCTGGACGTGCTGGCTTTTCATTCAGCCGAACTGGCGTATAAGCTGCTGACACCCGACTTTCCCGGCATTGTCGTCAGCGACGTGCGCCTGCCCGGCATGAGCGGCCTGGAACTGTTGCAAGCCGTCAAGACGCTGGACGCCCACCTGCCCGTGATCCTCGTCACCGGCCACGGCGACATCACCATGGCCGTGCACGCCATGCGCACGGGCGCCTACGATTTCATTGAGAAACCATATTCGTCGGAACAGCTGGTGGACGTGATCCTGCGCGCGCTGGAAACGCGGCGTTTGATGCTGGAAGTGCACAGCCTGCGCCGCCAGCTGGAAGACGGCGGCGGCATCGAAGCGCGCCTGCTGGGCAATTCGGTGGCGATGCGCGACATACGGCGTTTGATCCTCGACGTCGCCGACGAACCGGCCGATGTGCTGATCTATGGCGACACCGGCACCGGCAAGGAAATGGTGGCGCGCTGCCTGCATGACTTCAGCCACCGCCGCAAGCACAACTTTGTCGCCGTCAATTGCGGCGCGATTCCTGAAAGCATCTTTGAAAGCGAAGTCTTCGGCCACGAACCGGGCGCCTTCACGGGCGCGGCCAAGCGGCAAGTGGGCAAGATCGAGCATGCCGACCATGGCAGCTTCTTTCTCGATGAAATCGAAAGCCTGCCCCTGTCGCTGCAAGTCAAATTGCTGCGCGTGTTGCAGGAACGCTATATCGAACGGCTGGGCTCCAACCTGCCCACGCCGGTCGACGTGCGCGTCATCGCAGCGGCCAAGCTGGACCTGGAAGAGTTGTCGCAGCAACAGAAATTTCGCAGCGACCTGTATTACCGCCTGAACTTGATCGTGCTGCATTTGCCGCCGCTGCGCGACCGGCGCGAAGATATCCCGATGCTGTTCGAACACTTCGTGCTGGCTGCCGCGGCCCGCTACAACCGTGCCGCGCCCGTGGTGTCCAGCGCACAAATGCGCAACCTGATGGCGCACAACTGGCCCGGCAATGTACGCGAACTGCGCAATATCGCGGACCGCTTCGTGCTGGGCATCGCCAGCGGCGCCGCGAGCTTGCTGGCAGGCGTACCGGCCAGTCCATTGTCGCTGGCGGAACAGGTGAACGGCTTCGAACGTGCCTTGATCGAGCAGGAACTGCGCGCTTATGCGGGCAACGTCAGTGAAGTCAGCGCGGTATTAGGGCTGCCGAAACAGACCCTGTATCACAAGATGCAAAAGTACAATCTGGTGGCGGAAGAGTTTCGCTGAATCAGCGCTCTGGCCAGAGAAAAATAAAAAGAATGCATCAGAATATATTGCCTTATGGTATATATTATTTCTTTTCAATAATTCCATAACGCCATGCACAAGTCTCTGCTGCTCGCTTCCCTCCTGTTTTCCAGCACCAGCTTTGCCCAGGAAGCCGCTCCCGCCGACACGCCAGCGGCGGCCACTGCAGCGGCCAGCGCGCCGGCCCCGTCGACCATCAGCCGTATCCGCCTGTTCGGCCAGAATGGCGCAACGGCCTTTCTGTACCGCGACAGCAGCTGCATCCGCGGTTTCTTCAGCGATGGCGTGGAAAAAGCCAGCGGCAGCATGGGTGCCGCTTTCAGTTCGTTTATTGGCCAGGTCAGCAATGAAAGCCTGGGTATCCCGGAAACGGAAACCTCGTTAAACCTGTCGAGCAAGGATGGCTTGCTGTCGAAGGCGTATTTCCGCGAATATGAAATTCCTGCCGGTAAGCCCAGCAGTCTGCGCCTCGGCTTTCAGAATGTCTCGTCGTTTTACGTCATGCATGGCGTAAGCCATGAAACCCGCGGCGCCAGCTGCAGCGGCGACATCAGCTTTACGCCACGCGCCGGCGCCGATTACGAAGCATCGTTCTCGTGGGAAGGCAGGCTGTGCCGCACGGGCGTCAATGAGGTCGTTGTCAAGGACGGCAAGACAGAACTGGTCCCAGTCCCCGTCACTGCCGCACCTGGCTGCTAAACGCCACGCCCAGGCTGAACCCGGCCCGTGCGCAAAGGCACGGCCCAATCGGGGCGGCCGTTGGCCAGCGCCAGCTGCGCCGCCTCTTCCCAGTCATACTCCACCGCATGAAACTGCGCCGACCAGCGTCCGCGCGCATCGCGTTCGACGATGGCGTAGCGCGCGTGCGGCGTGCCGTTTTCCATCACGTGCGGGTAAACATGGTCGTCGTCATAGGCCGGCAAGCCCACGCTGCCGGGATTGACGATCAGCCGCCCGTCGGGCAACTCCACCTGGCGCGGCATATGCGTGTGACCGCACAGTATCAAGGCAGCGTCCGCCGTACCGGCGCGCTGCAGCACCTCGTCTGGCGTGGCGGCACGGCTGCCTTGCGGCGTGACCGTGTCGAGAAAATACACCAGATCGCTGCCAGGCGTGCCATGCACCAGCAACACATCCTCCGTCAGGCGCAAGCTGGCCGGCAGCGCAGCGATCCATTCTAGTTGCTGCGGCAATAGTTGCTCGCGGGCATAGCGGTCAGACTTTCCCATGCGCGCCAGGTCACCCAGCAACTGGCGCTCGTGGTTGCCAGCGATGGTGGGGAAATCAAGCGCCATCAGGCGGGCCGCCGTGGCGCTCGGCTGCAGACCACCCGAGACGATATCGCCCAGGTTGACGATCACGTCCACGCCACAGCGCGCAATGTCGGCCAGCACGGCGTCCAGCGCCTGCAGGTTGCCATGGATATCGGAAATGGCGGCGATTCTCATACGGTTCCCCCTTGTTAAGTCCCAGTAGGACAATTCCGACGGCGACTTGCGCCGTGCGGCTACGTCAACAACTTGATTGAATTGCTATTATTTTTCTACTGTGTAGCCGCCCCAACCTTGCGGCTACGCCATCCACATAGCAAAGGAGCCTCCATGTTTGCCACGTCCGCGCCCGCCCGCCTTGCTCCACCACGCTTGCGCCACTTCGGCTTGCGCAGCGTCATGATGCTGGGGATACTGAGTGCAGGCGCTGCCAGCACCACCGTCCGCGCCGACCCATCGCTCACCCTGGACCGCGCCAGCATTTCATTGGGCGCTTTCTATGCGGAGCCGCGCATCAATATCGGGGCAGACACGCAATTTGGCCGTATCGATGCACCGGAATCGAATCCCAACCATACCACCATACCGCGGGTCAAAGCCGATTTGCTGATCGGCGACCGGCACGGCCTGGCCTTCGATTACTACCGCTACGACAAATCCTACACGCCGACCCTGACGGGCCAGACCACCATCAATGGCCAGCCAGTCACCGGCACCGCTACCGCCAATGCGGACCTGGAGCTGGACCTGGCCAAGCTGGCCTATAAATGGTGGTTGGGCGAAGGCAACGATACCTTCGGCATTGGCCTGGGCGCCGCCTATTACCGTGCCCACCTGGAAGGCACGGCTTCGGGCATCGTCAACGGGCAACCAGCAACGGCGCGTGACTCGATCGGCGAGCACGCGTTTGCGCCACTGCTGGAAATCGGCTGGCGCCACGCCTTCACGCCGGACTTGCGCATGTATGCGGAAGCGTCGGGCATCAAAAAGAATGGCGGACGCATCAATGGCCATATCTACGGCGGCAATATCGGTCTCGAATGGTTCCCATTCAAAAATATCGGCTTCGTGGCCGACTATGGCATCTCGAAAATCAAGCTGAACCGCGACAGCGATAATGACGCCAACCTGAACATACGCCTGGCCGGTCCCTCGGCCTATGTGAAAGTGCGTTTCTGACCGTCTCTTCCACTGGCCGCGCCCGGATGTGCGGCCAGTTCTGTCGTTTCCCTCTAGCTTCCCCTCCAGCTTCCCCGTCTTCCACCCGCGTATTTCGTCATTCGTCACCGAATTGCGACAGCCTGTCGCAAAAGTAATTATTTCCTCACGGAACAATGTACATTATTGTTGCCGAGAAATAAATACCCATCCCCGGCGGGAACCGAGGGCGTTCTGCGCATGAGGCAGGCGGCCCGGATTCCATCACCCTATCTAAAGCCCAGGAGAGTGCTGCACATGCTATCGATCAAACAGCTGAATAAAACCTATGACAATGGCGTCAAGGCCATCAATAACGTCAGTCTTGAGATACCGAACGGCATGTTCGGCTTGCTGGGACCGAATGGGGCGGGCAAGTCTTCCCTAATGCGCACGATTGCGACATTGCAAGATCCCGATAGCGGCAGCATTACTTTCGATGGCGTCGACGTGCTCAAGGACAAGGAAGGCTTGCGCCGCCAGCTCGGTTATCTGCCGCAGGACTTCGGCGTGTACCCGAAAGTCAGTGCGGAAACCTTATTGAATCACTTTGCCGTGCTGAAAGGCTTGACGGAAAAAGGCCCGCGCAAGGAAGCGGTGGAAGCCTTGCTGCAGCAAACCAATCTGTGGGAAGCACGCAAGCGCAACCTGGGCACCTATTCGGGCGGCATGCGCCAGCGCTTCGGCATCGCCCAGGCGTTGCTCGGTGCGCCGCGCCTGGTGATCGTCGATGAACCGACGGCCGGCCTGGACCCGGACGAGCGCAACCGTTTCCTGAACTTGCTGGCCAAGATCGGCGAGCAGGTGGTGGTAATACTGTCGACCCATATTGTGGAAGACGTGACGGATTTATGCCCGCGCATGGCCATGATCGTCAAGGGCGAAGTGCTGGTGCAGGGCGAACCGCAGGCTGCCATCGATACCCTGCACAACAAGGTCTGGCGCCGCAGCGTTACCAGCGATGAGCTGCCGCAATACCAGGAGCGCTTTAATGTGCTGTCGACGCGCCTGGTGGGTGGCAAGCCGCAAATCAATGTGTTTGCCGACAGCCAGCCCGACAGCGGTTTCGTGTCCGTCGCGCCCGACCTGGAAGACGTGTATTTCCTGCATGTCCGCAATGCCGCCCGCCAGGGCGCTGCCGTGCCTGCCGCCGCAGTACAAGCCGCAGCAGCAGCGTAAGGGGCCGCCATGTGGAAGGAATTTTTCAAGTTTGACCTCGGCTACCAGCTGAAACAACCGCTGCTGTGGGTATTTGCCGCCATCATGGCCTTGATGGCGTTTGGCGTCACCACCAGCGATTCCGTACAGATCGGCGGCGCCATCGGCAATATCAACCGCAACGCCCCCACCGTCATCGCGCAGATCATGGGCATGTTCAGCCTGCTGGCGATGTTCCTGGTCACAGTCTTCATCGCCGGCGCCGTGCTGCGCGACAGCGAAGTGGGCATGGCCGACATGCTGTTCGCCACGCCCATGCGCAAGTGGGATTATCTGTTCGGCCGCTTCGCCGCCGGCTTTGCCGCCTGCCTGGTGATTTTTATCGCAATCGCCCTGGCCACCATGCTCGGGCCGCTCATGCCCTGGGTCGATCCGCAACGGGTCGGTGCGTTCTCGCTGCACACCTACGCCTGGAGCTTCGCCATCATGGTGATCCCCAACCTGCTGTTCATCGGTGCGCTGCTGATGCTACTGGCAGCAACCACCCGTTCGATGATGCTGGTCTACGTCGGCGTGCTGGGTTTTTTCGTGCTGTGGGCCATCGCCGGCGCCTTTACGCGCGACATCAACAATGAGTGGGTCTCGGTGCTGCTCGACCCGTTTGGCGTACGCGCCTTCGGCCGCATGACGCGCTATTTCACGTCCTCCGAAGCGAACACCATCCTGCCGCCGCTGTCCGGCTTCCTGCTGGCCAACCGCCTGCTATGGCTGGGCATTACGGCCGTGCTGTTCATCGCTACCGTGCTGCTGTTCAAGCCACAGCGCGCCGGTACCGGCAAGCGCTGGTTCGGCAAGAACAAACTCCAGGCCGCCGTCCCCGCCCTCACGGCCCCGCTGCACCTGCCGCGCACCGCGCCACGTTTTACGAGCGCGACGGGCTGGCGCCAATGGTGGCAAATCCTGCGCTTCGACGCCGTTGGCGTGTTCAGGAGCGTACCGTTCATGGTCATGCTGCTATTCGGCGTGATCAATCTGATCGCCGGCTCCAGCGTGGCCAAAAACATGTACGGCACGGCCGTCTATCCGATGACGCATCTGATGCTGCAAAATATCAGCAACAGCTTCAGTTTCATGCTGATCATCATCGTCGCCTTTTACGCGGGGGAGCTGATCTTCAAGGAAAGGCAAGTCAAGATTGCCGATGTCAGCGACGCCATGCCGGTACCCAACTGGGTGCCGCTGCTGGCCAAGTGCACGGCACTGGTCGGCGTGATCGCCGGCTACCTGCTGGTGGGCGTGATCGCCGCCATCGGCTTCCAGCTGTTCAAGGGTGGTGCGTCGGTGGAACTGGCGCTGTACCTGAAAGGCACGTTGCTGGGCGCCTTCTTCTTCGTGCTGATGGCCTTGTGCGCGCTCACCTTGCAAGTGCTATCGAACAATAAATTCATCGGCTACCTGCTGGTGATCGTACTGATGATCGTGCAAGGCGTGCTGGGCATGCTGCACTTCGAGCATAATCTGTACAACTTCGGCGCCACGCCTGCCATCAAGTACTCGGACATGAATGGCTATGGCCATTTCCTGACGGGCTGGAGCTGGTTTGCCCTGTACTGGAGCTTGTTTACCGTGGCACTGCTGATCGTCGCGCAAGCCTTCTGGGTGCGTGGCCTGTCTAGCGGCTGGCGCGCGCGCGCGCCTGGCTGGCCAGCGCCTGAAAAGCAGCGCCGGTGGCGCCCTGGCCGTGGTGGTGCTGGCCTGGATCGGTACGGGTGGCTGGATCTTCTACAACACGAATGTGCTGAACCAGTACGAGCCGTCGAACATCGCCATGGACAAGCAGGCCCGCTACGAAAAAACCTACAAATAGTACAATGACTTGCCACAACCAAAGATTACCGATATCCAGGCCGATGTCGATATTTATCCGGAACAGCGCAAGGTGCTGATCAAGGGCCATTACGTGCTGCAGAACAAGACCCAGCAGCCACTCGATACCCTGCGCATCCAGCTTAATCCCGACCTGGAAACGCATTGGCTGAACCTGCCAGCGCACAAGGTGGAACTGGACGACAAGGAGCTGGGATTCAGCATCCTCAAGCTGGCCCAGCCACTGGCCCCCGGTGCGACCTTGCCGCTGGACTTCACGGTGGCCGTGACGCATGAAGGCTTTAGCAACGATGGCGCACCGGACCAGGTCAACCTGAACGGCAGCTTCTTCAATAACCAGGCCTTTTTCCCGCATTTCGGCTATGCAAAAAGCTTCGAGCTGACCGACCGCAACGAGCGCCGCAAGCGGGGACTGGGCGAACCGCAGCGGATGGCCAAGCTGGAAGACAAATCGGCCTACGGCAATACCGTGTTTGGCGAGGAAGCGGACTGGATCAATTTCGACACCACCGTATCGACCAGCAGCGACCAGATCGCCGTGGCGCCCGGCTATCTGCAAAAAAGCTGGGAAAAGGACGGCCGCCGCTATTTCCACTACAAGATGGACCAGCCGATGATGCCTTTCTTCGCCTATCTGTCGGCGCGCTGGGAGCTCAAGAAAGGCGACTGGCATGGCGTACCGATCGAAATTTATTACGATAAAAAGCATGGCTATAACACGGAGCGCATGATCACCTCCGTGCAAAAGTCGCTCGACTATTACACCACCCAGTTCACGCCTTACCAGCACAAGCAGGTGCGCATCCTGGAGTTCCCGGGCTACCAGAGCTTCGCCCAGTCCTTCGCCAACACCATTCCGTATTCGGAAGGCATCGGCTTTATCGCCGACCTGCGCAAGAAGGATGACATCGACTACGTGTTCTACGTCACCGCGCATGAAATGGCGCACCAGTGGTGGGGCCATCAAGTCATCGGCGCCAATGTACAGGGCGCCACCATGCTGATGGAGTCGCTGGCGCAATACTCGGCCCTGATGGTGATGGAAAAGGAATACGGCCGCGAAAAAATGCGCCGCTTCCTGCGTTATGAGCTGGACCGTTACCTGAGCGGCCGTGGCGGCGAAGCCATCGAGGAATTGCCGTTGGCGCGTGTAGAAGGACAGCAATATATCCACTACAACAAGGGCAGCCTGGTGTTTTACCGCCTGCGTGACGAGATCGGCGAGGAAGCTTTGAACCGTGCCCTGAAACGCTATCTGCAAGATAAAGGTTTCCAGCAAGCACCCTTCACCACCACCCTGGAACTGCTGGGCTACATCCGCGCCGAAGCACCGCAAGACAAGCAGGCGCTGATCACGGACCTGTTCGAGAAAATCGTCTTCTACGACAACCGCGTGACGGAAGCAAAAGCAGTCAAACGGGCCGACGGCCAGTGGGATGTCACCATGAAATTGCATCTGGCCAAGCTGGAGTCCGACGGCAAGGGCAAGGAAAGCCCGCGCGTGTATGACGAGCCGGTGGAAATCGCCATCTTCTCGCGTCCACCGGGCGGCAAGGAAAAAGATGAAAAAGTCTTGTTCACCGACAAGCGCATCTTGCCAGGCAGCGATCCGGTGGTGACCATTACCGTCAAGGAAAAACCGTTCGACGTGGGCGTCGATCCTTACAACAAGCTGATCGACCGGGTGTCTAGCGATAACCGCAAGGAAGTCAGCTTTAACTAAGAACGCCTAT
Organism: Janthinobacterium sp. Mn2066; assembly: GCF_049319705.1. Lineage (NCBI taxonomy): Bacteria > Pseudomonadati > Pseudomonadota > Betaproteobacteria > Burkholderiales > Oxalobacteraceae > Janthinobacterium > Janthinobacterium sp. Mn2066. The sequence goes on along the minus strand of NZ_JBMOUF010000017.1, from coordinate 21,192 downwards.
CAAAACCTACTGCGCGTCGCGATGTGCGGCCTCCGATGCTCACTGTGCATCCGCACAGCTCCGCTTCTCAGCCACAAATCTCATCCGCTCGCTACGGTTTTGTTAGGCGTTGTAAGTGTGTGGGGCCTGAACCGCCGGTTCAGGCCCCGCTTTTTATTGCCGCATCAACGGTAGACCAGCCCGCCATCGATCAGCGGCGCCTGCCCCGTCATGTAGTCGGCATCCGGTCCGGCCAGGAAAGACACCAGGCCCGCCACGTCTTCCGGCGTCTCGGCGCGTCCCAGCGCGATGCCATCCACATACTTTTTATACGTGGCGCCCAGCGCAGCGCCCGTCACCTCGGCCATGCGCTTGTCGATCTCGACCCACATATCGGTGCCGACGACACCGGGGCAATACGCATTGACGGTAATGCCGTCGGCCGCCAGCTCTTTCGCTGCCGCCTGCGTCAGCGCGCGCACGGCAAACTTGGTGGATGAATACACGCCCAGCAAGGCAAAGCCTTCATGCCCGGCAATCGAACAGGCATTGATGATCTTGCCTTTCTGCTGGCGCGCCTTGAAGGTTTTGGCAGCGGCCTGGATACCCCACAAAGTGCCTTGCACATTGATGCGCATGATGCGGTCGACCTCGGCGGGCGTGACTTCCAGCAAGGGCGCGACCTGCGCGATGCCGGCGTTATTGACGATGATATCGAACCCGTTCAATTGCTTCTCGGCAAACGCCACCGCTTCTGTCACCTGATCGAGCTGCGACACATCAGCAACAAAGGTGACGGCCTTGCGGCCCAGCGCGCGCACTTCGGCGGCGGCAAGGTCCAGCTTTTCTTGATGGAGATCCACCAGCGCGATATCGGCGCCATCCCTGGCCAGACGCAAGGCAATCGCCTTGCCGATACCTTGCGCGGCGCCCGTGACCAGCGCGACTTTTCCTGTGATACTCATCAGCTTTCCTCTCGAAATAGCGAGTCTGCAACATGCAGGCCCAGTTCCGTTCCTATGAAAAACCTTTTCCCTGATGCTGAAAAGAGCACACGAAACAGGAATTGAGAAAAAAGAGCTTTACATCAAGAGATCTGCAAAAAACGAGTCTGATGCTATGCAACATCAGCGCGGGCAAACGAGCCATCAAGCTCCGGCTTGCGCCCGCCATGGAGAACAGGATTTACTTGGCCCAGTGAATCGCACCACGCAATGATGTTGGGGCGCCATCACATATTTGCTCGAAGCGCAGATCGATGGATGTCAATGCGCCCAATACATAGCTCACCTGATCGACAACAAACCAGCCCTTCAGCGTATTGCATCCTTGTCCGTTGCCAACCCAGCTCATACCGCCCTTCACCGCATTATGGAAGGGATAGCGCTGCAAATCTGCGTAATAGCCAGGCTGGAGTTGCGATAGTGAATTCATGCCAACGAAGTCTCCCCTCAATCCGGCAAAACCACCTACGGCGATACTCAAGGCGGCAGTACGCGTTACATCGACTTCTATGCTGGTACTGGCGGATGTCTGCAACTCGGGGCGGCCGCCATTGCTGTTGACCAGATACACATAATTACCCCATGGCGGTACGAAGGATGCATCAGGTTTCCACAGCGTTGCAGGAATCGCTTGTGGGCCGGCGGTGGATGCTACATCATCGGCCTTGGTCCAGTGGATCTGGCCGCGCAAGGGCGCGGGATTTCCGTCGCAATACTGTTCAAAGCGTAAATCGAGTGCGTTCATGACACCGTCGGCAACAGTAATCTTGTCGATGATTAGCCAGCCCGTCAGTTGATTACAGCCACGGCCTTCGCCGGACCAATCCAGCCCGCCCACAGCCGTATCGGTGAATGGCGTCCGGCTCAGACTTGAAAAATATCCAGTCTGCAACTGCGTAGCTGCGCTTGGCAACAAAAAGCTGCCATCCCAATTCTGGTCGCCAGCCACTCTCAGGGAAATACCCAAGCCATTGCTGCTCAACTTGAACGCCGTATTGCTGTTGGTATACAGATAGCTGGCACCGCGGCCGATATAATCGCCAGCAGAACTTTGCAGATAGACATAATTCCCTTGGGCTGGCGTTACGCCATTCGGCGCCGACCACATCCCTGCCGGGATAGGATATTTGAGCGCCGGTGCGGGCGGCGCCACGACGACAGGCGGCGATTCTGCAGCAGTATTACCACCACCGCCACATGCAGCGAGCAATAGGAATGGAACGAGTACGGCGAACTTGCGCATCAAGCTTGAATAGTTCATATAAGTAATAATTATTAAATTGCAACAATTATAATTAATATCTTATTAATTGTCCAATAACAAATCCCTTATTTTTGCTGGAAACAGCTGATCGGCGACCGCTTCTTTGATTGCCCCGTTTTTTGGCGCGCATCACCATGCCTGCGCCGACAACACTGGCCAAAAATATCGTCACGGCGCGCCACAATATTTGCGATTCTGAAACGTCTTCAATGACATGAACCCGCCCAAGCCCCCTTCCCCCAGCGCAGCGCACGAACAGCACATCGCCGACACCGTCGAACGCGAACAGCTGAAACTGGGCAATTTCATCCGGCGCCGCGTACGCGATCCCACCGATGCCGATGACATCCTGCAAGATGTGTTCCAGGAATTCATCGAGGCATGCCGGCTGCCGGCGCCGATCGAACAGGCCAGCGCCTGGCTGTTCCGGGTGGCGCGCAACCGCATCATCGACCGCTTCCGCAAGAAGAAGGAAACCTCGCTGGACGATTTCGACGACGGCGACGACGACGAGGCTTACCGCCTCGACTTGCTGTTGCCTTCGGGCGACGCCGGCCCGGAAGCGGCGTATGCCCGGAGCATGCTGTTGCAGGCATTGCACAGCGCCCTGGAAGCCTTGCCAGCCAATCAGCGCGAAGTGTTTATCGCGCATGAGCTGGAAGGCATCAGCTTCAAGGACATGGCGGCACACAGTGGTGTGCCGGTGAATACCTTACTGGCGCGCAAGCGCTACGCGGTCCTGTCTCTGCGCACGCAGCTACAGGATTTTTACAACGACTAACGATGGAGGAATATCATGCATTTGAAAACAAAGATGAAAACAAGAAAGCTGGCCAAACTGGGCCTGCTATTGGCCGGCGCGGCCATCCTGGGCGGCGTGGTCATGCTGCTGTGGAACTGGGTCATGCCCGGCCTGGTAACAGGCGTGGCGACCATCGATTACTGGCGCGCGCTGGGCTTGCTGGTGCTGAGCCGTATCCTGTTTGGCGGTTTCCGCGGCCGTGGCCACCGGCACGATCATGGCCAATGGCAGCGCTGGCAAAAAATGACGCCGGAAGAGCGCGAACAAGTCCTGCAACAGTGCGCGCAGCGTGGCCATCCGGCACAACCTAACATCTGAAGCAATCCATGAATTCCACCCTCCAGGAAACACCAGGGACATTCTCCCCTTACCAGAAAATCGTCGTCACGATACTGGCCTTCTTGCAGTTTGCCGTCATCGTCGACTTCATGCTGATGTCGCCGCTGGGCGCGATGATCATTCCCGAACTCAAGATCGATACCGCGCAATTCGGCCTGGTGGTCTCGGCCTACGCCTTTAGCGCCGGTATCGCCGGTTTGCTGACGGCCGGCCTGGCCGACCGCTACGACCGCAAGAAACTGCTGCTGTTTTTCTATACCGGCTTTTTGCTCGGCACCCTGTGGTGCGGCCTGGCCAGCAGCTATGAAATGCTGTTGCTGGCACGTATCGTCACCGGCCTGTTTGGCGGCGTGATCGGCTCCATCGTGCTGGCCATTTCCACCGACCTGTTTCCCCCTCACATGCGGGGCCGGGTCATGGGCCTGATCCAGACGGCGTTCGCCGCCAGCCAGGTGCTGGGCATCCCCATCGGCCTGTACCTGGCCAACCGCTGGGACTGGCATATGCCCTTTTTGGCCATGGCCGGCTTCGGTCTGGTCGGCGGCTTGCTGATGCTGCGAAAAATGCAGCCAGTCAACGCCCACCTGGCGCTGCCGCAAGAACACAGCCCGTGGATGCACCTGTACCACACCGTTACCGAGCGCCGCTACCTGCTGGCGTTTGCCATCACGGCCGTGCTGACCACGGGCGGCTTCATGCTGATGCCATTTAGCAGCGCCTACATCGTTAACAACCTGGGCATCGACATGCATCAATTGCCCACCGTCTACCTGGTGACGGGCGTGTGCACCATCTTTTTCGGCCCCCTGATCGGCAAGGCAGCCGACGCCTACGGCAAGTTCCGCGTGTTTATCTTTGGCACCGTGGTATCGATCGTGATGGTACTGGTCTACACCCGCTTGACTGCCGTCAGCCTGCCAGCATTGATCTTCATCAACGCGTTGATGTTCGTCGGCATCTTTTCACGCATGATCCCGTATCAAGCCCTGGTGTCGTCCGTACCGGCCGCCAACCAGCGCGGCTCCTTCAACGCCATCAGCGCATCGATCCAGCAACTGGCCGGCGGCGTCGCCTCCGTCATCGCCGGCCACATCGTCACCTTCGGCGCCGATGGCAAGCTTCAACATTTCGACACCATCGGCGACGTGATGGTCGGCACGGCAATATTGGCGCTGGGCTTGCTGTGGTTATTGCAGCGCAGTATCGCCAGCGTGGCGGTGGCGAAGTAATAGTGTATGGCTTGGTTACGACCCACGCCTCTACCTCAAGCGTAAATTCATCAAATCAGAGGCTGGTTAACCTCGGGGTAGAGTGCAGGGAACAATACGTTGAGCGCATCAAGCGGTAAGCCCATTCGAACCGGGCCGACACGATGATCAGACAATAACAAGCCATCCTCCAGTAATTTGGCGATAAGCGTACGTGCAGTACGCTCGCCAAGCCCGGTCATTTGAGAAAAATCACCGCGCGTCACCGGTCCCAATGCAAAAACATGCATTAAAGGCAGAATCGCTTCAGTGCGATAATCCTTGTTATTTAGACTACGCATAATGATCAATGCTTCAATCCGCTTGCGTACGCCATCCAGATCGAGCATCTTTGACATATAGCTCACTTGATCCTGACAGATCGACAAAAAATAGAGGATCCAGGTCGAAAAACCTTGTTGGCTTAAGTTGCCTCGTCCATCATAGTCGCCCTCACGCATCCTGTCTGCTGCGTTCAATGCCTCATAGTACTTTGAAGTGTCACGTGCGAAACCACGACTAGGGGACCATAAGCCTTCCGATAGCTTCCATAGAGCGCAGTGGGACTGTAATCGTAGCGCGCGACCGTTCCCATCCAAAAAGGGATGAACCCAGGCACCTCGATGATGTGCACATGCCGCGATAATCAAGGTCTGCGTTTCCCCGCGGATCGGCTCATACTGTTGGTTCATCCGGCTCAAGAATCGCGGTATCGACTCGGCAGTGGGAGCAACGTGCTCACCCACCTTGACTTCTTTATTTCTTAACTGACCAGGCATGATCTCCAGGCCGTCATCAGACAATCTATCTTCTGGCGCCAGGCGTTGATACATTTCACGATGCGCGCCAATCAGAAATCCAGACGATAACGGAGAATGATCACCCAGCGCTTGCTCTAAAGCTTGCTCAGCACCAATGTGCGCAAGCGCAATCCGCTGCAATCTCGCCTCATCAGGCCGATGAGAAAAATGACGCTTGAGCGCGTCCGCAATATTGAGAGGGTGAGTACTCTGGCCTTCTATCCGGTTGCTATAGTACGAGTTCATTTGTCGTACAAGTTCACGGATGACCGAGCGCGTAGTCGCGTGCGCTTTTTCAGTCAATCTTGTAGAATCGATGACAATTTTCTCAGCAATCGGATAGAGTTCTGTCCATAGACGATCACTCGGCAGGGTAGGTTCAAATTGATGGATTTCGCTATACATTTGCCGATCTCCTTGCCGATCTATATTTTTTACAAGTATCTGATTGTACAAGTAAATCTACTCAAATTTGATTAAGTTAACCATTTATTTTGCCGATTGATTTGCCGATTGATTTTCCGGTTGCTTTACACCACTTGTGCCATGCAGCCGGGGCTGCACCTCCTCATTGACATGTCAACAGCATGTTGCTGTGATACCAGCAGCAAAGTGCAAATAAAAAACCCGTTCCTCTCTCGAAGAACGGGTTTTCATTAACGCAATTTTATTCGAATCAGAACGGAATATCGTCATCCATATCGGAAAAGTTCGGCGCTGGCTTCGGTGCCGGGCGTGGGGCAGGTGCCGGCGCTGGACGGGGGGCTGGTGCCTGGCGTGGGGCCGGGGCGTCGTAGCCGCCACCGCCGTAGCTATCGTCGCCGCCGCTGTCGCCGCCCATGCCGGAACGGCCGCCCAGCATTTGCATCTGTTCAGCGATGATGTCGGTGGCGTATTTCTCGACGCCGTCCTTGTCCGTGTATTTACGGGTTTGCAAACGGCCTTCGACGTAGACGGAGGAACCTTTTTTCAGGTATTGGCCGACGATTTCAGCCAGGCGGCCGAAGAACGAGATACGGTGCCACTCTGTCAATTCTTTTTGCTCGCCCGTGTTGCGGTCCTTCGATTTGTACGAAGTGGCCACGGCGATGTTGGCGATCGCGTCGCCGCTCGGCATGTAGCGGATTTCCGGGTCACGGCCCAGATTGCCGACGATGATGACTTTGTTGACTGATGCCATGAATAACTCCTGATGAACTGCAGCGGAAGTCGGTGTTCCCGCGCGTTAGTTTAGTTTACTAAACGAGGATTATAAGCGACCAGGTACAAAAAACGTACGTTCCCGGCGCGCCATCTGGCACGCGGCAGCCTGTTTTTTTTTCACAGCTGGGGAAAACAAGAAACTTGAATACTGGTATTATATACAGTGTTTACACGTCTGCACGCATCCATATCAATCTTTGTCAGGGCGTACGGCAGGGCTGGCGAAATTCCCCTGTGGCGACCCCAGGCATGCAGATCAAAACCCGGCTATAGTAACAGGTTGACCCGTTGTGGCCCGTCATCTGCCATCTTCCGCAACGCGCTGGCCGCACCACTCACTGAAAGCAAGGCAATCACATGGAACAGATCCGCATTCGCGGCGCCCGCACGCATAACCTCAAGAATATCAGTCTCGATTTGCCGCGCAATAAGCTGATCGTGATTACCGGCCTGTCCGGCTCCGGCAAGTCCTCGCTGGCCTTCGATACGCTGTACGCAGAAGGGCAGCGCCGCTATGTCGAGTCGCTGTCGGCCTACGCACGCCAATTTTTGCAGCTGATGGAAAAACCGGACGTGGACTTGATCGAAGGCCTGTCGCCAGCGATTTCCATCGAACAAAAAGCCACCTCGCACAATCCCCGTTCGACGGTGGGCACGGTGACGGAAATCCACGATTACCTGCGCCTGCTGTATGCGCGCGTGGGCACGCCGTATTGCCCGGATCACCCGGAAAACGCGCTGGCGGCCCAGTCCGTGTCGCAAATGGTCGACGCCGTGCTGGTCATGCCGGAAGACACCAAGCTGATGATCCTGGCGCCCGTGGTGGCTAACCGCAAGGGCGAACACGTGGACTTGTTCGAGCAGATGCAAGCCCAGGGTTTCGTGCGTTTTCGCGTGCAGAGCGGCACGCATGAGGCAAAGATTTATGAAGTCGATGACCTCCCGAAATTAAAGAAAACGGAAAAACACACGATCGACGTGGTCATCGACCGCGTCAAAGTCAATGGCGAGATCAAGCAGCGCCTGGCGGAAAGTTTCGAAACAGCCCTGCGCCTGGCCGATGGCCGCGCCATCGCCTATGAAATGGACACGGCCAAGGAACACGTGTATTCCAACAAGTTCGCCTGCAATGTCTGCGGTTACTCGCTGCAGGAACTGGAACCGCGTCTGTTTTCGTTCAACAACCCGATGGGCGCCTGTCCTGAATGCGATGGCCTGGGCCACATCGAATTCTTTGACCCGAAACGCATCGTCGCGTTCCCGAATCTGTCGCTGGCCTCGGGCGCCGTCAAGGGCTGGGACCGCCGCAACCAGTTTTACTTCCAGATGCTGTCGAACCTGGCCGCCTTTTACGAATTCGACCTGGACATGCCATTCGAACAGCTGGACTTGAATGCACAGCAAGTGGTCCTGTACGGTTCCGGTAAACAAACGATCCCGTTTACCTATGTGAACGAGCGCGGCCGTACCGTCATCAAGGAACACACGTTTGAAGGCGTGGTCAACAATCTGGCCCGCCGCTACCGCGAAACGGACTCGATGGCCGTCAAGGAAGAGCTGGCCAAGTTCATCAATGAAAAACAATGCCCGTCCTGCCATGGCGCGCGCCTGCGCGTGGAAGCGCGCTTCGTCAAAGTCGGCACCGGCAAGCAGCAGCGGGCGATTTATGAAGTGGCGGAAAAGCCGCTGCGCGATACGCTGGAATTTTTCGAAAAACTGAAATTGACGGGCGCCAAGAAAGAGATCGCCGACCGGGTGGTAAAAGAGATTATTTCGCGCCTGAAATTCCTCAACAATGTGGGCCTCGACTACCTGTCGCTGGACCGCAGCGCCGACACCTTGTCGGGTGGCGAAGCACAACGCATCCGCCTCGCGTCGCAAATCGGCTCCGGTTTGACGGGCGTCATGTATGTGCTCGATGAACCGTCGATCGGCTTGCATCAGCGCGACAATGACCGTCTGATCGAAACCTTGAAACACTTGCGCGATATCGGCAACAGCGTGCTGGTGGTCGAGCACGATGAAGACGCCATCCGCACGGCCGACTACATCGTCGACATGGGGATCGGTGCGGGCGTGCACGGCGGCGAAATCATTGCCGAAGGCACTTTGCAAGACATCCTGAAAAACAAGAAATCGCTGACGGCGCAGTACCTGAACGGCAAGATGAAAATTGCCGTGCCCGCCAAGCGCCACGCCAGCAATCCGGAAAAGCAGCTGGTGATTACTGGCGCGACAGGCAATAACCTGAAAAACGTGTCCTTGAACTTGCCGGTGGGCTTGATGACTTGCGTCACGGGCGTGTCCGGTTCGGGCAAATCATCGCTGGTCAACGATACCCTGTACCCGGCCCTGTCGCGCCATTTATATGGTTCACAGACGGAACCGGCGCCGCACCAGTCGATCAGCGGCCTGGAGCATTTCGACAAGGTGATTTCCGTGGACCAGGCGCCGATCGGCCGCACGCCGCGCTCGAACCCGGCCACGTATACCGGCTTGTTTACGCCGATCCGCGATTTGTTTTCCACCGTGCCGACAGCCAAGGAACGCGGCTACAGCGCGGGCCGTTTTTCGTTCAACGTGAAAGGCGGTCGCTGCGAAGCATGCCAGGGCGATGGCGTGATCAAGGTCGAGATGCATTTCTTGCCCGACGTCTACGTGCCCTGCGATGTCTGCCACGGCAAGCGCTACAACCGCGAAACCTTGGAAGTGCAATACAAGGGCAAGAACATCACGGAAGTGCTGGACATGACGGTGGAGGATGCGCACACCTTCTTCAAGCCGGTGCCCTTGATTGCGCGCAAGCTGCAAACCCTGCTGGACGTGGGCCTCGGCTACATCAAGCTGGGCCAGAGCGCCACTACATTGTCGGGCGGCGAAGCGCAGCGCGTGAAACTGTCGCTGGAACTGTCCAAGCGCGACACGGGCCGCACCTTGTACATCCTCGATGAACCGACCACCGGCTTGCACTTCCACGATATCGACCTGCTGCTGAAAGTGATCCACCGCCTGCGCGACCAGGGCAATACCCTGGTGATCATCGAGCACAACCTGGACGTGATCAAGACGGCCGACTGGATCGTCGACCTGGGCCCCGAGGGCGGCGCCGGCGGCGGACAAATCATCGCCACCGGCACGCCGGAAGAGGTGGCCCTGAATGCGGCCAGCGTGACGGGTAAATACCTGGGGCCGCTGCTGAAGCAATAACAAAAAGACGGCCAAAAAAAACGGCGCGGATTGCTCATGCAATCTGCGCCGTTTCTCTTTTTGATAGCACGCCAGTCATTGCCGGCGTGTCATTTATAGCACGCCAGTCTTTGCCGGCGTGTTTCTCCCCCACTACAACTCACCATCCTGATCGGCTGCCGCGCGCGGCGCTTTTCAGGTCTTGTGATCTTACCCAGCCAGGCGCTGTTGCAATGCCGCCTTATGGTCTGCCAATTCTTGCGGCAGATGATACGCGAGTTTTTCAAACAATTCGGTATGCAATGCCAATTCTTCCACCCACGCGGCCTTGTCGATCGAGGTGATGGTGTCGAACTGTTGCTGCGTGAATGGCAAGCCATCCCAGTTCAGGTCGCCATATTCCGGCGTGGTGCCGAACAGGTTTTCCACGCCGCCCGCCTTGCCTTCGATGCGGTCCAGCATCCATTTCAGCACGCGCATATTGTCGCCAAAACCAGGCCAGACAAATTTGCCTGCTGCATCGGTACGGAACCAGTTCACGCAGTAGATCTTCGGCAGGGCCGCCGCATTCACTTTACCCACTTTGACGCCCATCTCCAGCCAGTGCTGGAAATAATCGCTCATGTTATAGCCGATAAATGGCAACATTGCAAATGGATCACGACGCACGACGCCCATCTGGCCCACGGCGGCGGCCGTCGTTTCGGACCCCATGGTCGCCGCCATGTAGACGCCTTCGACCCAGTTGCGCGCTTCGGTCACCAGCGGCACGGTAGTCGAGCGGCGGCCGCCGAAGATGAAGGCCGAGATCGGCACGCCGGCCGGGTCGTCCCAGGCGGCATCGATCACGGGGTTTTGCGTTGCCGCAACCGTAAAGCGCGCGTTCGGATGAGCGGCCTTGGTGCCGGACGCCGGCGTCCAGTCCTTGCCCTGCCAGTCGATCAGGTGGCTCGGCGCTTCCTTGGTCAAGCCTTCCCACCACACGTCGCCATCGTCGGTCAGCGCCACGTTGGTAAAGATGGTGTTGTCGCGCATGGAGGCCATGCAGTTGAAATTGGTTTTTTCGTTGGTGCCCGGCGCCACGCCAAAGTAACCCGCTTCCGGATTGATCGCATACAAACGGCCATCCTTGCCCGGCTTGATCCAGGCGATATCGTCGCCGATGGTGGTTACTTTCCAGCCGTTAAAACTGGCAGGCGGGATCAGCATGGCGAAGTTGGTCTTGCCGCAAGCCGAAGGGAAGGCTGCCGCCACATAATGCTTCTTGCCTTCCGGCGATTCCACGCCGAGGATCAGCATGTGTTCGGCCAGCCAGCCCGGATTGTCGTTCGATGCTTGCGCTTCCTGGTGGCCCATGTTGGAGGCGATGCGCAGCGCGAAGCATTTCTTGCCCAGCAGCGCATTACCGCCGTAGCCGGAACCAAAGGACCAGATTTCACGCGTTTCCGGGAAATGCACGATGTACTTGGTGCTGTTGCATGGCCATTTCACGTCTTGCTGGCCCGCTTCCAGGGGCGCGCCCACGCTGTGTACGCAGGGCACGAACTCGCCATCGGCGCCCAGCACGTCATACACGGCACGGCCCATGCGGGTCATGATCTTCATGTTGACGGCAACATATGGCGAGTCGGACAGTTCCACGCCGATATGGGCGATCGGCGAACCCAGCGGGCCCATCGAGAATGGCACGACATACATGGTACGGCCGCGCATGCAGCCATCGAACAGGCCGTTCAGGGTGTGGCGCATCTCGCCAGGCTCGGTCCAGTTATTGGTCGGGCCGGCTTCTTCTTTCGTTGCCGAGCAGATATACGTGCGGTCTTCGACACGGGCCACGTCGCTCGGGTCCGAGCAGGCCAGGTAGGAATTCGGGCGCTTTTCAGCGTTCAGCTTTTTCATGGTGCCGCTGGCCACCATCTCGGCGCACAGGCGCTCGTACTCTTCCTGCGAGCCATCACACCAATAGATGCGCTCCGGCTTGGTCAGCGCGGCAATATCGGCTACCCAATTGATGAGCTTCTGTTGTTTGATGTAAGCTGGGACGTTGAGTGCGGCGACACCACTCATGACGGGCTGATTCATGTTACCTCCAATACCAATAAAAGAAATTCTGGTCGTTCCGGCAAGACAGGCAGCATCGTTGAGAGGTGGCTGCGGCTCACTGCGGGCGGGTAGTTCACGCCGGCGGGCTCTGGTGTCGTGTCGGCCGCGGCGTACGCGCCAGCGGCTGTTTCCTGGATCATGCCCCAAGGCGGCTGCAACGGTATTGCGCCTGATGACAGATCAGGAATCATTAAAAGTGCCGGCGATTGTACACCCGCAAAACAGCTATTTTCGCAAAAATGTAGGAAGATAGCTTGACTAATGTAGTAGGCTATTCAGCATTTTCCGTATCGTGTTATTTCCCTACCAAATCTTTCATAAAATCGGCCATCTACCATGAAAATAGCCATACTCGACGATTATCAAGATGCAGTACGTACACTCGATTGTTTCAAATTAGTCGATGGGCATGAGGTCAAGGTGTTCAACAATACGGCGCGCGGACTGGGCCAGCTGGCGATCCGCCTGGCGCCGTTCGATGCGCTGGTACTGATACGCGAACGCAGCAGTTTTAACCAGGCGCTGCTGTCTAAACTGCCGAATCTGAAACTGCTGTCGCAGACGGGCAAGGTGGCCAGCCATATCGATGTGGCGGCCGCCACGCAGCTGGGCATCGCGATTGCAGAGGGTGTGGGTTCGCCGACGGCGCCGGCCGAGCTGACGTGGGCGCTGATCATGGCGGCGCAGCGCAAGATCGTGCCGTACACGCAACATTTGAAAGAAGGCTTGTGGCAAACCTCATCCATCGAACCATCACTCAATACCCTGGGCACGGTGCTCAAGGGGCGCACACTGGCGATCTGGGGTTATGGCAAGATCGGCCAGTTGATCGCCGGCTATGGCCGCGCCTTCGGCATGCAGATCCTGGTCTGGGGTAGCGAAGCCAGCCGCGCAGCGGCGGTGGCGGCTGGCGACACGGCGGCCGAATCGCGCGAAGCTTTCTTTGCACAGGCCGATGTGCTCAGCCTGCATCTGCGCCTGTCCGACAAGACGCGCGGCCTGGTCACCAAGGAAGATCTGGCGCGCATGAAACCCACTGCCCTGTTCGTCAATACCAGCCGCGCCGAACTGGTGGAAACCGGCGCGCTGGAAGCGGCGCTGCCGACGGGCCGCCCGGGCGCGGCGGCGCTGGACGTATTTACGGACGAACCACTGCCGCCCACTTCGCCGCTGCTGCAATTGCCGAATGTGCTGGCCACGCCGCACCTGGGCTATGTCGAGCGCGACAGCTATGAGCTGTATTTCCGCTACGCATTGCAAAACATCGTCGATTTCGAGCAGGGCCAATGCACGCGCCTGCTCAACCCCGAAGTGCTGCAACACGCGCGGCAGCAGCCTCAAGAACGCTGAAAACCCTTTTGCAGGTCAGGTTCGCCCGTGATGCTGATGGCCGGCGCCGGCAGCACGTGGGTACCCGTCCACAAGCCGGCCCAGCCCGGTGGCCACGGCAGCACCGGCCCGGCATACGGCGCCAGACCGGCACGCACGCCGATCACGGGCACGGGCGGCCTGTCTTGCAAGGGACCGCCATCGGGGCGCTGCATGTCCAGGCTATACATATAGTTGGGCAACAAGGCGTCGCACACCTGCGCAAACCAGGCCGTGTGGTCTTCATCGCGGCCCAGCGCCTGGGCCAGCCCTTGCGGATCGAAACGGGCCAGCGCATCGATCAGTTCGCCCGTGGAAGCGCCCGGCGTATCGCCCCAGCCCATCACGGGATTGACGTTGTAATCGGCGCCCGAGCCATACCAGCCTTCGCGCCATGGCCGCTGCATCCAGTCGCGCGGCCCGGTAAACAAATGCCAGCGCCAGTGCAGGCCGGACGGTTTCGGCCAGGCATACAAATACAGTTTTTGATAACCGGCGCGATGCAGTTCGCGCACCATCGCCATCAGGCGCGCATGCGGCATGCGGTCGGGCGGCGCGCGGCGGAACAGGATCGCCTCACCATCGGCAAATTGCACGTCGTCCGTCGACAGATTCAAATCAAGCGTGCGCGCCTCGCTGCCGAAACGGGCGGCGATCCAGCCCGTCAGCAAATTGACGGACGTGATCACGCCGTAACCGCGGTGACGGTGAAAAATGACGGTGCCGGGAGCGAGCGCTTTCATACGGGAATCCAGCCGGTAGGCGAGGCAAAGAATCAAGTGTACTCACAGATGGCCGAATTTTCCAGGCGCTGCAACAAGCTCGATTCGCCTTGCGCCAGTTATTCACGCTATCATGCGCGTCATTCTCCACTGACATCGTGACCACATCATGACTTTGCGCATACTCGCCACTGGCGGCACTTTCGACAAACACTACAACGAATTGAACGGCACCCTGGGCTTTTCCGACAGTCATTTGCCCGCTGCCATTGCCCGCGCGCGCATGACGGCGCCCGTGGCGCTGGAACAATTGCCGCTGCTCGATTCGCTCGACATGCAGGACGCAGACCGCCAGCGCGTGCTGGCCTCGTGCCGCGCCGCCCAGGAAAAAGCCATCGTCATCATCCACGGCACCGATACCATGCGCGAAACGGCGCAAGTGCTGGGTGCGGCCAAGCTGCAACAAACGGTGATTTTGACGGGCGCCATGATTCCCTATGAAATCGACAATTCCGACGCCCTGTTCAACCTGGGCTTCGCCTGCGGCGTGGCGCAAACCTTGCCAGCTGGCGTGTATGTGGCCATGAATGGCCAGATTTTTGCCTGGGACAATGTGCAAAAGAACCGCGCCGCGGGCGTGTTCCAGCCGCTGTAAGAAACAGGGCTACACGCTCTTGCGCTGCGGCACCGTCGCAGCGCAAGAGCGTGGGCCAGAACAAGGGCTGATTGCACGACCTCAAGACCCTGCTGGCGCCAGCTGGTCGTGCGCTTCGATCCGCAACACGCGTTCCCTCTGCATCGTGTAGCAAGGGCTTGATCTGTTGATCGGCCTCTGCCAGTTACCCTCGACAAAAAATGCCCAGCTGTAATGGCGCCCCATCTTGTGCAGATCAGACACATCATCGCGACAGGCAACACTCCCAGTTGGCCGGCACTCAGGGGAGTGGATTCATCATCCAGCCAGGGTGGCTCGCCATCCAGAGGTCAGCTGGCCAAAGTTGTTACGTTGCGACAACGTCGCAAGACAACAACAAAAAATCATAGCAATATTGATACAAAAATAAATAAAAGAATGATTAATTTCTCAATGGAAACGAAGAAAGTAAAAAAGCAATATATTTGTTCATAATTGCAATTCTTTCCCGCGCTTCGGTGCTATATTTTGCTCATCGACCCAGTCCTTCCAGGAATCCATCATGAGCAAATACACATCGGCTGCAAAAATTTTTCAATGGGCTGCAGTGGGCGCTGCATTTGCGCTGAGCGGTGCTGCTCAGGCAGTCAATACGCTCACCAATGAATACACGGTCACGACATCGGTCAGCGCCGCAGGCGTGAATACCTGGACCTTCGATTACAGCGTCTTGAATAATAATCAGGGCATCGGCGGCCAGACCGGCCTCGATGGCTTCACGATCTTCGTGCCCGTCACGGCCAGCCTGGTCAGCGCCAGCTACCCCGCGCCGTACAACGGCGCCCCCGGCTTCTGGTCGGCAAGCAGCAGTGCCCAGCTCGACCTGGCGGGCAACGGTACGCAAAATCTGGTGGCGCCGGCAGGTTATGCCGCCTACACCTGGTGGGGTAGCAATACCCAATCCGTGTACACGCCAGGCTCGACAGCGAACTTCAGCATCACCTTGAGCAATGTTGCGGTTGGCAACAACACCGTCGGCCTGACCACTTATTTCGGCTTCGGCGCTGCGACGGCAGAGTCGGCCAGCAATCAGTACGGCAATTACTCCACCTTTACCGGCAACTTCGCTTCACCGGTGGCAGCAGTGCCTGAACCGGGAACCTATGCCATGTTGCTAGCTGGCCTCGGCCTGCTGGGCTTCGTGGCGCGCAGCAGAAAATCAGGCGCTGCCTGATCTTTACTCCGCAGCATTGAGAGCAGCCCGCTACCAGCGGACGATGCAAAACGGCCCGGTGCATACTGCCACCGGGCCGCCAGGACTGATCGCGTTGAACTGGAAACTTAAGCCGTCGCTTCGCCGCCCAGTGCTTCGACCACGTCGGCCATCAGCTTGCTCAGCTCGCCCGTCATCAGCATCAGGTCGCCGTCGAAACGCTCGTCGTCGTTCTTGGTGCTCGATTCCGTTTCCTTGATCACGTCCAGCGGCTTGACGCTCTTGATGGCCAGGGATTCGGTCAGCACGAACGAGATCTTGTCGTTCCAGGTCATGGCCAGGCGCGTGCATTGCTTGCCGGCCGCGATATGGCGGCGCACATCGTCCGCTTCCAGGGTGTGGCGCACATAGCGCACGGTGGCCTTGCTTTCGCCGGTGGCGCGCAATTCCGTATCCATGTCCACCGTGAAACCGGCAGGCGCGTCGTCCGCTTGCAGCCATTCCGTCATCACCGCCACTGGCGAGCGCTGCACGCGCAGGCTTTCCAGCGGCAATTTGTCGACGGCTTTCAACAGCAGCTTGATCACTTCGTCCGCCTTGGCAGGGCTGGCCGCATCGACCACCAGCCAGCCATTGACGGGGTCGATCCAGGTCCACACATTGCTGCGGATGCTGAAAGCGCGCGGCAGCAGTTCGTCGGCCACCCGCTCTTTCAATTCCTTCATGGCTTTCTTGCCTGGGGCAAAACCTTGCGCTTCTTCCATTTCAGCAGCGCGGGCCTTGGCGACCTGGTTGATCACGGTCGCTGGCAACAGTTTTTTTTCTGTCCCCAGCAAGATCAGCATCTGCTTGTTCACCACGTGAACCAGGCCACCGTTAGGGCGTGGCGTATCCCAGCCCTGGCGCATCAGATCCATGCTGGTCGCCGGCGTAAATTTGTTCGAGGCCAATGCCTCTTCCAGTTGTTCTGGCGTATATGCCCAAGGAGCGGGCAGGCGGTAAATCTGAAGATTCTTGAACCACATAGTTTTTGTCTTCCGTTTGTTTCAGTATTGCCAGGGGAACGCCATTCTACACTTTTGACATGGCGATGCCGTCAAAGGCGCGGTCTGGCGCGGTGCTTTTTTCACAATCAATCAGGGGGCAATGCCGCTACAGGGCGGGGAACAGCTCCGCCTGCGCAGGGACTTGCCGCGCTTGCTGTACCAGTAAGGCAGGATCGCACAAGGTCGAGATGCGCACGCCCAGCAGGCGGATTTTTTTCTCGAACGGCACCCGCTTTAAACAATCGCGGCTGGCGCGCAGGATGGCGGCCGCGTCTGCCGTCGCGCTGGGCAAGGTGATGTCGCGCGTCACCGTGCTGAAATCCTCGAAGCGCAGCTTGATGCCCACCGTGCGCCCCGCCAGCGCCTGCTTGTCCAGGTCGCCCGCCACCCGCGTGCACAGGCTTTCCAGTTTTTCCGACAGGATGGCGCGGTCGCGCACCACCTGCAAGTCGCGCTCGAAGGTCGTTTCGCGGCTGACGGACTTGGTTTCGCGGCTGGTCTGCACGGGCCGCTCGTCGATACCTTGCGCCGCCTGGCACAGCCAGCTCGTGTACAGGTCGCCAAACTGCGTGCGCAACATGCCCATGTCGGCTTGCGCCAGCTCGCCGATGGTATTGACACCCAGCGCTTCGAGCTTGGCCGTGGCCTTGGGACCGATGCCATTGATTTTTTTTGCCGGCAAGGGCCACACGCGGGTGGTCACATCCTCGGGATGCAGGATGGTCAAGCCATTCGGCTTTTCCAGGTCGGAACAGATCTTTGCCAGCAATTTGTTCGGCGCCAGGCCGATCGAACACGACAATCCCGTCGCCTCGAACACGGCCGCCTTCAGGCGCGCGGCCACCTGCGGCGCCTGCTCGCCATGCTCGGTGAGGTCGATATAAATCTCGTCGATGCCCACGTTTTGAATCACCGGCGCAAGATTGGCTACGGCCTGCTTGAAGCGCGCGGAATACTCGCGATACGCCTCGAAATCGGCCGACAATAAAATGCTGTCCGGCGCCAGCTTGGCCGCCTTCATGATGCCCATCGCGGAAAACACGCCAAAGGCCCGCGCTTCATAGGTGGACGTGGTGACCACGCCGCGTCCCACGTAATCGCGCATGCGCGCATATTGCCGCGTGCCATCAGGCAACAGCAGCGGTTGCTGCAAGCGGCCGCCACCGATCACGACGGGCTGGCCGCGCAAGTCCGGATATTTCAACAATTCGACGGAGGCAAAAAACGCATCCATGTCCAGGTGCGCAATCCAGCGGCGGGCACCCCCGCTGCTGGAGACTCCGTAGCGCGCATCGGCAAGTGAAGAAACGGATGTGGTCAAGGACACCTCGCGGCGGTTAAGCCTGCCTGCAGACGGTTGCGGCAAGATACTGTGTATGCATACAGTATTACCTGAAACGCGCTGGGATGCAAGTTGAAACGAACAGCGCACATAACATTCCAAATAAGCATGACGGGGATCAACGGTTGCTTTTCTCAATGGCAAGATTAGAATCTTGGCACAACACTATAAAGGGAGTTGCCTTGTCTATCGCACATCACGCCTTACGCCGCCTGTCCATTTGTTCGACCATCTTGCCTGCCTTGCTGCTATCGGGTTTGGCGCAAGCTGCCGATGCCCCCGCTGTTGCCCCGGTTGCCCCGGTCGCTGCCAAAACGGCCTGGCAGGAAACCCGCCACGGCACCGTCGTGACCGATGATTACCGCTGGCTGCAAAAGAAAACCGATCCTGCCGTCATCGATTACCTGAATGCAGAAAATGCCTATACGGCCGCCGTGACGGCACCGATACAGCCGCTGGCCGACAAGGTCTTTGCGGAAATCAAGGGCCGCATGCAGGAAGTGGATTTATCTGTGCCTGTGCGCATCGGCAACTTCTACTATTACACGCGCACCGAAGCAGGCAAGCAGTATCCGATCAATTGCCGCCGCCCCGTGGGCGCGAACGGCGCTTATGATGCGCAAGCGCAAGAAGAAATCCTGCTGGACCAGAATAAGTTGGCCGAAGGCCAGAAATTTTTTTCCGTGCGCGCGTTTTCCGTCAGCCCGAATGAGCAATTGCTCGCCTACACCACGGATACGACGGGCTTTCGCCAGTACGAATTGCATATCAAGGATTTGAAGACGGGCCAATTGCTGACCGATAGCATGCCGCGCGTCACTTCGCTGGCCTGGGCGGCGGACAACGCCACCTTGCTGATGACACAGGAAGACGCCACCACCAAGCGTTCGGACCGTTTATTCCGCCTGGCCCTGGGCGGCAAGCCGCAAGAGGTCTACCACGAGCCGGTGGAACAGTTTTCCATCGGCCTGGGCCGTACGCACGACAAGAAATTCTTTGTGCTCGAGGCGCGCAGCACCGATACCAGCGAAACCTTGCTGTTGCCAACCGACCAGCCCAACGGCGTCTTCAAATCGGTGTTGCCGCGTGAAAAAGGCCACCGCTACAGCGTCGAACACCGCGATGGCCAGCTCTACATCCTGACCAACAAGCATGCCAAGAACTTCCGCATCGTCAGCGCGCCGCTGTCAGCGCCGCAGCCAAAAAACTGGAAGGAGCTGGTGCCGCATGACAAGAACGCCGTCATCAAGTCGATCGACGTGTTCCAGGGTTACCTGGTGGTGATGGAAAAGGCGCGTGCACTGAACCGCGCGCGCATCTACGATTTCGCCAGCAAGCACTGGAAAACCGTGCAATTCGACGACCCGGTCTACCTGGCCAACCCGGCCGGTACGCCGGAATTTAACGCCACGCAATTTCGCATGTCGTATCAATCGCCCGTCACGCCACCGACCGTCATCGATGTGTCGATGAAAGACGGCAAGCGCACGGTGCTGAAGCAACAGGAAGTGGTCGGCGGCTATGATGCGTCCCGCTACACCACGCAGCGCCTGTGGGTGACCGCGCGCGATGGCGTGCAAGTGCCGCTGTGGGTGGTCTACAAGAAAGGCGTCAAGCTCGACGGTTCCGCCCCGCTGCTGCTGTACTCGTATGGTTCCTACGGCATTTCCACGGAAGCCAGTTTCTCGATCGCCCGCCTCAGCCTGCTGGACCGCGGCGTGATCTATGTGCAGGCGCATATTCGCGGCGGCACCGACATGGGCGAAGCCTGGCATGAAGACGGCATGCTGATGAAAAAGAAAAACACCTTCAATGACTTCATCGACAGCGCCGACTACCTGGTGCGCGAAAAATGGACCAGCCCGAACCGCCTCATCATCCAGGGCGGCAGCGCCGGCGGCCTGCTGATGGGCGCCGTCGTCAATATGCGCCCGGAACTGTTCCACGCGGTGCACGCGGCCGTGCCGTTTGTCGACGTAATGAACACCATGATGGACGCCAGCCTGCCTTTGACCACCGGTGAATACCTGGAATGGGGCAATCCGAATGAAAAGGCAGCGTATGACTACATGCTCAGCTACTCGCCTTACGACAACATTGCCCGCAAGAACTATCCAGCCATGCTGGTGACGACGGGCTTGAACGATAGCCAGGTGATGTACTGGGAACCGGCCAAGTATGTGGCCAAGCTGCGCGCCTACAAGACCGACAACAATCCCTTGTTGCTGAAAACGAATATGGGCGCCGGCCACGGCGGCGCGTCGGGCCGCTATGATGCGATTGCGGAAGGGGCTTTTAACACTGCCTGGATGCTGTCCGAATGGGGCATTACAGAATAAATTGCGACTCAATGGAAAAAAGCGCTTGCATCCGGATTTTCATCGTCCTATAATAGCGCCTCTTCCAGACGTGGTGACAAACGTCAGGATAGTTTTCTGAGTCAAGCATTGGGTGCTTAGCTCAGTTGGTAGAGCGGCGCCCTTACAAGGCGTAGGTCGGGAGTTCGAGCCTCTCAGCACCCACCAAACAGAAAATTATCCAGTGCTTCATGGATCAGCAATACAGATCATACGAGCTTGGAGTGGTAGTTCAGTTGGTTAGAATACCGGCCTGTCACGTCGGGGGTCGCGGGTTCGAGTCCCGTCCGCTCCGCCAATAAAAGAAAAGCCCTTTGCTTCCCTGAAGCAGAGGGCTTTTCCCATTTCAGGCCCAAAAATCAGGCCACATACCCCATCCTGAAAAAAATGGCAGTTTTTTGCAAAAAACCATGCCGTAACAGTTGCAGAAGCGGCAGAGGCTACCTATAATAGTGCCTCTTCCAGACGTGGTGACAAACGTCGGGATAGTTTTCTGGGATATAGCGGGTGCTTAGCTCAGTTGGTAGAGCGGCGCCCTTACAAGGCGTAGGTCGGGAGTTCGAGCCTCTCAGCACCCACCAAA
>NZ_JBMOUF010000016.1:0-102126 GCF_049319705.1 Janthinobacterium sp. Mn2066 | reverse complement strand
AGGGCCTCCGCGACGATCTCGGCTTTCAAGCGCTCCTCGGCATACATCTTCTTCAGGCGCCGGTTTTCGTCCTCCAGCTCTTTCATGCGGGCCATCAGCGAGGCGTCCATGCCGCCGAACTTGGAGCGCCATTTGTAGAACGTGGCATTGCTGATGCCGTGCTCGCGGCATAGCTCAGGGACTGGTGAGCCGCCCTCGGCTTGCTTGAGGATGGCGATGATCTGGCTATCGGTAAAACGGGACGTCTTCATGCAGAACTTTCAAAAATCTGAATTTGGAAAATTCTACTTTTAAACGCGATCATTTGGCGGGGGGATTACCGGATTCGGGGTCTAGGATCTGATACAACACCTCAACGGTAGACGCCGGCAGCGAACGGAGCATTTCTGGCGTGTTTCGCTTCTTCACGCGAAATTGGCCGTATAGGACTGACAGTTGATGAAGTCGGCTTTCGATCAGGCGCAATGTCTTGTGAGTGTCGCTTTTTGCTATCCAAGACACAATCGAGGTCACGAAACCAAATCCTACTTGCCAGCGTGTCTCATCAGCTTCAGTCGTTACGGCTTGATTGCGGATGGAAATGAACCATGATTCAAGCATGTCAGCCAGGAGGCAGTCATTCAATGTGCCGAGCGCATCGTCCAGTGAACCATGCCCACATAGTTCATCGGCGTGTTGGTACAGGTTCTCGATATAGCGCAGCTTCTTGACGTGTGTCGAATCGGCCAAGGCGCCAGTGACTGCGGCTGACCATACGACAGCCCAATAGCGCGGCAGACCATGCCGGTCAACCAGAACGGGACCGGAAAGGCTCGAAGGGATGTGCGAATCGGCAAGTTAAATTAGCATCAGCATCCTAAGTTCGCCGCAACACTTAAACATACCATTAATCGGGTATGCGATTTGGTACTTGAGAAAAATACGCAACAGCTAGTTAACTACCATCGCTTCGCATAATTTATAAAGTGCTTAACTGGCCTGCAACTGTTATCAGCGCGTCAAGAGTGAGATTCGACGCGGGCCAGCGCCCAATAACAGTGAATTAAAAGACATTGAAAACTTTTCAGAAATAGAGCGCCAAAAGTTGACCATTTCAGGCGTCTTGGCACGTTCGATTTGAGTGTCAGCGTACACAATGTGCTCATCGACTTGCAGTATTTCTGCGATCTTCATGCAAGTTTCGATACCCATACCATTCTTGCCATTGCGCAACGCGCTAACTGACTCACGGGTGATTCCAAGCACTTTAGATACCGCATAGTCTGACGGCAGAGCCAGGGCTTTCTTGACTGCATCGAGATATTCAGATGTTTTCATTTTTACTCTCCTTCGCATGCGATAGCGGTAAGGCCATCTTTCGTAAGAGCGGCCCTTGCCTTGGTCGCTCCAAAAGTATCGAGTTGAGCGCGCACGTCTGCAACCTTCTCTCGGACGAGGACACCATAGATGTAGCCCATATTATTGGTTTTCCTTATGAATAAAAGAGGCTCATCTGCAAAGCCAAAAACCGCAACTACGGGAATGCCATAAACGGTCATTTGTTGGCCGGGTGCAAGTGAAAAGAAATTAACAGAGCTATCAGGAATTATTTGAATGGGCTTGGACAAGATAATGCTTTGCTGAACCAGGGGGCCAAAGAAATCCCTAACTGATGCGGAGCAATTCATGTCCACCTTATAGGCAGCATGCGAGACAAGCGGAAAAAGCAGCGCAAGCGCCGCAACACATTTTTTTAACATTTAGCTCTCCCAGGGCTAGTCGCGTCAGAGGTCTGATGGACATTTGTTCTAAGGATAGTGAAGTGTCAGCTATCACGCAACCGTCATTCATCGCTTGACAGTGAGGCATCGACTCACATACATTGTGGCCTGTCGAGCGGTATTCCATCACGCTCCCCAGGCAATGCCGCTTTCGCGGGCCGCTTGACTCCTTTGCCGGGGACGTAAAACAGCCTGGGGAGGCCACCATGTCGGACACAATTTATTACAAAACAATCACCATTTCCACGGGGTCATTCGTTCAAATCGAATTGGCCGTCCGCCTGGAAATCGCGAATTTGGAGAGAATCACAGAGGCGGGCGTGGCCGGGGTGTCATTGGAACGCCTGGCCTCCTTGCGCATCGCCCTGGCGGAATTCTCAGCATGAAAAGCCCATTCCTGTTTGACGGGCCGGGCGTTATCTCGTTCAGCGGCGGCCGCACCAGCGGCATGATGCTGTATCTCACCATCCAGGCGCACGGCGGCAAGCTGCCGGGTGACGTCGTGGTCTGCTTCGCAAACACCGGCAAGGAAGAAGAGGCTACGCTGGAATTCGTGCGCGACTGCGGGGAGCGCTGGGGAGTTCCTATCGTATGGATCGAAAACCGCCCACGCAACGAAGCGCGCGGCAAAGAATTTGCCGTCGTGGACTTTGTGACGGCCAGCCGCAACGGTGAGCCGTTCGAGGATCTGCACCATGAAAAGAAATTCCTGCCGAACCCTGTAGCGCGCTTTTGCACGGCGGAACTCAAGGTGCGCCCGATGCAGCGCTATTTGAAATCGATAGGCCTGGTCGAGTGGACAACGTTTATAGGCATGCGCGCCGACGAGCCCGTGCGCGTGGCGCGGCTGTCGAATCAGGATTACGGCAAGCATGAGGTGAAAGAGGCGCCGCTGGCCGTGGCCGGCCTGAGCGTGGCTGACGTTACCGCATTTTGGGCGGCGCAGGATTTTGACTTGGGCCTGCCGAACATGAGCGGCAAGACGATGCACGGAAACTGTGATCTGTGCTTCCTTAAGGGCGGCAAGCAAGTGTTATCCCTGATCCGTGAGAAGCCAAGTCGCGCGCTGTGGTGGATACAGCAGGAAAAGAACGCCCAGGCGTCCGGATCGGGTGCTGGAGGATGGTTTCGCAAGGATCGGCCAAGTTATCAGGCGATGTATGACATGGCGATGAATCACGGGGAGCTTTTCCCGTTCGATGACGCGCTGACCGACTGCGGTTGCACGGACTGAGGCGCTATGAGACACCTTGCCCATGAACTGGTGGCCGTGGCCGCCGTCGCTGGCCCCCAGCTGACAAAGCAGGAACTTGAAACGAAGGCGTTTCTTGCCGATATGGATGCCGTGTGCGCGCAGATCAACGCCACGCCGCGCGAGGTGCGCATGGAGCGCTCTGCCGCTGTACTGGCCATGATCGCCACGCCGGCCGACGTCGAGGCCGTGCGCGCCGCGTACTGGATGCGACTGCCGCTGGCCGCCCGCATGGTGGCCGTTATGTCGGCGCGCATGCCGAAAGAGCGCGCCGGCCAGGCGCTCCACACGTTCGATGCGCTTGAGCGCGGCCGCATCTGGATCGAAATCGACAAGCTGCGCGCTAATCTGGACGTAGCGCAAAAGTGCATGAACGGCGGGCGCATGCCTGGCGCCACGGGCAAGGCGCATTGATGCTGAGCATGGGTATCCCGTCGCGCATGGCAAACGCTGTGCATCGCCTGTTCGGCGGGCTGAGCGAACGGCGTCAGCGCGTGGTCGATCAGGTGCTGGCGGACGACGAGCGCCTGCCGCTGGCCGATCAATACGGCGTCATGACAGGGCCGGCCGCAATCGCCGTCGCCGCCGTGCAGGCCGCGCGCGAGTGCTACATGGTGTGCGAACGCGTGCAGACTGCCGACGGCATCGAAGCCGGTATTGCCGAAGTGTGCGCGCGGCGTGGCGTGGCCGTGCCGGTGGCCGGCACGCTGGGCGGCTTCATCGCCCGCGCCGTGGACAAGGGCTGGTGGCGCGGCCGGCTGCGCAAGGAACTGCTGCGCCGCTTCGAACATACCTCGATCCAGCTGGGCCTGACCCACGTGCGCGCCGATCCCTACGTAAGCCGCGAGACGGCCATGGCGCAGGCGGCGCAAAACCACGCAAACCAGAAATTGCTGGAATCCTGCACGGCCACCAATGAAAACGGCGACGTCTACAGCCTGGCCGAACTGGCCGCGCTGGGCACGGGTAACAAAACGATTCGCCGCGGCGAATTGATGCTGCGCATACGCGGCTTCGAAGAGGTGGCCGACAAGCTGCGCCACGTCGGCATGTTCTGGACGATCACATGCCCCAGCAAATACCACTCGGTGGGCGGCACGAACGAGAAATACAACGGCGCCACGCCGCGCCAGGCGCAGGCCTATCTGGTCAAGGTGTGGGCCGCCATCCGTTCCGCGCTGCACCGTATCGGTATCCAGCCCTACGGCTTCCGCATCGCTGAGCCGCACACGGACGGGTGCCCGCACTGGCACATGCTGCTGTTCGTGGCGCCGGCCCAGCAGGCCGCAATGGAGGCCGTCATTCATGCATACGCCCTGGCCGAAGACAGCGACGAGGCGGGCGCGGCGAAAAACCGCGTCAAGCTGGTCAATATCGAGGCGGGGAAGGGCACGGCGGCCGGCTACATCGCCAAGTACGTCAGCAAGAACATTGACGGCGCCGGCGTGGGCGATCACAAGGTGTTCGAAAACGGCCAAACGTACATCATCGCGCCTGACTTGTTCGGCAACATGGAATTCACCGCATCCCAGCGCGTCACGTACTGGTCACAGGTGTGGGGTATTCGCCAGTTTCAGCAGATTGGCGGCGTGCCGGTGGGCGTGTGGCGCGAGGTGCGCCGGCTGTCGGCCGAATCGGTGCAGCACGCGCCGGAAGCGATCCGCGAGGCCTGCCAGGCGGCGCAAAAGATCGAGTCCGACAATCCGGCCGTGGCGCAGCAGGCAGATTACGCCCGCTTCATTTGGGCCATGGGCGGGCCGCAATGCGGGCGCCATGCCACGATCAAGCTGGCCAAGCGGGAAGAGTCCATGAAAGGGCGGTATGAGCTGGTGGACGCGCACAGGCCCGTGGGCGTGTACTTGGCGGCGCAGCCGCATGCGGTCTACGAATCGACCCGATACCAGTGGACGATAGACCGCGCCGGCACCGGGGTGGCCTTTGCCGTTCCTCGGACTGGTGTAAATAAGTGTACGCGCCCAGCCAAAGCACCGGCACCGTACCAGGCTAAAAATAAAAATTTTGCTCCGTCCTTCGATGCTGGACGGAGTTTTGACCCTGACACTGGCGCACCGTGCGCCAAGGTAGACCAGGTGGCGCTGTATCAGCACCACAAGAAACGCCCAGCGGGCGCGCCAAGCGCCCATCTGCTGCACTTGCAGCGTAAATATCCAGAGGGGCATTGATGTCGCAGACAGAACAAGGCCAGACGCTTGAGCGCGAGGCCGTCGCGTTGTACCGGCAGTACGGGTTTTTCTTGCCAGGCCCGGCGAAGACGTTTTTTCGCAAACTGGCAATCCATCTGCAATGGCAAGACCTGATGAAAGTTACAAAATGAACGAAAAGACCCTGGTAGTAAAAATCCGCGAAGCGTTCGCGGCAACTGGCCCCGTGGCACTGGAAAAAGTGCTGACCGAACTGGCGGGCCGTGTAGAAGCGCTGGAATCGGCGCTGGACCACGCGACGACACCGGCCGCCGAGTAACTTTTTTAACCCGCTGCACCTGGCTCATGAGGCCGGGCCGTGGCACCTGAGCGCGCCGCCTTACCGGGCGGCGTGCAAGAGGATGAAATGTCGATCAAACCTACCATCGGGCATGTGGATTGCCCCATCTGCGGCCATACCGGCGCGGAAGTGAAGCCAGACAAGAACGAGCGCGCCTACATTCACTGCAAGTTTGCATGTTCGTGGCAGGGCATCACGCGCAGTAACCACCAGTCCGACCAGCTAAAGGCGCGCATGCGCCCCGTTACCGTCCCTACCGTAACGGTACAGGAACCGGCAGCGCCACAAGCGCCGACGCCGGTAGCGCCCGCACCGCGTCCACCAGTCGCGGCAAAGGCGGCCCCTGTGCTGGCAAAGCCCGACGTGGCGACGGCCCCTCCCGCTGCAAAGCCCAGCTTTTGGCAACCACTGTTGGGGGCATCCAATGCCTGATCTGAACGAACCAGGCGCGCACGAAGCGCCACCAGGCGGCCAGCTGGACGCGCTGGACATGATCGCCATCGAAGCGGCGGGCAGCGAGGCCGAAGCTGAGGCGAAACAAGACGCCATCCTCAATCCCCCTGAACCGGAAATCGATCAAGCGGCCATTTGGGCGCAGATTCCGCACGCGCTCGGTGGCCTGCTGGCCATGGCCATGCCGGAACTGAAAGACGCCTATACGCCAGAAGCGTGCGCGGCGTGGGGGCAGGGCATGGACGCAGTGGCAAAGAAATACAACTGGGATGCTGCCGAGTCGATTGGCAAATGGACGCCGGAATTCATGCTGGTGGCCGCCTCGCTACCGCTGATCGTGCCGACTGTGCGGGCCTTCAAGGCGCACAAGGCGATTGCCGAGGCCAAGGACAAGGCGCGCACCGTTGACGGCGTGGCGGGGGCGCAGGACGCGTCAGAGCCGGTCAATCCGATGAACCTGCCACCGGGAAATTTCAGTGAACCAACCTAACCAGGGCACCAAGAACAAGGCGCAGATCATCGCTGTGATTGGCGCGTCCGGCACCGGCAAGTCTTCCTACATCAAGGGCGAACTACTCAAGCGCTACAAGCGGCTGCTGATCTGGTCGCCACTGGAAAAAACGGACAACTACGCGGCATTCTGTGGCGGCACGGTCGTAACGGGGAAAATCTCCGAACTGGTGGCGCAGATCAAGGCGGGCACGAAAGCCATCGTCTACGTGCCGACTGGCAAGGATGCGGACGTAAAAAAGCAGTTTGATCTGTTCTGCCGGTGCGTGTGGGAAATCGAAGGCGCGCATGTGCTGGTCGAGGAACTGTCCCGCGTCACCATGGCTAGCTGGGCGCCGCCCGCCTGGAAAAACCTGTCTACGGCTGGCCGGCACCAAGGCTTGACCATCATCGGCACCAGCCAGCGCCCGGCCAACATCGACAAGGACTTCCTGGGAAACTGCACGGAAATTCGCTGTTACCGGGTCAACTACGATGCCGACGCCAAGGTGATGGCCGATTCGCTGGGCCTGCAAGCTGAGTATGAGACGGGGCCGAACGGCAAGCCCGTCCAGGTAAAGCCAATGACGCTGTTGCGCAAACTGCCCAATTTCCACTATTTCCACAAAAATCCCGACCTTTCTGTGCGTCAGGGGGTGAATAAAAAGCTGTAACCGTACCGTACGGTAACGGTACGGTACAGAGCATTGCGGGCAGGGCAGTAGGGCGGCAGTATCGGGGCTTCTGTAGCAGTCACCTCAACGGAGAATCCGAACATGAACAAGCAAGTAATGCACACGGCGCTGATTGCGCTGGCCGCTTTCGCTGTCGCCACCCTGATCCAGAAAAATTACAAGATTCCGGTCGTTGGCCCATACCTGCCAGGCGCGTAATCGAATACAAGGCGGCTGAACCCGGCTCACAAGGCCAGGGAAAGGCAATTCAGGCAAGCGCTCACAAGGCGCAAAACCAGACTTAAGGCGAAAACATGAGTTCCAATTACGATCAAATGATCGACCTGCAAAACGTCCGCAAGGGCGTTGCTGCTGTCCTGAAAATCTCCTACAAGGCGACTTTCGACAAAATCCACCTGAAATTGGGCGGCGGCCTGCTGAAAAGCCATATCGGCCGCATCGAAGGCAAGGTCAACGGCGTGCAATTCTTTGTCGATGACGGCCAGCTGATTGGCCTGCGCGATGCCTACCAGGGCGTGTTCGTTGATCCGGACATCATCACGCTGGACTTTACCGAACCGAACACCAAGGGTGGCGCGGCGGCGCAGTACTTGGCAAGCGTGCCGCGTAACCTGATGAATTCCCTGACCTTCGAAATCGAGATCAAGGACACGGCGCCGGACAATATCACCATGAAGGCCGACGCGGAATACCGTGACCCGACCGCAAACCCGTTCGTACTGCGCCGCAAGGATTTCAACGTGCCGCTGACGATGGTGGGCGAAAACGACTTGATGTTGCCGGTGGCCGTCAATGGTGGCCTGATCAAGCGCGTATGGCTGCACCATACCGGCCACGTCACCAAGGCCGAACTGCGCACCAATGGCACGCCACGCATCCGCGCTGACAACGCCTCCATGCAGTACCTGCAAAAGCGTAACAAGCTGGTACCGCAAACCAACGTCCTTGTGCTCGACTTCTGCGCCGACGGCAACCTGATGAACATGCTGAACACGGCAGGTATTCAGGAATGCTTGCTGCGCCTGACGGCCGATGCACCCGACAGTGTCAAGGCGTATATCGACTACGTTGACGACCTGAAAAAACTGTCGTAATCGGGGGCCATCATGGCAAATAGCCTCCTGGACAGTATCAGCAATTTCAATCTGGACGCGATCATGGCCGGTTCCGACAGTCCGGCGCCACTGCCAGATGTGTCGTGGGCATCGCAGCCGATGGAATCGTACACGCCGACCGGCAACGGCTCGGGCCAGTTCATCGACACGGCTACGCAAAACGGAATCTTCAACCTCCTGGACAAGGGGCTGAACTGGGCCATCCAGAAAGACAGCGCGAAGATTCAGCAGGACACGCAGTTGCAGCTGGCAGATCGCCAGGGCAACAGCGTCAACACGATGCTGGGCTATCAAGCGCAGCAGGCCCAGGCCAATCGCAAGTTGATGCTGCTGGGCCTGATGGCTGCTGGCCTGTTCCTTGTGATGCGGAAGTAACCATGGCCATGGCACCAGCAATGACCGGCCTGCCACCGCTGAATCTGAACATGGGTTCATCGGCGACATCAGCAGCAAAGGGCGGCGACGGCGCGTTCGGCGGCAGCACACGCGGTTTATCCGGTGGTGACTGGAACGTCAGCTACGGCACCGGCAACATTTCCAGCGGTAGCGTGAACTGGCTGTATATCGGCCTGGCAGTGGCGGCGGTGTGGTGGATCAACAAGCAATAGTCCGCACCGGCCTGCTCGATGACGCGGCGCGCGCGGCGTATGCCAAGGCATTCGATGCGCGCCGCGACACCACGGGCGGCCTGGGTGGCATGGAATCGGCGCTGATAGGCGCGGAGCTGTTCGAGGTGGTGCTGGCGGGCCAGGTCGTGGCGCGCTACGCCTTGAAGACCGTGCACCGGGCGCATGGCAGCGAAGTGTTTATCGTCGCCGCCGCTGGTGGCTTGCCGGGCACTGATCTGGTGGCCGGCATGCTGCCCTACATCGCGCAGCAGTGCCAGGGCGCAGACCGCTTGACGATCAACACCAGGCGCCGGGGCTTGGTCAAGAAATTGGCCATGCAAGGCTGGACGCTCGATTCCTACGTGATGAGAAAGAAACTATGAGCGAAAGCAATAGCGATAGCGACAGCAGTCAAACCCAGATCAATGAAAGCCAGGACAACCGCATTACAGGCGGTACTGGCTCCGTCAATCTGGTCACTAGCCGTTCCAGCGTGGGCGGCAACGTCAATATCAGTACCACCGACTTTGGCAGCGTAGGGCGTTCCTTCGATTTTGCCGAAGCCATCGCCAAGGGCGCCGCCAACACGGCCGCCGCCAGTGCCGCCCAGGTGCAGGCGGTGGCAACGGATGCAATGAAGTCGGTACAGGCCGCCTACGGCGACAGTAACGAAACGCTGGCCGACGCCTACAAGACGTCCAAGGCGGGCGAACAAAAGGTGATGGTGGCCGTAGGTATGGCCATTGTCGGCGTGGTGGCCCTTAAAGCATTGGGTAGAGCATGAGTTACCAAAGTATTCCCCTCCTGGCTGGACGGCCGCACCGGCTCGATATCGCCGGGCGTTTGATCCTGGTCGATACGGTGGGCGACTCGGACGGCGTGGACATTGAAATTCTGCTGGCCGGATCGACCAAGACCACCACCATGCCGCGCCGAAAGGCAGGTTTCCGGCTGGTGCAAGCGTATGACGGCGTGATCCTGACCAGCGCCGTGGATGCCCGTATCGGCATTTTCCTGTCAGAAAACGATGTGCAGTTGGGCACCGTGGACGGCGCCGCCGTCACCATTCCGGGAGGCGTCGTCGTCAACAATGGGCCGGGCAATCCTGTCTCAGTTGCTTTCGATAACGATATCAACATCGGCACGGTACAGGTAGAGAACGACTGCCGCACCATCGTGGATATGGCGCCGGTAGCCGTGGGACTGGTCGCCACCAGTGTCAGCAACGACCCGGATTTGAAGAAAATCCGCTTCCGCAACATGAGTACCTTGGCCCTGATTTGCATTGGTGGACCAAGCGTGAACATGGGTAGCCCGATCATTTTGCAGCCAGGTGATACATATTTTGAGGACGATGCGGCAGCAGCCCATATCTACGCAATCGCCAGTGACAACACCGCTTTTTTACAAATTCAAGGATTGAAACGATGAGCACTATTTTCGGTAACGTGGACGGCCTGGCCGCTGGAATCTATCAGCAGGTGCTGTTGCATTTGCAGCAAAATCCGCCTGTCATCGTGCCGCCAGCCGGCCCAGAAAATCGCACGTTCATTTTTGACGGCGAATCCACCAATGCGCCAGCAGCGGGCGGCACGGGCTGGGTAGAGGTCTGCAAAACTATGTCGGCGTTTGCAGGCGGTCAGTTTGTGCATACAGCTGTGCCGGGTCGCAATATGGCTGACACGCTGGCCGCCTATAACGCCAATGTGCGCCCGGCCGTGCTGGCCGCTGTGGCGGCGGGACGGACAGCATTCCTGTTTATTCAGACCGGGCTGAATGACTACGGGATGCGCCCACTGGCGCCGTTGCGCGATCCGTTCGCCCTGTACGTCGAGCGCGCAATCGGTGATGGTGCGGTGGTTGTGCCGATGACTACTACGCGCCGCCTTGACGCGCGCGGAAGCGAGGATGTACGCCAGGCTTTCAACGCCTATATCCTGTCGCTAGGACTGCAATATACGGTGCTGACGGATCATGTTTTTACAGACCCACAGCACTCGATTCCGGGCGCGCAGACTGACGACGGCACGCATCCGAACGCGGCAAAGAATCGTGAAATCGCCAACACGGTCAACGCCGTAATCACTGCGGGCGGCAGTACATTCTATGATCAGGTGGTGGAAATCGCCCGGCCGCTGGTGGCCGGTCAAATGCCGTATGTAAATTATTCGGGGCAGCTGGCAACCGACGTAAGTATGTCGGTCGATTTGTCGACCAACGCCACAAAAGACCTGGTACAGACATTTTCCGCCTCGTTTTCGCAGACCGGGAAAAATGCGGTTCGCTACAGCATTCCTGCCGTCGTGGCGGGCGGCGTAACGACGCGCCAGCCGATCACGTTTGAGCTGGCGACTATCGGCGATGTCAGCAACTACCATGCCTATCTGGCGAGAAAATTCGTGCTTTTTGATATCACTCTCAATAAGCCGTTGATGGCGGCAACCGCCTACGGCTCGGCGCTGATCGGCAAGTGGGAATTGCTACGTGTCGATTGCGACAGCGTGCCGGAAACGCCGGTTGGCATTCTCACTTCATACCCGGTCGCCAACAACACACCGGGTGTGTTCGGTCAGGTCTGCATCAATGCCAACGGCACCAAAATTGCCATCTACTGCGGTGATGGCGTCACGCACAAGTGGGCGGTGAGCGCGGCTACCAACGTGGTGTGATGAACAAGCCCCTGCTGATCGTTTCCTTGATGGCTGGCGGCGCTGCCCTGCTGCTCTACGCCGCCAAAACGGCAGGCGAGGGCGGGGAGGAGGATGACGCCCCTTACGAGGAACCAAGCTGGCTGGATCAAATAAACGCACTTTTACAGGAATGGACCGACATGAATAAAGCCAATGCAGCATCAGACCCGAACGTGTACGCCTTCCTCGGCATGCTGCGCGTGAGCGAAGGTACGGCAGGGCCGGATGGCTACCGCACGCTGGTGGGCGGCTCGCTGTTCAACAGCTTTGCCGACCATCCGCGCACGCTGGTGTGGCTCCCCAATCTCGGCATCAATTCCAGCGCCGCCGGCGCGTATCAAATCCTGCGCAAGACGTGGGACGGTGTGCGCGGCAAGCTGGGCCTGCCTGACTTCTCGCCGCTGTCGCAGGATGCGGCGGCCATCGAACTGATACGCCAGCGCGGCGCGCTCGATGACGTGCGTGCTGGCCGCTTTGCGGTGGCCGTCGAGAAGTGCAAGAAAGAATGGGCCAGCTTGCCAGGCGCAGGCTACGGCCAGCGCGAAAACTCGCTGGCGCGGCTGGAAACGGCATACCGCCAAGCGGGCGGGGTGGTGGCATGAAGACGGCCGATATCCAAAACCTCGCCCTGGGCGTGGCCGCGCTCGGGCTGGTATATGCCATGTACAAGGTATTTTCCAAGGGTGGCAGCAAACCAAGCGGTAAGGCGCCGGTAGTGCCA
This sequence comes from Janthinobacterium sp. Mn2066, assembly GCF_049319705.1. NCBI lineage: Bacteria > Pseudomonadati > Pseudomonadota > Betaproteobacteria > Burkholderiales > Oxalobacteraceae > Janthinobacterium > Janthinobacterium sp. Mn2066. Next base: position 89,841 of record NZ_JBMOUF010000016.1, on the reverse strand, counting down.
TCGCAAACCGGCACGATTGTCTGGACGGACGGCATCCCCAATTATCAAAGCTTTGCGCCATATGACAGCAATTCAGCGCTGGGCCAGCTGGGAATTGACAAGCTACTCAACGGCGGTGTGGGTGATCCCGGATCGGTAAGGTACTTCTAATGGATTTCGCTGACAAAGTAAAACTGCTTGCGGTGGCCGCCGCTGCCGTGTTCGTGGTGATCCTCGTAAAAAAAAAGGGTGCGGCTGCGGGTGTGGGGGAAGACCTCGGCCATGCGGCGGTTGATCTGGCTGGCGGTGTGGCTACTGGCGTTATTGATGGTGTCAGCACGGTAATCGGCATTCCGACTATCAGCGAACTGATTAGAGACCCGGTCCAGTGTCGGGCATATATAGACGCCAATGGCAAATTGAAAGCCATGGGCGCATGCACAGAACTCGCATTCCTGGCTGCACTTGAACCAGTGCAGGCAGTAAAAGAAGCTCCAGGAAATTTTTGGGACTGGCTGACAACCCCTAGCGCATCCGATTACACATTGAAGCCGACAACCGGCGCTTTTGACCGCCAATTATGAGCCTGAGAGACATTATCCCTACGGGGCCGCAAGTGGCGCGTGAAGCGCTGATCGTACTGGGTGGCGTGCTGATCGCGGCATTCATCCTGAGTCGCTTTCCAAAGCTGCAATCATTCGTTTCTCAAAACAGCCTGACCGTCAAGGATGGTCAGGGCAACATACTTTATTGATAGGGAGCATCCATGAATCGACTGAAAGAGGCATCCACCTGGGCGGGCCTGGGCGTGCTGTTTCAAGTGGCAAAGGCGTTTTTGCCGCCGCAATATCATATCTGCGTTGATGGCGCATCGGCGGTGGCTGGGGCGTTGGCGGGCGTCATCCGTGATAAGGGTCTGCCTACGCCGGTTGATGCTAAATGACAGGCGTAGACTGGAATACGGTTGTGCCGGTGCTGCTGTCATCTGGCGTGCTGGTGCAAGGCCTGGCCGCCGTGCGTTGGGTGGTAAAGCTGGAAGCCAGAGTGGCGGCGCTGGAAGGGCGTGTTTAAAGACTAGCCACAGCAAGCTATTTCTTTGATAACATTGAATCTCATTTCTATGGAGAAACAATGAACGGCGCAACGGAAACAACTTACTACACAAATGGCAAGGTAACGGTCACAAATGCCCGTTTCATAGTGGATGACGAAACGCACGCAATAAGTGGGATTACTTCGGTCAAGCTGGGCGTCAAGAAACCAAACAGACTTTTGCCGATAGCTTTGATGGTGGCTTTATTTTTCGTGCTGACAAGGGGCGTAGATGGAAACTTTGGTCATATGTCAATCTGGCACTGGGCCATGGTGCTTTTACCAGGAATAATCTGGCTCTCGCTACAGCGGACGCACTACACAGTGACGCTTGCAAGTGCATCCGGTGAACATCGTGCCTTAAAAAGCCGGATCAAGCCGTTTGTACGTGAAGTTGTCGACGCCATCAATCAAGCCATCATCCGCCAGGCGTAACAATCAATTGGCCGCCGTTATCGGGTCAAAGTCATCGAGCCGCAAGTCTGTAACTTGCGGCTCTTTTTTCGGCCGGCGCGCGGCCAGTTCGATGACTTCGCCGCGCACCAGGCCCATCTTTGTATCCATGGCCGTCATGTTCATCTGGCGCCGGATATCGGCTTGTTCCATCTGGCGCAGGCGCATGTACTCGGGCACCCACCAGGGGACGCGCTTTTTAGCACGTAGCCAGTCGCTGACGGTGCGCTCGTCGCGGCGCAGGATGCGGGCCAGGTCTTTAAGGGGGATGCCCATGGCATAGTGGGCAAACTCTGTAGGGTTGCCGTATCGTAGGTTTGGAAATCGCATATGTGACTTAGAAATGAAAGGGCCGGTTATCATGAACCGGCCCTGAGGGGTGAAACTGAAATATTTTCTGACCAGTCAAACACTTCGCATAATTTATATTATGTAAAATTAGATGTGGAGCAGACCACCGTAAAAATCATCATCAACCGTCCGTTGAAGTAAATGTGCTACGGCTTCTGAAGTGAATTTGATACTCAAAGAATCAGCGCGCTTACCTAAAACTCTAGACACAACTTACCTTACCCGCACCAACCGCAGACAAATTCTAAGCCCAGCCGTTCGTTTCTCCGCACTTTGGCGTCCTACTACATCTTCAGAACCGTTAAGCTTACCTATGAAGGAAATGCCGCGGGGTCGATCGGTTACGACGCCGTGGATGTCCGGCAGCGTGCACATCAGCGCGATACAGTCTGCGCGGTATAGCGTTGCGTCACCAATAATGGATGCACCCAACCGCATCGGCAACCGCAGCTTGCTCTTGAGCGTTAAAAGCACTCATGCACTCTCCAAATTGTGTGTGGTGGCAGTCGCTGCATCGAGCAGGCCCATTGACCGTAAGATTTCGTGTGTATGGCCAACGGCCAAGCGAAATCCTGCCTCCAAGGAGACCAGCGATAGTTCAACCGAATTTAACTGTATCGGTTTGATTGATGAATTGGTATCGGGCACGCCCCAAACAACTCTTTCTGGATTTACACTATAAATTTGCATCCAATAGCGCCTAGCCCCCCTGCTGTCTGGGTTCGCCTACACGTCCGATCCCCTCTGGCAGGACGCTTACGATGCTCAAGCAGCACATTAAAAACGTAGAGGGTCGCAAACGGATGTAAAATATTTTATACATTCATAGAGTGGCAGGTCATGAATATCTACGAAGTCGGAAAAGCAGTCCGCATCCGTCGCCTGGCCGTTGGGTTGACGCAGCAACGATTGGGAAGGTTGGCCGGTCTGTCGCGCCAGACAGTGCAGCAACTGGAGGCAGGAACCATTCGTGACTTGAGTTTCGGCCGCGTGGTGAATCTACTGGGGGTACTCGGGCTAAATTTTGCACCACCATCGATCAAGTCCAGGGAGAAAAAGTGCGGTTTGTGGATGGCGGCAAAAAATGCGAGCGTCAGCTACAGAGGTGAGCTTACTACCGAGCAGCTACAACAGGCCTTGGCTACCGGACAGGCGCCGACAAACCATATATCCTACCTACAGCATTTTCTAGACGAAACGCCCCTGCAGGTAGTGGTCATGGCGGTCGAGGAAACGGCACACCTGGAAGCCGTCTCACCGGAACGCATTTGGGTATGCGTCGCTCAATTAGCCCGGCAATTAGGGAGTGTACGTAGCGAACTCTGGCTATAAAACTATCTTGGTGACATCTTAAGGTTATCCGATAATGGCACCACAGATGATGCAACTTAGGGTTGCTGGATAAAACCAACGATTATCATCGGAAGTACTTATGGCCTTGCCAATGAGTCGTCAGCCTCGCTGGTAAGCTTGATAGTGATTTGTTCCGCGACTTTTCCATTTTATCACTATCCCCTCCCCCCTCACTTGCACTAGGTGCTCGTCTGCTCGCAGAACTACCCCTACTCTGTTTGACCAACCTTCCATTACTTGGTAAACGCTACCACGCATTCGTTTAACCCTGCATAGTCCAGATCTTTCAGGCACTCATGGATTCTGCCGATAAGTCAGGTGGAATTGTGCTACTAATGCGGGTCGGATTCCATTGCAAATTCACGGGAAAATTGGATTAATTTTCAATGCAACTTAACAATGACGCGCTAATTTATCATTACGCACCAATCTAGGCTATAGCAAGTCCAAGTTCCTATCTAATATTATCAAAAATACTTTTGAAGTAGGCGGGGTACTGCGTAATTGATGCAGCGATGACCGGTCGATGCGTTTTAAAAGCATTTGATGAGTATTGTTCGCTATAGCCAGAGCTCCGTAAAGCTTCTGCAACGTCAATTGCCACTGCTCTATCCGCCAGTCCCTCGTCAAATATAGAAATCGATAAGCGGTCAGCAAGACCATACTTCAACGACTTCTGGAAAAACTGTAAAACTGCGGCTTCTTCACTTATTAAATTATTTCCAAAAAGAAACTGAGAAACAGCAGAGACAATCAAGGAGCACTCAAAGCACAACTGCTTTTCTAAAAAATCCATAATATCAAGCTCGGTCAATTTTCTGGCGCCTTCTCCCCAAGGACGAGTTCCACCCGCCATTTTAGCGCTACCCAAAATTGCTGAGTAGGGTGCTGCATTAATCCACAACTGAGCCAACAAATAAGAAATATTTGATGGAAGAACGGAATGGAAAAACATACTGTCCAGCAATATCTGAAATAGAGGCCAAATGCTATTCAACCATTCACCATTGGTTTGGAGGCTAAGCAACGATTCCCGATTCAGCTCTACCCATTCTTCAACTTTACGGGCGTCAGCAACACCCAATAATGTTTTTGCATAGACGTGTTGCTTGTCTTGGCGCGGGGCAACGCTATCCACGTAAATTGCAATGGTTCGGAACAATATCTGTAGCTGTACCTTTTGTTCAGCCGTTGCTATATAAAAAGCTAAAGTCGCATCGGCCAGGGCCGCTGCACGGCTTTGAAACTCGTCCGGAGTATCAAAGCCGCGATTCGCCATCAAATAACTTTCGAGCGATTTCTGGAGCCGACGTTTCTTCTTGAGTTGCTTAATTAACCACTCGGGTGTAAATCCTCGAACCGAGCGTGCCTTGACATGCGCCCACTGACTTATTTGCTCATCGGTCGCAACAAGCAATTGAGTCAAATCAGAAAATGGTAACGGAAGGGTAAATTTTTGAGTTTCATCAAGAATGGGCGCAACAATACTTAGCAACGAGCTTGATGTGTCCTCCGATTTATCAGGTGCTAATAGGTTAGCTGACATGTCAAACTGCCACGACTTGGTTATTGTGTCGTCTATCACGGATGAGTCCGCAAAGATTACCAAGCCTTCTGTATGCATACCTGCGCGACCAGCACGTCCGATGAGATTAAGAAAATCTCTAGTCTTGATTCGTTCACCCGCTTGGTAAATACTTGAAACAATTAAGTATCTAATCGGAAGATTGACTCCTTGCGCAAGCGTAGAGGTACATATCACGAATTTCAGCAAGCTTTTCTGCATGCCATATTCAACTGCTAACCGAACACCATGCGGCGTATTGCCATGGTGAACAAAGCAGCCAAACTCTGCGGCTTTAAATAAATAAGATTCTTCTCCAAAATGTTTTCCAATCAAAGTGGTCATGGCTTTTATTTCACCTTGGTCAGAAAAATTATTTGGGGCGGCCTTCTGATACTGCCTTGCATAGACCTCAACTATTCGCTTAGCCATACCCTCGGCAGTATCTTTTTTCCCGCAAAAGACAGCCACAGCTCCTTGAGGTACTAGCGAAATTCCCAAGTACAGCGAAACATCCTTCGCAGCATCTTTACCTTTCTCGGGGAACTTTCGTTGCTTTTCTCTCGGTTTTCTAAACAAGTCCTGCTGTTCGATTACCCTCGGTACAAAATAGTCGAATTTATCCCGTCGCACAGGCCGTTCATCGAAGAATCGAAGTTGGCCAGCAGTCTCCAACCAAGACGCGAACGCGATAGACCGGGCGGTGGGGAAAAGTGTAGTTCCGTCAACTACAACGGCACCCTCGCCAATCAGCCAATTCGCCACAGGCGCGGCATTTTTAATTACGGCGGAGATGAGAATGGTTTGTACATTTTGCGGAAGTATGGCCTTCAACTCGGTCAGCAATAATTCATACACGATACCTCGAGACCCGGAATCAAACTGGTGGCCTTCGTCGTAGGCTACTAGGCCAATTTGCTGGGACAAAGCGGGCTGTTGCCTCAATATATACAGCAATTTTTCAGGAGTAAGAACCAGGATGTATTTTGTAGAAGGTGCCTCACCCCCGAAAATTTCAGCTATCTCCGCCATAAAGTCCATTTGCAGAGCGTCGCTAAGCTCGTCGACTTTTACATCATCGGATAGAAACGATTCGCGTAGTGTTCCGCCGACCTCGTGGCATAGAGCCCTGAAAGGTACGACGACAACCGCAAGCTTCGCACGCCCGGATAGGAAGGCGCTTCTCAAGATAATTTCCAGCGAACGTGTTTTTCCCGCGCTGGTAGGCATTTGCACCAATCCTGAGACACCGTTATAGATGCCGTTCATGCCTAACAAAACTTGAGATGGCCAAAGTTCTTTTGGGAAGTGGGGGTGCTGCAACGCAGTGGCCCACAGTGTGGCGGGTAATCCAGTGAAACGAGGGAGCAATTCCCAGGAGGAGGCCTCCACACGCAGTGCAGCCACCGCCACCACCAAATCAGTAAAAAGCAAATTCCTTGCTGTTCCCCATTGGTACACTATCTTCCGTAAAGTTGAAAACGATTCGTGCAAAGCATCAGCGCCCGGGAACCCTAAAATAAAATGATTCGAAATCTCGACAGAAAGGGAGTAAATTTTTTCAGAAAATGCGCCGGAACCAGTTAGCGGTTCAGTCCACTTTGCCTTCAGCAACCACCGCAGAAAATTTTCAACTATATCATCGTCCGGCGCACTCACCAGCCTCTTTGCAAGAACAAAACTGCTGCCTGGACGCTCAGCAAGATAGTAAGCAGCGGATGCCAATAAAAGAACATCCTGTACAGGGGCATCATCAAACCTAGACGCGAGATATGCGTCGAAGAATTTAGCTGCAAACTGAAGTTCTTCGCCCGGAAAGATCTCGGCATCAGGAGCATTAGCTATCTCGGCCGCATAATCGCCAAGAATGCCAATCGTCAGTAAAAATAGTGAAGCCGGTTCGACTCCTCCCGGGATAGCAATATGATGAGATTCATCAATCCCCAACTCATACATCTTCCCCTTTGACCGAGTAATCTTTAGAACATTTTGGCTTCGGAACTCAGGCTTCATCAGCAGCTCGCTTGTAAATAGCATGAGCCAAGGTCATTAGGCCAGAACCCTTGATAACAATTAGCTGTAGGTTTTTCTGGTTAACATGATTTACTACAGTTGAAGATTTCAATTTTTTCTCGTCAAACGCCATAGTTGAAAGCATTGCTGCTGCCCCCGATTTATATATGAAGGGCCTGTCATCCTTATTTTGAAACCGTGCAATCAAATCAATTTTCTCATCGTCCTTACCTTTGATAAATCGACGCTTGGTTGCGTTCAATGAGATGGCTGCACGTAAATAATCTTTGTGTGAATGGTCAATTGCCTCTTGAAGTTTTTCGTTAGATGCGGTTTCCGATAGCTGAGCTTTTACTTCATAAGTTAACAGCTCATCATTAGGATCTGCCTTCCCCAAGCTGACAACCTTGAACCCAAGAATATCCACACCTTTTGCTGATTCGTTCCGGCTTTCTTTTTCGCTGTACTTGCCGCGAGGCACCCAATACCCAAGTACGTGCTCAACGTAGTCGGAAATTAACAGTTCCGCAAAGTCGCCTGCACGTATAGACGGTCCGGGTGCTACCTTCGCATCGGGAAATGCAAAGTCCAAGAGATATTGAGAGCGGGTAAGCCCAGTACCATCCCGTAGAACGTCTATGTCGGAATCAAGGCAGTAGTTTTGGCGAAACCGCGTCGCCCAATCTTTCAAGCAGGCGTCATCACTGGGCGGGACCGTGAGTTCCCAGATGGGAATAGATTGGCCTTCATCGGTATAGATAACCTTACCCGTGTTTGTAAGAAGTTTTAAGTAGGCTGGTGAGCTCATCTTCGAACGCGCAAGAAGCGCGCGTGGATACCTGTTTCGTGCCATTTTACAAGTTCTGTTACCAAAACGGAAAATTTTGTTTTAATTACAAAAATATGGCGAACTCCGTCCCCGTGAGGCTAATACACTTGGCACCTGTGGGACCATCGTTCCCCTTCTACATCCCGGTTGTGGCGCCTACCGTGGATACACTGCAGAGGGTCGATCAAGCCGAATTGGCAAAAAAGGTGTCTTCCAGGAGACCGACGTTATCGTGCATTACCGACGCAATGTGGATCAGTGTAATCACCGCAACTATCGAGGTTCGTTCGACCAAGCAAATGCCTGACTCCTTGAAGAATCTGCGTAAGCATGGGCCCGCTATCATCGTTCTTTGAGCACCGCGCGACTCTATGATTGTATTTGGGATGAAAATCGATTCTGTCTACAATTTTATCTATGGGCAGAAACTCAACTAGTCACAACCAAGGCGAAACGCGGCCCCTATCGCCAGCAAAGAGACGAGGTCAATAGCGAGCACGTTGGTCGCGGACACTTCGATGCCGCTGACTGGCCGCGAATTGAAGATCAACACTAATCAGCTTTTCAGATGGCGCAAGCGTTTCACTGCCGAGGAGCTTGCTTGTCACATGCGCCAAGTCAGCTAATGCAGAACCGCCCTGGCCCCTTGCTGTACGACATGGAACGCTAACTGCGTGTCGCGCTTGACAACTCGGCGGCCTAACACGTCCTGCGTGGCATCGCCATTAGTCGGTGCAACTACCTGTTTGCCGGCGCCGACAGCGGCGGCGAGTGGGCTGCGGCGATCTACTCGCTGATCGGCACGGCCAAACTCAGCAGTGTTGCCCCCGAAGCCTGGCTGCGCCATGTCCGAGCAGCAACACAGATCCAAAAAAATAGTCGTGCTGGCCTACCGCACTCAAGTGGAAGCATTAGATGACGATCCCTGTTAAACACGAGCAGCGTATCTCATCGAATAAATGCCCGATTGACAGCTAAGTGTAACTGTGGGATATATCCTAAGATTCAATTCAAATGGGATTTCTAATGCTTTTTTATCGATTGATCGCCGGCCTAGCTTTGTTGGGAGCCGCGGGTTGGGTATACGCGAAACCCGGATGGGACAGCATGTGCGCAGTCTTGGCAGCTTTTGCGGCTCTCGCTGCCACCTTTATTCCGATGCAAAAAACGCGGGGACAACAGGCGCAAAACGTGGAACAAGGCGGTATCGGTATTCAAGCTGGACGCGATGCGCACGTTGGCAACATCGACCATAAGGGCTAAACCCAAATGCTCTCCAAGCAGTTAGATCAAAATCTCGGCGAGGGTGCCGTCGGTGTGCAAGCTGCCCGCGACGTCACTGTTAATGTTGGCCTTAGCTTTAGTGAAGTGCATACGATTGCCACTATGGTCTTCAAAGAGGACTTTGTACGTATGCTCGATCACGCCGGCGTCTTAGCGGAAGCACGCGCGGAACGCATTCTTAATCAGTATCTGGAACGAGTCGAGGCACTGAACTTGGATATCCGCCACCAAGCACAGGATCCTGATTTTCGTTATGTACTATTTTTAGCCCAAAAAGCAGCGGCACGAAGTGGCAGTGAGAATTTGCAAAATGTTTTGGTCGACCTCTTGGTCGTACGTAGCCAGCAGCCCTCTCTTAGTTTGACTCAATTGGTCTTGAACGACGCGATCGAAGTTGTACCGCGAATCACTTCAGGACAAATTAATGTCCTCATCGTCGCCGTCGTTTTCCGGCGCATTTTCTTCTCTGGTATAGCCACCTTTGACAGTTTTTTGAAGGTGATGGATATCTACCTCAAACCATTTCTTAATGACTTACCCACTTCGCCTGGCTCCATTATGCATCTCATTCAAGCTGGCTGTGGCGCTCCGGAAGACCCAAGTAAATTAGGCAGTGTGCTACAACAGCAGTATCCAGGCATCTTTCAACTTGGCGTTTCTGATACGGACGTTCGTATCAAAGGCCTGAGTGCCGTTGCGCGAGGCCTACTGGTCCCCTGCGACAATAACCCCAGGCTACTTAAAGTTATGGGAGCCACCAGCAGCATGTTCGTCGAGATTTGCAAGCAGACCAAAATTTCCGATTCAGAATCTGAAATGCTCGACCATGTTTTTCATGGCACAGCTATGTCTGTTTCAGCAATCAAGGAGCGCTGCATAACTGCGCGTCCTTATCTTGCCGACTTATTCGACATATGGGATAAATCTAAGTTGAAGACATTTGTTCCGTCTAACGTGGGACTGGCGATTGCGCATGCATGCCTACAGCAGCACGGACAGCTGGAACCGCTTAGTCATTGGGTGGAATGATGTACACCGTGCTGCATGAGGCGCCTGCGAAGTGGCGATTGCGTTACCCACAGGCATTCGTTTACATATTTATGGCACTGGTCGAAGCAAGGTCAATACATTTGTTCTGTCCGAACTTTTCACAAATGGGTCACGAAATCCTACGATTAAAATACAGTGGGTTGCCACACCTATCCTCCGCCCTCAAGCCGCAATAAATCGTCTAATCTATGACAAAAAACGCAGTAGCTTTTGATATTTGGCTTTTTTAGCAATCAACTCCGTTAGATGTGATACCACTTAAAAGTTGCCACATTTATACTACATCATTCTCCCTCAAGGCTTTGGAGGTGTCCAGTTTCAAAGCCAGCACGCTGTTGAGCATTTGAATGCGGCAGGTCACCAGAGCAAGCATCTTGGCAACGATGGCCATACACGTCGTGAAAATTAAAATAGCTTGGTTCGCGCTTTGAGAAAACCCTGTTTTTAAGTGCGAACCATAGCGTATGGTGAGATAAATACCAACTAAACTGCACATGATAGCGATCTGCGCCGCAATCACCTCACCCCATATTTTTTTCATCCTGGTTCGATGTCTCGAAAATTCATCGCTAGCGTTAGACATTGCCACTCCTCACATAATTGCTTTGGCCGAAAAACTCGCTGCATTATTGACGCAGTATCTGTGTACTGACGCCAGTAAACTTACCCAACTCATGAGAGTGGCAGATGCCTTTGCTTCCATGCTTTTGCCAGTTACCTTTTGTATACCTGATTGTGCTATGGCACTCCCGGCCAAGCTTCGCTGCTATGCCAAAGCTCCAGAGTTGCCAAGCGTTTGACCTGCTGTTGATGAAATCTTGCTACTAGTACTTTTGCTTGCCATGGCTTTCCCGAACGCAAGTTAAATACAACTACATATAGAACATATGGATAAAACTTAACTATAGGTAGTATTAGTTGTATTTTCAAGCACTTTTTCTTTATATGCCTACTTTTGTTAAATTATGACTGGAATGGCATCAAAAAATTGATCTCACAATTGCTTGAACCTTTGTTTATTGTATTTACCTTAATGCGTGCTAAGGTAAGTATTCATGTTTGACAGTCATATTTATAACTGTTATCGTACTCATAGATTTCTTAAAATGCCGCCATGTCCAGGCCCGCCTTCTCCCTTACCGACGCCCAAGCCCGTGCTCTGACATTGCGAACGGCCGAGCTCCTCGCGCTCATCCCTCTCGCCCCACGCAATCACCGCCCTTTCGTGCGTGCCTTTCTGCGTGCAGTGCAAGAAATTACGGGAAAGTTGTATAGTCCTTCCATTTATCATCGTTTACTCAGCGCCTACGCGCAGGATCGGCGACCGTCGACCAGTACGCTTGCTACAGAGAAGCAGGCCCTGGCCAATGAAATCGCTTCGATGCCAACCACCGTAGCCATTCTTGACGAGGGAAATGCCGCGCTGCGGCCGCTCGAGGATTCCAGTTTATTGCGAGCAGTTGTCGCAGATGTGATCGAATCGACGTTGTTGAGGGTTGCGCGCAGTACCGGGCAGGGAGACCTGGCGCAAGTCAATTTCTATGCATCGAGATTACGGGAGGCTGAGGTACAAGTTCGTGAGTTGCGCCTCAACTGCGCGCGGTTAACCGCCGAGCTTGAGGTCGCGCACCAATCTATACAGGCGCAGACTGAGGAAACTGAAGGCTCCGCTAAAGTATTGAGTCAGCATTTGATGACCGTGGCGAAACTGACTAGTGAGGTGTCCGACATACGCACTTTCGCACTTCAATCGATTGATGAAGCAAGAGGCGAGGCTCGCTCGTGGAAAGAGCGATGTTCGGCGATCGAGGCACAAAGGCAAAAGGATTTGCTGCTTCTGGAAACTTACCGACAGCAAGCCTATCGTCAAGGTGCATCCATTCCAGCTGCGCTCGCCAATGATAAATTACTGTGAACGAAATTCGTGTATTGGATTCGATAATATTGTCATCCGCCCTGTCCGTTTCTCACGGACTGGGGCCAGTGGCTGACGACTGGGAGGCCGCGCAAGTATGGCTTCGGGCCATTGCCAGTCGCAGCCGGCGAAATTCGCCGGAGACCATTGCGACCTATGGCTATCACCTGGCAAAACTACGTTGGTTTTGTGAAAACGTGCATTTCGTACCACCTTCCCGTTGGACGGTCCAGGACGTCGAGATATTTTTCGCCTTTCTCACCGATTTGCCTGACAGCGCACTGTGCGCGCAGGATGCCGATACCTTGCGATATGCGAGGTTTGACGAGGATGGGCATACCCCTTTTCGAACAAGACCTTCTAAGAGCAGCCGTTCCGACATCCAACGATGTATTCATGCAATGTTTCGAGCGTGGAGAGAAATGGGCTACATCCACATCAATCCAATGGGATTGCACGGTGCCGGCTCGGTCCGGAAAGTGAATACCAATCGGGCCATAGCGCCCGACTTGTATGATATCGTGCTCGAGGCAATGGAAGCTGAGGAAAAGCCCACCTTTAGCCGGCGCCAAGCGTATGCCCGAGACCGATTCATCTTTATTGCACTGCGGGAGCTTGGTCTTCGTACCAGCGAGCTGGTCAAGGCAACGATGTCTGCCTTCTATCGCCTATCCGATCCGCAGGATGGAAAAACCTACTGGGTCATAGTGGTTCGTGAGGAAACCGCAAAGGGACAAAAAGAACGGAAGATACCAGTGCCCCGCTCGGTGCTTGAGGCGCTGGAAATTTATCGCGAAGCCTTTGGGATGGCGTCGCACCCTGATGCAGCCGAGAGCGTTGAATTAGTACTGTCCACGCGAACGAATAGGACCGCTGTTCTATCCGGTGGAAGTGCAATCAAAGACGTGCAGTCTCGACGCTACTTTCAGGCTTGGCTACCGGTAACAACGCGACATGGCCTATACCACATCGTTAAGAAACGCCTTGGTGAGGCAGCAGCTTTTCTAGAGTCCGTTGGCGACATTGAACGGTCAACAATATTGCGTCAGGTATCACCACATTGGCTGAGACATACCTTTGCCAAGGCAGCTTTGCTTGCTGGTCAGGACATTCGACACGTTGCCTCCTTGCTTGGCCACAGTGATTTGAGTACCACTATGGTGTATACAGAACAAGATGCCTTGGACTTAATACGATCAACGAACCGAATAGTGCCCGGCTTATTAGCAATCGATTCGGTCTCCGTCGTCTAACTCTCGTATAAAGCGTTTGTTGAAAACCGATATTTTTGGTTCTGACGGTTACCATTTCCTGAGTTAAAGCGGTCAGCAGTTCTTGAACACGCCTATTCTTGCGTGAGCCACTGATTGCTAATCAGTCCGCAATTTCCATGAACGATTGCCTAGGCGCAATGATGTTCAGATTCTTTGCTTGGCAAACCCACCATATACTTTGCATCTGTCACCTTTGCCAGCCACACGACAGCTACGCCATCGAGCGCTCCGGCGATCGCTATGTGAGTCATTGCCGTCGTTGGCGTCGCGCCATGCCAATGTTTGTGACCGGGTGGGCAAATGATCACATCGCCAGCCCGGATCTCAACGATCGGACCGCCTTCGCACTGGGTCCAGCAGCAGCCGGCAGTTACTACAAGTGTCTGTCCCAACGGGTGCGTATGCCAGGCCGAGCGCGCGCCAGGCTCAAAAGTGATATTTTCAAATTCTTACCGATTAGTTAAGGTGACTTTTGGTGAGAATTTTTCGGGTGTGATAATGGCACAATAAGTCTTGCCACAAAGCTGGAATTCTTACATTATCTTTCTATGAGCAAAATTTTGTTATTTGTACACGGTACGGGTGTACGTAAGGCTGGTTATGACTCCTCCATGGAGTTAATCAAGCGCCAATTGGTGACGTATCATTGTAACGTGAGGCTGGAAGGATGCTTCTGGGGTGGCAGTGTCGGCGCCACCCTGCCCGACGAATGCCGTTCTGTGCCGGGCTACGGTAACACCCGCAGCATTGGAAACACCGCTGAGGACGACGACCTAGCCCTTTGGAACTTGCTGTGCCGTGAGCCCACCGCGGAACTGGGCATGCTAGCCACGAGCGGGGGCGTGATGGCGGCTTACCCGCCCAACCTGCCACACCCAGGCGTGCAGCTATGCGCGCAATTCGCCGGGCTTCAACACCATCCAGATTTGGTGCGCGCCGTCGCCGACTTGGCGCCGGACCATACGGCCGCGTCCATCCTGTCCCTCATCAGCGGATCACCAGCGTACGCCGCGGCCGAACAGTGCGGCGCTGCGGCAACGCCCAGCCACGCCGCCGCGCTGGCGCGTGCGGTGGTCGCCACCCTTCAATATTTGGCGCTAGAACAGGGCTTGCCCGTGTACGACGCGCATGGCAGTAACGCACTGGCGACTCAGCTGGGGCAAGCACTGGGAAGCAACGTGCGCGGCCCGGTCGGCGCCGGACTCACTTCCCTGCTATCCTGGGGGGCGACGTGGTACAGCCGCGCCCGACGGGGACGGCTGACCGACCAAGGCTATGCTGCCGCGGGTGACATTCTGTGCTACCAGTCGCGCGGCGATGCGTTGCGAGATTTTCTGCTCAACAAGATCGCCGAGTTTCCTGACGACCAAGTGATCTTGTTTGCGCACAGCCTAGGTGGCATTGCGTCGTTTGAAACCCTGATTCAGCACCAGCCCGCCAATGTGGCCAAGCTAATCACCTTTGGATCACAGTCGCCCTTCCTGTACGAGATGGACGCCCTGTCAAAGCTGCGGCGGAGCGCGGAGTTGCCCGTATCCTTGCCGGACCAATTTCCACCGTGGAGCAATTTCTATGACCTCAACGACCCGCTCAGCTACCTGGCTGGCAAGCTGTTCGACAGCCGGGTCAGCGACCATGAGGTGAAAAGCGGTATGCCCTTCCCTGCCGCGCACAGCGCCTACCTGCGCAACGAACCGTTTTGGCACTTGGTAAGTAGTAAGGTCGCACTTGTTTAATCCAGATCCCAAGCAACTGCGGGTCGTATTGGTGGGTATAGATCAATATGCCTACGCTCCAGCCTGGCGTCTGGATGGCCCCGAGGCGGACGCCAGGCGCATGGCCGCCTGGCTGATGACGCAAGGAGTGGAGCCGGACCAGATCACCATGTTCCTTTCGCCGGCTGGCTGGCAAGCACCCGAGATGCTGCAGTGGGCCGACCAGTGCGAGCTGAAACCTGAGCGGCGCCGTCACGCCACCCAGGAGGTGATCAAGCGTTTCGTGGACATCGAACTACCCAAGGCAAGCGGCGAGGCACTGTTGGTCTACTGGGGCGGCCACGGTCTGATCGACCATCAGGGCGTAGAGCGATACTTGGTGCTGGCGGACGCTACCGAGGACCAAACGTATTACGTCAACCTACAGCAATTGCTGTCGGTGCTGAAACGGTCAGAGCTCAGTCATTTGCGGCGGCAGGTGTGCATCGTCGATACCTGCGCCACGCCCAGGGACGCCATCAAGACCAAGCTGACGCTCAACGACACCAATTTCACCATTGGTTCGCTGGCGCACCAGGCAATCTCGCAGTGCATCCTCCTTGCGGCTTCCGATGGCTTGTACGCCAAGAATGACAGCGCCGCCCGGCGAGGGGTGTTCTCCCACCATCTGCTCAATGCGCTGGCGAACGGCCCCGGACGGCCCGGACCAGAGGAATTCGCCGCCGCCTTCGAGTGCGCGCTGAAGGACCCAGCGCTCGGCGAGCAGCGCCCCCGCAGGTGGCTGATCGACACCGCGAACGACCGACAGGAATACGGCTGGGCCGCCCCCGCCGACGATCCGGTCGCTGACTTGCTTGCCCTGGTGCGCACCCATATTCCCGATGTCACGCTGGCGCGGTACGAACGGCTGTATCTGCGCAGCCTGCCCAATCCTACCCGTGCCGTGCAGCAAGGCGGAGCGGAGGATTGGCTACGACATCTGCACGACGTGCCCGTGGCAGATACACACCGACCGCCGCCGTTGGCGGAGTTCGCGATCCGCTTGGCCAAGGAAACCGGGGCGACCGTGCTGGAGGACTGGGCTGCAAGCGCCTGCAAGCCGGAACAGTTGGTTCAGCTTCAGCTAAAGCTGCAGGACGAGGGCCAGCGTGACACCGAGCGGACTACCTTGTTCATCGAACTGGACGAGAAAGCCCAAAAATTGTGCTGGTGGCTTAGCGCCGCGCAGCCTCACTTCCGCACCCAGCCTGCCGTTCTGACTCTGGCACCTGCCCGCCTGCACGAGAGTTTCGCGGACGCGCTGGGAACCGTGCTCAGTGAAGCACATCTCCGCACGGGTACGGAGTGCGAGCTTTGGATAGGTCTCATCTTGCCCAGTAATTTACTGGCAGCGGGCCTGGAAGACGTCAGCATCGGCGTGGTGCTGGATGGCGCTTACAGCGACCAATCCCTGCACGAACGTTACCCGCTGCTGCTCCACTGGAGCCAACGTGCTTGGAGTACAAGTGCGGGACTTCCCTCGTCCCCTTGGGGACTGGCCGTAAAGAAGATCAAAGAGCGCATGGCCCAGGGCGGTGGCACGCTAATGTACTGGCTGGACCACAACCACCGCAAGCCTGAGGAGGTGGCCCGACTAGAACTGATCCGTGGGCATTCAAGACTGACTTGCATCGGCATCGATGGCCACCCGGCGAACGCCAGGCCGCTAGATGAACTCGTGTCGAGCTGTCTGCGGCAAGGCATACCGTGCCTGCTGTTGATCAGGCAGGCCACTTCCAACACTGTCGACGATGTCACGAAGCGCGCCGAACGAGACGAACTCGGGCTCTCACTTGGCGCCGCTCCAGCGGCGGACACCCCGCTAGTGCTGAGGAACCTGTGGGCCGCGTCCACCACGGACAGCATTCTGTCCGGTGCCCGGCTCGTGTGGGACCTGCCGTCGCACTTACCGTCGCCCGTACAACTTCAACCTCCTTTCTCAGGACATCAGATATGAGCACCGAAAACGAACTGGATTGGCGCATTTACCGCGGCGACGGCCAAGTCCACACCGGATGGCAGCCGCCTGAACCTCCGATTTGGCGCCCTCGCCGTTCCGCCGCCGCCGCTAAAGTCGTCGTGCCGCCACTGTCGGAGGCGGCCAGTCACCACGGAAGCCATTACAAAAGCAGCGAGGAAATCGTTCGTATCGTCAACGCCGCCATGCACCTGCGCCGTCCACTATTGATCACGGGCGCGCCGGGCACCGGCAAATCCACCTTGGTCGATGCCATCGCCTACGAACTTGACCTAGGAGAGCCACTGCGCTGGTCGGTAACATCGCGCAGCACCTTGCACGATGCGCTGTACAGCTACGACGCTATTGGCCGCGCCCAGCACCGCGAAGCCGAAATGCGTGACGGCCAGCCGCTGGACATAGGCCACTTTATCCGGCTGGGGCCGCTGGGCACAGCCATGCTGCCGGCTGACCGTCCGCGTGTCCTGCTCATCGACGAGATCGACAAAGCGGACATCGACCTTCCCAACGACCTGCTCAATGTGTTGGAGGAAGGGCGCTTTCACATCCCGGAACTCGGTCGGCTGGGCAAAAAGACCTACAACGTGCTGACCCGCGATGGCGAGCCGGCCGCGATCACCGGCGGCGACGTGGAATGCTTTGAATATCCACTGGTGGTTATGACCAGCAATGGCGAGCGCGACTTCCCCGCCCCTTTTTTGCGCCGTTGCCTGCAGCTGCGCATGCCTGACCCTTGCGAGAATCCGGAGCGGTTGCGCGCCATCGTCGAGGCCCACTTGGGCGACGCGATGGCGAACAACGCGGCTGGCATGATCGAACATTTCATCCAGCGCGCGCAGGACGGCGAGATATTGGCCACGGACCAGTTGCTAAACACGGTGCAACTGGTCATGGGAGCCTACGCCATGAGCGATGAGGATAGGCTAGCCTTGGCCGACCAGCTTACAGTCAGCTTGGGCAGAAAGCCCTGAGCATGATCGCTACCCTGCTCGATGCCCTGCACCAGGCTGGCATCGTATTTACCTCGCGCGAGCTGCAGGATATTGTGCTTCTGGCCAGCCGCATGGACTCGCGCCGCGCGCATAATGGCGAGGCCGGCGATGACACCAGGGCCGTGCTGGAGAGCCCCGCGCCAGCAAGCGCCCCCGCTCCCCGGCAGGATACGTCCGATCGGGCTGAGGTGCCCGCCATGGCGGCGTCGGCCACGCCCGCTGCGTCGGCGCTGGAAGGGGCACAGGCAGCCCTGCACGCGGCTGTCACCACCGGCACTGTGCGTGGCAATACGCTGCGCGTTGCTGGCGTGGCACCGCTACCCGCGCCTACCGGCTACCGCCGCGCCCTGTATCCATTCATGCGCCGGCTGGTCACCCCGGACGCGGGCTCTCTGGACGAGGAAGCCACCGCCACGCAGGCTGTGGAGACGGGAATCTGGATGCCGGTCCGCCGGAGCGCGCGGGAGCGGTGGTTTGACGTCATCCTGCTGGTGGAAGACTCGCCGTCCGTCGACCTGTGGCACGAGGCGATTGCGCAGCTGGCGCAAAACTTGCATAACCATAGCGGCATGCGCAGTGTGGCGGCCTATCGGCTGGTAATGGGCTCGACGCAGCACCTGGTATCCATCGGCTCTGGCACGCGCCATCCTCTGGCGGTATTGCGTCAGGGCGGTGCGCGCCAGCTGATCGTTTTCGCCACCGACGGCACCAGCGTCCTCTGGCGCGACGGCCGGCTGCACAGCCTATTGACCCGTTTGGCGGCTACAACCCCGGTGAGCGTCCTGCAACTGCTGCCCCGGCACGCCTGGCGCTACACGGCGCTGGGCGCGCCTGGCATCGAGCTGCAGGCCGGCTGGCCCGGCCAACCCAATGCCGCCATGGCGGCCGACGTGCCGTGGTGGTTGGACGACGTGGGCGCGGTGAACGCGCTGCGCCTGCCTGCGCTGAGCCTGGATCTGACCGATACGGCGCAGTGGGCGCGCGCCATGCACGCGCAAGGTGATGCCCGTGTGCCCGGCTGGCTCCTGCCGGCCCCGCTCCCTGTTCCCAACCCTGAGATAATCGCGGCTACTGCGACCGCTGAGGCGCCGGGGGCTATCGATCCCGCGCTGCACATCGCTAGCTTCCAGCACATGGTGTCGGCACAGGCCTACGACTTGGCCGTGTTCCTGTCCGCCATCGATCCGCTGACGGTGCCGGTAATGCGCCTGGTACAACGTGCCATGCTCCCGTCCACCGGCACCGACGTGCTGGCGGAATTCTTCGTCGGCGGCCTGCTGGAGCTGAGTGGCCCAGCGGACGCGCCGCGTGACGAGCGCCAGTACCGCTTCCGGCCGGGCCTTCGGCAAGAGCTGGCAGGCGCGCTGCGGCTGAGCGAGGGCCAGCGGATCGAGGACCAGCTGCGCACGGTCGGTAATCTGATCGCCGCGCAGGGGGGCGGCGCCGCCACGGTAAAGGCCAGCTTTCCCGCACCAAACGGCCACCCGATGCTCTGCGAATGGAGCCTGCCGTTTGCGCAGGTGTCACTGCACGCGCTGAACCGGATCGAACAGGCCGGGGCGGCGGTTCAGCTCACGGCTTCGATGACGGCTGAGGCCTACGTTGAACCCGCGCTCGTACCTGTGACCGCACCGCTGGTGACTGGCAACCTACGCATCCTGCATCTATCTGACTTGCATGCAGGGGAGCACCAGCGCCAAGCTTGGCACGAACGCAAAGAATTCGGCGTCGCATGGGACGAGAACCTGCGCACGCTTAACGCTCATGGTGGCGTTGACATGGTATGTATTTCGGGCGACCTTACATGGAATGGTGAGCCCGAACACTTCGAGCAGCTTTCGGTCTTTCTGGATCGCACCCTATCGGTGCTGGGCTTGACGAACAGCAGCGTATACGCGATTCCTGGTAACCATGACATGGCGGTGCAGCAGTTTACCCCGCTGTACACAGCCGATTCTAAGGATATATTTGCGAAAACTAGCAACTATCGCCGCTGGGCCAGCAGCTACTTGGGCCGCAACTATGACGAGGCCAACGCGCCCTACGCGGACTGTACTGTCTTCGCCAACCACGGTTTTGTTCCCGTGCGCGTGCTGGAATGGGGCAGTTCATGGACCATGCTGAACCCTGCCAGCCAAGGCGCTGCTATCGAGCAACTGCAGGGGTTGCTGGATGAAAGGCGTCGCGACAGCAGCGCGTGCATCAGCATTTTGCTCAGTCACATACCGCTGTCTGCAATGCCACGGGCGGAAAGTGTCGAACGATTACTGCAGAAGAGCGGCGTGCACCTAGTGCTGCATAGTCACTATCGCACTGATGACGAGAGCGGCTGGTCCATGGCGGCCGGCTCGTCCATGCTGGTCAGCCGCGTTACTGGCACCGCCAGCCGCTCAAACGACCGCGGCAATATGCTGCTGCTGGACTTCATGGTCACGCCGTCGCAGGCGTTGCCGAGCAGGTGCTGGCAGCGCTACTGGTCGTTCAAGAAAGGGCGCTGGGAATCCCTGGGAGCCGCGTATTGGGATGAACAGGGGCATCCATATTCGCTCAGCGGCCCACGGCCCTCACCAGCACGGCAGGTGCCGTTCATCGGACGGCACGCGGAAATGGACGCGCTCGACTCCGCAGTGCAAGCGGGCGTGCCATTCTGGATTAGCGGTCGGGAAGGAATCGGCAAGACGGCGATCGCGTATGAATATTTCAGCCATCGGCCGGACCTACCGGTCGAATGGCTCGATGCAGGCACGGAAGGCGATTTACGCTTCGAAATGATGCGCGCAACGGGAAAATACTATGCGCCAGATGTGTTCTACCAGCGCCTGCGCATGGAGTTGAAAAAGCGCCGCAGTTTGCTGGTCATCGATAACATCAACACAGCCGAGCAAGCAGCTGCTCTCCAAGCTTTCCTGCACGAATTGGAAGGCTGGCCCGTACTAATATTGTCGCGGTTGCCGGTACCGCCATGGCTGCGCCAGCACTTGACATTGGGGCCACTGTCCGAATCCGAGTCTGCGGAATTAATTGGTGCTGCGTCGCCACATAGGTACATTCCGGCCAGCACGCGGCGCGAGCTGATCGATGCCTCGGGAGGTGTGCCGAAGAAGCTGATAGAAACGGTACACACGCCAGTTACCTCGGCTGCCGAACTGAATAGCTATCAGCACGAGTTGATCGAGGCAGCTTTATCCGCTACCCGGAAGGCGCGTAATCGTGGCAACCGCAAGGCAGGAGTCTTGGTGCAACCCGCTGGCTCGGGCTCAATGTCGATCTTGACGGGATATCTGCAACGCTGCCACCAGGCATTACGTCTGTCGCACAGCGTCATCGTCATCGATCAAGCTGACCTCGCCGATATGCTTCTGCAGAGGTTTTCACGAGGTGAATTGTTGACCGCTCTGGCGCCTCATTCCGCAAAGGAACTGGAACACTTGCTTAACGCCGAAACTGATTCAACCGTGCTGATCACGACAGTTGAACAAATGGAACTGCTGAAGGTGTGCGAGGCGACATGTATCGTTGTCTTTTACAAGATGCGCGCACCGTCTAGCCACCTGATGGAAAAATTTCCCAGCAGCACATCGATCGTGTTTGCTGATCATCCTTCGGAGACATTAAAAAAATTCGGCTCGCAGATCAACATGCCGAAAAAACCTGGCCCGAATCGCAGCATGCTCTTCGAACTTCCTACTATGCCGGTGCCGTTTCTGCGGCGTGGTAATCTGAATTATCACCTGATTAGCGAAGTGGCTGGCTTTATTTCGCGTAACTTGTCGAAGCGCCCTAATTCTGTGCCATCCCTGTTGCTAATCATCGTGCCCAATATTCCCTGCGCTATAGCCCTCAGCGCCGAACTTGAGGCGCAGCTAACTGTCGAAGGATATATCGTCAACGCCACCACCAAAATGGGCCAACGGGAATGGCTGAATTATCGCTCCGGCGACTACGACAAGCCTAGCCTCTATGTCGTGACCAGCAACCAGGTTACGCACGAGCGGTTTGAGGTGCCGGCAGTCTGCTATGTGTGCTGTCCCTTGTCACAGCCCGCGCAAAGCAATCTGCTGGCCAGCGTGACAAATGCGCGCGAAAGCTCCTCAAGCCCTGTAGTCGTTGACTTGGCAGGCAACGGCTTGCAGGAAAAAATGACACGGATGCTGAACCGGTGGGAAGGACTCTAACGTACAGCATCCAGTTAGGCTTAAACGCGTGCGTCCATCTTTTAAACACTTCAAGATGGTTCAGCAAAAAAAAGGCGAGCCGATGACTCATATCAAACCGCAGCCTTATTCGGAAAATACAGCGATAGTTTAGGGCTATCCAGTCAGAGTAAGTCAAAGTCAATAGCCTCCTGGACACGCTTGATGCTTTCTCCGATGATTTCGATGTGCATATAGTATCGCCGTTGAGTGCCCTATAGACACCTCGCACTTGCAAGCGATGCAGGTAAGCTGATATCCCAAGACTTCCTTGATGCGCATCTATGCCAATTTTTTCGCCGGCTTTGCACCACGCTTACTATTGTAAACATGCCCCAGGGGCTCTTAAGCGTACCTGAGGCCACCCCTGCGAGCCATCCGCCTGCGGTCCGTCAGTTTTTGATAACATTGTAGTCTGATCATTCCAATTACCCCTCTCTAACATGCCCGATCCAGTCGCTCAGGAATTCCTCCCTATCACCCTACAGGACGCGCTCGACAGCGGAGCTTTCGATGTTATCAACGATTCCGAAGGCCAAGAGTCGTTCGCGCTTTTGGCCGCCTTAGATGCTCTGATGGTCACCAAAAAAGCGTCCGGTTTGGCCGGCCAGGCTGAGGTTGCCCAATTGTTGAAGAGTTGTTACTCAATGCGCCTCGATGCGGGTAACAAGACTGAACCGTTTCAGCCCTCACTCAGACTGTCTAATGGGAATACTTCGGCAAAACCGTACCACCTGCCTCAGGAACATATTCAACTGCTCGCGGATGCATACAATCAGATAAAGCCAGCGGCTCGACGAGCACATTTAGCGGACATAGTTGGTCTGATGATCCGGAAACGCCGGATCGACCATGTTATCGCAGCGATCGACGCCTATATGGTCACGTCTCTTGATCCCGACAGCTGGTTTGATGGCGGCAAACAACACTGGCATCGAGCACTAGCCCTGGCGCTGTCCTTCCGTACCGGAATTGGTGCTCGCCTTGATCTGATAGTAAATGCCCTATTTTCCGCCTTTGAGAAGGCGTGTGAGGGTGCAATGGATGCAACCCCACTTTGGTATTTGCGCCCCTTGCGGGCTGAAGAGATTGACACGCATGCTGCAGTCACCGCTTCCCATCTTCGACAACTTGCTGACGGCCATAAATCCCAAAGTCGCTATTCTATGGCGGTACATATGTACCAGGCCGCCGCCTATTGGTATAGCCGTACAGATAATGCAGAAGGCGCCGCGGCTATGTTGAACGAACGGGCGGTCGTGACGGAAACTACCGCCGACGGTTTGATGTCGGGACTGCAGAGTCAGTCTTTTTATACGGATGCACTACGCTACTACCGGGAGATCGACGGCAAGTATCATAGAGCGCTGCAGGTGCGCGCGGCAATCGACCGTGTGCTTGGGAAACTCGAGGCAGCCGGGATGGCTGCGATTAGTGAAATGCAGATCGTGCGGATCTCAGGACCGAGTATTGACTTCGCCAAGATGGTCGAGAGCGCCGTCAGCCGCGTTCGTGGCAAGAGCGCCTTGGAAGCTTTGGTGGAGTTTGTGGAACTCGATCCGTGGCCTTCACGTACACGCTATCTAGCGCAAGCAAAAGAAGTCGCAAAGGTTGGAGTTATGGACTCCATCATGGGCAGCACTCATCTAGCGGCCGATGGGCGGCAAATAATGAAGGTGGGACCATTGACTGGTGATGAGGATAAGGATGCCGATGTCATGGAAATGAAGGCCATAAAGGCATTTGTGCTTTATGCTGAACTTACAGCCAAGGCGGCACTCAGCCCCTCCTTGTCCCAGATTTATATGGAGCATTCACTGTCCT
This sequence comes from Janthinobacterium sp. Mn2066, assembly GCF_049319705.1. Classification (NCBI taxonomy): domain Bacteria; kingdom Pseudomonadati; phylum Pseudomonadota; class Betaproteobacteria; order Burkholderiales; family Oxalobacteraceae; genus Janthinobacterium; species Janthinobacterium sp. Mn2066. The sequence goes on along the minus strand of NZ_JBMOUF010000016.1, from coordinate 65,943 downwards.
TGTACGACTTCCAGGTGATCGCAAGCGAATGCCCAATCGTACCGCTGTCCCATTCAGATGCCGTAGCACAAGGCCTGTATGCTGGCTATCAGCGCGATTTCGTTACATCTCTGCATATCCTACTGCCACAGTTCGAAAACATCGTTCGGGGTCTCCTGAAAAACGCCGGTGTTATAACTGCGAGGACTGACATCGATGGCATTTCGATGGAGGTCGGTCTATCTACTCTAGTTGCTGACCCGCAAATGCTGAGCACGTTCGGTCCTAACGCAACATTCGGGATTAGAGCCCTGATGTGTGCCCAAGTTGGGCCGAATTATAGGAATGATATAGCACACGGCCTCGCAAATTCAGGCAGCTGCCATACTTTCATCGGTCTCTACACCTGGTGGTTCATTCTCAAGATGGTTTTCTTGCAATGGCACTTAGCAAGACAGCTTACTGCTGAAGGGAGTGGAGAATCGTGAGCATCATGTTCATGTACCAATCTGCTCGACAACGCTGTGAAATATACGCCTGACTGCGGCGAGATCGACATCTTGCTCAAGCTTGATGAAGCATCTCTGGAGCTATCGGTGGCGGACACCTTCGGGATCAAGTTCCGTTGAGAGAAATTGCCAAACGCCTCGGCATCTCACGAAACACCGTCCGGCGCTATCTGCGATCGGAAACCGCTGAGTCATTATATGCAGAGCGGCGATCAGTTAGCGGATTAGACAAATACTCGCTGCAACTATCCGGGTGGATCAAAGCCGAGACGACTAAGCCGTGTTAGCAGCGGCGCAATTTGAAGCAAATCTATGAGAACCTGAAAGAGCTGGCCTATGCAGGGTCATACGACCGCGTGCCAGCGTTTGCCAAGCGCTGGAAGGCGGGTCAAACAGCGTGGGAGCAAACGAACGCAACCACACAATTGAGGCTCTTGGTCGACGATTAACTTGCCATGAGATTTCAGCGACAAATTTGACTCAGTTGAGTGGCATGCCACTGATGATGCGCTTTACTGACACGTGCTGGCGACGATCCGCGAAGTAAACCATTGAAAGGTGTGAATATGATTGGGATGCCATCCCTAGAATCGGCACGTGTAAGAACCCAGTGGGTGACGGCCTGTACCGCGGACGACTGCGCTTCCCAGACCATTGATGTGCCTTCCGCTACAGTTACTTCGCTTTCGAGTGCGCTGTAGCTCGCTAAGCAAACGCTGGCAAAGATATGCGCAAGCATCCATTCCTTTCGTGCAATTGGCCATTCGTCCGGATATGGTGCAGGGCGAGCCTGCAGCCATCCCAGTATCCCGTAGTATTCCTTACGCTTTGTAGCGTCGAGATATCTTGGCGTGCCGCATCCTTCCCAAAGCATGCGCCAACGAATGTACGCTGCCGCGCTCGGGCAAAAACTTGCCGTAGTGGCACCTCGCATGTCCCACCAGATATGCCGGCATACAGCAACAACGCAATGACGATGTCCGCCGAGTTTGTGTTTCATTCGCCGTTTTAAGGCCTGATAGACTTGCAGAGCAACGCGCATCTCTTCGCTAGTCTGAAACCTATCCGGCGTTGTATTCTGAGTATTCCGCCCAAGTCGCTCAAGCAGCCGGTCCTCGCTAGCAGAACCACACCCACAACTGGCCTTTGATAAAGAAGTCAGGGGCAGACAGTACTGGCCGTGATTGCTCGCCATCTCGTCGAGAACCTGCCCAACAAAAGTGATGTATCCAGTCGATTGGTGTTCGCGTTTGCCATGCAGGCCCAGGTCACCGCATTGACCCGTGACCATCGGCACGGTCTGCGAAACAGCCTGAAGGTGGTCTATTTCGGTCACATACTTGTGCATTAAGCTAATTCTGGCGATGTGTTCCGAGCGCACTTCCGGAACCCAGCTGCGCGCCGCCATGATCCTGGGTCCCAGTTCCTCTGAACACCGTGGGCATTTGAAAGGGTTGTCAAAAACAGCAGCACAGAGTTTATAAGGAATGGTTTCATTACATCGCCTGCAGCGGGAAATGAGAGGCTGGTTGTGGATTGGACATTGACTGACAGCGTTCATTTGAGTAAGAGGTAGATGCAAACCCCAAGCCATGCACTGCTCGCACCATTTTAAATTTTCGGAAGACGCACTATGGCCAGGGAACTGGCTGAAGAGAAATGCGTCGGCGAGTTTGACCGGGCTGGTGCTCATCGCAGCACCAATGGCGGATAAGTCGAAAACAGCGTCGTCACGCAGATCGATATTAACAGTTCGTAGCAGCACAGTTCGGCGCTTGCACGTCCTGCTCACGAATACGTTCGCAATCTCCTTTGCTGTTAGCGCATTAAGATATGCAAATTTCATGAGTAGGCCAAACGCTGAATCGTATCCAGTAGACCATTCTGGCCTCCAACACCACTGCGGGGTCTTGCGTGCGAATGTATCCAGAAGAATCTTCACCGCTACACCCATTTGGGCAGCGGGAGACCAAGCCTGATCTCTTCGCAAGCAAGCACATAGGTAGAGTCCAGCACTGCCGAATCCCAAATTACTGACGAAAAGCTGAAGTCGTCGCTATCATATTCATGATACTCCGAGAGAGCACACTCAACGGCCCTCGCAAAGTAGGCCATTGGAATTTCGATTGGCCCACTAAAACCAGCTCCTAGATGAGCTCGCTCGAACGCGGACCAAACCGCATCGGCCTGATCCGCGAGCCGCAACCCAGCCGCGTAAGCTCGCGGGTAAAAGAAGCGGGTAAATTGCCAGGCACTATCGGCTGGGAAGCAAGACTGATCATACGCGAGAAGACATGTGGCCACTTCCTCTGCCGATCTTATACCGCCGAATCTCATCTCGGTGACCATGAACCGCAAGACAATCTGGGTGTCAAGTGATTGGCGCAACGCTGATTTTTGATCGAGAATCTGCGGTTGACCGACCAAGATTGTGATCATCCGAATACCTTTGAGTTCAAGCTGATCGTGCACATCTCGCAACCACTCGTATTCCAATACTTGCAGCTTCTGCGCTTCATCGGCAAAAAACACGATCCAGTCCTTACCCGCGCGGTCTGCGAGCTCGCAGATTTGTTCAATCAAACGCATGCGCTTACGTGAGACTCGGCCGGCTAAGGGTTCAGTATGTCCGGCAGCTGCCAGCAGCGCAGAGAGAAACGCATCTTCCGAACCTGATTTGTGTGTTTCGCACCGGAAATTGATACAAACTGCATCCGGAAAAATTTCCATCAAATAACGAATGATGTATCTGATTGCTGAGGTTTTCCCAAACCGGGGATAACCGTACAGGATCGCACCAGGACTGCGAAGGCGGATTTGCTTGACAACGCGCTTTGTGACTTCGTCAATGGTCGGTGTCGGTACGAGGTAGCGTTTGCCGATAATCGGGTGATCATCAATACTGATAGGCCGCTGATATGTCATATCCATACTGCCTCCTAGAATGTGAACGTCTTGCGCAGCGTAAGATTGAGAGGCACCGCTTTGTCCTTAGGCAATGCTTCGCCAGCCTTCGCCGCTTTTCTCGTGTTGTCGGTGGGCGGACGTTCGCCAAGCGGCGCCGGTCGCAAGGATATGTAGGGTTCCGTCTGATCGGCATCGGCAGGACTCAACTTTCCATTAGCATCCTCAAGTCTTTGTTGTTTAGCGAGTTGGCCGGCAACCAGCTTACGATCGCGCTGCCCCATTCGGAGGCGAACCCACGCTTCGACGGGGTTGTCGCCTTCGCGGATTTCAAGTTTGCGTTCGGCGAGCAGGCGGAAAATTTCCTGTCGCACTTTAAGCGAGTGTGGTGGGATACCCCACGGCCGCGCAGCAGTAAGAATGCCAAGTTCGGTACCGTCCTCGAAAAACACTTTCACTGTACGGATATCGCGAGGATCGAAGTACATTCGCAACTTTTTCCCGATCAATGCCGGACTACTCGCTAAAATTGGATTGGTATAGCGAACATTGCAAAAATTTATATGTGGCCGTAAGCCTTTGAGAGGCGTGCCTTTCACCGTGACCAGCTTTGCTTCTTGTAACAAGCATAGGTTTGTACGTGCGACGTTTGGCATCACACGTATTCGGTCTTTGTTTCGTGCCACCGAGATAGCCATGGCCTCAAGCGGTGTGTGTCCGTCTAGGCCGGGATGGGGCTCGCCGTTATAGTCGGCTAAAAGCACCTCGATCATGTCTTCGAGTTCGTCGAGCGTAACTAGCAAGCGAGTATTGCCTTTCGGGTCACTGAGTTCTCGCTCAATAGCTTGGGGATTGCTACCTAGATTGCCTGGCAACTTGTGCGCGAAATGGCGCGAAACCAAGTGAAAGAAACGTTCGATATGGGGACGGTCATTCGGCTGGCCTGGTGGGCCAAAGTGAGGCCAGCAGCCAATAGTGCGAGTTAATCGACTGATGGTGTCGGCCGCAAGATGCGACTTCGCATTATCGCATCTGAACCAGTCCCAGCAAGCAAATTGCGCTTCTTCGATCACTGCAGACGGGAATCCGCCGCCCTCGCGTATCGCAAGCGTTGGGATGCCATATTGCCGCGGCCTAAAAGGTGTGAGCGCCGCTTGAAGTGCGCAAGCAACATCATGCTTGGAGTATTCTCGACTGAGCGCCAGGTGGTAGCCGACGACGCACCGTGTCGCGATGTCGAGAATTACCAGGATCCAAATCCGGTGCATTTCCACAAGCTGCTCGATTCCCGTACTGCCGCGCAGCTTCACAGTCAGGCGGAGATCGATCTTGTGGCCATCGAATTCCACAACTTCAAACGCACGAGTCGCTGCCGGCACATGCGGCATGATGGTGGGAACAGCACGAGCGGACGAACCGCCAGAGTGTTTAACTGACATCTCAAATGACTCCTTTGCGAGGGAATCAAAGTAGGCGTACAAGGATCGAATGCCCAGCCTTGCCTCGGTGAACGGGTATTCGTTCGCTTTAACCCCCGCCTCTCGGCAGTGCTTCCGGAACGCCATGTGGATTGACCTCATGGACTTACGTATCTCACGTTCCGTGGTAATCTGACGACCTCGCTCCAGGAACGCACGCTTGAGCGAGGCTTCGATACTAGGGTAACGCTGCAGCAACTGCCTGAACGCGCCTGCCTTGCCCCGGCCGTTAAAGCTAACCGGAGCGTACCGCTCGTATTCCTTTATTCGCGCGTAGCGCAATGCGCCGCGGTATCCATATATTCTGCCGTCCTCGTGCATGGACGTGCAACGACGAAAGATGCGGAGCAGCGTTGCACGGTCTATGCCTGTTTCCGAGCTGATCGCTGCGACCGACTTTTCGGGCACAGTAAGGTAGAGAGTGAGCGCTTTTACCCGCCGATCGAACACCTGGCGCTGGTCTTCGGAGAGCGCGGAGACGTCAACGCTCGGCCATGCCTCCATAAGGCGAAAAGTATCTGGGATCGAAGCTCGATCAAATCGGTTACGACCGAATTCCAGTTCAATCTTCATATCACCACAAATGGCAAGGCCGATGAAAAGGGCTGTGAGGCCAAGCTTGGACACGTGGCCACCCCCTTATGGAGCAAGCTGAACAACGCGACTTTCAACAATAGCGGGTCAACTGACGGGAACAGCAGTTCAAGTTGCGTTAGGGTCTGAGGTACGGTGAGCTCGTGGCGGATCGCATCGACCAGTTGGACAGGAACATATCTGCCGAAAGCTGCCAGGTCACGTAGAAGCTGAGCCCAATTTTCAGTGGCCCAAGGATCGCCAAAAGTCGCTTGGGGGCTGACGGTTTTGATCGCTATTTCGCTCTGCCGGCACCAGTTCACAAAGCCTGGCCCGAAAGCGTCATCGACAGGCATATCTTGCGTCTCCGCTTCGGTGAGGACAAACAGTACTTCCTCCTCTCCATTTCGGATCGCATAAAAGTCGATGAGCCGCTTGAATGGTGCATCGTTGATTAGTAGAGGCCGTTCGCAATAATAGGTAACGGCCGGATCACACTCCAACCCGATCCACGCGTTAACAGTATTACGGTGAAACAGGGTCAGGGGACGGCCGATCTTGAGACCGAAAACGTCGAAGCGCTGTGACTTGCCAGTGGGGCGACGAGTTTCCATCGGGAGGTCGAACCGGATTTGCATTCCGTACCGCCTTTCGTTTTCACAATCTGACCAATAGAAAATAGTTCAAGTTATCGTGATGTCAAGGAGGAAATGTCCGATCAGTGCATCCCAGGTTCTTTTAGGACAAAGGGAATGGTTGGAGTACCTACGGGAAGTTCTAGATTTATTGCAAATCTTCGGCATGTATCACTTTTACTTCAAGAATTTATGAACTAAAAATGCAGCTCTCCGCGCTCAACACGGTGATTTTGGCAGGAGAATCGTATGAAGGGAAGTTGCAGATTTACTTCAACGGACGTCTGTGTGCCGCTTTCCGCTCATACCTTCTCCTTGTGCCTCTAATTATGGCTCAGGAGTGTCTACGATTGTCGTGGCGATTCATCGGCAGGGGCCGCGCTCGTTCCTAAAACTTGAGACTCTACCTATGTAATGCTCCGGACGAATCGACATTTTGCGCTCTTTACGTCTCGTCCGAATGATTACGTAAGCACCAGTACGGACGTGCGGCCTGTCATAGCCTTGGATTACACGAAAATTTCAGGGAGTTTCAGCAGATGTTGATGCATTACGCTTCAAAACAGCCCCAACCATCATTATGACCGCCGGATGGAGTCGCCAATAGCTGAAGTTCATCTTCGAAATCAGTCACTTCTTTGTAAGTTGGCAACATCATCACATGGATGCCTACTTGCCAAGTAAAATTTTTATCATCATTTTTTGATGTCGAAACTTTCCATCCTTTTCGCAAGCCATTTACGGCAAAATCAATAGCGTGCTGCTCTTTAGGAACAACCCAAAAGTCGAATTCTCGCTTCTTGGTCAGATCATCTCCGCTTGTATGCATACGCCAAAGCGCGTCTCCGCTAACATCATCTGGAAAAAGAGCATAGTTTCTTATCTCATCCATAAAACCTTCTATTCATAACCGCGCCAGGATGCCAATCCAAAGCCAAGCGCTTTAGTCTCGGCATCTTTGCCACATCAAGAGAACGTTTAGTCTTTGCAAAAGATAGGTTCTCTAAGTCTCGCATACTTCCAGTGCTTCCAGAGAAAACTTAATGTCGCAATGAATATTAATCGATCTCAAGCCATCTGCTGATTATTCTAGCAAGATTCTTGGCGCTGCAGGCCGGCGGTTACGTTCACGCACACCGTTTTGCAGCAAACTGGTCCGAGGCGGTTGACGCTCCTTGGCCTTGCACGCCGTTGACACCCTGCAGTGCCTGTCCTATAGTGGTCGGCTTGATAATGAATGAGAATGAGAATCATGTTCGTGAAGATGAAAAAATGGCTCATCTGCAATCCGCTGGTGGCCGCAGCCGTCTTATCGGCCAGCTTGCTGGCGGGCGGCGCGCAGGCGCAAGGCGCGGATCAAGGGGCCGAAGCCAGGCAGTTGTGGCAACTGATTGATTATGTGGCCGTCGATTACAGCGGCGCCGTCGAGCATGGCAAAGTGGTCAGCGAGGCGGAATACGCGGAGATGCTCGATTTCACCGAGAACGCGGGCACGCAGATCACTGCCCTGCCCGCCCATGCTGCCAAGGCGGGCGTTGCCGCCGCCATCGCCGACTTGCGCGCTGCCGTGATGGCCAAGGCGGACGCGGCCGAGGTCAAGCGCCTGGCGCACCACGCAAATGCCTTGTTAATTAGCGCGTATCCGATACCCGTGGCGCCCAAAGCGCTGCCGAACCTGGCGCGCGGCGCGGCCCTGTATGCGGCCCAGTGCGCTTCCTGCCATGGCGCGGCCGGTGCCGGCGACGGCCCGCTGGCGGCCAGCCTGGAACCAAAACCGATTGCCTTTACAGACCCCGAGCGGGCGCAGTCGCGTAGCCTGATGGCGCTGTACCAGGTGATTTCGCAAGGCGTGGGCGGTACTTCGATGGCCAGTTTCGGCCATCTGTCCGAGAGCGAGCGCTGGGACCTGGCCTTCTTCGTGGGCGGCATGTCGCATGACGCTGCGGCGCGCGCGCATGGCGAAAAATTATGGAAAGATGACGCCCGCGCCAAGAGCCTGTACACGGACCTGGCCGCCGTGACGACCCTGACGCAGGAAGCAGCGGCGGCCAAGCTGGGCGAAGAAGAAGCCCAGGCGCTGACAGCGTATCTGCGCAGCAATCCGGGCCAGGCCGAGGCGCACAAGCCGTCCGGCCTGGCCCTGTCGCGCCTGCGCCTGGCCGAAAGCCTGGCCGCCATGCATGCGGGCGACCGCGCTGCCGCCACGCGCCTGGGCCTGTCGGCCTATCTGGACGGCTTCGAGCCGATCGAACCGATGGTCGGCGCGCGCAATAAATCGCTGCTGCTGGCGGTGGAAAACGCCATGCTGGCGTATCGCTCGGCCGTGGCCAAGGGCACGGTGGCCGAGGCCGACGCGGCCGGCGACAAGCTGCATCAATTGTTTACCCACGTGGAAGCGGAACTGGGCGATGCCAAGGCGGACCCGATGACGACCTTTGTCGGCGCCCTGACGATCCTGCTGCGCGAAGGCGTGGAAGCGCTGCTGATCGTGATCGGCATCATCGCCTTCTTGCGCAAGGCCAAGCGCAACGACGTGCTGCCTTATGTGCATGCAGGCTGGATCAGCGCCTTGGCAGCTGGCGGTTTGACCTGGGTGGCGGCAACCTACCTGGTGACGATCAGCGGCGCCAGCCGGGAAGTGAGCGAAGGACTCGGTTCCGTGTTTGCGGCGCTGGTCTTGCTGAGCGTGGGCTTGTGGATGCACCAGAAGAGCAGCGCCGGGCGCTGGCAGGAATACCTGCACGCCAAATTGTCGGCGGCCATGTCGCGCCGTTCTGCCTGGGGCCTGTTCGCCCTGGCCTTCATCGCCGTCTACCGGGAAGTATTTGAAACGGTGCTGTTCTACTCGGCGCTGGCAGCCGATGGCAATGGCGGCGCCCTGCTGGGCGGTTTCCTGGTGGCGATCGTGCTGCTTGCCCTGATCGCCTGGGCCTTGCTGCGCAGCAGCGCCCGCATGCCGATCGGAAAATTCTTCTCGCTGACCTCCGCCTTCGTGGCCGTGCTGGCCGTGATACTGATGGGCAAAGGCGTGGCCGCGCTGCAGGAAGCGGGCTGGGTGGGCGTGAGCCCCGTCGACTTCATCCGCGTCGATATCCTGGGCATCCTGCCGACCCTGGAAACCCTGGCGGCGCAGGCGGCCATCCTGGCGATCGTCGTGGCTGGCTATGGCTGGAACCGCATAGCTGCTGGCAAGAGCAAGGCTGCCTGATACTGCACCGTAGCGGCACGGATAAATTCCCGTGCCGCTACCGGCATTCTTGCTATACTCCCGCCCATGGGAAAATGGACAAGACGGCAGCGCCTGCATATCTGGATCGCGTGTTTCGCGATACTGATGAATGCGCTCGTGCCGTCGATTTCCCACGCCCTCAATGCCATGCAGCCGCACGGACCGCAGATCACGCAGATCGAGATCTGTACCGTCGATGGCGTCAAATACCTGAATGCCGATGGATCGATCGCGGTCAAGTCGCCGCTCGATTCCGTGCTGCACCACGTCGAGCATTGCCCCTACTGTGTCAGCGACGCGGCCACGCCGCCCTTGCCCACGACCTTTGCCATGCCCTTGCCCATGAAAGCCGGCATGGCGCTATTTCCTGCCCTGTTTTACCTCGCGCCAGAACCGCTGTTTACCTGGTCGCGCCATCAATCGCGCGCGCCACCCGCCGCCTGACCAGTCAATCAAGCTAGCCGACTCAGCTAGCCAAGCCACGTCACTTTACCTTGCCTGCCCGCGCCTGAGCTGCCGCTGCCGCCGTCGATATCGATGGTGGCCATGCCTGCTCGCCGAGACGGCAATCCTTGCTCTATTTGCTCCTGGAATACCGATGAAATTTTCTTCTCATACCAACTTGCTGCTGGCAAGCTGCATGGCCCTGTCCGTACAACAAGCCTGGGCCGACGACCCGATACCGGTCGTGCAAGTCAGCGGCAGCACGCCGGATCCGACCGACGTCCGCTCGCCGGCGACGATAGCTACCGTCACCGCGCGCCAGCTGGAACAGACCAGCAACGTCATGAATGTCGAGGATGGGCTGAAATACCTGCCCAGCATCCTGGTGCGCAAGCGCTTTGACGGCGATACGCAAGCCCCGCTGGCCACGCGCACCACCGGCATCAATGCCAGCGCGCGCAGCCTGGTGATGGCCGATGGCGTGATGCTGTCGGCGCTGGTCAATAACAACAATGGCAACGGTTCGCCGCGCTGGTTCATGGTCTCGCCGGAAGAAATCGACAGCATCGATGTGATGTACGGCCCCTACTCGGCCGCCTACGCCGGCAATTCCTACGGCGCCGTGGTCAAGCTCAACACGCGCATGCCGAGACAGTTCGAGGCCAGCGTCAAGCTCAACGCGGCGTCGCAAAAGTTCGGCCTGTACGGCACGAATGACCGCTATGGCACGCAAGATATCAGCACCACCCTGGGCAACCGCGACGGCGCACTGTCGTGGTTCGTCAGCGCAACGCACCTCGACAGCCACAGCCAGCCGATCACCTTCGGCACGCTGAGCCAATCGAGCAAGCCTGCCGTGCCCGGCGATCCGACGATCAATGGCGCGTATCCCGACCTGAACCGGACTAATGGCGCCATACAAGTCATCGGCGCGGGCAATATCACCCACACGGTGCAGGACAGCGCCAAGCTCAAGCTGGCCTACGATTTTTCGCGTAACGTCAGCGCCGTCTACACCTTGGGCTATTGGCACAACGACGCCGACGCCGGCACGAACTCCTACCTGAGCACGGCCAGCGGTGCACCGTATTACGGCGGCGCCAGCGGCAACGTCAATATCGGCGGCAAATCCTACAGTGCCGGCAGCGTGGCGGGCCAGTTCTCGGCCAACAGCACCACCCAGCAGCACTGGATGCAGAGCCTGGACGTGAAAAGCCGCAACGGTCAGATCTGGGACTGGGACGTGGTGGCCAGCAATTACCGCTACGCCACCGACCTGACGCGCACCTCGGGCGGCTTGTTCCCGGCCGGCCAGAACGGCGGTGCTGGCCGCACTGCGGACGCCGGCGGCACCGGCTGGTCGACACTGGACCTGAGCGGACGCTGGCATCCGGACGGGCTTGCCGGCCCGCACGTGCTCAGCTTCGGCCTGCACGGCGACCAGTTCAAGCTGGTCAGCCCGACTTATAACAGTCTCAACTGGACCAGCGGCGACGAGACCAGCCTGTATAGCAACTCGCTGGGCAAGACCCGTACCGAAGCGCTGTGGCTGCAAGACCAGTGGCGCATCGCGCCCGCGCTGACGGCCACCCTGGGCGCGCGCTACGAGCAATGGCGGGCGTTTGACGGCTATAACTATGCGACGGCCAGCAACGGCAAGGGTTATGCCGTCATCCAGCCGGCGATTGAGCGCAAGGGATTGTCGCCGAAGGCCGCCCTGAACTGGAAGATCGATCCCTTGTGGCAAGCCACGCTCTCGTTCGGCAAGGCGCTGCGCTTCCCGACGGTGGGCGAGCTGTACCAGAACGTGCAGACCGGCACCACCTTTACACAGGCGTACCCTTTCCTGAGGCCGGAAAACGTCAAGTCGGGCGAACTGGCTTTCGAACGCAACGGCGATAACAGCAAGCTGCGCCTGTCGCTGTTCGAAGAGCACGTGAGCGATGCGCTGATCTCGCAAACCAGCTTTATCACCGGCTACGCCACGCCGGTGTCATTCACGCAAAACGTCGACAAGACGCGCCAGCGCGGCATCGAACTGGTCGGTGAACGCCAGAACGCCCTGATTCCTGGCCTGGACCTGAGCGGCTCGGTCACTTATGTCGATGCGCGCATTGTGGCCAACAGCAGCTACGTGCCCTCCACTGCCGGCGCCACGTCGGTCGGCGCGCGCACGCCGTATGTGCCGGAATGGCGCGCCACGGCCATGGCGACTTACCGGCCGGCCGACAAATGGGCCATCACTCTGGCGGCCCGCTACAGCGGCAAGCAATACGGCACGGTCGACAACACCGACGTCAACGGCCACACCTACACCGGTTTCGAAGGTTTCCTGGTGGCCGACCTGCGCGTGCATTATCAGCTCAACCGCCAGTGGAGCCTGGCCGGCGGGGTCGATAACCTCAACAACCGCGATTACTACCTGTATCACCCGTTCCCGCAGCGGACGCTGTTTACGGAGCTGAAGTTTAATTATTAAGCGCCCAGGAGCTGCCGCGCCGGCGATGAGGGCGCGGCGGCTTTCCACTACCGTATTTCACGCAAATGCCTCGATACCCGGGTTGCGCCTGCTACCATCGGGGAATTACTTAGCGCGAAAGGATGCCCCCAATGTCCCCACAATCGAACTGGATCACCTTCGCCCTCGCCTCCGCCTTGTTTGCCGCCCTGACGGCGCTGTTTGGCAAGCTGGGCGTAGTTGGGCTGAACTCCAACCTGGCCACCTTTATCCGTACCGTCGTGATCCTGGCCGTGATCGGCGGCATCGTGTCACTGCGCGGCGAATGGCAGAATCCATCCACCATCAGCGCGCGCAGCTGGCTGTTCCTGGTACTGTCGGCGATCGCCACGGGACTGTCCTGGCTGTGCTATTACCGGGCGCTGCAACTGGGGCCGGTCAGCAAGGTGGCGCCGCTCGACAAACTCAGCGTGGCGCTGGCCATCGTGTTCGGCATCGTCTTTCTCGGCGAAACCCTGACCTGGCCGGTGGCGCTCGGCGGCAGCCTGATCGTTGCCGGGTCCATCATCATGGTGGTTTTTTAGTACGAACAAGATTTATTGACTGACTGGGCACTCTCTTATAATATACGTCCATTACAGATCCATCGTCGATAAAAGCAAGCATGGCCAGACCGAAAAGTGAAGAACGACGCAGCGCCATCATGGCGGCGGCTACCCGGGTGATTGCCAGCCAGGGACTCGGTGCGCCCACGGCCGTGATCGCCAGGGAAGCCGGCGTGTCGAATGGCTCGCTGTTCACCTACTTCGAGACCAAGGCAGTGCTGCTCAATGCACTGTACCTGGAACTGAAGGTCGACCTGAGCTCGGCTGCCTTGAAAGGCTTGCCCGTCGACCGCGATATTCGTAGCCAGATGCAGCAACTGTGGCGCAACTGGCTACGCTGGACGATGGCCGCGCCGGAAAAACGCAAGGCAATGGCGCAACTGCTGGTGTCGGACGATATTACGCCGCAAACGCGGCAGGCTGGCATGGAGGCGACGGCAGGCATGGCGGCTTTTATCGAACGCAGCCGCCAGCACGGTTCACTGCGCGATGCGCCCCTGGTTTTTGTCGGCACCCTGCTCAATTCCATCGCCGACGCGACCGTCGACTTGATGATCGCCGACCCGGCACATGCGGAGCAGCATGGCCTGATGGGGTTTGAGGCGGCATGGCGCTTGCTGGGGTGATAAGGCTCAGACTTGCTAATGTCGTTCAGTGATGCAGACCTGTATATTTTTATGCACCCCAACGACGTGAATGCCGGGGTCGGACCCTGCAGGGTCCGACCCCGGAGTTTGCTTTTGGGGTAAAAATGAAGCTAACTGAACAGCATTACCACAGCCTTGGCGCTTTATTTTTAATCATTAAATGACTGACTAGTCATACATTATATTAACCCTGCCCGTTCAGCAATCTGCGGGCCACTTTGTCACCAACTCTGGAGTCAACAGCATGAACGCACACACCCGCATCAAACAAAAAACCGTGGCCCTGATCACGGGCGCTTCTTCCGGCATGGGCAAGGATTTTGCCCTGCGCCTGATCAAGGAAGGCTACGCAGTCTATGGCGCCGCGCGGCGCGTCGATAAAATGGCGGACATCGAGGCGGCCAGCGGCCACGTGCTGGCGCTCGACGTGACCGATGACGACTCCATGGCGGCGGCCGTGCAGCAGATCATCAAAGAACAGGGCCGCATCGATGTATTGATCAATAACGCCGGTTACGGCCAGTTTGGCGCGCTGGAAGACGTGCCGCTGGACGAAGGCCGGCGCCAGATGGAAACCAATCTGTTCGGCGCGGCCCGCCTGGTGCAGCTATGCCTGCCGCATATGCGCGCGCAAGGCTACGGCCGCATCTTCAATATTTCATCTATCGGCGGCAAGCTGGCCGGGCCTTTGGGCGGCTGGTACCACGCCTCCAAGTTTGCGCTGGAAGGCTATTCCGATGCGCTGCGCCTTGAGGTGAAGCCGTTCGGCATTGCCGTGGTGGTGATCGAGCCGGGCGGCGTCGAATCAGAATGGGCCGGCATTGCAACGCAGGAAGCCAGCCGCTATTCCGCCCAGGGCGCGTATGCCGGGCTGGTGAAAGGCTTTGGCAAGATACAGGAAAACACCGGGCAAGCGCCCACCAGGGTGATCAGCGACCTGATCGTCAAAGCCCTGAAAGCCAAACAGCCCAAGGCCCGCTACCACGGCGGCGTGCTGGCAGCACCGCTGTTGTTCCTGCGCTGGATACTGAGCGACCGCATGTTTGACCGGCTGGTCTCCAAGGCGATAGAAGGCTGATATGAAGATGGCCTCTATCGCGGCATCCAGCGCCGATCTCCTGTTCATGCAACGCTGACCTGGCCAGGATTTATGGTGTGCGCCTTGCCGCTGCCAGCATCGCCAGCAAGCTGTCGCTGCGCTGGTCCTCGCAGCTGATGGCCAGGCCATCGGCCAGTTCCGGCGCCGTCAGCCGGGTCAGCACGGAGCCGCTCGGCATTTCCAGTGCCAGCCGCGCGCCGCGCTCCCAGGCCAGGCGCACGGTGTCTGCCCAGTTGACCTGGCGCGCCATATTGCTGGCCAGGCTATCGCGGATGCGGGCCGGGTCGGCCAGGCTGCGCGTGGCGCTGCTGCTGAGATAAGTCAAGGCAGGCCGGCGCATGTTCACTTGCGCAAAGGCCGCCGCCATCTCTTGCGCCTGGGCGTCAAACAGCGGGCAATGCGACGGCACATTGACAGCCAGGCGCTGGGCCTTGCTGGCGCCGCGCGCCAGTGCCAGCGCCATCACCCGCTGCAGCGCGCTATCGCTGCCGGCAATCGCGATCTGGCGCCGGGCATTCAGATTGGCGATATGCACAGGAGACAGAGCACTGTGGACCTGCGCCACCAGCGCTGCCAGCGGCGCGTGTTCCAGGCCCACGATGGCGGCCATGCCGTAACCGCTGGGATAAGCGTCTTCCATCAACTGCCCGCGCAGCGCGACCAGGCGCAAGGCGTCTGCATAATCGAGCGTCCCGGCCACCACGGCGGCCGGATACTCGCCGATGGAAAAACCGGCCACCATATCGGGGCCACCGCCCTGCACGCTTAAAGAACGCGCCATCGCCACGCCGGCAATCAGCAGGCATAGCTGCACGGCGCGGGTCGAGGCCAGCGCCGCTTCCGTGTCCAGCGCCAGGGGATCCAGTTCCAGCACCGATGCGGCTTCGTCCACGGTGGCGGCCACGGCCGGGTCGTCCGGCAAGGCGTGCAGCATGCCGGCCCGCTGCGCACCCTGGCCGGGAAAGGTAAACAAAACACTCATGTTTGCTCCCACGGCGAGGCCGTCAGCACGGGCCCATGATCCGTTTTCAGCAGCACGCGGGAGCGTCCGGCCGCCCATTCGGCATAGGCAAAGCCGCCGCATCCCGTATCGATCTGCAGGTCGAGCCGGCACGCCGTGACGCTGGCGGCGATGCCGTGCAGGGCGGCCGCCTGCATGGCGTCGGGCGGACGCTCCATGCGCAACAGCAGATCGAGGTCGCTGTCGGCCCGCAGCACGGGCAAGCCGCTGGCCAGCGCAAAACCCACGCCGCCGGTCGGCCCCCATTGCCAGCCGGTGGCGTCCAGCAGCGGCTTGAGCCGGTGCAGCGCCTCGATGGCGGGACAGTCCAGCCAGGCCGGCACCTTGGCCGCCAGCATTTCCGGCGTCACGCAGCGCAGCACGGCGCTGGCCTCGATCTCGGCAGCGTGGCGTTCGCTGCGGGCCATGCCCCGCAGCCCGACCGCAATGCGTCCGCTGGCCGCTGGCGCGCGCCGCACCACCAGCGGCGCCATGGACAGCCATTGCGGGCACAGCCATTCAGGCAAGGCCGAGTCCTTCGGCAGTTCGCGCGCCCACAATAAATCATGCGGCCGGTATGCCATCATCACCCCATCACCGCTTTCACGGCAAAGAACAGCAGCGATGGCCCCAGCAGGCAGCCCAGGCCCGTATGAAACGTCGCCACCAGCGCGCCATACGGCACCAGCTTGCGGTCGGTGGCCGCCAGCCCGGCCGATACGCCGCTGACCGTGCCCGCCAGGCCGCCAAAGACCATCGCCGAGCGCGGCGTTTTCAGGCGCAGGAAGCGCGCCGCCACTGGCGTGCCCACCATCACCATGATGGCCTTGATCAAGCCGGCCGCGATACTGAGCGCCATCACATCGGAACTGGCGCCGATGGCTGCGCCCGTGACGGGACCGACGATATAGGTGACGGCGCCCGCGCCGATGGTGGTCATGCTGACGGCGTCGGAGTAACCGAACAGATACGCCACGCTGGCGCCGACGATAAATGGCAGCACGATGCCCAGCAGGAGCGCGATCACGCCGATCAGGCCCGCCTTGCGCGCCTCGACCGCCTGCACCTCGAACGCGGTGGCGACGATGGCAAAGTCGCGCAGCATGGCGCCGCCCATCAGGCCGATGCCGCCGAACAGCGACAGGTCGGCCAGGCCCTTGTGGCCACCGCTATGCAAACCGCCCCAGTACGCCAGGCCCAGGCCGATCACGATGGCGATGGCCGAACCGTGCACGCGGCCCAGGGTCAGGTGGCGCGACAGCGCGCCGGACAGCAGCACGATCAGGCCGACAAAGGCAAACGCCGTCACCAGGCCGTTGTTCAGGGCCGCTTTTTCAAAGGTCTCAAGCATGATGGGCCTCCCTGGCGATGTCCAGCGCTTCGGCGGCGGCAATCGACGCCGGGCTTTCCGTGCGGTTGATCAGCGAAATCGCGCAGGCGCACACCAGCACCGAACCCAGCGCGGCCAGCACGGCCACCGGTCCGCCGCGCAGGGCGGCTACCACGTCCTGCTGGGCAGCCATGGCCACTACCACCGGGATATACATGGCGCCCCAGTATTCGACGCCGCGTTCGGTCAGGGCCGGCATCCATTGCTTGTGCTGCAGGTACAGGCGGGCGCAGATCAGCAGCAGCATGGCGATGCCGACGCCGCCCACATTGGTTTTGACGCCCATCAACTGCCCGAGCAGGTCGCCCAGGAAGATGCCGAGCAAATGGCAGATCGCCAGTAATGCGGTTCCGTAGATAATCATGGTGTTGTCTCCGTTGGAATGGAATGACTTTCAAGTCTTCTCTGTATTCTCGTATGTTGATTTTATAAACTGCTAGCTGTTTTCGCCCTCCCCCATCCACTGCTGGCGTAATAATTCACGTACACGCTGCGATGCTTGCCGGTTCGGTGCGCCCAGACGGCTGGCCAGGCCACGCTCAGGATCGGCGCTGATATCGTCCAAGGCGTCCTGCAAGCTCCGTGCTACCAGCGCGATATCGTCTGGCGAGGGTTGGTCCGGCGCGCTGACAGTGAGGGTTTGCCACAGCAGGCCCAGGCTGGCGTAGTTGCCGATGTCGTACGCCATGGGTGGCACCGTTACGGCCAGCGCTTCCAGCGCTTCGACGGACCGCAAGGTGATGCGCGCGGCCGAGGCCTTGCCCATGGCATGCACCATGACCTGCGGGTCGTCCAGCGCAATCAGGCGGTTGGCCTGGTAGCCATGGGCCAGAAAAGCGCCCGACATGGCCTTGCCGACGATCAGGCCGATCACGGGATGGCCCGCCAGCCGCGCTTCGGCATATGCACCTGCCGCGCCGGCCAGGGCCTGGTGGATGCCGTAGGCTTCTTCCAGCCGGCCATAGGCCTGGCTGGCGACGTCGATAAGGGCGACAATCGGTCGCTTGACGGCGTGCGCGCGATCCAATTCAAGCACCTCTTGCACTGCCCGCGCCAGCTGCCAGCCTTCGACCAGCCCGACTTCACCCGTGCGGACGCGGGCAAAGCGGTTCAGGGCATCGGGCACGACGGCGATATAACGGGCGCTTTGGCCGGCCAGCGGCGCATCGACCACGCGCACCGACGGGGAATAAGACGGCTGTGCGGCCGCATTGTCGGTCAGGGCCGCCAGCCAGGCGGCGCCACGGCTATGTTCAATGGTGCTCATGCTGCATATCCTTTGCTGTAAATACTGCGCACGGTTTCCGGTGTTGCCGGCGCGCTGGCGTCCACTTCCGCCAGCCTGGCCAGGAAGCCGTCCGCCTGGTCGCTGCGGTGCCGTGCCGGCAGGCCGCGCTGGAACAGGCTCGCCACGCTACGGCGTATTTGCGCTGTATCGTCGTCCACATAGGCGTCCGCCAATTGGCTGTGATACCGCTGCTCGCCACCGGTCAGGCTCCAGATGAAGGGTTTGTCGCGCGAGTTGAATTCGGCCACGCCCGCTTCCTGCTCGATCACGGCCGGGCCGTTCAGCCCCAAACGGGCTTCGCGGGTGACGACCAGGTAGCTGCACAGGCCCGCTGCGATCGACATGCCGCCATAGCAGCCCACGGTGCCGGCGCTGATGCCGATCACCGGCTGGTAGCGGCGCAAGTCCACGATCGCGGCCTGGATATCGGCGATGGCGGCCAGCCCGAGGTTGGCTTCCTGCAGGCGCACGCCGCCCGTCTCGAACAGGATCACGGCCCGCGTCGGTATGCCACGGCGGTTGTCGTCGGCCGCCAGTTCCAGCGCGCCGGCGATCTTGGCGCCGCCCACTTCGCCCATGCTGCCGCCCTGATACGCGCCTTCGATGGCCAGCACCACGGTAGACTGGCCGGCGAACAAGCCCTTGGCCACCACCACGCCATCGTCAGCCTGCGCGGTGACGCCCTGCTGCGGCAGCCACGGCGAAGTCACGCCGCAAAAAGGATCGAGCAGTTCGCGCATGCTGCCGGCGTCCAGCAAGGCCCGGGCGCGGCTGCGCGCGCTGCGCTCGATAAAGCTGTCGCGCTCCAGCAGTTGTTCCTGGGGGCTCATGCCTGCTCCCCCGATGCCAGTTCTTCGTAGGCTTGCTCTATGCGCATGCGCACCACGCCAGGCGTGGCGCCGCAATCGTTGATGACGATGCTGGCGGCCGGCAGCAGCGCGCCGCCAAACACGCGGGTCAGCAAGGCATCCCAGACTGCCCCTTTGCCATCGACCGAAGTGTTGACCACAATGCGGGTTACGCCTTGTGCATGCGGCTGCAGCAGCACTTCCAGGTCGCCCGAGCCCACCACGCCGGCCAGGGCCCGTCCGGCAGCGGGCAAACCCGCCGCAAAAGTATATTCACGCCGTTCCATGCGGTACTCCATGTGTGTTATCGAGGCTATCGAGAAATAAGGTAGCCGCCAGCAGGTCGGCGGCGCCACCCGGCGAGACGCGCCGTGCCAGCACCTGCGCTTCCAGCGCGAGCAAGGCGGCGCTGCCTTCCTGGCTGGCCGCACCGCCGGCAGCCAGCACCTGCGCCGCGCCAGCCTGCAGGTCCAGCAAGCCTTCTTTGCCACCGCGCGACAGCACGCAGGTGTCGTCCAGCTGCGCGACGATGGCCAGCAGCGCGTTCAGGCGCGCCGTGGTTTCCGTGTCGCCGCGTGCCCGCGAGGCCCGCAGGCAAGGCAGGCCCACATCGACCACGTGCGGGAAGGCGGCCATGGCCTGGCCACGCGCGCCGCCCACCTGGTACTGGCGGCAAGCCAGTTCGCCCTTGTTGCCCGTCTCCGGCGGCGCGCCCCGGTCAGGCAGGCGGGCCAGGGCGGCGGCCCGTTCGGCCACCGCCGCGGGAGCAAGCTGCGCTCCCCGCGCGCCCAGCTGGGCGGCCGCCGTCACCAGCAAACCGAGCGCCCAGATGGCGCCGCGGTGGGTGTTGACGCCGCCCGTTGCCGCCATCATCAGCGCTTCGCCATGCCGGCCTATGCGCCCTATCTGCTGGCGCAGGCTGTCGTCATCTTGATCGGCATGCCAGCCTGCGCCGGCCAGCGCAGCAAACACGGGCTGCAGCGTGCAGGCCGAATGGCTCATCAAGGCCCAGTTCAAGTCCGTGTGCGCGCCACGGCTGCGCAGGTCGACCAGGCCCGGTTTCGGCGTCAGGGTCACTTCATCGAGCAGGGCCTGCACCACTTGCCTGGCCAGTACTGCCGGTGTCAGGCCGGTTTTCCGCTGTTGTATTTGCAATGTCATGGTCGTCATTACCAGCTCCTGAATTTGGCCGGTGGCTGATACAGGCCACCCGACCAGTCGACCAGGTCGGCGATGCTTTTTGCCGCCAGCAGAGACCTGTTTGCCTCGCCGCGCTGCACGCCGATATCTTCCGGCAGCGCGATCAGGCCGCTGGCACGCAGGCTGGCCGTGGTTTTCGGGTCGTGCCGCAGGCCGATCGGCGTCACGCCCGCCACCGCCGCCAGCATGGCCTTGCGTTCATCGAGCGAGCGCGCCTTGTACAAGTAGGCGATGCCTTCCTCGGTCAGCACGTGGGTCACGTCGTCGCCATAAATCATCACGGGCGCCAGCGGCATGCCGCTGGCCTGCCCGACCGCCACCGCATCGAGCGATTCGACGATGGTGGGCTGGCCGCCGTCCTGGAAGGTTTCCACCATCTGCACCACCAGTTTCTTGCCGCGCGCCAGCGGATCGTCGGTCTCGATCAAATCGAGCCAGGCAGGC
Source organism: Janthinobacterium sp. Mn2066 (assembly GCF_049319705.1). Taxonomy (NCBI): domain Bacteria; kingdom Pseudomonadati; phylum Pseudomonadota; class Betaproteobacteria; order Burkholderiales; family Oxalobacteraceae; genus Janthinobacterium; species Janthinobacterium sp. Mn2066. The sequence goes on along the minus strand of NZ_JBMOUF010000016.1, from coordinate 45,213 downwards.
GTAGCATGCCGCCTGCCGTGCGGGTCGTGGCCCATATTGGGCGCGCCGCCAAAGCCGGCCAGGCGGCCATTGGTCACCGTCGAGGAGTTACCGACGCCATCCATCTGCAGGGTGGCGCCGATAAACAGGTCGACCGCATACTGGCCGGCCAGCTGGCATAACGCCCGGTTCGAGCGCATGGAGCCGTCGCGGCCCGTGAAAAATACGTCGGGCCGGGCCGCCGCATACTGTTCCATGCCCAGTTCGGCGCCGAAGCAATGCACGCTCTCGACCCAGCCCGTCTCGATCGCGGGGATCAGGGTCGGATGCGGATTGAGCACCCAGTTGCGGCAGATCTTGCCCTTCAGGCCCAGGCGCTCGCCATAGGTGGGCAGAATCAGTTCGATGGCGGCCGTATTGAAGCCGATCCCGTGGTTCAGCGACTGCACCTGGTGTTTTTCATACACGCCGCGGATCGCCATCATGGCCATCAGCACGTGCACCGGCTTGATCACGCGCGGATCGCGGGTAAACAAGGGCTCGATGAAAAACGGTTGATCCGACTGCACCACGAAATCGACCCACGAACCGGGGATGTCCACTCTTGGCAGCTCGCTCACGTCGTCGACGATCTGGTTCACCTGGGCGATCACGATGCCATCGCGGAAGGCGGCCGATTCCACCAGCGTCGGCGTATCTTCGGTGCTGGGGCCCGTGTACAGATTGCCCTGGCGGTCGGCCATATAGCCGGCCACCATCACCACGTTGGGCGTGAGGTCGACGAACAGGCGCGCATACAGTTCGATATAGGTATGGATGGCGCCCACTTCGAGCAAGCCGTCTTGCAGGAACTGGGCGATGCGCAGGCTTTGCGTGCCGGCGAACGAGAAATCGAGCTTGCGGGCGATGCCGCGCTCGAACAGGTCCAGGTGTTCGGGCAGGCTGACGCTGGGCATGATCAGGTGCAGATGGTTGACCTTGTCAGGATTGACTTTGGCCAGCATGCGCGCCAGGAAGTCGGCCTGCTTCTGGTTATTGCCTTCCAAAACGACCCGGTCGCCCGGGGCCAGCAAGGTTTCCAGCACGGCGACCATATCGGCCTGCTGCAGCACGGGGCCGCTGGCGTAATGGCGCACCGCGTCGAGGCGGCGCCGCTTTTCAGTGCGTCTCTTGTCCCATTGCCGGGGCTGGGGTGGCGTGGCGGTGTCGATGGACATCGTGTCTCCGTTTGAGCTCTATCGAAACCATACGATAGAAAGAAAACGCAGCGCTTTCAATCAACCTGCTACCATGATCATTACTCTGAAGTTAATGAAGTCGATAAAAATGAGGAAAAAATGGCCATCAACGAAGAAATCACGCTGAAAAAGCTGGAAGTATTCCTCAGCTTTATGGAGTTGAACAACCTGGCGCGGGTCGGTGAAACCCTGGGCCAGAGCACCGTCAGCGTGCACCGCGCACTGCACTCGCTGGAAGACGGCTTGCGCTGCCCCCTGTTCAAGCGCGAGGGACGCAGCCTGATTCCGCTGCATGCGGCCTATACCTTTGCCGAATCGGCGCGGCGCGCGCTGGCCGAATGCGAGGAAGGCGTGCGCAAGGTGCGCGAAATGTCGGGCATCAATCCGGTGCGGCTCAAGATCGGTTCGCTGTATTCGCTGACCCTGCATTGCATACCGCAACTGGTGATCGCCTTGAAACTGCGCCGGCCGGGCCTCGATATCGACCTGACCCTGGGTTCCAACCGCGACCTGCTGCAAAGCCTGGCCGATGGCCGCCTGGACGCCATCATCATTGGCGAGCAAGGGGAAGAAAACCATGCCAGCCTGGTGTCGGTGCCGCTGTTCCAGGACGATATCTTCCTGGCCGCGCCGCCCGACTCGCCGTATGCGGGCACAGGCCCCGTCGACTTGCAGGCGCTGCGCGATGAAAAATTCGTCACGCTCAACGAAGGCTTTGTCACGGCGCAAAGCTTTAACCATGCGTTTGCACTGGCCGGTTTCGTGCCGCACACGGCGATGCGGGTGGGCGACATTTTTTCTCTGATTAATATGGTCAGCGGCGGCCTCGGCTACAGCCTGCTGCCAGGCCGGGTCAGCGCCTTCAGCTCGCGCCTGGAACTGCTGCCGCTGCAGGCCAAATACGCGTCGCACCAGCTGATTACCCTGCTGATGCTCAACAGCCGCGAACGCGATCCGAACTTGCTGGCGTTGGCGGCCGAATGCCGCATGTACCGGCCGGCCCGGCCTGCCCGGCCTGCCCGGTCTGCCTAAGCCGCCTTGCGCCGGGCCAGCGAGACCGCATACGCGGCCGCGCGCGAGGCCAGGATCGGGTCGTCCGATGGCGCGATGCCGCGCGGCAAAATGATGGGCACGAATTCCAGGCCGTCGCACAACTCGGCCCCGGCCAATGCCGTCACGCGCAGTTCGCCCAAGGCCACCCGCCCTGCACCTTGCCACGGCTGGCTGGAGTCCAGCAAGGAATCGTTCTCGGCCGGCAATTGCGCGTACACGGTGAACGATGCGGGGCCATTCGCCAGGCGCGCTGCCAATTCTTCTTGCAGGAAATTATCTGGCAAGTCCCGTTCCTGGTCGGCGCTCAGGTACCGGGTGCCGGCAGCCGGTTCGACGACGATGCGCGCCGTGGCCTGCCTGCCGTCGGCATTGGTGAACACAAAGGCGTTATTGGAAAAATAAGGCGTGCTGGCGTAGGACGCGGGCGCTGCGTGGCTGGCCAGCAAGGCTGGCTGGCGCATGCCATCCGGAAAAGCGGCATTGTGCGCGGCCAGCTTGGCGGGATCGGGCTTTTTCGTTACCGGATCGGCCACCCGCGCCGCTAAAAAGCTGACGAACGATTCGGGCGTGGCGGCGAAGAATACGGGTTCCGACAACAGCACCAGGTCGTATTTTTCCGTGGCGCCTTGCAGCCGGATCGCCAGGCCGCGCGTCGAGCGGCTCTTGTCGGACACGCCGGGATTGCCGCCGCCGATGGAAAAGCGCACGATCGCCGTCAAGCGGCCAGCCTTGAACAGGGGGCTGTCGACCAGCACTGCTGCGCTTTCGGCCGGGATGAATTCGCCGCTGGCGCAGAAACCCTTGGCGTGCGAGGCGCGTTTGCCCGGATGCTTGCCGAAGGTATTGTTGAGGGCGTCGACCAGCTCGGCCGGACTTGGGGTGGATGGGTGCATATCAGCCTCCTTAATTAGATGTTGTGTTATTCAGGGCTGGCTGCGGGCCAGTAACGCGTCCAGCTGTGAAAACAGCTGGCTGAACTGTTGCGCGGCAACCTGGCAATACGGACAGGTTTGTATATGCCCAGCCAGCGATGCCTGTTCGCCTGCGCTCAAGCTGCGGTCGCGCGCTTCGCACACCAGGTAAGTGGTGTCGCGGCAAGTGATGGATGACGCCGGTGCTTCCTGGCTCATGTGAATTCTCCCCAGCCGCGTACGGCACAGTCGCGCAAACGCATGCGCGCGCGATACAAGATGACGCGCAAATTGCCGGCGCTAAGCTGGCAACCGGCCTCGATTTCGCATAAATCCATGCCCAGGTATTCGCGCATCAAAAATAGCCGCGCACTTTGTTCCGGCAAACGCGCCATGCATAACTCTATGATGCCCAAGAGCTGGCTTCGTTCCGCGATTTTTTCGCCGCACAGGTGATCGACAAAGGTGGCCGGATGCCAGGCATCGTCGCCCGTGAACCAGCTATCGATGATGGCGTCGCTATCGTCATGCTCGATAGGCGCCATGCCAAGGCCGCGCACGCGGATCGCATCGACGATCTTGTGGCGCAAGATGCCGCACAGCCAGCTGCGCACGGTGGACTTTTGTGCATAAGCGTCCCAGCTGCGCAGCGCGGCGAACAGGGTTTCCTGCACCGCGTCTTCGGCATCGGCGCTGGACGCCAGTTGCAGCTGCGCCAGGCGCAGCAGAAAGCCGCGCTCGCGCGTGATCTGCTCCCAGCTATCGGGCGTGGTGTCTGGGCTGGCTTGGTGTGCGGACATCTTTGGTAGCTTTCTTACTGTTTCAAACGGTGCGACAGGGAAATGGCATACGAGGCGTTACGTTCCTTCAAAACAGGATCGTCGGAAGCCGTTATGCCGGTCGGCAATTGCAAAGGAATAAATACTAGCGGATCGCCACTGTTGTTGTCGGCCAGTTTGCTGATTTGTAAGCGGCCCAGGCCGATACGCTGGGTCATGGGTGGTGGCCAGCATGGCGGTGGCGGCGGCAACGCCGCGTGACAATCTGGTGTTCAAGATCACTCCTTGGTTTTTGTTCAGCAGGTTTTGTTTCAGTAAGTCGGCTTGAACAAGCACTTGTTACAACTATTTTCGGCGTATTTGAAAAACAGGCACATTGTCACGGCGGCGCTCGCTGCTCTTTACTGTCCCGCAGCCTGTCCACGGAATGGCCGGAACGCCAGCCACAGTTCCCGGGCAAAGATTTCCGGCTGTTCGAATGCCGCGAAATGGCCGCCCCGCTCCACTTCGTTCCAGTAAAACAGGTTGGCCCAGGTCGCTTCCGCTCAGGCGCGCGGTGGCTGGAAGGTTTCGGCGGGGAAAATGCTGGCGCCCATCGGTACGGTGATGCGGGCCACGCCGGAGCGGGCGCCGGAAAAGAAGTCCGGGCCACGGATGGTGCTGCCCACGCCTTCCCAGTACAGGCGCGCGCTCGATGTCCCCGTGCCGGTAAACCAGTACAGGGAAATGTCGTCGAGCATCTGTTCGCGAGTCAAGGCATCTTCCGGCCGGCCCTGGTTGTCGGTCCATTCCCAGAATTTCTCATACATCCACATGGCCAGCGCCACGGGCGAATCGTTCAAGGCATAGCCCACCGTTTGCGGGCGCGTGTTCATCTGGTTGGCATAACCGGCCATCTTCGACACATAGTGCTCGATATCGGCCAGCGCCCTTTGCTCTTCGGCCGTCGGATTGGCCGGCAATTCGGCAGGCACCACCATCGGCAAGTTGACGTGGGCAGCCAGCAAGCCTGGCGGCGCCTGGCCCGCCAGCGCGGTGGTGATGGCCGCGCCCCAGTCGCCGCCCTGCGCCACCCAGTGATGGTAGCCCAGCCGTTCCGTCATCAGCACGCTCCAGGCACGGGCGATGCGCGCCGGATTCCGGCCCGGTTCGGCCGGCTTGTCTGAAAAGCCATAACCGGGAATTGCCGGCACCACCACGTGGAAGGCGTCTTCAGGCTTGCCGCCAAACTTGACCGGGTCGGTCAGGCGCTCGATCACGCCGAGGAATTCGGCCACCGATCCGGGCCAGCCGTGGGTCAGCAGAATCGGCGTGGCATTGAGATGCGGCGAGCGGGCATGGATGAAATAAATGCCGACACCATCGATTTTGGTGCGAAATTGCGGGTAGCTGTTCAGGCGCGCTTCAAACTGGCGCCAGTCGTAATGGTTCAGCCAGTGATCCACAAGCGACCTGGCGGCAGCCAGGGGCACGCCCTGCGACCAGTCGCTCACGGTTTCCTGGTCTGGCCAGCGGGTCAGGCTGAGGCGCAAGCGCAAGTCGTCGATGGCGGCCTGCGGTACGTGGACGGTAAATGGCGTGACCTCGTCGGTCGCGGACGGCAAAGTGAAAATGTTATGAGCAGACATCGTTAATTCCAGATCAGATCGATAAAAAGGTCAGGCCTTCAGCCTGCATGGCCGCTTGCACGGCCGGGCGCCGGGCCACGCGCCGGTGATAAGCTTGTAGCCTGGGCAAGCCCTGCAAGTCGAGACCGGCATGTCGCGCCCAGTTGAGGGTGGTATCGAGTAGCAGATACGGTACATAACCGAGCGGGTTGATGGCGTAAAAATCACTGCCATCATCCAGTGTGTGGTCCTGCAGCTTGACGCGCACCAGTTCGCAAGCAACTTCCGCTTCCCGTGCCATGATGTGCGGCGACAGGGAACAGTCGCCAGGGCTGTAATACAGTTTCATATCGGCCCCGTTCAGACGTGGGTCACGGAAATGGCGCGGGTATTGAGGTAAGCCTCGACCGCTTCCGGCCCGCCTTCGGTGCCGTAGCCGGAACTCTTCACGCCGCCAAAAGGCAGTTCGGCCGATGGCGTCATCGGCTGGTTGAGCCACAGCATGCCGGTTTCCACGCGCTGCGACAGCACATGCACCGTTTTCGCCGAGCGCGTAAATGCATAGGCGGCCAGGCCGTAATCGAGGCGGTTTGCTTCGTCTATCGCGTCTTCCAGGTCGGAAAAGCGCCGCACCAGGGCGACCGGGCCGAACGGTTCTTCATTGAAGGCGCGGGCGTCCAGCGGCACGTCGTCGAGCACGGTGGGCGCATAAAAGTTGCCTGCGCCGCCGATGCGCTTGCCGCCCGTCAGCAGTTTGGCGCCTTTCTGGACGGCGTCGGCCACCAGTGCATCGATGGCGCTCACCCGGCGCGCATTGGCCAGCGGGCCCATCTGTGTTGCCGGATCGATGCCATTGCCCAGCTGTAGGCTTTCAGCCCAGTCGACCAGGCCCGCCACGAATTGCTGGTGCAGGCTGTCATGCACGAGGAAACGCGTGGGCGAGATGCAGGTCTGGCCGGCATTGCGGAACTTGGCGGTAGCGGCCGCCTCTATCGCCACCGCGATGTCGGCGTCTTCGGCAATGATCACGGGCGCGTGGCCGCCCAGTTCCATGGTGGCCCGTTTCATGTGCTGGCCAGCCAGGCCAGCCAATTGCTTACCGACTGCGGTGGAACCCGTGAAAGTGACCTTGCGCACGATGGGATGCGGGATCAGGTAGCTGGAGATCTGCGCCGGATCGCCATACACCAGGCCCACCACGCCCGCAGGCACGCCCGCGTCGGCAAAGGCGCGGATCAGCTCGGCCGGGCTGGCTGGGGTTTCTTCGGGCGCCTTGAGCAAAATAGAGCAGCCGGCCGCCAGCGCGGCGGCCAGTTTCAGCACCACCTGGCCGACAGGAAAATTCCAGGGGGTAAAAGCGGCCACCACGCCGACCGGGCTTTTCAGCACCAGTTGCTGCACATTCGCATCGCGCGATGGCACGATGCGGCCATAGACCCGCATGCCTTCGTCGGCAAACCATTCGGTAATTTCGGCGGCAGCGCCTACCTCAAAGCGCGCTTCGGCCAGCGGCTTGCCCTGCTCTTGCGTAATCAGGGCGGCAATCGATTCGCTGCGTTCACGCAACAGTGCGGCGGCGCGGCGCATGGTAGCGGCGCGCTCGATGGCAGGCAGCTCGCGCCAGGCCTCGAAGCCTTGTTGTGCCGCGGCCAGTGCTGCGTCGAGGTCGGCGAGTCCGGCCTGCGCCACGCGGCCGATTTGCTGGCCGTCGGCCGGGTTGAAAACAGCGATGCTCTTGCCGCTGGCGGCGTCGCGCCATTGGCCGCCGATAAATAATGGGGTATCAGGATACGTCATGTGATGCTTCCTCCAAAGGGGGCGCCAGAGTTGGCGCCCATGAAACAAGTATGGAGTCGGCTATCAGCGGCTGGAAGACCGGCCCGGGGAATATTGCTTATTCCCGCAAAGAATAAGCAATCACGGAAGCGTGGTGCCGAAGACCCGCTCTGCGACAAAGGCAACAAAGGCGCGCGTCTTGGCGCTGGCCGCGCGGCCGGACGGCGATACGGCCCACAGGTCGATCGGCGGCAAGCTCCAGTCTTGCAGCACGGACACGATCTGGCCGCTGGCCAATTCACGGCGAAACATCCATTCCGACATGATGCCCAACCCGATACCCGACAGCACCGCCTCGCGCACGGCTTCCATGCCGGTCGAACGCAGCCTCCCGCGCACGCTGACCGCCACTTCATGATTGCCCTGGCGGAAGGTCCAGCTGCTGCCGCCGCCGCGCAAGTCGTAGATCACGGCCTGGTGCTGCTCCAGCTCTTGCGGACTCTGCGGCACGCCGGCGCGGACAAAATAATCGGGCGTGCCCATCACCAGGCGGGGATTGTGCCCCAGGCGCCGGGCGGTCAGCGCCGAATCGGTCTGCACGCCCATGCGCAAGGCCACGTCGACGCCCGCCTCGATCAAGTCGATATTGCGGTCTTCCAGGAACAGATCGATATCGAGCGCCGGGTGCGCGGCCAGGAAGTCGGGCAGATGCGGCATCAGGTGCAGGCGCACGAACGTCACGGGACCGCTGACACGCAGCCGACCCGACAATGCCGCGCGCGGGCCTTGCGCGGCGAGCACGGCTTCTTCGGCCGCTTCCAGGGTGCGGCGCGCATGTTCATAAAAATTCTGGCCCGATTCGGTGGGCGTCAAACCGTGCGTGGAACGCAACAGCAGATGCACGCCCAGTTCGGCTTCCAGCTGGGCAATGGTCTTCGAGACGGCGGGCTGGCCGATGCGCAAGCGCCGCGCCGCCGCCGAAAACGAGCCCGTCTCGACCACATAAACAAAGGCTTCCATGGCGGAAAGCAGGTGCATGGCTATTCTCCTGAGGAATGACTAAATTTCCTGCAGTGTAAGCCAAGCTAGCCTGCCCTGCACGCTGTTGCCATTTCGTCTGGCACAAGCCGGCAACGCCGGCCCGCGACGTTTTTCAGGCTACGCTCAAGTTGCTCCAGCTCCCTTGCATCGAGCGTAATGGCGAGTGCAGCGAGGTTGTGTTCGAGAGAGCTTCGGCGTCTGGCGCCGGGAATGGGCACGATGTCGTCCCCCTTGTGCAGCGTCCAGGCAAGTGCGATCTGGCCGGGACGCAGGTTCCTGGCATCGGCAATGTCGCCGAGCACCCTGGCCAGCTGGACATGGACGTCAAGATTGACGGCTTGCGCTTTCGGCTGCGGATGGCGGCAATCGGCAGCCGGATAGTCGCTGGCGCGTTTTGCCGCTCCCGTCATGTATCCGGGTCCCAGCGGACTGCCAGCCGCCAGGCCGATGCCCAGTTCCCGCAATACCGGCAGGATATCGGTGTCCAGATTACGTTCCCACAAGGAATACTCGCCCTGCACAGCACTGACAGGATGGATTGCATGGGCTTTGCGGATAGCGCCGGCCCCGGCTTCAGACAGGCCCAAAAACCGCACCTTGCCTTCCCGCACCAAATCCGCCGTCGTCCCCACCATGTCCTCGATCGGCGCCAACGCACTGCCACTGTGCAGATAAAGCAGATCGATATAGTCAGTGCCCAGGCGGCGCAATGATCGTTCGACCGCCAGCCTGATAGACGCGGGATGGCTATCGATATCGATGGGCTGGCCCTGCGTGCGCCTGAAAGCGGATTGGGTGGCAAGAATCACTTGTTCGCGACGGCCCTGCAGTGCCCGTCCGAGCAATTTTTCATGCTCGAATACCCCACATTGCTCGGTGGCATCGAAGAGCGTGACGCCCAATTCGATCGCCCGGTGGATGGCCGCGATGGCTGCGCTGTCATCGGCTGCACCATAGGCGCCACCCGGCCCCGTGCAGCCGAATCCCAGGGCCGAAACGGCCAGTCCAGCCGAACCCAGTTTACGCTGTCTGATCATTGTTATTCCAGAGTTGAAAATCTCGCCATGCAATCAAAAACTTGCATACAGACAAGTATCATCTTTGCTCAAAAAATAAACAATTACCCTGAAATGCAATGATTTTTTGCGCCTGAAGCAACGATTGCGTTGCCGCCACGCACTTTCCGGCATTCGCCCACCCACTTCCGGCAGCAAGACACGGCCGCCGGCGACAGGCATGTCTTCATTATTTGTAACATATAAAGTATCGTGATATTCTTGCCGCATGAAGATGAGCACAAACTCGAGGAGTAACCATGAGAAATGACAGCCGTTTGTCGCGCATGCTGCATGTGCTGCTGCACATGGCCCGCCACGACGGGCCTTTTACGTCGGAACAAATCGGCAAGATGCTCGACACCAATCCCGCCGTGGTGCGCCGGACCATGGCCGGCCTGCGCGAAGCCGGGTATGTCTCCTCGCTCAAAGGCCATGGCGGCGGCTGGACCATCGTTTGCGACCTGCACACTACCAGCCTGCTCGATATTCACCGCGCCGTCGGCGGCCCGCGCCTGTTTTATATCGGCGGCGATGAAGCCAATCCCGCCTGCGCAGTGGCGCGGGCCGTGGACAAGGCCCTCGATGGCGCCCTGCAGGAAGCCGAGGCGCTGCTCAATGCCCGCTTGCAAAGCGTGACCCTGGCCGACTTGCTGGTCGATTTCGACGCCTTGTGCCGCGCTGGCAACTGGACTATCGACGGCCACGAATAAACCTGCCTGAAAGGATTACCATGTCAAAAACTGAATTCTGGGAAGCCAATTTCCAGGACAAGCAGGAAATGTGGGGCATGGCGCCGGCCCTTTCTGCCGTGCTGGCCAGCGACCTGTTTGCCGAACAATCCCTGCGCCAGGTGCTGATACCGGGCATCGGTTATGGCCGCAATGCACAGGTGTTCAGGGACAAGGGCATGCAGGTCACGGGCATCGAAATCTCGCAGACGGCCATCGCGCTGGCCGGCAAGCATCTCGGGCCGGCGGTAGCCATCCACCACGGCTCCGTCACGCAGATGCCCTTCGATGAGGCTAGCTACGACGGCATCTTTTGCTACGCGCTGATCCATTTGCTCGATAGCGGCGAACGGGCAAAGCTGGTGCGCGACTGCTACCGGCAACTGGCGCCGGGCGGGCTGATGGTGTTTACGGCCATCTCCAGGCAGGCACCCACCTATGGCCAGGGCAGGCGCCTGGGCCAGGACCGCTATGAAATCCATGAGGGCGTACACATGTTTTTCTATGACGAAGTCTCGATACAGGCCGAGTTTGGCCAGGCAGGCTTGCTGGAGATCCGCAAAATTCACGAGAATTTCCCGTTCTTCTACATCATCTGCAAAAAAGCTTGAGGCCACCGTCCGGCGCATGCCGATAGTCGCCCGGACTGGTATCATGTTGGCCGCGCCAGCGCCAGTATCCCTGGAGCTGGCGCTCCCGGCCCATGATCATGAAAGAAGATGCCGCTGTTGAAGATAGTCCGAACCCTGCTTGCGCCACGGCGCCTCCTTGCCTGCGCCGCGCTGGCCCTGCCCTTGCTTGCACCGGCAGCGGAGTTGAGTCGCCATGTGTTCCAGGAAACGGGCTACAGCGTCTGCAAGATTGATCTCGACAAGGATGCCGTGCGCATGTACTGGAAGGATGACCGGGGCCAGGAATTCCGGCGCCTGAACCAGCTGAAACTATGGCTGCGCCAGCGTGGCGAAGAACTGGTGTGCGCGACCAATGCCGGCATCTATGACACGGATTTGCGCCCGCGCGGCCTGTATATCGAAGATGGCCTCATCAAACGCCAGCTCAACGAACGCAAGAATGCCTACGGCAATTTCTATCTCCAGCCCAACGGCGCACTGCTGCTGGGCGACCGGCGCGCCGCCATCATCGATACGGACCAGCTGTCCAAACACCGCGACACCCTGCTCGCCGGCGTCAACTTCGCCACGCAGTCAGGCCCCATCCTGATTTACCACGGCCAGATCAATACCCTGTTCATGCCCGATTCCGACAACCGCGTAATCCGCAACGCGGCTTGCACGGGCCCCGGCAATACCTTGACCCTGGTAGTGTCGCGCGACGTGGTGAGCTTCTACATGTTTGCCCGCTTCCTGCGCGAAAAACTGGCCTGCAATGACGCCCTGTACCTGGACGGCAGCGTCTCGCGCATGTATCCGGGCGAGGTGTTTGAAGTGGGCCCGGACTTTGGCGCGATGATAGGCGTGACGAAAAAATCGCCTTAAAACATCAACTGAGTCGCACTGCCAGCGCCGCCAGGGTCAGCAGCAGCACCGGCAAGGTCAGCACGATGCCAACGCGGAAATAATATCCCCAGGAAATGTGGATATTCTTGCTGTCGAGCACATGCAACCACAGCAAGGTGGCCAGGCTGCCGATCGGCGTGATTTTCGGCCCCAGGTCGCTGCCGATGACATTGGCGTAGATCATTGCCTCCCGCACCGCGCCATGCGCCGTGGCTGGTTCGATCGACAATGCCCCCACCAGCACGGTCGGCAGATTGTTCATGATCGACGACAGCACGGCCGTCAACACACCGGTCCCCATGGCCGCGCCCCACACGCCGTAATCCCCAAAGTGATTCAACACGCCCGTCAGGTAGCTGGTCAGGCCCGCATTGCGCAAGCCATACACGACCAGATACATGCCCAGCGAAAAGACCACGATTTGCCAGGGCGCATTCAGGATGACGGTGCGGGTGGAGATGACATGGCCTCTGGCCGCCACCACCAGCAAGACAGCGGCGCCCACGGCCGCCACGGCGCTGATCGGCACGCCCAGGTCTTCCAGCCAGAAAAAACCGACCAGCAATACCGCGAGCACCAGCCAGCCGGCCTTGAAGGTGGCCAGGTCGCGGATGGCGGCGCCGGGGCGCTTGAGCTGCGACAGCTCGTAATCGCGGGGAATATCCTTGCGGAAAAACCACATCAGCACGCCCAGGGTGGCCAGCACGGCCACCACATTGACGGGGACCATCACGCTGGCATAGCGGGCAAAGCTGATCTTGAAAAAGTCGGCCGAGACGATATTGACCAGGTTCGACACCACCAGCGGCAGGCTGGCCGTGTCGGCGATAAAACCGGCCGCCATGACGAAGGCCAGGGTTGCCCTGGGTGAAAATTTCAGTTCCAGCAGCATCGCGATGACGATGGGCGTCAGGATCAGCGCCGCCCCATCATTGGCAAACAGGGCCGCCACGGCCGCTCCCAGCAAGACCAGCAGCACAAACAGGCGGCGCCCGCTGCCACCTCCCCAGCGCGCCACATGCAGCGCCGCCCATTCAAAGAAGCCGGCCTGGTCCAGCAGCAGGCTGATGATAATGACAGCAACAAAGGTGCCAGTGGCGTTCCAGACGATATGCCAGACCACGGGAATATCGGATAGCTGGATCACGCCGGCCAGCAAGGCGACGCCAGCGCCGATCACGGCACTCCAGCCTATGCCCAGGCCCCGGGGCTGCCAGATGACCAGCACCAGGGTGGCAAGAAAAATCAGGAAAGCGGTGAGCATGCAACATCTCCATCAGCAAGGTAATGAGTCAATATTTCGATAATAGTTGAATTATCGAATTTATGTAAGCGAAATCGCTGCCGGTTACATAAATGATGATTGACATATATGTTGTCATGCGGGTAAATTGGCGGACAGCGTGCATAGACGCGTGATGCACAGTGTTGCAATTCATTATGAGGAACACATCATGAAAGTATTGATGCTGGGCGCCGGCGCCATCGGCGGCTATTACGGAGCGCGCCTGATACAGGCTGGCGCCGATGTCACCTTCCTGGTCCGCCCACAGCGCGCCGCCCTGCTCGCCGCGCACGGCCTGGCAGTGCACAGCGAACTCGGCAATTTTCACGCACCGGTGCCGACCGTGACGCAAGATACCGTCCAGGCCGATTACGATGTGGTCATCGTGACCTGCAAGGGCTATGACCTCGATCAGGCGATGGACGCCATCGCACCGGCCGTGGGCCAGGCCACCGCCATCCTGCCTTTTTTGAACGGACTCGGCGCCTACGACAGGCTGGACCAACGCTTCGGCAGGGACAAGGTGCTGGGTGGTGTCGCCTACATCGCCACCATGCTCGCTGAAAACAGCGCCATCCGGCACCTGGGCGCGAACGATGTCGTGATCACTGGCGCCCGAACGCCGCTGCTGCACGAGCAGGCGCAGGCCTTGCACGCCGCCAGCCCCGGCGCGCGCACGTTTTCAAACAATATCACCCAGGCCCTATGGGACAAATGGGTGATGATCGCAGCGGGCGCCCTGATGACCTGCTTGATGCGCGGCACGGTGGCCGACATCCTGGCGGCGTCAGGCGGACGCAGCCTGATGCAAAGAGCGATCGCGGAATGCCGCAGCGTGGCCTCGGCAGAAGGATTTGATCTTGCCCCTGAGACAGTACAGCGCATGGACAGACTCTTGCTCGACGAACAATCAAGCTGGGCGGCGTCGATGATGCGCGATATCACGCAGGATATTGCGCGGCTGGAATCGGACGATATCCTGGGCAATATGGCCGAGCGGGCAGAAAAACACGGCCTGGACGTGCCGCTGCTGCGCGCTGCCTATTGCCAGCTGAAAGTCTACGAATCACAAAAACAGCGCGCATGAATTGAGGGTTGACTCAAAAGTATGGCAGTGGCGCCGGATCGATAAACTTGTTCCGGCATAACTACTAGCGTACCTCTCCCATCACCCGCCTGGCATTGTCGCCACACGCCATGTCGGCCGGTCTTGCCTCAATCACCTCCAGCAGGCGCTCGATCTCTGCCCTGCTCTGCCGCAGTTGCTCTTCCATTGCGGCGATGTCGATCACCTTGCGGCGCAAGGCCTGCAGCAGTTCTGCGTGGTCCCAGCTGTTCAAGTCGGCCGGGATCAGCTTGCGTATTTCTTCCAGGGAAAATCCTGCCTTTTGCGCGCCCGTAATGATGCGCAAGACCTGCAGCGCTTCGGGCGGGTAGCTGCGGTAGCCATTGTCGCCACGGAGCACCGCATGCAGCAAGCCGCGCGCTTCGTAAAAGCGGATGCGCGACGCATTCAAGCCGCTTTGTCTGGCCAGTTCGCCGATTTTCATGCCCATCTCGCTTGTCCCTTCAACATTAAAGCTTGCCTTAAGCTTTAATCATAGCAAAAAGCGTCAAAGGTGCTTGACCTTCAACTGAGGTTTAATCTTATAGTGGCCTGCATGACATCCTCTTTTCAGGAAAACAGCACCATGAAGACTTTATTTACTCCACTCACCTTGCCCAACGGGCAAATCATCCCCAACCGCCTGGCCAAGGCGGCCATGGAAGAAAACATGGCCGATGCCGACCAGGCGCCATCCGATCAATTACGACGGCTGTACCAGCAATGGGCCGACGGCGACGCCGGTTTGATACTGACAGGTAACGTCATGGTCGACGGCCGCGCCATGACGGGGCCCGGTGGCGTGGTGCTGGAAAATGATGCCCACCTGCAGCGTTTCAGGGACTGGGCGCAGGCGGGCCGCGCCCGTGGCGCGCAATTCTGGATGCAGATCAACCATCCAGGCCGGCAAATGCCTGCCGCCATGCAGCAGGTCACCTTGGCGCCGTCGGCCATCGCGGTAGACCTGGGCAAGCATTCCAAAATCTTTCCTCAACCCCGTGAAATGACGGAAGCCGATATCGCCGAGGTGATACAGCGTTTCGTCACCGCAGCCCGATTGGCCCAGCAAAGCGGCTTTACGGGCGTGGAAATCCATGCGGCGCACGGTTATTTGCTCAGCCAATTTCTTTCGCCGCTCAGCAACCGGCGCCAGGACCGCTGGGGCGGCTCCATCGCCAACCGGGCCAGGTTATTGGTCGAGGTCGTCAAGGCCGTGCGGGCCGCCGTGGCGCCCACGTTTGCCGTTGCCGTGAAACTCAATTCAGCCGATTTCCAGCGCGGCGGCTTCAGCCTGGAAGACGCCCGCCACGTGGTGACCATGCTGAACGATTTGCAGGTGGACCTGGTCGAATTGTCGGGCGGCAGCTACGAAGCGCCCGCCATGCAGGGCGAGGCGCGCGATGGACGCACCCTGGCGCGCGAAGCGTATTTCCTGGAATTCGCCAAGGAAGTGGCTGCCGTCGCCCATATGCCGCTGATGGTAACGGGCGGCATCCGCCGGCGCGCCGTGGCGGAAGAAGTGATTGAGAGCGGCATCGCCATGGCCGGCATCGCCACGGCGCTGGCCCTGCAGCCATCGCTGCCGCGCGACTGGCGTGCGGGCGCCGATAGCGTGCCCGTGCTGAAACCGGTCAGCTGGAAAAACAAGCTGTATGCGGCGGCCGCCAACATGGCGACCGTCAAGTTCCAGCTCCAGCGTTTGAGCCAGGGCCGATTACCGCAACCTGGCGTCAGCCCCCTGCGTGCCCTGATTTTCCAGCAAATCGGCAATGCCTTGCGGACACGGCAATACCGGCGCTGGGCCGCAAAACGGCCAGCCTCTTAATTACATCTGCCGGAAGTGATACAGGTAATTGCGGCTGACGGGCAAGGTTTCACCGCTGCCGCGCAGATGCAGCTCGGCCGTTTCATTCATGCCCCGCACCACCTCGTTCACGCAGCCCAGGTTGACGATGACGGAGCGGTGCGTCTGCACGAAACGGCCGGGATCGAGCTGTTCGGCCAGTTCGCGGATGCTCTTGCGTATCAGGACCACGCCTTCGTCCCAGACGACCTGCGTGTATTTGTCCTCGGCGCGCAGGAAACGTACTTGCTCGACGGGAATCAGGCGCACGCTGTTTCCCACTGACGCCTTGATCCATTGCAGCCATGGCCGGGGCTGGGCCACCAATCGCCAGGCCAGCTGTTCCAGCACGGCGTCCAGCGATGGATTGGTTCGTAGCGGACTGGCCAGCTGGCCTTGCAAGCGCTGCACCGTATCGGCCAGGCGCGCCGGGTCGATGGGCTTGACCAGGTAATCGATGGCGCCCTGCTCGAATGCCTGCACGGCATATTGCTCATAGGCCGTGATAAACACCAGGTGGGCGCGGCGGGCCAGGGCGCGCGCCACCTCGATGCCGTTCAAGCCCGGCATATGGATATCGAGAAACACGACCTGCGGCCGGTGCAGCTCGAACAGTTCCAGCGCCTCCGGGCCGTTGCGGGCGTCGTCCAGCAATTGCAGGGCGGGCCACAGGGTTGCCAGATGGGTGCGCAGGCGCTCGCGCAGCAGCGGTTCGTCGTCGGCGATCAGTGCGCTGGTGCGCGTCATGGGGTTTCTCCAGGGATAAAATGCAGTTCAACCCGCACGCCATGGGGCGCCACTTCATGCAGCTCCAGGCGGGCGCTGGCGCCATAGTAGGTTTGCAAGCGGCTGCGCAGATTCGCCAGGCCCACGCCGGGCCGGGCCGTTTCCGACATGCCCACGCCCGTGTCGCTGACCCAAAAGATCATCTTGCCCGTGCCGGCGTCGCGCAGGCCGCCGACGTCGATACGTCCGCCTTCCATGCCCGGATCGATGCCGTGGCGCACGGCGTTTTCCACCAGGGTCAGCAAGGACATGGCAGGAAAACGCAAGCTGGCCGCCTGGGGCACGTCGGTGACGGAAAACTGCAGCCGGTCCGGCATGCGCAAATGCATCAGTTCCAGATAGGCCCGCACCAGCTGCAATTCCGTCGCCAAAGTGGCTTCGGCATCGTTCAGGCGCGGCATGGCGGCGCGCAGATAGGCGATCAGATGGCGCAGCACGGGGCCGGCGTTGCTGGAACCGGAAGCTACCAGCGCTTCCACGTTGGACAAGGTATTGAACAGGAAGTGCGGCTCGATCTGCGCCTGCAACAGGCGCAGGCGCGCGTCCAGCAATTCGCGCTCCAGCCGGTTCTTTTCCAGCTCGGCCTGCAGCCGCTCCGTGCGTTCGCGTTCGTGGCGTTCGCGGCGCATGGCCAGCAGGGAAAACAGGATGCCGAACAGCAGCGCCAGGAACACCATCAGGATGTGGCCGATCAGGTTTTCCATCTGGCTCAGGTGAGCGATGAACTGGCCGCGCTGGGCAACGATGGCCGTGACCAGGGCCGCGATGGGCGCCGTGACCACCACGGCGGCGAGGCGCGCGACGGACGGCGACAGCCAGCGCGGATGCAACACCCCTGCCACCGAATACGCCAGCAGCAGGGCCGCGCCGATAAAACCGATGCGCCCGAACACGGCCGGATACGGCGTGCCGCTGAACAAATGCAGCCCCCACGACAGCACCAGCGTAAACACCAGCACGATCAGCGCATGCCTGGCGGTCGGCAGCAGCGCGGCAAGACCGCGCCCGGTGAATGTGAGTGGCATGTTTGGCATCCCGTCACAATAACCGCTCTGCCACCGTCGTTCAAGTCCCGAAAACCGCCGTTCATCGCAAGTTTGCCCAGCCACCGTTGTTGGCGAGGCGGCAACTGCCTATCGTGAGGATCAAACAACTCACAGGGATTCACAAATGCCTTCAGCTACTGCCACACTGCCAGCGCCCCCACAACTGCAAGGCTGGTCGATCACCGCCCTGGTCTCGGCCACCACCTTCTGGTTCGCGGCCACCGTCATCGGCCAGGGCATCTTTGCCGTCTATATCCTGGCCCTGTATGGCGGCAGCGCCGTGCGCGGCAATTTCAAAGGCTGGAACCATGTGATGACGCGTGGCCATGTGCCGGGCGATACGGCCGGCAATCTGGTCACGGGCGCTCATCTGCTGCTGGCCTTGATCGTCATGCTGGGCGGCGCGCTGCAACTGGCGCCGCCAATACGCCGCCGCATGCCCGTGTTTCACCGCTGGAACGGGCGCATCTACCTGGCAGGCGCAGTGGTGGCCGCCCTGTCCGGCTTATATATGGTGTGGCTGCGCGGCGCCGTGGGCGACATGGTGCAGCATCTGGGCACCAGCCTGAACGCCGTGCTGGTGCTGCTGTTTGCCGGCATGGCCTTGTGGCGCGCCCTGCAGCGCGATTTTGCGGCGCACAGCCGCTGGGCGCTGCGGCTATTCCTGGCGGTCAGCGGCGTCTGGTTTTTCCGCGTCGGCCTGATGTTCTGGATCGCCCTGCATGGCGGCCCCTCGGGTTTTAATCCCGACACTTTTACAGGACCGTTCCTGAGTTTCCTGTCGTATGCCCAGTATCTGCTGCCGCTGGCCGTGCTGCAGCTGTACCTGCTGTGCCGTGCACATGGCGGCACGGCTGCCCGTTTCGGCATGGCCGCCGTGCTGGTCCTGTGTACTCTGGCCATGAGTATCGGCATCGCTGTCGCCACCATGGGGATGTGGCTGCCGAGCATTAAATGGTGATATGCTTCCGCCAACAAATTTACCATCGCCATGAGGAGCTTCCTTGATACTGCGTCCCCTCTTCCGCTTCGTCCTGCCATTGGCTCTACTGGTCCCGCACGCGGCCCATGCTGCTGCAGCAACGTCGCCGGCGCAAGCCGTCAGCGGGCAAATGCATCTCAATGCGCAGCGCTACGGCATCGGCGGCCAGGCGGTATTTATTGCCCATGGCGCCAAGGTGCTATTCCGCGGCGCCGATGGCAAAACTGACCAGGCCAGCGGGGAAGACGTCACGGCCGATACCGTGTTTCCTATCTATTCGCTGAGCAAGCTGCTTGCCAGCACCCTGGCCATGCAATTGGTGGAACAAGGGAAAGTCGAACTGGACAAGCCCGCCAGCCTGTATGTGCCGGGCTTGCCGCAAGCCTGGCAGCAGATCACGGTGCGCCAGTTCCTCAATCACACGTCGGGCGTGCCCGAGTATTATGGCGCTGCCCAGACCACGGAAGATGGCCCCCGCGCGCCGTTTCCCGCCAGCCTGCAGGCAGCGCTGGACGGCCTGGCGGAGCAGCCGCTGCAATTTCCCACGGGCACGGACACGCGCTACACGCAGACCAACTACCTGGTGGTCACCGCCCTGCTCGAAGCCCATTATGGCAAACCGTATGAGCGCATCGCCGATGAGCGCATCCTGCAAAAGCTGGGCCTGAAACACACCTACCTGGGCGCCACCGATCTGCCCAGGACTGGCGTGGCGCGCAGTTATACAGGCAAGGATGGTCTCTTGCAGCCAAGTCAGGAGTGGTCGTGGCCGGCGTACGCCCATGGCCATAGCGATCTGTATATGTCGCTGAACGACCTGAGCCGCTTCCTGCAGGCGCTGACAGATGGCAAACTGGTCGGCAAGGCGGCCTTGCAGCAGTTCTGGCAAACGCCTGTACCGCCCAAAGGCCGGCGCGCCGGCTTTGCCACGGGCTGGGAAACGGGCGAGATGGGTCCCTACCATGAAGTCGGCCATGACGGCGGCACCAAGGTGCGTGCCCGCGTCGCCTACCGGGGCGGCCTGGACGGCGACCGCTACACCATCATTTACCTGACCAATGGCAGCGCCAGAAACGTCTGGTCGCGCAGCCTGGTCAATAGCGTGATGGCCGCCGCCGCGCCGGACCAGTTTCCGGCAGAAGTCGTTTCCGAGCAATTGATCCAGGCCGCGCTGGCCCCCGCCTTTGACACGACCGCGCAAGCGAAATCACTGCAAGCCCACAGTCCGGTACAGGGTGCGGCGCTGGAGCAGACCATCAACAATACGGGCTACATGCTGCGCGAGAACCTGGGGCTGGACGCCGCCCTGCGCGTGTTCGAACTCAATACCGTGCTGTTCCCTGCCTCGGCCAATACCTGGGACAGCCTGGCCGAAGCCTGGCAGGCCAAGGGCGACCAGGCGAAAGCAAAGCTGCTATATGAAAAATCGCGGCAATTGCTGCCTCAAGCTGCGAAGTAACGCCCTGGCGAGACGCCCAGGCTGCGGCGGAACATGGCGATAAAGTTGCTGGGCGTGGCGTAACCGAGGCTGTAGGCAATCTCGGCCACGGCGTCGCCGTTTGCCAGCCTTTCCAGCGCATGCAGCAAAGCGGCTTGCGTGCGCCACTGGGCAAAGCTCATGCCGGTTTCGGCAGGAAACAAGCGGCTCAGGGTGCGGGCCGACATGGCGCCCCACCTTGCCCATTCCTGCAAGGTACGCTGGCTATCAAGCTGAGCCAGCACGGCGTTGGCCACGGCCAGCAGGCGGCGGTCCGTTGGCATGGGCAAATGCAAGGCTTCCTGTGGCGCATCCGCTAATTCGTCGAGCAGCACGGCCAGCATCCGCTGCTGGGCCGCAGTGAATGGCGCCAATTGCGGCCATTTGGCGGCGCGGCGCACCAGGGCGACCAGCACCTCGCTACTGCCAATCACGCAAGGCTGGGGTGGCAAGCCGGCGCAGGCGTAGGGAGCCAGCAACACATTCCAGCCGCTCAACGCCCCGGAAATACTGACCTTGTGCTCCTGCCCCGGCGGCAGCCAGCCGGCCCGGTGTGGCGGCAAGATCCACGAACCGTGCCGCGTGCGCACATGTACCAGTCCGCTCTCGACGCACATCAACTGTCCCCGCACATGGCGATGCCAGTCGACCTCGCGCGTGCCCAGCCGAAACTGGCTGGCGGCGCCGTCATCGCTCCACTGGACGATCAGCGGTGGACCATCGGCCAGTTCGCTGAAATCCGGGGTGCTGTCCTCTGCTTCCTGCATGGCTCAAATTCATTATTTTATGTCTTGGCAACGTTATCACGTCAGAGACTTGCTGTCGAATAATGCTGTATCGACCTCTACCGCAAGGATCAGCATGAATACCACTTCCTTCCACATCACCATCATCGGCGCCGGCATCGGCGGCCTGTGCCTGGCGCAAGGCTTGCAGCAGGCGGGCATCGCTTGCGATATCTACGAAAAGGACGCGGCCACCAACAGCCGTCGCCAGGGCTACCGGTTGCGGCTGGACCAGACTGGCCTGGCCGCGCTGGCCGCCTGCCTGCCGCCGCAGTCGTACTCACGATTGAAACAGTGCGGCGCCCCGCCTTCGCCCGGCGTGCGCATGATCGACGCGCAACTCTGCACCTTGCATGACAAAGGAGTAGATGACTGGCAAGAGGATCAAGAACCCGATTTGCGCATCAACCGCCTGAGCCTGCGTGAAGTCCTGTTGACCGGCATAGTCGAGCACGTGCACTTCGGCAAGGCCTTCAAACGTTACACGGAGAAGGCCGATGACAAGATAGTTGTCCACTTCAGCGATGGCAGCAGCGTGGTGACCGATGTGCTGGTCGGCGCCGATGGCGTGCATTCGGCCGTGATGGGGCAGCGTATTCCCGGTCTGCGGCCGAAAGAGTCTGGCGCTATCTGCCTGTATGGCCAAACCAGCCTGGACGCCGCCACGCACCGGGTCGCACAGGCACTGCAATCGGGCACGTCAGTGCTGTTTGAACCTGGCCTGGCAGTGGTGATCGACGCGATGACGACGCAGGCAGTGCCGGCTGACATCCTCATCACGCCGATTTCCGACTATCTGTACTGGGCCATGATAGGCAGGCGCGAACGTTTTCCGGGGATGGAGCAGGATTTGCCGGGCTGTATCGCCCGCATCACGGCCAACTGGTCGCCGTCCTTGAAACACCTGTTCGACCTGGCCGACCCTGCCGCCATCACGGTGGCGCCCATCCGCCACGCTAGTCCCCTCCAACCGTGGAAAACCAGTCCTGTCACCGTGCTGGGCGACGCCATCCACGCCATGAGTCCCGCCAGCGGCCTGGGCGCCAATACGGCGCTGGCCGATGCGGCAGCGCTATTGCAAACCTTGCTGGATGTCGCCAATGGTAAATCCGGGCTGCTGCCAGCGATTGCCCGCTATGAAGAAGGACTACGTTTGCGTGGCGATGCAGCCGTGGCCGCATCGCGCCGGGGCAGCGAACAATTGTTTGGCGGCGCACAAAGTACGGCATAAGTTAAGAACAAGTTAAGAAATTATAAATTGTGATAAAGTAATATTTATCGATCAAGGAGTGTGCAATGGTAAATATTACTGCCTCGGCAAGCAGCATGGCGCGGGAAAATAATGCCCTTTCAGTCAACGCCACTGCCAGCAAGGCGGCGGCAACGGAAAAAACGGCTGAAACAGCAAGCGCTGGCGCCGTGTCGGACACGACGGTAATCTCCACCCTGGCGGGCCGTTTGTCGCGGGCCGAGTCGTCCACCAGCGCGAACATCCAGGGCCTGGACCATCAGGCGCTGGCGGCCAAGCTCAATGGCAACATCAAGGACATCAACTATCCGCTGGACGCGGCCCACAAGGAAGCGGCCGCCAGGCAGTTGCCGCAACCGAACGACGCCGCGTCGGCCAGGTCGGCCGCTGCCGCCACCGCTTTTATCGATGGCAGGGGCCCCAATCCGTTTGCCGGGCTGTCGCGCGAGCAACTGGCGACCATCACCCACGACGACAGCGGCACGTTTACCGTCAATGAACGACGCGCCGCCTATACGCAGGCCTACGATGAAGAGCAGGCCTGGCGCACGCAAGTGGTGGCGCAAGCCATGCACGAATACGATACCACCGGCAAGATGACCGATTTCTTCAAGTCGGTGCTGTCGCATTTCGAGGGCTTGCCCAAGCTGGAACAGGCGCTGTACCCGGAAGATTACGCCAGCGACCTGCAGGACAAGATCAAGCTCGACTTCAACTACTTCAACCATGCCGCTGGCGATGGCGGACCGACACCGGGCTCGCTCGCCAGCATGAGCAAGGCAGGCCAGGACAAGCAGGCGCCGGACCTGTTCGACCTGCTGCTGGGCTTGAATTCAGCCTCAGGCGCGCGGCAGTGAGTGAGGAAGCAATTCCGCCATCACCTGCACCAGCTCTTCGCGCCGCAACGGTTTGAGCATCAGTTGCGACACGCCAGCCGCCGTGGCCTTGGCCGCCATCAAGGGGCCGCCATAGCCGCTCAGTAACACCAGCGGCAAGTCCGGCAATTGCGCATGCACCACCTGGGCCAGCGCCGTGCCGCTCAGGCTAGGCATCACTTCATCGGTAATCACCAGCGCATAACGCTGCGGTTCGGCCAGCAAGGCTTGCAGCGCGGCCGGCGATTCCGTGTAGCCGACCGTGTCATACCCCATCTCCCTGAGCATTTCCTCGACCATCGCCACCAGGTCGGGATCGTCGTCGATCACCATGACGGTCTGCGGCGCGCCGTTGACGGGCGTGGCGGCCAGCTGGCCATCGTCGTCCGTATCGGTCGATTCGGGCAGGAAGATGGTGAATACCGAGCCGCGCCCCACTTTGCTGCGCACGTCGATGGCGCCGCCGAATTCCGCCACCACGCCATGCACCACGGCCAGGCCCAGGCCCGTGCCCGCCTCCTGGGCACGGGTGGTAAAGAATGGTTCGAACAGGTGTTCCATCACTTCCGGCGAGATGCCGCGGCCTTCGTCAGCCACGCTCAGCTCAAGATAAGCGCCCGCTTCGAGCCGGCTGTGCGACAGGATGCGCGCCTGCTCCACCTGCACGCGGCGCAGTCCCACCGTCAGCGCGCCACCGGACGGCATCGCCTGCATGGCGTTGGTGCACAGGTTCATGATGGCCTCAAACGCCTGGGTCGGGTCGCCATTGGCCCTGCCCTCGTCCAGCTGCAGCTGCCCTTGCAATGTGACGCCGGCCGGCAGCGAACCTTCCAGCATGGCCAGCACTTCTTCGACGATGGCTTTCAAGTCAAACGAAGTCGATGCGCGCGCGCCGCCGCCGCTGAAGGTGAGGATGCGCGCCACCAGGGTCTTGCCGCGCAAGGCCGCCTTGATCACCATGTCCAGGTGGCGGCGCTGGGCGCTGCCCTCGACGGCCGCATCCTGCGCCATCTCGCCATAACCGATGATCGCGGCCAGCACATTATTGAAGTCATGCGCGACGGCGCCGGCCAGCGCGCCCAGCGAACTGAATTTGCTGCTGCGCGCCTGCTGCGCCTGCAAGGCCTGCTGCGCCAGCGCCCGGCGCGCATCGGCGCGGACGATGTAGTACACCGATACGGCCAGTACCAGCAGCAGGAAAGCCACCACGGCCAGGGTCAGGCGCACGGCCTGGCGCCAGCTGACCAGCATCACGCCCAGGTCGCGCGTGAGCACCACGTCGATGCCGAATTGCTGCAGGCTGTGCATGGCGACCAGGCGTTCGCTGTCATCGTGGAAGTGGCGCACGGCGCTATCCTGCATGGCGGCCAGGCGGCGCGCCAGCTGCGCCTCGCCTATTTTGGCTCCCGCCACGATGGCGCCGGCCAGGCGCACGCCATCGGTGCGGAACACGGCCATGCGGGCGTCCGGTGCGGGCGAGGCGATGGAAAACGCGCCCAGCAGCGATTCTGCCGGCAAGGCCGCCACGAACCAGCCACCGGGACGACTGCCATCGGCGGGAAAGTGCGCCGCCATCGCTACCTTGGCCGGCGCACCGGGCGCCGCCGCATACGGCCGGCTGATGGCGACCTGGTCGCCCTGCAGGCTGTCCAGCGATGGCGCAAACGAGGCCAGCGCCGGCGGCGGGCTGGCGTCGGCTGCCGCCAATACCTGGCCCTGCTCGTCGAACAGCCATAAATTCTGCACCATCGGCATCAAGTCCACATGCGTTTTCAGCACGCGTGCGGCCAGCGGGCCGCTGGTGGGCAGCCGGCCTTCGCGCAATTCCGTCTGCATGGCGCGAAATCCCTCATCGACGCCCTGCAAGCCGCGCCCCACTTCGGCTGTCAGGGCCAGCGACAGCAGCCGCAATTCGCGGCCCTGGGTATCGATCGCTTCGCGCCGCAGATGCAGCAGCGACAAGCTTGCCACCAATATCATGACGGCAGAAATAATCAGGGCCAGCACGATGGACCGGCGCAGCAAGGGCTTTGCTTCTGCTACGATATCATCCATGCCCGATCTTGCTCCTGCCCTGGCCCCCACCGACGATTGATGACTGAACATGACTAACTCCGTTGCGCCGCATATCCTGATGCTGGACGATGATGCCGCCATTTGCGAACTGGTGGCTGAATACCTGGGTAATAACGAGATGCGCGTCACTTGCGTGCACACGGGCAGCGCCATGTTTGCCGCGCTCGAAGCGCATGCCGTCGACCTGGTGCTGCTGGACTTGAAACTGCCCGGTGAAGACGGCTTGAACCTGGCGCGCCAGGTACGCGAACGCGCCACCGTGCCCATCATACTGCTGACGGGACGCAATGAAGAAGCGGACCGGGTGATGGGACTGGAACTGGGCGCCGACGATTACGTGACAAAACCGTTCAGCCCCCGTGAATTGCTGGCGCGGGTGCGCGCCGTGCTGCGCCGCTACCAGGTGCAAGCCACTTTGCCCGAGCGCGATGGCAGCCGCCGCGCGTTCCGTTTTTCGGGCTGGGAGCTGAACTTGCGCACGCGCCGCCTGACGGCGCCCGATGGCACGCTGGTCGACTTGTCGAATGGCGAATTCAGCCTGCTCAACGCCCTGTGCCGCTCGCCGCAGCGCGTGCTGAGCCGCGACCAGCTGCTGTCGCTGTCGCGCCTGCACGAGGCGGAAGTCTATGACCGCTCGATCGACGTGCAGATCCGCCGCCTGCGCGTGAAAATGGAAGAAGACGCGACCGCGCCCAAGCTGATCGTCACCGAGCGCGGCGCCGGCTACCGCCTGGCCAGCGACGTCGATACCCTGTTCTGATGGTATACAAGTTTTCAATGGGCGCCAGCCGGCCGCGCGCCGCGGCGTTCCTCGCGGCGCTCCTCGCTTCTTTCCTGTATCCGCCGCATCAGCACCCGCAGCAGCATGGCCGCCGCCGCCGACCCCACCAGCGTGGGCGACGTGCACAGGGTGCTGGCCAGGCCCTCGATGGTTTCGGCGCTCACCTGCTGCACGAAGTGCACCAGCGTGACGATATCGCCGGGCGGCAGGTTGTGCGCGTCGTCCAGCCGCAGGTGTTCATGCTGGCTGTCGCCGCGCAGCCACAGCCGGGCAAACACGCCATTGGCCACGGCCGCCAGCGACAACAATCCCAGCGGCTTGAGGATCTGTGACAGCAGGTGGCGCTGTTCCACCGGTGGTATTTCTGTATATACAACGCCGATCAGCTCAGCGACTTCCAGCTTTTGATCCTGGCCCGTGGCCAGCGGCATGGCGATTTGCGTGGTCTGCATACTGTTCTCCTGTCGGCCGCGCCGGCAGTGGCGCGCTGAGGGTATTCTCGCCCGCTCTCAGCGTTTCGCCATGTCGGCGCGGGCCTTCGAATATGTCATCTGTAACATAAGTCCAGCCACCGCTATGGGTGGACATGGACGATGCTGCTGGCGGGGATATCCGCCTGGGCCACGGTCTGGGTGGCAACGGCCGCGGCCTGTGCATCGGCCACGTAATAATCGCCGGCCACCGTGAAGACCAGCCACATCAGCACAGCCGTGGTAGCCAGGGCGATCACGGCGCAGATGGCGTGGGAGCTCCTGCTGCTGATTTGATAATCGACGTTCATGATCATTCTCCTTGAAGGTGGAAGCGATGCAGCGCAGCGCTGCATCTGATTCCATCTTGCTCCCCAGCCATGTCGATCATGTTTCTGTTAGCAAAAACATGATGACATCTGACATAAAGCAGTTAGCTCCGGGGCGCCGGAAGCGGGACCGGCGCCGCAGCCGGGACCGGTGCGTCAGGCTGCCAGCGCCCGGCGATATTTTTCAGCAAAATCGCCGTGGCCGCCAATTGGCGGTTTTGCACCGACAGCAAGCTGCTTTCGCTGGTGTAGGCCGCCGTCTGCGCCGTCACCACGTTCAGATAGCTGACCGTGCCGCCCGCGTACTGGTCGTTGGTAATGGCCAGGTTGCGCTGGGCGGCCGCCACGGCGTCGGCCTGGTAAGCCACCTCTTCCTGCAAGCGCCTGGCCAGCACCAGGTTGTCCTCGACTTCCTGCAAGGCCGTCAAGACCGACTGGCGGTACGTGCTGGTGGCCTGGTCCGCCGCCGCCCTCGCCTGCGCGCTGGCCAGCTTGCGCTGTCCGCCATCGAAAATCGCTTGCGTCAGGCTCGATCCCAGCGACCAGAGGAAATTGGGTGCGCTGACCAGGTTAGCAAGCGAGGTATTGCGGTAGCCGGCGCTGGCCGACAGCGACAGCGCGGGGAAATAACTGGCGTCCGCCACGCCGATCTGTGCGTAGGCGGCCGCCACGCGGCGCTGGGCGGCGGCGATATCGGGCCGGCGCTCGAGCAAGGTCGATGGCAGCAGTGCGGGCACCGGCGGCACGGCGGGCAAACCCGCTACGCCAGCCAAGGTGGACTTCACCTCGAGCGCACTGGGGGGAATACCCAGCAAGACGGCAATCGCGTGTTCCAGCGTGGCCCGCTGGGCGGACATGTCGGCCAGCTGCGCCTGGGCGCTCTTGAGCTGGGTCTGCGCCTGCAGCACATCGCTGCGGGCAGCCACACCGCCATCGTAGCGCGCCTGCGTCAGGTCGAGCGAGCGCTGGTAGGCGGCCACGCTGCGCGTCAGCAGTTCCAGCTGGGCGTCGCTGGTGCGCAGCGAAAAATAGGTTTGCGCCAGCGTGGACTGGGCCGACAGACGGGCCGCCGCCAGGTCATCGAAGCTCGCTTGCGCACTCGCCTGCGCTCCCTCGCTGGCCTGCGACAGCCGGCCCCACAGGTCGACTTCCCAGGCGGCGTTGGCGCCCAAGGTCATGTTATTGACAGTGTTGCCACTGGTATTGCCTTGTGCAGGATTGCCATCGCGCGTGGCCCCGGCCGACACCGACAAGGTGGGAAACAAGGCGCTGCGGCTCGCTTCCACGGCGGCGCGGGCGCTGGCCAGCTGGGCGGCCAGCGATTTCAGGTTTTCATTACCGACCACCAGGCGCGCTTCGAGTGCATTGAGCTGCGAGTCGCCGAACAAGGTCCACCAATCGTCGGGGACAGCAGCCGTGGCGGTGCCTGTGCCGCGCTGCCACGGCGTGTCTTCCTTGAACGCGGCGGGCGCAGTAACGGGCGCTGGCGGCGCCACGCGCGTCACGGCGCAGGCGGTCAGCAGCAAGGGCAGGCAGATAACAAAACGAGGGAGGTGAAGAACACGGTTATGCATGGCGCTACCTGGCAATAAGGGTGGAATGGGAGGGATCAGTGTCTGGCGCCGGTACAGCTTTACTGCCCTGGCGGCGCAAACGGTCCATCAGCACATACACGACAGGCGTGGTGTACAAGGTCAGCAACTGGCTCAAAATCAGGCCGCCGACGATGGCGATGCCCAGCGGCTGGCGCAGTTCGGCGCCGTCGCCGCTGCCCACGGCCAGCGGGATGGCGCCAAAGATGGCCGCCACCGTGGTCATCAGGATAGGCCGCAAACGCAGGTTGGCGGCGCGGAAAATGGCGCCGCCCGCCCCCATGTGCCCGGCCCGCTGGCGCGTGATGGCGAAGTCGATCATCATGATGGCGTTTTTCTTGACGATGCCGATCAACAGGATCACGCCGATCAGGGCGATGATGGAAAACTGCGTCTTGAACAGCATCAGGGCCAGCAAGGCGCCCACGCCGGCCGACGGCAGGGTCGACAGGATGGTCACCGGGTGGATCAGGCTTTCATACAGCATGCCCAGTACCAGGTAGACCGTGACGATGGCCGCCGCGATCAGGATCGGCTGCGATGACAGTGACGCCTGGAAGGCGCTGGCCGTGCCCTGGAAGCTGCCGCGCACGGATGCCGGCAAGCCCAGGTCGTGCATGGCCTTGTCGATGGCGCCGGTCGCCTCGGACAGCGACATATTCAGCGGCAAGTTGAAACTGACGGTGGACGCGGGGCTGCCGCCCTGGTGATTGACGGACAACGGCGTATTGCGCGGCGCGATCGTGGCAAACGCGGACAGCGGCACTTGCGCGCCCGACGCGCTGCTCACATACAGCTTGTTCAGCGTTTCCGGGCCTTGCAGATACGGGCTGGCCAGCTCCATCACCACGCGGTACTGGTTCAGCGGGTTGTAGATCACGCCTACCTGGCGCTGGCCGAAGGCGTCGTTCAAGCTGTTGTCGAGGGTGGTCATGCTCACGCCCAGGCGCGACGCTGCATCGCGGTCCACCTGCAGCGCCGTTTGCGCGCCCTTGTCCTGCTGGTCGCTATTGACGTCGGTCAGCTCGGGCAGTTTCACCAGCGCGTTGCGGATACGCGGCTCCCAGGTGCGCAAGGTGTCGATATCGTCGCCCTGCAAGGTGTATTGATACTGCGCGTTGGCCTGCCGTCCGCCGATGCGGATATCCTGCACCGGCACCAGGAACAGGTTGGCGCCCGGTTCATGCGACAGCCGGCCGCGCAGGCGCGCCACCACCGCGTCCACTGGCAGCTTGCGCTGGGCCAGGGGTTTTAAGGTGATATAAAAGTTGGCGGTATTGATCTGGTTGCCGCCGGTGGAGCCGCTGACATTGGCCACCGCCGGATCGGCCCGCAGGATCGCCACGAAACGGTCCACCCGCTGCTGCATGATCTGGAAGGAACTGCCCTGGTCGGCCTGCACGCTGCCCACGATCACGCCCGTATCCTGCTGCGGGAAAAAGGTTTTGGGGATGGCCGTGTACAAAAACACGTTCAGGCCGATCACGGCCAGCAAGGCGATGATGGCCACCGGCTGGTGGCGCAAGGTCCAGGCCAGCGAACGCCGGTAGCCGCGCATCAGGCGCCGGCTGGCCCGTGCCAGCGCCGCGCCCGCCCTCCCCGGCCGCTTGTGCGTGGGCGGCTTGAGCAGCACCGACGCCATCATCGGCGTGGTGCTCAGCGAGACGAACATGGAGATCAGGATCGCCGTCGACAGCACCACGGCAAACTCGCGGAACAGCCGCCCCACCACGCCGCCCATCAGCAGCAGCGGAATGAACACGGCGATCAGGCTGATACTGATGGAGACCACCGTAAAGCCGATTTCGCGCGCTCCCTTCAAGGCCGCTTCGCGCGGCCCCATGCCCTGCTCCATATGGCGCGAGATATTTTCCAGCACCACGATGGCGTCATCGACCACAAAACCGGTGGCCACCGTCAGCGCCATGGCCGACAGGTTGTCCAGGCTGTAGCCGCACAAATACATGATGCCCAGGGTGCCCGCCAGCGAAACGGGCACGGCGACGGCGGGCAGCAAGGCGGCGCGCCAGTTGCGCAAAAAGGCCAGCACCACCAGCACCACCAGGCCGATGGCGATCGCCAGCGAGCGTTCCACTTCATGCAGCGAAGCGCGGATGGTGGGCGTGCGGTCGCTGACGACGTTCATGTCGATGGCGGCCGGGATCGAGGCTTTCAGCTGCGGCAGCAAGGCGCGCACCCGTTCCACCGTCTCGATGATGTTGGCGCCCGGCTGCTTGAGCAGGAACAGCACGATGGCCGGCTTGCCATTGGCCACGCCGTAGTTGCGCACGTCCTGCACCGAATCGGCCAGGGTGGCCACGTCGCGCAGGCGCACGGCCGCGCCATCGCGATAGCTGAGCAGCACCGGCGCATAGTCGGCAGCCTTGAGCGCCTGGTCGTTGGCGCCGATCTGCCAGCTGCGGCCATCCTGCTCCACCGAACCCTTGGGACGGTTGGCGTTGGTGGCCGTGATGGCGGTGCGCACGGTATCGATGGCGATGCCCCTGGACGCCAGCTTGTCCGGGTCCAGTTCCACGCGCACGGCCGGCAAGGCGCCGCCGCCCACGTTCACCTGGCCGATGCCCTGCACTTGCGACAGCCGCTGCGCCAGCACGGTGGACGCCGCGTCGTACATCTGGCCGCGCGTCAGGGTCGATGACGTCAGCGCCAGGATCATGATGGGCGCGTCGGCCGGGTTCACCTTGCGGTACGTCGGGTTGCTGGGCAAGCCGGTCGGCAGCAAGGTGCGGGCCGCGTTGATGGCCGCCTGCACGTCGCGCGCCGCGCCATCGATGTCGCGCTCGAGTTCAAACTGCATGGTGATGCTGGTCGAGCCCAGCGACGAGCGCGAGGTGATTTCATTGACGCCGGCGATGCTGCCCAGCGCCCGTTCCAGCGGCGTGGCGACGGTGGCCGCCATGGTGTCGGGGCTGGCGCCAGGCAGGCTGGCGCTGACCGAAATGGTGGGGAAATCCACTTGCGGCAAGGGCGCGATGGGCAGCAGCATGAAGCCCAGCACCCCGGCCAGCGCCACGGCCAGGGTCAGCAAGGTGGTGGCGACGGGACGCGCGATAAACGGCGCAGAAATATTCATGCGGCGCTCCCTGCGTCATGTGCTTCTCGGACAGCGGCGCGGCGCGCGCGCCAGCCGGCAAACGATTTTGCCCAGGCGGCAAAGCCCAGGTAAATCACCGGCGTGGAAAACAGGGTCAGCAACTGGCTGACCAGCAAGCCCCCAACCATGGTCACGCCCAGCGGATGGCGCAGCTCGTGGCCCACGCCCGTGCCCAGCATCAGCGGCAAGGCGCCCAGCAAGGCGGCCATGGTGGTCATCAAAATCGGCCGGAAACGCAGCAGACACGCCTGGTGGATGGCCTGGCGCGGCGCCATGCCTTCCTCGCGCTCCGCATACAGGGCGAAGTCGATCATCATGATGGCGTTTTTCTTGACGATGCCGATCAGCAGCACGATGCCGATGATGGCCACGATGCCCAGGTCTTCGCGCGCCACCAGCAAGGCCAGCAGCGCGCCCAGGCCCGCCGACGGCAGGGTCGACAAAATCGTCAGCGGGTGGATATAGCTTTCATACAGCACGCCCAGCACGATATACATGGTGACCACGGCCGCCAGGATCAGCATCACGGTGCTGCTCAATGAGGCCTGGAAGGCTGCGGCCGCCCCCTGGAAGCTGGTTTCCACGCTGACCGGGAAATGCAAGGACGCTTCCTGCGCCTTGATGGCGTCCACCGCGTGGCCCAGCGCCGCGCCGGGCGCCAGGTTGAACGAGATCGTCACGGCCGGGAACTGCCCCACATGATTGACGGCCAGCGGCGCAAGCCGGCTGACGACGTGCGCCACCGAAGCGAGCGGCACTTGCACCACCGTCGTCACGCCGGCGGCGTTGATCGTGGAACCCGGCACGTACAGGCCGGAGATCACGTCCGGCCCGCCGTTGGCGGCACCGGCCGCTTCCAGCACCACCCGGTATTGCGAGGTTTGCGTATAAATGGTGGAAATGAGGCGCTGGCCAAACGCGTTATACAGCGCCGTATCGATGGCGGACACCGTCACGCCCAGGCGGCCGGCCGCTTCGCGGTCGATCTGCACATAGGCTTGCTGCCCCTGCTGCTGCAAGTCGCTGGCCACGTCGGCCAGGTCCGGCAGGGTTTTCAATTTCGCCAGCAGGCTGGTGGCGGCGGCGCTCAACTGGGCCTGGTCCGGTGAGCTGAGCAGGAATTGATACTGCGTCTTCGAGATGCGGTCTTCGATGGTCAGGTCCTGCACGGCCTGGAAATAGGCAGTAATACCCGGCACATGCGAGGTGCTGGCCGTCAGGCGGCGGATGATCTCGGGCGCGGCCGAGCCACGCTCGGCAAACGGCTTGAGCGTGACCTGCATGCGGCCCGTGTTGAGCGTGGGATTGTCGCCATCGACGCCGATAAAGGAGGCCAAATGGTCCACATCGGGATCGCGCAGGATCACGTCGGCGATCGCCTGCTGCCGCTGCGCCATGGCGTCGAACGAGGTGGTTTGCGTCGCTTCCGTGATCACTTGCAGCAAGCCCGTATCCTGCACGGGGAAAAATCCCTTCGGCACGATCACGTAGAGCAAGCCGGTCAGCGCCAGGGTGGCGACAAACACCAGCATGGCCATGCGCGGACGGTCCAGCACCCAGTCCAGCGCCACGCCATAGCGGCTGACCAGCGCATTGAAACTGCGTTCGCTCCAGGCGCCCAAACGGGTCTGGCGGCGTTCATGCTCGGGGCGCAGCAGGCGCGCGCTCATCATCGGCGTCAGGGTCAGCGACACAAACGCGGAAATCAGGATGGCCACGGCCAGCGTGATGGCAAATTCATGGAACAGCCGGCCCACCACGTCGCCCATGAACAGCAGCGGGATCAGCACAGCCAGCAGCGAAATCGTCAGCGAAATGATGGTAAACCCAATCTGCTTGCTGCCTTTCAGCGCAGCCGCCATCGGCGTTTCGCCCTCTTCCACGTAGCGGGCGATATTTTCGATCATCACGATGGCGTCATCGACCACGAAACCGGTGGAAATGGTCAGCGCCATCAGGGTCAGGTTATTGATGGAAAAACCGGCCAGGTAAATCACGCCAAAGGTGCCTACCAAGGAGAGCGGCACGGCCACGCTGGGGATCACGGTGGCGCTGGCGCTGCGCAGGAACAGGAAGATCACCATGATCACCAGCGCAATCGACAGCATCAGCTCGAACTGGGTGTCATCGACCGAGGCGCGGATGGTGGTGGTGCGGTCGGCGATCACCTGCACCTGCATCGCCTCGGGCAGCGAGGCTTGCAGCTTGGGCAGCAGCGCGCGCACTCTTTCCACGGTCTGGATCACGTTGGCGCCAGGCTGGCGCTGCACGTTCAGGATCACGCCGGGCGTGCGGTCGGACCAGGCGGCCAGGTGCAGATTTTCAGCGTCATCGACCACGCTGGCCACGTCTTTCAGGCGCAGGGGATTGCCATTTTTCCAGGCGATGATCACGTCCTGGTATTCGGCCGCCGACTTTAACTGGTCGTTGGCGTCGATGGTGGAAGCGCGCTGGGCGCCATCAAAACTGCCCTTGGCCTGGTTGACGTTGGCGGCCACGATGGCGGTGCGCACATCGTCGAGCGACAGGCCCAGGTTGGTCAGCGCCTGCGGATTGGCGCGGATGCGCACGGCGGGCCGGCGGCCACCGGCAATGCTGACCAGCCCCACCCCATCGACTTGCGACAGCTTGGGCGCCAGGCGGTTTTCCACCAGGTCGTGCACGGCCGTCACCGCCATGGTGGGCGAAGTAATTGCGATGGTCAGCACGGGCGCGTCGGCCGGATTGACCTTGCTGTACACGGGCGGCATGGGCAAGTCGGTCGGCAGCAGATTGCTGCCCGCATTGATGGCGGCCTGCACCTCCTGCTCGGCCACGTCCAGCGACAGGCCCAGCGAAAAGCGCAGGGTAATCACGGAAGCGCCGCCGGAACTGGTAGACGTCATCTGGCTCAGGCCCGGCATCTGGCCGAACTGGCGCTCCAGCGGCGCCGTCACGGTGGTCGACATCACGTCCGGACTGGCGCCCGGATACAGGGTAGTCACTTCGATGGTCGGGTAATCGACTTCCGGCAGCGCCGACAGCGGCAGCAGCCGGTAAGCCAGCATGCCGGCCAGCAGGATCGCCACCATCAGCAGCGCCGTGGCCACCGGCCGTTCAATAAAAATCTTCGAGGGATTCATGCGTGGTTCCCGCTGATCAGTGTGCAACTGCCGGGGCGGCATGATGCTGCGCCTGCCCTGTCACCACCTCCACCGTGGCGCCCGGACGCAGCCGGTCGCTGCCATCGATCACTACCCGGTCGCCGGCCTGCAGGTCGCCCTGCACGGCGACCCAGCTGGCGTCGGCGGCGCCTGGCTGCACCGTGCGCACGGACACCTTGTTATCCGCCCCCACCACATACACATACGCGCCTTGCGCGCCGCGCAGCACGGCCGCCTGCGGCACGGCCAGCACATCGTGCAGGGTATCGAGCTGCAAGGTCACGTTGACGGCCTGGTTCGGGAACAGGCTGTCATCGAGATTCGGGAACAGCGCCTTGACCTTGATGGTATCGGTCGTCACATCGATGCTGTTGTCCACGGTGGCCACCGTGCCCACGGCCAGCGGCTGCAGGCCGCCACGGTCAAACGCCTGCACGGGCATGGCCACGCCGCCATGCAGGCGCTTTGAAATCACGGGGATATTGCTGGCCGGCACGGCAAACGTCAGGGCGATGGGCCGGGTTTGCGTGATGATCACCACGCCATTCGCATCGGCAGGCTGGATCACATTGCCCAGGTCGACCTGCTTGAGGCCCACCCGGCCCGCTATCGGCGCCGTCACGCGCGTGTAGGACAATTGCAGCTGAGCACTGGCGACGGCGGCCTGGTCCAGCTTCACCGTGCCTTCCAGCTGGTGCACCAGGGCGACCTGGGTATCGAGCTGTTGCTTCGGAATCGCATCCTTGGCCAATAAACCCTGGTAGCGGGCCAGGTCGATCCTGGCGTTTTCCAGCTGCGCCTGGTCGCGCAGCAGCGCGCCTTGCGACTGGTCCAGGCTGGCCTGGAACGAGCGCGGATCGATTTGCGCCAGTTGCTGGCCCGCCTTCACCTGCTGGCCTTCGACAAAGTCGAGGCGCTGCAGCACGCCGCTGACCTGGGCGTGCACGATGGCCGTATTCGAGGCGGCAATATTGCCGATGGCCGTGACCAGGACGCGGATATCCTGCCGGCGCGCCACTTGCACGGAAACCGGCGATGGCGGCGCGGCCCTGCCCCCCGGCCCTGCCTGTCCATGTGCGCGGCCACCGCGATTGCCACTGGCACCGTCATGCGACTGGCCTGCAGCCTGGCCCTGTGCCTGTTGATGGGAGTGCCACCACCAGCCGCCAGCGCCGGCTGCGAGCAGCAAGCCTACCAGCAGCCACGGCAGAGTGCGGCCAGCAGCGCGCACAGGAAAAACGGTTTGGGCAGAACGCGTCATCTATTACCCCTAAAATTTCTTTTTTACAATGTCAAAGTCTACACGCGGCACATCGTATTGACGGCCGCGTCCATAACAGCCGCGCCGCTGCCGTTCGATGACGACAGCGACGCCCTGGATCAGAAGCGACGCCCGTGGTGGAAGCCGCCGCCGAAGTGCGCGCCGATGCCGATCACCGGCCGGCCGAAGCTTCCATACCCGTAGTAACCATACGGTGGATACCAGCCAAAGTCGCTGTTATCGACATACACGGTGGTGCTGACGGGATTGACCACAGGCACCACTTGCTGCTGCATCACAGCGGGCGACGAGGTGTCGCCGTTGGCCGTCACGGACACGTTCACGGCGATCCGGTCGCCCGGATCTTGCGGCACGCGGGCCTGGTAGCGCTGGCCCTGGTAATCGTAGGTGACGTCGTAGCCGATTACGCGGTTGACGTAGCTGGCGCCGTTCTGGCACACCACGCTATTGACCTGTTGCGGCGGCGTGTTGGCCGCTTCGATGTTGTTGCCGGTAATCGCGCCCGCCACCACGCCGATACCGGTCGCCAGCGCGCGGCCAGCGCCGCCGCCAATCGCGTTACCGGCCAGCCCACCGATCAGCGCGCCCGCCACGGCGCCGCCGCCCGACGTTTCGGGGGCGCGCACTTGCGTGACGTTCTGGCAGCTTTGCTGCGGTACGGCCACTTGCGCCGTCACAGGCGTGCTGGAGACAACGTTGCCGTACTCGGTCGCCAGCGCTGCGCTGCAGACGCTGGCAAGGCCGACGGCAATGAATGGAATAAGTAAAGGAATCCTGGTTTTCATGATAAGCCTCGCTTTCTGGACTTGAATGGCCGATGCCATGAGTACAGAATAAGACCCCAGGACGACAGCCATGTTTCGGGCTATCGAAAGATTGTTTCAGTTGAAATCTGGCGGTTGGGGGGGGGGAAGTGCTGGGGGATGGATGGGATGCCGCTGCCTGTGACTGAGCAAGCTGAGACGCGCATTTCTACTGTCGCGGCTCAGACAGTCACGTTACGGGAGTTGACGTATTTTTCGTACAACTTGAATATTGATTTACGCTACACCTGATAAACAGTTTCAACGTTGAAACTGCAGCACTTAACTTGACCTGATTATGCTGTTATTTCAGCTTCCGCCATGATCTTGCGCCTGGGGCACGGCAGGGTCTGCGCGACCGCCCGGCGCCACGGCCAGTTGCACCCATGGCATGAGCGCGCTGCGGGAAAAAACGGCTACCGGATCGAAGCGCACCCGCTGCGGCCGCCCCTCGCGCATTTCCACGGCCGCTACTAACGGCACTTTGTTCGCCGGGCCGGAAGTTCTGAGGAAAGACCATAATAATATTGGCCTATGGTTGTAAAAGGTTGCAATAGGTGACATACTAAACCTCAAACAACGAGGTGAAATTATGGCAATCGCATTGAAATTATCTGACGACTTAGTTGAGATGGCCAAGCCCCACGCGGCTGCGGAGCACCGTTCTGTACCAAAGCAGATTGAATACTGGGCGCGCTTGGGTAAGGCCGTGGATGAAAACCCTGGCTTGCCTCTTCAGTTCATCAAAGATACGCTGCTCGCCGCACAGGAAGCCAAGGCTGGAATGCTGACTCCCTACCAATTTGGGGCATGACAGTGCTTGAAGTCCTTGTCACTCCAACGTTTGCGAAGGCTGTCAAAAAGCTGCATGCCAAAGATAAGGCTGTTGTCGATAAAGCTGTGAAAGCTGTTGCAAGCAACCCCGCAATTGGAGAAGAAAAAAAAGGGGATCTGGCCGGGATTTTTGTGTACAAATTCAAGATCAATAAGCAGGAGATTTTGTTGGCGTATCAGCTACATCCGACAAAGCTCCAGCCTGTCTCGGTAATACTGCTGAGCATGGGATCGCACGAGAATTTCTATACTGACTTGAAGCGATTAAATTAGGAAAAACTATGTGGCAAATTCTCACCGCGAGTAATTCTATTTATGCTGGCCTTGACCTGGGCATTACCAGTGGAACTTGTTGATGCCACTGGTAAGACAAAAGTAACGTAGCGAATATAACAATGCGTTCGAAGAAACAACTCGCCGTCTAAACAAATGCTTGCACACGCACTCTCCTTCCTACTCAAACACGCCCCGCCGCCCTCAGCGCAAAACAGAACACCGCTCCTTTGCCTGCTTCGGATCGCAATTCGATAGCGCTGCCGTGCAATTGCAGGATGCGCTGCACGATCAGCAGGCCCAGGCCGCCGTTGCGGCCGTCGGTGCCGGGGCTGAAGGGGCGGCGGAACAGTTTTTCCAGCAATTGGGGCGCAATCCCCGGCCCGGTATCGCTGACGGTCACCCGCACTTGCTCGCCCTCGCGCTGCAGCGCTACCGTGACCGTGCCGCCGGCCGGCGTATGGCGGATGGCATTGTCGAGCAGGTTGGTCAGCACGCGCTCGATCAGGCCCAGGTCGGCGTGCACCAGGTTGGCGTCGCGCGGCATGTCGGCGTCGAGGCTGACGTGGCCCGCCTGCGCCTTCAGTTCGCACTTCTGGAACACGTCCTGTATCAGGTCGCTGAGCAGGAAATCTTCGGCCACCGGTTCCACCGAGCCATGCTCGAGCCGCGCCAGTTCGAATAGCGACTGCGCCAGCTTGCCTACCTTGCTGCTTTGCGCCAGCGCAATGCCCAGGTAGCGGCGGCGTTCGGCTGCTTCGAGCGTGGCGTCTTTCAGCAGCAGGGTTTCCAGGTAGCCATGCAGGGAACCCAGGGGCGTGCGCAAATCGTGCGAGATATTGGCTACCAGTTCGCGCCGCTCCTGGTCCTGGCGCGACAGGGTGCGCCATTGCTCGCCTATCCTGCCTGCCATTTGTACGAACGCCGTTTCCAGCACGGCGATTTCATCGCGCTGGTCGGCACTGGCTGGCGTGGTCGTCAAGGGCAACTCCACCGGCTCGGCGTGGGTGTCGAAACCGCGCATGGTTTCCGTCAGCCGGTGCAGCGGGCGCGTGATCAGGCGCAAGGCCATCAAACCGGCCAGCAGGACCAGCAGGCCGACCAGGGCCATCGACCACAAGGTGTTGCGCAGCACGGAGCTGGCCGCCACGCGGGCAGCCAGGCGGTCGTGTTCCTCGCCCTGCAGCACCACATAGATATAACCGGAAACGGGGCCATCCTGATGCGCGCCTGAACGCAAGGCGGCCACGCTGAAGACTTTTTTGCCATCGATACTGCGCGGATCGTCGCCCAGGATCGGCAGCATGCCGCCGATCAGGAAGCGATGGATGGGCGCCAGGTTCACCACCGGGCGCAGCAGATGGCCGGCCGGCGCCGCATGGCCGATGATCACGCCATGCGGGTCCAGCAGATAGACTTCGACGCTGGGATTGACCGTCATCAGCTGGTCGAACATGCGCCGCACGGCTTCGGGCATCAAGCCATGTTCGCCCATCACCGGCGTGTCGTGCGCGATGCTTTCCGCCACGCCACGCGACAAGCCCTGCACCACTTCCTTTTCATGCATGCTGTTCGAACGGATCTGCAGCCAGGCCGAGGCCCCGCAGCAGGCCAGCAGCAAGATGGCAAACACCAGCGACAGGCGCTGGGTCAGGGTCAGGTTCAATTTCACGCTACGCCCTCGTCCGCAGCAGCGAAACGGTAGCCGCGGCCCCAAACGGTCAGGATGCGCTGCGGGTCGGCCGGGTCCAGCTCGATCTTGGCGCGCAGGCGGTTGATATGCGTGTTGACCGTGTGTTCATAACCGTCGTGCTGGTAGCCCCAGACCTGGTTCAGCAAGTCCAGCCGCGAAAACACCTTGCCCGGCTGCTTGACGAAAAAGTACAGCAGGTCGAATTCACGCGGCGTCAGGTCCAGCCGCTTGCCATCGGCGCTGGCGATGCGGGTGATCGGGTCCAGCGCCACGCCGTGCAGCGACAGGCTGCCCTCTTCGCCCTTGCGCTGCTTCAGCATGGCGTCCGTGCGGCGCAACAGCGCTTTCACACGCGCCACCAGTTCCAGCACGGAAAATGGCTTGGCCAGGTAGTCGTCGGCGCCCAGTTCCAGCCCCAGGATGCGGTGCACTTCGCTGGCGCGCGCGCTGGTGATGATGATGGGCGTGTACGTGGGCATGGCGCGGGCATGGCGGCAAATCTCCAGGCCGTCGACGCCGGGCAGCATCAGGTCGAGAATCAGCGCGTCCCAGCCGCCTTGGCGCAGCTGCTGCAAACCCAGGTCGCCATCGGCGCAATGGCAGACTTCATACCCCTCGTCGCGCAGGTGCAGCCGCAGCAGGTCGGCGATGGGCTGGTCGTCTTCAACGATCAGGATGCGCTTGTTCTTGTCCAATTGTCCGGGCCTTTCATGGTCAGTATGGCCGCATTGTGCCTGAGGATGCCGTTTGAAAGTATCACAAATCATTTAACTTTACGTGAGGACTTCGTCACCAGGGCAGGAACACAATGGCGACATCGAATCAACGATTCTTCATCTAACCAGCCCGGGAGGTCCCATGTTATCGCGCCGCACATTCCTGCTCACCAGCGCCGCCAGTAGCGCTGCCCTGATCGCCGGCTCGCTGAGCTGGCGCAATACTGCCAACGCGGCAACGCCAGCGAGCACCGTGTATGAAGTCATGCACTCTGATGCTGAATGGAAAAAGTTACTCACCGATCAACAATTTGACGTGCTGCGCCGGGCCGGCACGGAACGTCCCTACAGCAGCCCATTGAATTCGGAACACCGGCGCGGCACGTTCAGCTGCGCCGGCTGCCAGCTCCCGCTGTTTTCATCGAGCACCAAGTTCGACAGCCACACGGGCTGGCCCAGCTTCTGGAAACCGCTGGCACGCGCCGTCAATGACAAGACCGACAGCACGCTGGGCATGGAACGCACGGAAGTGCTGTGCCGGCGCTGCGGCGGCCACCTGGGCCACGTGTTTGATGACGGCCCTGCGCCCACCGGCTTGCGCTATTGCATGAATGGCGTGGCCATGAACTTTACGCCCGGCGCAGCCTGAGCGGTTCACCTCTTATCTACCCATAAAAAGAAGACACCATGTTATTACTGCTCCTTTCCTACCTGGGCGGCGCCCTGACCATCGTCAGCCCCTGCATCCTGCCTGTGCTGCCCTTCGTGTTTGCGCGCAGCAGCGAACCGTTCCGCCGCAGCGGCTTGCCCTTGCTGGCCGGCATGGCCCTGACCTTTGCCGCCGTGGCGACGTTAGCTGCCGTCGGTGGCGGCTGGGTGGTGCAGGCGAACCAATATGGCCGCTGGCTGGCGATG
Source organism: Janthinobacterium sp. Mn2066 (assembly GCF_049319705.1). Classification (NCBI taxonomy): domain Bacteria; kingdom Pseudomonadati; phylum Pseudomonadota; class Betaproteobacteria; order Burkholderiales; family Oxalobacteraceae; genus Janthinobacterium; species Janthinobacterium sp. Mn2066. The sequence goes on along the minus strand of NZ_JBMOUF010000016.1, from coordinate 4,071 downwards.
GCGCTGATGGCCTTCTTTGGCGTGACCCTGCTGCTGCCGCACCTGGCGGAAAAACTGACGGCGCCGCTGGTGGCGCTGGGCAGCCGTTTATCCAACGCAGCCCAACAACCCGCAGTTGACGGCAAGCAAGGCAGCATCAGTGCTTCCTTCTTGCTGGGCATCGCCACCGGCTTGCTGTGGGCGCCCTGCGCCGGCCCCATACTGGGCCTGGTCTTGACGGGCGCAGCCTTGAATGGCGCCAGCGTGGGCACTACTTTCCTGTTGCTGGCGTATGCAGCGGGCGCCGCCACCTCGCTGGCCGTGGCCTTGCTGATCGGTGGCAAGGTATTCACGGCCATGAAACGCTCGCTGGGCGCCGGCGAATGGATACGCCGTGGCCTGGGCCTGGCCATGCTGGCCGGCGTGGCCGCCATCGCGCTGGGCCTGGACACGGGCTTGCTGACCAAGGTGTCGAACAGCGGCACGACTTCGCTGGAACAATCGCTGCTCGATAAATTCAAGCCCAAGCCAGCCCCGGCAGCTGTACCTGCATCTGCCATGGCTGCCTCGAACGCCATGATGGCCGCCGCTGCCGTGTCTGCTCCAGCCAGCTTGCCTGTCGAAGGCCAGTTGCCATCGCTCGATGGCGCCGTGCAATGGCTCAATTCGCCACCGCTGACGGCCGCCAGCCTGAAAGGTAAAGTAGTCCTGGTCGATTTCTGGACTTACTCCTGCATCAACTGCCTGCGCAGCTTGCCGTACGTCAAGGCCTGGGCTGCGAAATACCACGACCAGGGCCTGGTAGTGATCGGCGTGCATGCACCGGAGTTCGCCTTTGAACGCGATATCGGCAATGTGCGCAAGGCCGTCAAGGACCTCGGCATTAATTACCCGGTCGCCATCGACAACGATTACAGCATCTGGCGCGCCTTCGGCAACGAATACTGGCCTGCCCACTATTTCATCGACGCCAAGGGCCAGATCCGTGGTCACCATTTCGGTGAAGGCGAGTATGCGCAGTCGGAAAAAATCATCCAGCAACTGCTGGCCGAAGCGGGCAACAAGAACGTGGCCGGCGGCGTGGTCAGCGGCATGCCCGACGCCACCGGCGTGGAACAAGCCAGCAATAACGCCGATGTGGGTTCGCCGGAAACCTATCTGGGCACCGACCGCGCCAGCAATTTCGCCTCGCCGGGCGGCGAAAAGAAAGACCGCACGCAGCAGTACTCGGCGCCAGCCCGACTGGCCCTGAACCAGTGGGCGCTGGAAGGCAGCTGGCACGCCAGCGCTGAAAACGTGGCCCTGACGCAAGCTCCTGGCCGCATCGTCTACCGCTTCCATGCCCGTGACGTGCACCTGGTGCTGGGCCCGGGCAAGGATGGCAAGCCGGTGCGCTTCAAGGTAACGCTGGATGGCGCCGCGCCACACACCAGCCACGGCAGCGATGTGCAGGCCGATGGCAGCGGCACGGTGACCGGCCAGCGCCTGTACCAGCTGCTGCGCCTGGACGGCCCGGTGGCTGACCACACTTTCAGCATCGAATTCCTCGACCCCGGCGTGCAGGCCTATGCCTTCACCTTCGGCTGATTTTTCAATAATGTAAAGGAGTAGCTCATGAACAAGCAATCCCAACCCCGTGCAGCGACGCTGTTGAAACTGGCTGGTGGCGCAGCCCTGGCCGCCGTCCTGCTGCTGCCGCAATTGCCTGCCCTGTCGGCCGAAGACGCCGTCGTCATCGCCGCGCCCACGGTCGATGAACCGGTCAGCGGCCATGAAGAGACGGCGGTGTTTGCCGGCGGCTGCTTCTGGGGCGTGCAAGGCGTGTTCCAGCACGTCAAGGGCGTGAAGAACGCCGTCTCCGGCTACACGGGCGGCGCGGCGGGCAGCGCGCACTATGAAGAAGTCGGCTATGGCAATACGGGGCATGCGGAATCGGTGCAAGTGACATTTGATCCATCGCAAGTGAGCTACGGCAAGCTGCTGCAGGTGTTCTTTTCCGTCGCCCACAACCCCACCATGCTGAACCGCCAGGGCCCGGACAGCGGCACGCAATACCGCTCGGCCATCTTCCCCACGTCGCCGGCCCAGCGCAAGGTGGCCGAGGCGTACATCGCCCAGCTCGACGCCTCGCACGCCTTCAAGGCGCCGATCGTGACGAAGATCGAAGACGGCAAGCGTTTTTACATGGCGGAAGCCTATCACCAGAACTTCCTGGCCATGTACCCGGACAATGGCTATATCGCCGTCAACGATTTGCCGAAAGTGGCGAACCTGAAACGTTTCATGCCCGCTGTCTACCGCGCCGATCCGGTGCTGGTGAAAGTGGCCATGAAATAGACTGCGCTGGCCTGCCACTGACAGAAACTGACAGTGGCGACAGCTACAGTGCTGCCTTTCCGCGCGCGCACCAGAGTCCCTCCGGTGCGCGCGCCTTTGCCTTGAAAGGACCGCCATGCCACGCGCCATCACTATCCTGAGCCATAATTTTTCCGACTGGGAAACCGCCCTGCTCAATTCCACCGCCCGCCAGTACTATGGTTTCTACACCAGCTTTGCCACGCCAGGCGGCATGCAGGTAGCGTCCTCCGGCGGCATGCTGGTCACGCCGCAACTGGCGCTGGAAGATATTTCGCTCGATGGACTCGATGCATTGATCGTCTGCGGCGGCAGCATCTGGCAGACGCCGCAGGCGCCCGACCTCAGCCCCTTGCTGGTCGCCGCCCATGCACGCGGCAGCGTGGTGGCCGGCATGTGCGATGGCACCCGCGCACTGGCGCAAGCTGGCCTGCTCGACCGGGTGCGCCATACGTCCAATTGTGCAGAGAACCTGGCGCAAACGGGCTATGCAGGCGCCGGCCATTACCAGGATGTACCGTACGCTGTCGCCGATGGCAGGGTCGTCACGGCGCCCGGCTCGGCGCCCGTCAGTTTCATGAATGAAATCTTGCGTAATCTCGATATCTGCGATGATAATCTTGCAAGCTATATCGCCATGCATGCGGCCGAACATGGGCAAATATGGTGAAATTGCGCCGCATCTTGTCATCGGCACTATAATGTCAGTATCGTGTGCGGCAGCATTGGTGGCGATAGACGGTAACAATTTCATGCAGAGCTGCGTACAATAGCAGCTGGGCCGACACAGGGTTTCACTTTTGCCAGCACTTGCCAGCACATAACCATATTTTTGACTAGTAAACACACACTATGAGTTCGATGAATGAAGAGCGCGTATTAAGCGTGCACCACTGGACGGATACCCTGTTCTCCTTTACCACCACGCGCGACACGTCGCTGCGTTTCTCGAATGGCCATTTCACGATGATCGGCTTGCGCGTGGACGGCAAGCCGCTGCTGCGCGCCTACAGCATCGCCAGCGCCAATTACGAAGAACACCTGGAATTTTTCAGCATCAAAGTGCCGGGCGGCCCGCTGACCTCGCGCCTGCAGCACTTGCAAGTGGGCGACACCGTGATCGTCGGCCGCAAACCGACCGGCACCCTGGTGTCCGATTACCTGCTGCCAGGCAAGCGCCTGTACATGCTGTCGACCGGCACCGGCCTGGCCCCATTCCTCAGCATCGTGCGCGATCCGGACATCTACGAGCGCTTCGACCAGCTGATCCTGGTGCACGGCGTGCGCCAGGTCGATGAGCTGGCTTACCACGACCTGCTGGTCGATCACTTGCCGAACCATGAGTTCCTCGGCGAAATGGTCACCGACAAGCTGCGCTACTACCCGACCGTGACGCGCGAAGACTTCCGCAACACGGGCCGCATCACCGAGCTGATCGAAAACGGCAAGCTGTTCGAAGACCTGGGCGTGCCGCCGCTGGACCCGGCCGTGGACCGCGTGATGATCTGCGGCAGCTCCGACATGCTGCGCGACCTGAAGGAAATGCTGGAAGAACGCGGCTTCAAGGAAGGCAATACTTCCACGCCTGGCGACTTCGTGGTCGAGCGCGCCTTCGCCGAGAAGTAATTTTTTTCATGTTGCCCGGAGGCCCGGGGGGGATGGCGGGGGCGGGGGGGGCGGGGCTGTAAACGGGGAGCGGAAGGAGAGAGGGAGAGGGGGAGTTGGGTGGCGTCCCAA